>NZ_JACTGH010000015.1:0-32500 GCF_014498195.1 Helicobacter pylori | reverse complement strand
CAAAGGGTTAAGTCTTTTTGGGGTAGGAAATATCCATGCAGACTTTAAAGAACAAAGCCTTTCGTGTTAGTGTCCATTAGGGCGCTTTAGTTAGGAAGCTCCTTGCTTTAGCAAGGGGTGGTTTCACTATGGTTTCTTGATGGGATAATAAGCGTTTCTATGCCATGTTTTTTAAAGAGATTTTTAGTCTCTTCTAGGCTAATATTAGGCTTATCTTTGTCATTATCTATATCAAAAATAAGCAAGTTAGAAAAGCCTTTGGTGTTATGGGTATTTCTATAGTTATTCTTATAAATCGCGCTTGAATAATGGTAGTTTGTAATCACCTTAACTAATTCATCTAAACTTTTCACGCTTTCATTGACCCAATCTTTAGCTGGCATGAAATCTGTGCTACTAGGATATTTAGCCCTTGAAAAATGGATAGTTAAGTTATCTCTAGTGGTGTTTGTTTTATTTTCAATTCTTGTTTGAGTGCCTTTATATAATTCAAAACTCTGAACCTTTTTAAGATAGTCAGCGTATTCTTTGCTTTTAGATTGCTCAATATCGCTCAATAATTTTTCTAAAAAAGCGTCTAATTTATTAGCATTAAATTGCCCATTACAGCTTAATAGAATACTTTCATAAGCATTGAGCTTTCTTAATTGCAAATAACTCATGCTATCAATAATGCTTTCGCTCAAAACAATATTTTTAATTAACTTTAAATCCTTAGGAGCCAGCATTTCTATACCTTTTTCCCCCTTATTTAAAACATTGAGCGGTCTGCCTAATACTTGATTGTTTAAGCTAGTCATAGGATTTTCTAAGCGTCTAGTGTAAGAAATGATTTTATTAGAATGGCTATTTTTAGAATATAAGAAGTTAGGCACACACATGTTATTATGTTTGTCTTTTTTTAAAGAGTGGTTATAGACTAAAAAGAGATTACCCTTAAGCCCTCTTTTTTCTAACATTTTGGAATTAGTTAAATCATAAAGCTCAAATTGATTGAATTTATCAATAATTTTTTGTTGCTCTTTAGATTTATCCGCTTCTTTACTGGCTAGTCTAAGAGTATTTTCTTTTATGGTGTTGTCATTTACGCTTAAGCCTTGCGTAAAACCTATTAAGTCTAAATTTCTGTTCTTACAAAAATTGATAATATTACCGCTATCAGCTTTATTGTCGCAATTCACATAAAACCATTGAAAATTAGCGCTTTGTCTTACAAGAATCTTTTCATTGCCGTTGCTATAAACTTTCCAAATTTTAGTGCTTTTTTGTGCGTTAAATCTATAGCCATTTTTTTCTAGAAGGCTATCTAGTGGTAAGTATAAAGCGTTCTTTACATAAGCCATAATCTAAGCCTTTATGCGCATACTCTTAAATCTTTAGATTTAACGCTCAATCTATTAAAAGCTCTTTGCAAATTTTTCAACACAATAGCTTTTTGATAAGGGCATTTGTTACTAGGGAGTGCTTTTTTGCTCAAGCTCTTATAATTGAGCGTAAAAATTGTCTGTGTGTCATTTAGAGGATTAAAACTAAAAAGTAAGTTGTTAAATTGTCTGAATTTATTAAAAACGATCTCTTTAAGCTCGCAAATTTGGTTATTAACTCTATACTTCACGCTTTTTAGCCTTTGTGCGTTCTTTTGTAAAAAGTTAATAATTCTTAAAAAAAAAGGGGAAAGGAGAGTGTTTTTATTGAATTTACTCCCTTGAAACTCCTTATTTTTTGTGAAGTCTTTTAAATAGATATACACATAGCCTGGCTTATTTTTTACCGCTTCAATTAACCCTTGAGCTTCCAAATCATTGATTGCGTTTCTTAAAGACCTATCTACACACTGATGCACTTGCGTGTAATAGTGTCTACTTAATGCAATTTTATTGCTTTTTGAACTTAGTGCAAGCTCACAAAGCTCTCTGTAAAGCCTTCTAGACCCAACCCCACCAAATAAAGTGCTATAAAACCTATCTTCAACAACTTTTCTAAAGATTTCTACATTAACATTTGGATAGTTTTGGAAATAAAATTGTTGTGTCTTTTTGGAAAATTTAACATTGTCTAAAAACATTTCTTGGCACTCTCTAGAATTTAAGTGCAGTTTAGGGATTTTAAAAAACTTCATAAACTTCCTTTTAAAAGAAGCTTAGATAAGAGTTCTATAAATAATTACATTCTCTAAAGAATGAGATAACAAGTTAGAAGCCGATAGTATCTACTTATTAAAAAATATCGCTGCTAAAAACCTTAATTTTGATAAGGCTACTCACCCTAATGCAAGCGATAGTAATTTATTTTTATTGGTATTCAACATGCCAAGGACGCAAACGATAGGATTACTCAACCACCTCCAACAGCCCTAAAATTTTTAGAACTCGCTTAAGTTAAGTCTAAGTCTACTATACTCAAACTATTTGAGATAAAACTT
This sequence comes from Helicobacter pylori, assembly GCF_014498195.1. Taxonomy (GTDB): domain Bacteria; phylum Campylobacterota; class Campylobacteria; order Campylobacterales; family Helicobacteraceae; genus Helicobacter; species Helicobacter pylori_DO. The sequence goes on along the minus strand of NZ_JACTGH010000015.1, from coordinate 30,078 downwards.
ACAACAGAAGGGTTTTAATGTGGGTATAATGCAAAAAGTGGGTTTAATATTAATGATAATTTTTAGTTTTGCCATGTCCAATGATAAAAAACCACCAATAGATATTGAAAGATAATCACAAAATGAAGACAAGCGCTAAAGTATTATTGACTTTATTGATTGTAATATCATTAGGTAAGGGATTAAATAGTCTCATATCAGCTTGGCGTGGCAAAGATGATGCGATCCCCATTGAAACAAGACTCCATAAAAACAAACTGACAATCATTTCTAAAACAGACAGCATAGAAATCCAAGACATTCAGTTTAATAGAGAGAATTGTTCTCACACTTATACTAGTAAGGATTTGGAAAAAATTCAAAAAGATTTAGAAGAGCTTGAAGAAGGAGTGCCTGAATTGTTCGAGGAGCTTGAGCGTGATGAAGAGTCCATCGCTAAAAATGAAAAAACGATCCAAGAGTATCAAAATAAAATTGCTAATTTTCAAAAATACTATAAAGATATAAAAGATATTGACGATTATTCGGCGTTAATGGCTCAATGAACATAAAGATTCTTATACTTGGGATAATGATCTTGATTTTGAATCCCTTAAAAAAGCCTTTTAAGTTCTATTGAACAATCAAGAATGGCAAAATAAGGTTAAAGAGTTTTTAGATGAGAACAAATCTGCTCTAGCCGAAATGAATGAGATAAACGAACAACTCCCACAAGCACAAAAAAACTCCAAGAGCTCGAAGACGAAAAAACCGCTATGTTCACGCTTAAATTTGGAGAGTCTCTGACAATAACACGATTGCAAGAATCTCATGGAGGTTAAAATCCAAACCGATAAGGGCAGTAAGACCCTCCATTTTAAACTCCCACAACCCAAAGAAGAGGGTTATTAATTGGTCAGATCTTTGGTATTTTTAAATTAATTGGGTTGGATTGACTCCTTGTTTTATTTCTTTAATTTTTTAAAAAAAGAAATTTTGGTTACTCTGTTTGCATCGTTACCAGAACTCTGTTGGTTTTTTAGTTTAAAGCCCAATTGGTTTTAGTGAGATTTTCTCTGATGGAAAAAAGCTTGTCTTTGACTTCGTTGCTGCTCAATTTCCTCACTTTATCCGAATTGTATTTCAAATCCTGGCTAAGAAGAGACAATCTGTTAGACAAATCGGCAATATCCACCCTTAACCCCTCATCTCTGGCTAATTTGAGCGCTGGGATTAGATCCGTATCTTTTGAAAATATCAAAATCCTATCGGCTATTTTTTTAAAAGCGATTCTTTGAATGTCAAGACCCATGAGCATATCCACCTGCTTTTGTTCCAATAACGCTCTATAACTCCCATCAAACTCCACTCTTATTGCGTTTAACTTAGTCCTCCCTAACCTTAATTCCACTTGATCCAATGAAGCGAGATCGTGTTGGAAATTTTCCACATCGCTATAAATCTTCTCCCATTTAGTCGCTTCACTGCTTTGTAAGATCTCTTCAATGTCGCTGCTCGTGAAGATTTTCATTTCTGTTCCCGGATTTTTTTCATTTTGGAGGGTGTCATTCCTTTTATCCCATAACGCATGTTCAAAATCAAAGGGTGGGGTGGTATAAAAGTAAATACGACTGATCCATTCATCATCTAGTAAAAAAGCTCTGATAGTAACGATCACATCTAAAGCGATATTGTAATTAACGCATTTTGTTTGTTTGATATCGCGCCTGAAATTCTCCCAATCCACTAGTATGATTGTGTTTGCTTTCATTTATTGCTCCCTTATTTATACGCTAAATTTTTTAAAAATTCTTAATGCAATCTTGTATTTTGTGCCAACAAGAAACATGGATATAATAATAGCGTTTTTTAAACCTTGCAATTAAATAATAGGAATGATTGATGCGTATTTTAGGAATAGATCCAGGCAGTAGGAAATGCGGGTATGCTATCATTTCTCACGCTTCCAACAAGCTTTCTTTAATCACGGCCGGGTTCATTAATATCACCACGACACGCTTGCAAGAACAGATTTTAGACTTGATAGAAGCCTTAGATTGCTTATTGGATCGTTACGAAGTCCATGAAGTGGCGATTGAAGATATTTTCTTTGGGTATAACCCTAAAAGCGTGATCAAGCTCGCGCAATTCAGGGGGGCGTTGTCCTTAAAGATTTTAGAAAGGATCGGTAATTTCAGCGAATACACGCCCCTACAAGTCAAAAAAGCCCTAACCGGTAACGGGAAAGCCGCTAAAGAGCAAGTAGCCTTTATGGTCAAACGCTTGCTTAACATCACAAGCGAAATCAAGCCTTTGGATATTAGCGATGCGATAGCCGTTGCTATCACGCATGCGCAACGCTTAAGGCTCCATTAACTACCATTTGTAAGCCACTTCAAAACGCGCATTAAACCCAGGCTCTGCGATCGCTCTTTTAACAGCGTCAGTGCCTGGCATATCCGGGCTCATGACATAGGGGCTTGTTTGATCCACATAGAATTTGTTGAAAACATTATTGAACACGGCTGAAAGCAGCAAACCTTTCCAGCGGCTTTTGGTTTTAGGACTCCAATTGATATAAAAATTACTCACGCCATAGCCCGGTTTGTGCATATGCACTAACCCCAATTGGGATCCGCATTTGGCTAAATCGGTAGGGGTTTTGGGTTTCTCAGCCGTCCCGTAATCAGGCAAGTAAATATCAAACCCGCAATAATCTAAACCGGTAACAAAGCGGCTAAGCCAAGCAAGATTGATCCCTGTTTTGGGGATGGTGTAATCCAATTTAATGATAAAAACATTACCGGTGCTTGCGGCAAGCTCATAGCTGTCCGCCATTAAATACCCCCTAGTGGTGGGCCAAGTGCGCGAGATCCCTACATTCAAACTCACGCCCTTGTATTTGAATGTCCCACCCACTTCATAGCCATAAATCCTAATCGCTTGATTTAAATTGGTTACAATCAAATTTTGCGCGTATTGTGAGATGAAATTATCCAAAGCCTGATAGAACGCCGCAGCCCTCCCGCTAAAATACTGGCTTGAATAATCAATATTAAATTCAGCGTTAGAGCCCACTTCAGGCTTGATATTTTTAGCGTATCGTAAATCGTTTTGGCGCATATACACGCCATCTCCTGGCATCACCCCTCTTGTAACTTGAGAATAAGTGATTTTTAAAGATAAAGGCTCAATGGGGCTTAGCACAAGGGCCGCGCTAGGGCTAAAGCCTTGAGTGTAGCGGTGGTTCCAGTCTTTATCATAAAGCGTGTATGCGTCCCACCTAACCCCAGCTCCAAAAGTGATGATTTTATGAGGCGAGTAATTCGCTTGCACGTAGCCTCCATAAATATTCCCGTTCGCTTTCCCTCTTTGGCATAGCGTAGGGTCATTGGGGTTATTATCCACAAGACTGCAAGCGATTTGTTTTTGCCCTTTATCATCAGTATAGACTTGATTGGGTCTGTATAATTCTGATTTGGGGATACGAGCGTCAAAAACGCTTAAATTTTGGTAGTTGAATCCGTATTCAAAAAGGCTGTCTGTGGCTTCATCAATCACATGCGCGACTTTAAGGTTTAAGCCGGTGTTGTTTAAAAACAAATCCCTAGGCTGTGAGCTTGGTTTATCCACATCTGAAAAGCTTGGGGTGCAATACCCGCCTTCCACGCATGGGTAATTTTCTTTTTCCCATGCGCTCGCTTGAGAAGTGGGGAATTTGGCATAAACGCCATTAGGATCAAATAGGGGATCAAACTTGGCGTTTCTAATACTTGTATAAAGGGTAAAATCCAATCGTGGGTCGCCAAAAGAATTTCCCGCTTCCCTTTTGTATTGTAAGGAAAGATTGTTAGCGCTATTGATGGAGTGATACATGTATTTAGTGAAACTATCCAACACATTAGGACACCCTTGGTCGCTATCAGGGCTAAAAGGGGCTTCACAAGGATAGGCTAACCCTATAGCGTTACTCCTTAAAGGGCGTGTAGCGTTATCTCGTGTCATGTTCCAGCTGAAAGTGAGCGTGTCTCTGTCGCTCAAATAACCATTCATTTTAACTAAAGCGTTGTTTTGTTCGCTGGGAGTTCCTGGCTCTTTATCGGCTTGTGTGGGATTGAAAAGGTTTTTCATCGCTGTAGCGCCGCTTCTATAATAGAAGATGTTTTGGTGCGTGTAGTAAGCGATAATATCAAAATGCGCGCTTTGATAAGCCGATCTAAAAGTCTCTCGATCGCCAAAATTGGTATAAAAACTCACCGCCCCACTGGCTGCATAACTGCGCCCTTTTGGGATAAAATCAGCCGCTCCTTTAGTCTCCATTTTAATCACTCCTGCGATCGCTCCTGGCCCTGCACTCGCATTCGCTGATCCTTTGGTAACTTCCACGCTTTTGAGCATGCCAGGGTCAATTATGGTATTGCCTTGGTGGTGGTAGATATTGCCATTTTGCGCAGCCCCATCCACAGTAACCCTTAAAAGCCTGTCTTCAATACCTCTCACATAGATTTTTTGCCCCATCACGCTCCCTCCGCCCACATTCACATCAGGGTTAGTCCTAAACAAGTCCTTGACTTCATTGCTTTGGCGTTGATCCAATTCTTTAGAAGTTACTTTAAACTCATTGTTGTAAGTGAAAATCCTTTTAGCTTGGGTGGTAACCTTATTTAAAGTGCGCTCCTCGCTATAGCAAGTCTCAGCGAGTAGGGGTAAACATAAAGCGTATCTAAGCCTTGGGTATGATCTTAAAAACATCCAACAACTCTCCTTAATCTAAAAATTTAAAAAATAAAAATCAAAAAAAAACAAAACAAAATCCGTCAATGCATTGAGATAGAATAGTATGATAGTTATTATTAAAACCAGATTAAAAATAAAATTTTGTTTTTAATCTTTCTTATTTTCATTAATTGTTACGAATAGAAATACTTAAGGGGGTTTTTTATTCTTAAAAAAAGATTTTTTAAGGAAATTGAATCTCGTTAGTCTTTGTATAACAAATTATGTAATAATCACCACAAGTAATTGGCTTAGTGTCATATTACGAAGATTTGAGATTATAAAAGGAAAAAAGATGGTTAATAAAGATGTGAAACAAACCACTGCTTTTGGCGCTCCCGTTTGGGATGACAACAATGTGATTACGGCCGGCCCTAGAGGTCCTGTTTTATTACAAAGCACTTGGTTTTTGGAAAAATTAGCGGCGTTTGACAGAGAAAGGATCCCTGAAAGGGTCGTGCATGCTAAAGGAAGCGGGGCTTATGGCACTTTCACCGTGACTAAAGACATCACTAAATACACTAAAGCGAAAATTTTCTCTAAAGTGGGCAAAAAAACAGAATGCTTTTTCAGATTTTCTACTGTGGCAGGGGAAAAAGGCAGTGCGGATGCGGTGAGAGACCCTAGAGGTTTTGCGATGAAGTATTACACTGAAGAAGGTAACTGGGATTTAGTAGGGAACAACACGCCTGTTTTCTTTATCCGTGATGCGATCAAATTCCCTGATTTCATCCACACTCAAAAACGAGATCCTCAAACCAATTTGCCTAACCACGACATGGTATGGGATTTTTGGAGTAATGTTCCTGAAAGTTTGTATCAAGTAACATGGGTTATGAGCGATAGAGGTATTCCTAAATCTTTCCGCCACATGGATGGTTTTGGCAGCCACACTTTCAGCCTTATCAACGCAAAAGGCGAACGCTTTTGGGTGAAATTCCATTTTCACACCATGCAAGGCGTTAAGCACTTGACTAACGAAGAAGCTGCAGAAATCAGAAAGCATGATCCTGATTCCAATCAAAGGGATTTATTCAATGCGATCGCTAGAGGGGATTTCCCAAAATGGAAATTAAGCATTCAAGTGATGCCAGAAGAAGATGCTAAAAAGTATCGATTCCATCCGTTTGATGTGACTAAAATTTGGTATCTCCAAGATTATCCATTGATGGAAGTGGGCATTGTAGAGTTGAATAAAAATCCTGAAAACTATTTCGCAGAAGTGGAGCAAGCGGCATTCACTCCGGCTAATGTCGTTCCTGGAATTGGCTATAGCCCTGATAGGATGTTGCAAGGACGCTTGTTCTCTTATGGAGACACACACCGCTACCGCTTAGGGGTTAATTATCCTCAGATACCGGTCAATAGACCAAGGTGCCCGTTCCACTCTTCTAGCAGAGATGGTTACATGCAAAACGGATACTACGGCTCTTTACAAAACTATACGCCTAGCTCATTGCCTGGCTATAAAGAAGATAAGAGTGCGAGAGATCCTAAGTTCAACTTAGCTCATATTGAGAAAGAGTTTGAAGTGTGGAATTGGGATTATAGAGCTGATGATAGCGATTACTATACCCAACCAGGCGATTACTACCGCTCATTGCCAGCTGATGAAAAAGAAAGGTTGCATGACACTATTGGAGAGTCTTTAGCTCATGTTACCCATAAAGAAATTGTGGATAAACAATTGGAGCATTTCAAGAAAGCTGACCCCAAATACGCTGAGGGAGTTAAAAAAGCTCTTGAAAAACACCAAAAAATGATGAAAGACATGCATGGAAAAGACATGCATATGAAAAAGAAAAAGTAACCCTTTTCTTTGAGCGTTCTTATTTTTTAGGAATGCTTTGTCTTTCAAAATTTAGGTTTTTGGATACTTATCAATCCTTTAGGGTTGGTGTTGTGTCCTACTTTTTCATTCATTCAACGAATTTAAAAATTACAATAAAGAGTTATAGTTATGAAACGAAGGGATTTTATTAAAACGACTGCTTTAGGCGCTACAGGTGCTGTTTTAGGAGCACAGATTTTGCAGGCAGAAGAAAGCAAAGGGAGTGTTGCAAAATATAAAATAGAAGCTCAATACAGCATTGATTTTGATTCTGCAGAGCACACTTCACTTTTCATTCCCATGCCGAGTGTTGTAGCGAGCAATGTGCATTTACAAGGCAATCATGCTAGTTATAAAAGCATGCTCAATTTTGGAGTGCCTTATTTGCAAGTGGATTTTTCAAGAAGCACTCAAAAAAAGCAAGTCCATTTGTCTTATGAGATCGCTAGCTATCAATTGAATGAGCGTTTGTTTGAAACGAGCGATTTTGTAGCGATGGGGCGTTATGAAAGAGATGATGCGAGCGTGGCTAACATTGCCAACCAGCTCAAGGGAACAACCCCTAAAGAAAGCGTTCGTAATTTTTATGCGTTCATCAAGCATGAGATGCCTAAAAGACAGAAGGCTTTAGAGGGTAAAGAAAATTTGCCTAAACGAGAGAGTTTGCCTTGGTTTGCAACCATTTCAAAAGAGAGCATGTTTGTGTCCTTATGCCATGCGTGTGGGATTAAAAGTGCTGAAGTGCAAGGTTTGAAATTGGCTCAAAACAGCGTGGTGAAAAACGCTTCTAGAGTGGAAGTGTATTTGAAAGATTCCTTGTTAGCGTTTGATTTTCAAAATAATCACAAGGAAGTTTTTATCCCGTTGAACCGCCATAAAGACATGCAATTAGATACTGCCTTATTGGCGACTTTTGGCGATGCCTTTGCCCTTGTGGATGGTAGGGATTTAGGCAATTACGAGAGCAAACTTTTTGAAAAAAGAGTGTCCTATACGATTGTCTAAAGGCATGAGATTTAGGAATATTCCTTGATAGCGGGCTTTCCTTTTTAGGGAGAGTTTGCAAAAAGGGTTTAAAGGGTTATCTTTATGCGAGAATTTTTTAAGAAACTTGGCACAGAATACGCTTCTAAGTTGTTTTTGGTTTATTGGCTTAGGTGGATGTTAAGTGCGTTGGTGATGCTGCCTTTTATGGAGATTTTTTATTATTTCAATTTTCCGTTGTGGCTCAATCTTTTCTTAGGGCAAACCATTGGAGCGGTGATTTTTTTCAAGTTGGATAAGTTGATTTTTTCTAAAAAATGATTTTTACAAGCTTAAAAACCACTGAGCTTTTCTTATTTTTAAGCTTTTTGTATTTTCCTAAGCTTTTTTAAGGAATTCAGATTTTAAAGACAGGCTCTGCCCTTCTATTTTACAATCCACATTGTGATCGCTATTGACAAGCTTGATATTTTTGATTTTAGTGCCTTTTTTAAGCACCAAAGATGAGCCTTTAACCTTTAAATCTTTAATGAGAATGACCGAGTCCCCATTTTGTAAAAGATTATTGTGGCAATCTTTAACGATTAATCCTTCATTACTAACTTCATTTTCATTCCATTCATACAAACAGCTAGAGCAAACGAACTGCGTGCCATCATGGTAGGTGTAGGCGTCGTTGCATTTAGGGCATGGGGGTAAATCTTGCATGATAATTATCCTTATCGTGGTGTCAATGCTACCATATTATCTAAAGCAAGGTTATAAAACGCTTTAATTTGATAAGTATCAACCCCTAAGATCGCATGACAAAAAATTATCACCTGCTTAGCGCAAGCTATTTAATATTTTAAAAAAATCTTTTAGCTTTTTTAATGTTATCAATTTAAATTTTTTCTAGTTAGCATTCAAAAAGCTCTTTTTAAAATAGGTTACTAAATGGAGCAAATAAGTTAAAATTTATTAAAATAATCATAATGATTAAAGATTTTAACCGCTATTGTAGAAAAATAACGAGAGGGTTTGTAAAAACTCTCATTAAAAACAAGGAGCGAAAAAGATGAAAAAAGCGGGCTTTCTTTTTTTAGCGCTGATGGCTATCGCTGTTATGAGTTTAAACGCTAAAGATCCGAATGTGTTGCGTAAGATTGTTTTTGAGAAGTGTTTGCCCAATTATGAGAAAAATCAGAATCCTTCGCCATGCATAGAAGTCAAACCCGATGCCGGCTATGTGGTTTTAAAAGATATTAACGGCCCGTTGCAATATTTGTTGATGCCAACAACCCACATTAGCGGTATTGAAAGCCCTTTGCTGCTTGATCCTTCTACGCCTAACTTTTTTTACTTATCATGGCAAGCGCGCGATTTTATGAGTAAAAAATACGGCAAACCCATTCCTGATAGCGCAATTTCTTTGACGATCAACTCTAAAAAAGGGCGATCGCAAAACCATTTTCACATCCATATCTCTTGCATTAGCCTTGATGCACGCAAACAATTGGACAATCATCTAAAAAAAATCAACAGCCGTTGGTCGCCATTATCAGGTGGCTTGAACGGGCATAAATATTTGGCGCGTCGGGTAACAGAGAGCGAATTAGCACAAAAAAGCCCGTTTGTCATGCTTAATAAAGAAGTGCCTAACGCGCACAAACGCATGGGGGACTATGGGTTAGCGGTGGTACAACAGAGCGATAACTCCTTTGTCTTGTTAGCGACACAATTTAACCCATTGACTTTAAATCGCGCTTCAGCCGAAGAGATTCAAGATCATGAATGCGCGATTTTGCACTAAAGCGAGTTAGATTCTTAAATTTGAGCGATAACCTTTAAAAAGCGTTATGGGGGTAGTGTTACAAAACCCCCTATTCTCTCATGAATTTGACTGACTTTTTTGATTGATAAAACTTAAAATCCGCAACCAATCATTCTAAAAAGCCATTTAGGAACAACTTTTGCTTTATTTTGCATAGATTGAATTTCTTTAAATTAAAGGATAACCATGCTTAGGTCTTTATGGTCTGGTGTCAATGGGATGCAAGCCCACCAAATCGCTTTGGATATTGAGAGTAACAATATTGCGAACGTGAATACCACTGGTTTTAAGTATTCTAGGGCTTCTTTTGTGGATATGCTCTCTCAAGTCAAACTCATCGCTACCGCACCTTATAAAAACGGATTAGCAGGGCAGAATGACTTTTCTGTGGGGCTTGGGGTAGGCGTGGATGCGACGACTAAAATCTTTTCGCAAGGCAATATCCAAAACACGGATGTCAAAACCGATCTAGCGATTCAAGGCGATGGCTTTTTTATCATTAGCCCTGATAGGGGGATCACGCGCAATTTCACTAGAGACGGGGAGTTCCTTTTTGACTCGCAAGGGAGTTTGGTTACTACCGGCGGGCTTGTGGTGCAAGGGTGGGTGAGAAACGGGAGCGATACCGGCAATAAAGGGAGCGATACGGACGCTTTAAAAGTGGATAACACCGGTCCTTTAGAAAACATTAGAATTGATCCTGGAATGGTGATGCCAGCCAGAGCGAGTAATCGCATTTCTATGAGAGCGAATTTAAACGCTGGAAGGCATGCCGATCAAACAGCGGCGGTATTTGCTTTGGATTCTTCAGCTAAAACCCCTTCAGATGGCATTAATCCGGTGTATGATTCAGGAACGAATCTTGCTCAAGTCGCCGAGGACATGGGATCTTTATACAATGAAGATGGCGACGCTCTTTTATTGAATGAAAACCAAGGGATTTGGGTGAGCTATAAGAGCGCGAAAATGGTCAAAGACATCCTCCCTTCTGCAGAAAACAGCACGCTTGAGTTGAATGGGGTTAAGATTTCTTTCACGAACGATTCAGCGGTGAGCAGGACTTCAAGCTTAGTGGCGGCTAAAAATGCGATCAATGCGGTTAAAAGCCAAACAGGGATTGAAGCTTATTTGGACGGCAAGCAATTGCGTTTGGAAAACACCAATGAATTAGATGGCGATGAAAAGCTTAAAAACATTGTGGTTACTCAAGCCGGAACCGGGGCGTTCGCTAACTTTTTAGACGGCGATAAAGATGTAACGGCTTTCAAATATAGTTATACGCATTCTATCAGCCCTAATGCGGATATTGGGCAGTTTAGGACCACTGAAGACTTGCGCGCCTTAATCCAGCATGACGCTAATATCGTTAAAGATCCTAGCTTAGCGGATAATTACCAGGACTCAGCGGCTTCTGTGGGGGTTACAATCAACCAATACGGCATGTTTGAAATCAATAATAAAGACAATAAAAATGTCATTAAAGAAAATCTCAATATCTTTGTGAGCGGGTATTCTTCAGACAGCGTAACGAACAATGTTTTGTTTAAAAACGCGATGAAAGGGCTTAATACCGCTTCTTTGATTGAAGGAGGGGCGTCAGCGAGCAGTTCTAAATTCACCCACGCTACCCATGCGACAAGCATTGATGTGATAGACAGCTTAGGCACTAAACACGCCATGCGCATTGAATTTTATAGGAGTGGGGGAGCGGAATGGAATTTTAGGGTGATCGTGCCTGAGCCTGGGGAATTAGTAGGGGGGTCAGCGGCTAGGCCTAATGTGTTTGAAGGAGGCCGTTTGCGCTTCAATAACGATGGATCGCTTGCAGGCATGAACCCGCCTCTTTTGCAATTTGACCCTAAAAATGGTGCTGATGCCCCCCAACGCATCAATTTAGCCTTTGGTTCTTCAGGGAGCTTTGACGGGCTAACGAGCGTGGATAAGATTTCTGAAACTTATGCGATTGAGCAAAACGGCTATCAAGCGGGCGATTTGATGGATGTTCGCTTTGATTCAGACGGGGTGCTTTTAGGGGCGTTCAGTAATGGCAGGACTTTAGCGCTCGCGCAAGTGGCTTTAGCGAATTTCGCTAACGATGCGGGCTTACAGGCTTTAGGTGGGAATGTCTTTTCTCAAACCGGAAACTCAGGGCAAGCCTTAATCGGTGCGGCTAATACGGGGCGTAGGGGTTCAATTTCAGGATCCAAACTAGAGTCCAGTAATGTGGATTTGAGCCGGAGTTTAACGAATTTGATTGTGGTTCAAAGGGGGTTTCAAGCGAACTCTAAAGCGGTAACCACATCCGATCAAATCCTTAACACCCTATTGAATCTCAAGCAATAAACCAAAGGATTACTCTAATACAATATAATAGGGGCTAATTTAAAGATTAAGGTTTAGTATGCATGAATACTCGGTCGTTTCTTCTTTAATCGCTCTTTGCGAAGAGCATGCGAAGAAGAATCAAGCCCATAAGATTGAAAGAGTTGTGGTCGGTATTGGTGAAAGAAGCGCTATGGATAAGAGCTTGTTTGTGAGCGCGTTTGAGACTTTTAGAGAAGAATCTTTGGTGTGTAAAGACGCTATTTTAGACATTGTGGATGAAAAGGTTGAATTGGAATGCAAGGATTGTTCGCATGTTTTTAAGCCTAACGCCCTAGATTATGGGGTGTGTGAGAAATGCCACAGCAAGAATGTCATTATCACTCAAGGCAATGAAATGCGTTTGTTGTCTTTAGAAATGTTAGCGGAATAAAAACCGATGCAAGAAGAATTGAACGCTTACCAACAAGAGATTGAATATACTAGAGGAGTTTTAAAAAAAATCCGTTTGGAATTGAAGCAAGTCCAAGAAATCTTGCGTAAGAAAAAGAGCGTTTTAAAAGGTTTGAAGCAAGAAATCTGTCAAAAAAAATTAGAAAAAGAAAATTCCCGCTTAAACAAAGAAACGCAAAATACAGAAGAAGATGTGATTTTCCCTAAAGCCCTTGAAGAAGTGGAAGTTTATGCTAAAGACAATCAGGTTATTATGGCTAAACCATGTAAGCGTTTATTCAATGAAGGGCTTTACTTGCAATACCGCAGCGTTTTGCGCGAAAACAGGCTTTTAAAAAACCATCTCTCTAAAAAAGATTTTGAAAATTCGTTACTCAAAATTGAATTGAGGGATTTGCATAAAGAAATCAAGCTCTATCAAGTCCAAAACCTTTTGAAAGACAAATAATGCCCACGATTTTAGTGAGCGCTTTAGAAGCGAGCTCTAATGTTCATTTAGAGGAGTTACGGTGCAATTTGCCTAAAGATTATCGTTTCATTGGCGTGTTTGAAAGCAAAGACGCACTCTATAGCCCTAGAGAATTTTCTGTCATGGGTTTTAGAGATGTGATAGGCCGTTTGGGGTTTTTACTCAAAGCCCATAAAGAAATGGTCCAATTAGCCAAACAAGCGGATATGGTGCTTTTAATGGATTCTTCTTCTTTCAATATCCCCCTAGCCAAAAAAATCAAAAGACAAGACCCGCATAAAAAAATCATGTATTATATTTTACCGCAAGTTTGGGCATGGAAAAAATGGCGCGCTAAAAGCCTTGAAAAATACTGCGATTTTTTGGGAGCGATTTTGCCTTTTGAAGTGGGCTATTACCAAAAAAAAGCCCAATATGTGGGACACCCTTTATTAGATGAAATTAAATATTATAAAAAAGATATTAAGGGCGAAACTCTAGTGTTTATGCCAGGAAGCCGAAAAAGCGAAATCGCTAAAATGTTCCCTTTATTTGTTAAAGCGGCTCAAATTTTAGAACAAAACGAAGGGTTTAAAAGGCGTGTGTTAGTGGTGCCGAGTTTCTTTAAGGGGTTGGATTTGAAAGCTCTTTATGGAGAAGATATTCAATTATTTGAAATTTCTTATGATGCGCATAAGAGTTTGTTTGAAGCGGAATTTGCGTTCATTTGCAGCGGCACAGCGACTTTAGAGGCCGCTTTGATTGGCACGCCTTTTGTGTTAGCGTATAGGGCTAAAACGATGGATTTTTTGATCGCTAGAATGTTGGTCAATTTGCATTATATAGGTTTAGCGAACATCTTTTATAACGCCTTAAATGATGAGACTCCAGGGCTTGGGGAGAGCCAATTACACCCGGAATTGATCCAGCATTTTTTGAGCGTAGAGGGTTTGTTAAAAGCGTATAAAGAAATGGACAGAGAGCGCTATTTTAAAGAAAGTTTGAGATTAAGGGAATATTTAGCCAGTGGGAGTGCGAGAAAAGTCGCCGAAGAGATGGCTTTTTTGCTGAATTTAACTTAATTTTTACTATAATCTCTACTGAATAAGCTTAGGAGATTAAATGAATAAAGAACCTATGAGTATGCATGGATACAATAAGATTTGCGCGGAATTAAAGCAATTAAAAGAGGTGGAACGGCCTAATATTGTGAAAGAAATTGATATTGCTAGAGGGCATGGGGATTTGAAAGAAAACGCTGAATACCATGCCGCTAAAGAAAAACAACGCTTCATTGAAGCGAGAATCGTGGATTTAAGCGAAATTGTCGCTAACGCTCAAGTGATTGATCCGAGCGTTTTGGCTCATAATAAAGTGAGTTTTGGCAGCACGATTAAAATCCTTAATTTGGATAACGATAAAGAGTTTTCTTACACGATAGTAGGGAGCGTGGAGAGCGATCCGGCTAAAGGGTTAATCTCTTTTGGTTCGCCGATCGCTAAGAGTTTGATAGGCAAGAGCAAGGGCGATGCGGTGAGCATTCAATTACCCAATGGCGAGAGCGATTTTGAAATTTTAGACATTTATTATAAAGAGATTTGTTTTGATGAAAATTAAAATCCAAAAAATCCACCCAAACGCCCTTATCCCTAAATACCAAACCGAGGGCTCTTCAGGCTTTGATTTGCACGCTGTAGAAGAAGTAATGATCAAACCTCATAGCGTGGGGTTGGTGAAAATAGGGATTTGTTTGTCTTTAGAAGTGGGGTATGAGTTGCAAGTGCGCACCCGTAGCGGTTTGGCTTTGAACCATCAGGTGATGGTATTAAATTCTCCTGGCACGGTGGATAACGATTATAGGGGCGAAATTAAGGTCATTTTAGCGAATTTAAGCGATAAAGATTTTAAAGTCCAAGTAGGGGATAGGATCGCTCAAGGGGTGGTTCAAAAAACTTATAAAGCCGAATTTATAGAATGCGAACAATTAGATGAAACTTCAAGGGGTAGTGGGGGGTTTGGCAGCACTGGAGTGAGCAGGGCATGAATATTAAGGAAAATTTAGAGCAAGTTAGAAACGAATTTAAAAGCGATGAAAAGCTTTTAGAGGGAGCGTTTAGATTAGAAAAGTTTTTCAAACGCTACAAGTGGGTGTTGTTGTTTATTATCGTGGCTTTTATCGCTTATTTAGGGGATACGAAATTGCAAGATTATAAGCGTGAGCAAACGAGAGAGCGAATCACTCAAATTTATAATGAAGTGCTAGAGAGCCCTAATAATATAGCTTTGCAAAAAAGATTGAAAGAAGTCGCCCCAGAGTTGTATGATTTGTATCAATTCGCCAGAGCGAGTGAAAGAAACGATGCAAACGAGTTTAAAAGGCTTTCGCAATCTTCTAATGAAATCGTTAAAACTTTTGCACAATATTCTTACGCATCGCTCTCTAGAGATAAAAACTTGCTTGGAAAAAGCCCCATTCTTAAAGAAATGAGCGCTTTACAAGAAGTGAACTTGTTGTATGAAGAAAATTCTAAAGACGCGATCAAAAAAGCGCATCAAAGTTTATCCACTATCCCTCTAAGTTCTTCACTCTATGCTATAATCTCTGTTTTAAAACACTATGGAATGTTAGAAGATATTCAACAAAACCCTTCCAAACCAACTAATCTAAAAAAAGAAACCATTCAAGGAACGCATTGATTTGATGAATAAACCATTTTTAATCTTACTCATAGCCCTAATTGCCTTTAGTGGCTGTAACATGAGAAAATACTTCAAACCCGCTAAACACCAAGTTAAAGGCGAAGCGTATTTCCCTAACCATTTGCAAGAAAGTATCGTTTCGTCTAATCGTTATGGAGCCATTTTGAAAAATGGAGCGGTTATAGGCGATAAAGGTTTAACGCAGCTAAGAATCGGTAAGAACTTCAATTACGAAAGCAGTTTTTTAAATGAGAGTCAAGGGTTTTTCATCCTTGCGCAAGATTGTTTGAACAAGATTGATAAAAAAACAAGCAAAAGCAAGGTGGCTAAGACTGAAGAAACGGAATTGAAATTAAAGGGCGTTGAAGCCGAAGTCCAAGATAAAGTCTGTCATCAAGTGGAATTGATTAGCAATAACCCTAACGCCAGCCAACAATCTATCGTTATTCCTTTGGAGACTTTTGCCTTGAGCGCGAGCGTTAAAGGGAATCTTTTAGCGGTGGTGTTAGCGGACAATTCAGCGAATTTATACGACATCACTTCTCAAAAATTGCTTTTTAGCGAGAAAGGTTCCCCAAGCACCACGATCAATTCTTTAATGGCGATGCCTATTTTTATGGATACGGTCGTGGTGTTCCCCATGCTAGATGGGCGCTTGTTAGTCGTGGATTATGTGCATGGAAACCCTACGCCTATTAGAAACATTGTTATCAGCAGCGATAAGTTTTTTAACAATATCACTTACCTTATCGTAGATGGCAATAACATGATCGCTTCTACAGGGAAAAGGATACTCTCAGTCGTGAGCGGTCAAGAGTTCAACTATGATGGGGATATTGTGGATTTGCTCTATGATAAGGGGACTTTATATGTGCTCACGCTAGATGGGCAGATTTTGCAAATGGATAAGAGTTTGAGGGAATTAAACAGCGTGAAACTGCCCTTCGCTTCGCTCAATACCATTGTATTAAACCACAATAAATTGTATTCTTTAGAAAAACGAGGGTATGTGATAGAGGTGGATTTGAACGATTTTGATTCGTATAATGTCTATAAAACACCAACTATAGGCAGTTTTAAGTTTTTTTCATCTAATCGTTTGGATAAAGGGGTGTTTTATGATAAAAATCGGGTGTATTATGATCGCTACTATTTAGATTATAATGATTTTAAACCAAAACTTTATCCCGTTGTGGAAAAATCGGCATCTAAAAAATCTCAAAAAGGCGAAAAAGGGAACGCTCCTATTTATTTGCAAGAAAGGCATAAAGCTAAAGAAAAGCCTTTAGAAGAAAACAAAGTTAAGCCAAGAAATAGCGGGTTTGAAGAAGAAGAAGTTAAAACCAGAAGGCCTGAGCCTATTAACAATCAAAATAACGCTATCCAAAAAGGCATAAAAGAAAATCAAGAAAACAAAAACGCTCCTACTTCAAAAGAGGATAACGCTATTAAAGAAGCGCCAAAACTCAGCCCTAAACTCAGCCCTAAAGAAGAAAAACGCCGCTTGAAAGAAGAAAAGAAAAAAGCCAAAGCCGAACAAAGAGCGAGAGAATTTGAACAAAGAGCGAGAGAGCATCAAGAAAGAGATGAAAAAGAGCTTGAAGAAAGAAGAAAAGCTTTAGAAATGAATAAGAAGTGAGTCTATGCCAGCTAGGCGATCTTTTACAGATTTGAAAAACCTGGTTTTGTGCGATATAGGCAATACGCGCATCCATTTCGCGCAAAACTATCAGCTCTTTTCAAGCGCTAAAGAAGATTTAAAGCGTTTGGGTATTCAAAAGGAAATTTTTTACATTAGCGTGAATGAAGAAAATGAAAAAGCTCTTTTAAATTGTTACCCTAACGCTAAAAATATTGCAGGGTTTTTTCATTTAGAAACCGACTATGTAGGGCTTGGGATAGACCGGCAAATGGCGTGTTTAGCGGTGGCTAATGGGGTTATAGTGGATGCGGGGAGCGCGATTACGATTGATTTAATTAAAGAGGGCAAGCATTTAGGAGGGTGTATTTTGCCCGGTTTAGCCCAATATATTCATGCGTATAAAAAAAGCGCTAAAATTTTAGAGCAACCTTTCAAGGCTTTAGATTCTTTAGAAGTTTTACCTAAAAACACCAGAGACGCTGTGAATTACGGCATGGTTTTGAGTATCATCTCTTGTATCCAGCATTTAGCTAAAGATCAGAAAATCTATCTTTGTGGGGGCGATGCGAAGTATTTGAGCGCGTTTTTACCCCATTCTGTTTGCAAGGAGCGTTTGGTTTTTGACGGGATGGAAATCGCTCTTAAAAAAGCAGGGATACTAGAATGCAAATGATGCAGAATTTGAGTTTTTTGGGCATGTTTTTAGCCGCTTTGAGCATGTCCTTAGGGCATTGTGTGGGCATGTGTGGGGGGATTGTGAGCGCGTTTAGTCAAATAAGATTTTCTAAAGTTACAAGCTTTTCTTACCAGCTCACTTGCCATGCCCTTTATAATGTAGGAAGGATCAGCACCTACATGCTTTTAGGGGCTATCACGGCAGGTTTAGGGCATAGTCTTAGCGTGGGCATGGGCTTTAGGGGCGTTTTATTGATGAGCATGGGGATTGTTTTAATCCTTTTAGCGCTCTTGGGAGCTAAAGTGGAAAAATTAAGCTTTCAAATCCCTTTCATCTCTTTTTTGATGAAAAAAACCTTGCAATCTCAAAACATTCTAGGGCTGTATTTTTTAGGCGTGCTGAACGGGTTTTTACCTTGCATGATGGTGTATTCGTTTTTAGCGAGCGTGATTCTCAGTCATAGCGCGTTTATGGGAGCGATGCTAGGCCTTTCTTTTGGGCTTGGCACCAGCGTGCCGTTGTTTTTAATGGGGATTTTTTTAAGCAAAATTTCCGTTTCTTACAGGAAATTTTTCAATCTTTTGTCTAAAGGTTTAATGGGGGTTTTTGGGCTTTATGTCCTTTATATGGGGATCATGCTCATTAATCATAAAATGCCTCATGCGATGCATCATCAAAATAGCACCACTCAGCATGATCATAAAGGAGTGCATTCGCATGAACACTAACAAAGCCCTTTTTTTGGACAGAGACGGCATTATTAATATTGATAAAGGCTATGTGAGTCAAAAAGAAGATTTTGAGTTTCAAAAAGGGATTTTTGAATTGCTAAAACATGCGAAATCTTTAGGCTACAAATTGCTTTTAATCACCAACCAATCTGGGATCAACCGGGGCTATTACACCCTTAAAGATTTTGAACAACTCACCCAATACCTCCAAGAAAGCTTGCTTAAAGAATTAGGTTTTAATCTGGATGGCGTCTATTTTTGCAGGCACGCCCCAGAAGAAAATTGCGCTTGCAGGAAGCCAAAGCCCTCTTTGATTTTGCAAGCCGCTAAAGAGCATCAAATTTGCTTGGAGCGATCTTTTATGATAGGCGATAAGGAGAGCGACATGTTAGCCGGTTTGAACGCTAAAGTTAAAAATAACCTTTTATTGACCACAAATTTTTTAAAAACTCCTCATTCTTGGATACAATGTCAAGATCTTAAAGAGATGATTGATTGGATTAAATAAGGATAGTGATGCGTTATATTGATGATGGATTAGAAAATCAAACGATTTTAATCACCGGTGGGGCTGGCTTTGTAGGCAGTAATTTGGCCTTTTATTTTCAAGAGAACCACCCTAAAGCTAAAGTAGTCATTTTGGATAAGTTTCGCAGTAACACGCTTTTCAGTAATAACCGCCCGAGTTCTTTAGGGCATTTTAAGAATTTAATCGGTTTTAAGGGTGAGGTGATTGTAGCTGATATTAATAACCCCTTAGATTTAAGGCGTTTAGAAAAATTGCATTTTGATTATTTGTTCCACCAAGCGGCTGTTTCTGATACGACCATGCTCAATCAAGAATTAGTGATGAAAACTAATTATCAGGCTTTTTTAAACCTTTTAGAAATCGCTCAATCAAAAAAGGCTAAGGTGATTTACGCTTCTTCAGCGGGCGTTTATGGCAACACCAAAGCCCCCAATGTGGTAGGCAAAAACGAAAGCCCTGAAAATGTTTATGGCTTTTCCAAGCTTTGCATGGACGAATTTGTTCTCTCTCATTCAAGCGATAACATTCAAGTGGGCTTAAGGTATTTCAATGTCTATGGGCCTAGGGAATTTTATAAAGAAAAAACCGCTTCCATGGTTTTGCAACTCGCTTTAAGCACAATGGCGTTTAAGGAAGTCAAGCTTTTTGAATTTGGCGAGCAATTAAGGGATTTTGTCTATATTGAAGATGTGATCCAAGCGAATGTGAAAGCGATGAAGGCTCAAAAAAGCGGGGTTTATAATGTGGGTTATTCGCAAGCCAGAAGTTATAATGAAATCGTTAGCATTTTAAAAGAGCATTTAGGGGATTTTAAAGTGAGCTATATTAAAAACCCTTACGCTTTTTTCCAAAAGCACACCCAAGCGCATATTGAGCCTGCTATTTTGGATTTAGATTACACCCCTTTATACGATTTGGAAAGCGGTATTAAAGATTATTTGCCCCATATCCATGCGATTTTCAAAGAACAACACGCATGAAAAAAATTTTAGTCATAGGCGATCTAATCGCTGATTATTATTTGTGGGGGAAGAGCGAACGCCTTTCGCCTGAAGCCCCTGTGCCTGTTTTAGAAGTCCAAAGGGAGAGCAAGAATTTAGGCGGAGCGGCCAATGTGGCTAATAACCTTATCTCTTTAAAAGCTAAAGTCTTTTTATGTGGGGTCGTGGGCGATGATTTAGAGGGCAAGCATTTCATTAGCGCTTTAAAAGCAAGAGGGATTGACGCTTCAGGTATTTTGATAGATAAAACCCGTTGCACCACGCTTAAAACGCGCATCATCGCGCAAAACCAGCAAATCGCGCGCGTGGATAAGGAAATCAAAGATCCCTTAAGCGCTGATTTAAGAAAAAAACTTTTAGATTTTTTCACAGAAAAAATCCAAGAAATAGATGGCGTGATCCTTTCAGATTACAATAAGGGCGTGTTGGATTTTGAACTCACTCAAACTATCATCACGCTAGCTAACCAACACCATAAGCTCATTTTATGCGACCCTAAAGGGAAAGATTATAGCAAATATTCTCATGCGAGTTTGATCACGCCTAATCGCGCTGAATTAGAGCAAGCGCTCCATTTGAAGTTAGACAGCCATGCGAATTTATCAAAAGCGCTCCAAATTTTAAAAGAAACTTATCAAATCGCTATGCCTTTAGTCACTTTGAGCGAACAAGGCATCGATTTTTTAGAAAAAGGCGAGCTAGTCAATTGCCCCACTATCGCTAAAGAAGTTTATGATGTCACGGGAGCTGGCGATACGGTGATCGCGTCTTTAACGCTTTCTTTATTGGAATCAAAGAGTCTAAAAGATGCTTGCGAGTTTGCCAATGCGGCTGCGGCGGTGGTGGTGGGTAAAATGGGGAGCACGTTAGCGAGTTTAGAAGAAATCGCTTTGATTTTGAACCAAACGCACCCTAAAATCCTCCCTTTAGAAAAGCTGTTAGAAACTTTAGAACACCATCAGCAAAAAATCGTTTTCACCAATGGCTGTTTTGACCTCCTCCATAAAGGGCATGCGAGTTATTTGCAAAAGGCCAAAGCTTTAGGGGATATTCTCATTGTGGGGTTAAATAGCGATAATTCCATTAAAAGGCTTAAGGGGGATAAACGCCCCATAGTGAGCGAAAAAGACAGAGCGTTTCTTTTAGCGAGTTTGTCTTGCGTGGATTATGTTGTGGTGTTTGAAGAAGACACGCCAATCAAATTAATTCAAGCCCTAAAGCCTGATATTTTAGTCAAGGGAGCGGACTATCTCAATAAAGAAGTCATAGGGAGCGAGTTTGCTAAAGAAACCCGTTTGATAGAATTTGAAGAAGGTTATTCCACAAGCGCTATCATAGAAAAAATTAAAAGGACATGCAATGATTGATGATTTAATAAAAAAAGAATTTTTAGCCCATAAGGAAGCGTTAGAAAAAAGTTTAGAGAGTTTGCAAGAAGCGTTAAAACAAAGCGTTTATCTTTTGATAGAAACTTTAGAAAATCAAGGGAAAATCCTTATTTGCGGTAACGGGGGGAGCGCGAGCGATGCGCAGCATTTTGCCGCTGAATTGACCGGGCGCTATAAATTGGAAAGGAAAGGCTTGAGCGCGATAAGCCTTAATACCGATACCTCAGCTCTCACCGCCATTGCGAACGATTATGGTTATGAAGAAGTGTTCGCCAGACAAGTGGAAGCGCTAGGGAATAAAGAAGATGTTTTAATAGGGATTTCTACAAGCGGTAATTCCAAAAATGTCCTAAAAGCTTATGAAAAAGCCAAAGATTTAGAGATGAAAACGCTTAGCTTAGCGGGGCGTGATGGGGGGAAAATGAAGCCTTTAAGCGATATGGCTTTGATTGTCCCTAGTGATGACACCCCACGAATCCAAGAAATGCACATTCTTATAATCCACATCTTATGCGATTGCATTGAAAGGCATTTCGCTCACAAAAACTAAATTCAAAGGCTGTGTACTTGAATTTAAGAAAACGATCCAACAAGATGCAATGAAAATAAAGAAAGGATCAAAAAACAACAAAAATCCAAGTCAAAGCAAATCGCTTGAAAAAGAGGTTGAAAACCCTTTTTTCTGTCTTTTGCTTTCGTTTTATCAATCTTTTTAGATTGTGTCCCCATTGAAAATTGAATTTTTCACAATCACATAATCCACTTTTCGAATCGCTTCAAGGTCTCTCCCGCCTGCATAGGAGATTGAAGATTGCAAATCTTGATGCATTTCAATCAGCGTGTCTTTTAACGAGCCTTTATGTTGAATCCAAATTTTCTTGCCTTCAATATTTTTCTTTTCACCTTTTTGGAACTCTGATGCCGAACCGAAATATTCTTTATATGCGATACCATTTTCTATTTTTGTTTCTCCAGATGATTCTTCATGCCCTGCAAAAAGCGAGCCAATCATTACCATTGTCGCACCAAAGCGTATGGATTTTGCAATATCCCCATGCGTGCGAATGCCGCCATCTGCAATGATTGGCTTTCTTGCTGCTTTAGCGCACCACCTAAGAGCCGCTAGTTGCCAACCACCCGTGCCAAAGCCTGTTTTGATTTTAGTGATACACACCTTCCCAGGCCCGATGCCAACTTTTGTAGCGTCAGCACCGGCGTTCTCTAATTCACGGACCGCTTCTGGCGTGCCAACATTTCCGGCAATCACAAAAGTTTCTGGCAAATGCGTTTTGATGCGTTGGATCATTTCAATGACAGAATTTGAGTGGCCATGCGCAATATCGATCGTGATGTAGTCTGGCGTTAATCCTTGTTTGGCTAACTCTTCTATCAAAAGATATTCTTCCTTTTTCACCCCAACGCTGATTGAGCTGATCCATTGGCGTTCTTTCATTTTTTTGACAAACGGGATTCTTGCCGATCCATTAAAGCGGTGCATGATGTAGAAATAGCCATTTTCTGCTAGGAATTCTGCGATCGGTTCGTTGATGATTGTTTGCATGTTGGCTGGGACTATGGGCATTTTAAACGCATGTTTGCCTAGAATAACGGTCGTATCGCACTCTGAACGGCTATTCACGATGCATTTATTAGGAATGAGTTGGACATCTTCGTAATCAAATACTTTCATTGACACGATCCTTTTTTGCTTTAAAAACATTATTTTTACCTTAATTTGAATAAAAAATCAAGAGAAAATGATATAGGATCGATCAAATTTTGGGCGTCAAAGGCCTTATGAATAACCATAATAAGCAAGGGTTACAATATTGCAAAGAAAACGCTACAATAAACTTTCTATAAATCTAATCACAAAAATAAGGAAATCACAAGATGCTGCAAACCATCAACTTAACGCAACGCTATGCGACTAAAAAATTGTTTGAAAACGTGAATATCAAGCTGGATAAAAACAAGCGCTACGGGCTGATTGGGGCTAATGGGGCAGGAAAGTCCACTTTTTTAAAGATTTTAAGCAAGAGCATTGATTGCAGCAGTGGGGAAGTCATCATCACAAGCGGGATGAGAATGGGGGTTTTAGGGCAGGATCAATACGCTTTTGAAGATTTGAGCCTTAAAGATGCGGTTTTGATAGGCAATAAGCGTTTGTATGACGCTATCAAAGAAAAAGAACGCTTATACACTGAAGGCGATTTGAGCGATGATAAAGTGAATGCGAGATTAGGGGAGTTAGAAACCATTTGCGTAGAAGAAGATCCCATGTATGAATGCGAAGTGGCGATTGAAAAAATCCTAGAAGATTTAGGCATTCCTAGCTCTAAACACAACGATTTGATGAAAACCTTGCCAAGCAGCGATAAATTTAAAATCCTTCTCGCTCAAGTCTTATTCCCTAAACCGGATATTTTGCTTTTAGATGAGCCGACTAACAATCTGGATTTAAACGCCATTGAATGGTTAGAAAACAACCTCAAACGCCATGAAGGCACGATGGTAGTCATCAGCCATGACAGGCATTTTTTAAATGCGGTATGCACGCATATTTTGGATTTGGATTTTCACAGCGTGCGCGAATTCAGCGGGAATTATGACGATTGGTATATCGCTTCTACTCTGATCGCTAAACAGCAAGAGGCCGAACGCAATAAAAAACTCAAAGAAAAAGAAGAGCTAGAAAAATTCATCGCTCGTTTTAGCGCTAACGCTTCTAAAGCCAAGCAAGCCACCAGCCGCCAAAAACAACTGGATAAATTAGACATTCAAAGTTTAGCGGTATCCAGTAGGAGGGATCCTAGCATTATTTTTAAACCTAAAAGAACCATTGGTAATGAAGCTTTAGAGTGCGAAAACATCTCTAAAAGTTATGATGGGCAAATCGTTTTAAATCAAGTGAGCCTGAAAGTGATGCCTAAAGACAAGATCGCCCTCATAGGGCCAAACGGCGTGGGTAAATCCACGCTTTGTAAAATTTTAGTAGAAGAGTTAAAGCCGGATAAGGGCGTGGTGAAATGGGGAGCGACAGTTTTAAAAGGCTATTTTCCTCAAAATGTGAGCGAAGAAATTAGCGGGGAAGAGACCTTGTATCAATGGCTTTTTAATTTCAATAAAAAGATTGAAAGTGCAGAGGTGAGGAACGCTTTAGGGAGAATGCTTTTTAATGGCGAAGAGCAAGAAAAATGCGTGAACGCTTTAAGTGGGGGCGAAAAACACCGAATGGTTTTATCCAAGCTCATGCTAGAGGGGGGGAATTTCTTAGTCTTAGATGAGCCAACCAACCACTTGGATTTAGAAGCCATTATCGCACTAGGTGAAGCGCTCTTTAAATTTGATGGGGCAGTGATTTGCATAAGCCATGACAGAGAGCTCATTGATGCGTATGCTAATAGGATCATTGAATTAGTCCCAAGCCCTAAAGGCGCTTCAATCATTGATTTTAAAGGCAGTTATGAAGAGTATTTAGCGAGCAAAAAATGAAACCGCAAGACGTTGAAATCGTTCAAAGCGTTTTAGAGATCACAGGACCGATTAGCCCTACTGAAGCGTATGATAAAGCCAAAGAGCTTTTTGAAAAAGGCGAGATTACAAAAATGTTTGATTATGGGGGCAACACTCCACACCAAAGCGTTAGCGCCTCTATTTATACAGCCTTAAACAAGGGCGAAGAACTACCCTTTTTTAAGGTGCAAGAAAAGCCAGCTTTAATCGCTTTAAAAGGTGCGATGAATGAGCCGGTTTTGAATACTCAAAAGCCAAGCGCTCCAAGCGTTAAAATCGCACATAATAAAATCATGCATGAAAGAGATTTGCACCCCTTTTTAACCTATATGGCTATTCATAACGAAAATTTGAAATGCTACACGAAAACCATTTTTCATGAAGAGAGTTTGAAATCGCCAAAAGGCATGGACAGGTGGCTTTATCCGGACATGGTGGGGGTTAGGTTTTTGCACGCTGAATTGTCTAATGAAAATTTAATCGCTTTTTCTAAGAAATTTGACACTTTGCCCGTTAAGTTGGTGAGCTTTGAATTGAAAAAAGAAATCAGCGTGCATAATTGCAGGGAGTGTTATTTTCAAGCGATTTCTAACAGCTCGTGGGCTAATGAAGGGTATTTAGTGGGCTGTCATATTGATACGCACAATCCCCAACTCATGGATTTATTGAAGCGTTTGCATGCGAGTTTTGGGATTGGCGTGATTGATTTAAGGACTGATGAGGATAAAAGCGCTATTTTATTGAACGCTAAATACAAAGAAAAGATTGATTACACCGTGGCTTCAGAGCTTAGCGCGAAAAATGAAAAATTCAGCGGTTTTTTAAAGAGCGTTGTGGATTATGACCCAAACCACCAACACCGCTATAAAGATGAATTTGATGAGGTTAAAAAGAAAGAGGAGTTATACCCTAACCCATCGCTTTCTTTTTAAAAAATAAGATTTTAAAAAACGCTTTAAGCGGCTTTATAAGGGCGTTTCAAAAACCCTAAATAAAGCGCTAAAGAGCAGCACGACCAAGCAATCCCTAATAAAAACCCTCCTAAAACATCGCTAGGGTAATGCACGCCCAAATAAACCCTGTCATACGACATTAAAAAAATCCAAAAAAGCAAAACCACAGCAATAATCGTTTTAGTGCGAGCATTTGCGTTAGAATAGCATAACAACAACGCCAAAGAGCCATAAAAAAGCGCTGAAGCTAAAGCATGCCCGCTGGGGAAACTAAAGCCATGCGCAAAAACCAATTCGCCATTGGTTACAGGTCGTGGGCGCGCCACTAAAAGCTTAAGGGATTTTAAGGTGAATTCACCTAATAAAATGCTAAAGAAAAACCACACCCCCAAAGCGATGCGTTTTTGAAACCCAAACCACAAGCCAATGAGTAAGGCTATAGGAGTGGTGAGCTTGCTTTGTGCAAACCATGTGCTAAAAAACACGAAAGAAAGCCATGCGCTTTTTTGAATGGGGGCAGGGTTGCGGATCAAGTCTATAAAAAATAAATCCAATTGTTGCACCCACTCTTTTTGAAAAGCCACCCCGCTTATCATTATGCCAAACAAAATAAAAAAGACGATCCCCACAACCCCAAGCGTTTTAGCCGCTTTTTTTTCTCTTACGCTGATTGTTCTGTCAAGTACCATTCAAACCCCTTTTAAAAAATGACTTTAAAAAAAGGTAATTATAGCTTATTTACCCTACAAACGCACAGAAAACGCATGGAATAAAAAAATAATATTCTTATGATATAATGAAGCCTTTAAAGGGCGCACTGACAACGCCAAACAAAACCGCTCAAAACACAAAAAAGGGGCTTATATCATGGAAAACAACCCAAACAATAACCAAGCATTTTTAGAGCGCAACGAATTGCACAACACCATTTGGAAAGTGGCTAATGAATTGAGAGGCTCAGTGGATGGCTGGGATTTTAAGCAATACGTTTTAGGCATTCTTTTTTACCGCTACATTTCAGAAAACATGACTGATTACATCAATAAAGAAGAGCGAAAGCGCGATCCGAGTTTTGATTACGCTTTATCAAGCGATGAAGAAGCCGAGCGCGCAAGAGAAGACCTTATTGAAGAAAAAGGCTTTTTCATCCCGCCAAGCGCTTTATTTTGTAACGTTTTAAAAAACGCGCCCCATAACGAAGATCTCAATGTAACCCTACAAAACATTTTTAACGAAATAGAAAAATCCAGCCTTACCACTCCATCAGAAGAAAACGTCAAAGGCTTGTTTGCGGATTTAGATGTCAATAGCAATAAATTAGGGAGCTCTCATAAAAATAGGGTGGAAAAATTGGCTAAAATCCTTCAAGCCATAGGGGGCATGCAATTAGGCGATTATTTAAAAAGCGGGATTGATGTTTTTGGCGACGCTTATGAATATTTAATGGCCATGTATGCGAGCAATGCCGGCAAAAGCGGAGGGGAATTTTTCACCCCCCAAGAAGTGAGCGAACTGCTCGCTAAAATCGCCCTGCACAATCAAGAGAGTATTAATAAAGTTTATGATCCATGCTGTGGGAGCGGGAGCTTACTCTTACAATTTTCTAAAGTGTTAGGCGATAAAAACGTCTCAAAAGGGTATTTTGGGCAAGAAATCAATTTGACCACCTACAACCTCTGCCGTATCAACATGTTTTTGCATGACATCAATTACTCTAAATTCCACATCGCGCTAGGGGACACGCTTTTAGACCCAAAACATGAAAACGATGAGCCTTTTGATGCGATCGTTTCTAACCCTCCTTATTCCACTAAATGGGTGGGCGATAACAGCCCCCTTTTAATCAACGACGAGCGTTTTAGCAAAGCCGGTGTGTTAGCGCCCAAAAACGCCGCCGATCTCGCATTCACCATGCACATGCTTTCTTATTTATCCAATCAAGGCACTGCTGCGATCGTGGAATTTCCCGGGGTGCTTTATAGAGTTTATAGAGGCGGTGCCGAAAAGAAAATCAGAGAGTATTTAGTGAGAGAAAATGTCATTGACTGCGTGATCGCTTTACCGGACAACCTCTTTTTTGGAACGAATATCGCCACTTGCATTTTAGTGCTTAAGAAAAACAAAAAAGACGACACCACGCTTTTTATTGATGCGAGTAAGGAATTCCTCAAAGAAGGCAAGAAAAACAAACTCAAAGAGCGCAACCGAGAAAAGATTTTGCAAACCTATATTGAAAGAAAAGAGATCAAGCATTTTTGCGCTCTAGCTAATATTGAGAAAATCCAAGAAAACGATTACAACCTTTCGGTGAACCGCTACGTGGAGCAAGAAGACACGAAAGAAATCATTGACATTAAAGCGCTTAATGATGAGATTTCTCAAATCGTAAAAAAACAGAGCGCTTTAAGAAACAGCCTTGAATCCATCATCAAAGAGCTAGAAGCTTAAGGAGGGCAAAATGAATAAAATAGAGCGATTACTCCACACTTTAGCGCCTAAGGGGGTGGAGTTTAGGAAGTTGGGCGATATTGGGGAATTTTATGGTGGACTTGTTGGAAAAAGTAAAAAATCTTTCTTTCAGGGTAATAAATTTTATGTTCCTTATATCAATGTTTTTAATAATCCGCAATTAGATCTAAATGCTTTAGAAAGCGTTCAAATAGGGGATAAAGAAAAACAAAATACAATTCAATTAGGCGATGTGCTTTTTACTGGTTCATCTGAAAATTTAGAGGATTGTGCGATGTCTTGCGTAGTTACTCAAAAGATTGAGGAAGATATTTATCTTAATAGTTTTTGTTTTGGTTTTAGATTTTTTGATAAGAATTTATTTAATCCATCATTTCTTAAACATTTTTTAAGAGACTACAATTTTAGGAAAAATATTTTAAAAGTTGCTAATGGTGTAACACGCTTCAATGTTTCAAAGCAATTACTTTTAAAAATAACCATCCCCATCCCGCCCCTAGAGATCCAACAAGAGATCGTTAAGATTTTGGATCAATTTTCAGCTCTAACCACCGATTTATTAGCCGGTATCCCCGCTGAAATCAAAGCCCGAAAAAAACAATACGAATATTACCGAGAAAAACTACTGACCTTCAAACCACTAACCCCCAATAAAGAAGTTAAAAAGGCATAAAAGCATGAATTACGAAACGATCGCAGAAAGCAATGAAAGCACGGTGGTAGCGGAATTTCATAGCGATAGTGAGAGGAAAAGCGCTTATGAGAGCGAAGCAGAGCTAGAAAGGGCGTTTATCGCGCTTTTAGAAAAACAAGGCTATGAATTTAAACAAATCCACAACGAAAAAGAATTGAAAGACAATTTAAAAGAGCAGTTAGAAAAGCTTAACGATCATTCTTTCACGCCTAAAGAATGGGACGCTCTTTATTCTCAATTCATCGCCAATAAAAACGAAGACTATAAGGCTAAAACGAGAAAGATCCAAGAAGATCCGATTTTTAATTTAACCCTTGAGAATGGGAAAACCAAAAACATTAAAATCATTGATAAGAGAAATATCCATAGAAACGCCTTGCAAGTGATCCACCAATACAGCAATAAAGGGGGGAAGTATCAAAACCGCTATGACGTGAGCGTCCTTGTGAATGGCTTGCCTTTAGTGCATGTGGAATTGAAAAAAAGAGGCGTGGCGATCAGGGAGGCGTTCAATCAGATCAAGCGCTATAAAAGGGATAGTTTTAGCGCTGAAGACGGGCTTTTTGAGTTCGTGCAGATTTTTGTCATCAGTAACGGCACGAGTAGTAAATACTATTCAAACACCACAAGAATAGCCCAATTGGAAAAAAACCATAAAGCCGATACTTTTGAATTCACGAATTATTGGGCGGACAGCAAGAATCGTAATATTGAGGATTTAATGGATTTTGCTCAGTCGTTTTTTGCAAAGCGTAGCCTTTTGAATGTTTTAACGCGCTATTGCGTTTTCACAAGCGAAGAGGTTTTATTGGTGATGCGGCCTTATCAAATCGTGGCGGCCGAAAGGATTTTGGAAAAAATCAAGGCCGCGCAAAATAGTAAAACGAAAAGCCAGAACGGAGGCTATATCTGGCACACCACAGGGAGCGGTAAAACCTTAACGAGCTTTAAAAGCGCGGCGTTGGCTAAAGAATTAGAATATGTTTCAAAGGTTTTGTTTGTGGTGGATAGGAAAGATCTAGACTATCAAACCATGAAAGAATACGGTGAAACCACCCCTTGCTAAAGCAAGGAGCTTCCTAACTAAAGCGCCCTAATGGACACTAACACGAAAGGCTTTGTTCTTTAAAGTCTGCATGGATATTTCCTACCCCAAAAAGACTTAACCCTTTG
>NZ_JACTGH010000014.1:0-34203 GCF_014498195.1 Helicobacter pylori | reverse complement strand
CTGATGGAATATTCAAACCCCACGCTCGCATACGCCCCATTTTCTTCAGCGATACCAAAAGATAAGAATAAAGATAGAGATAAAGATAAAGAAAATAAGGTTTTTTGAAATTGCATGGGTGATCCTACTATGAATTAGGCTTGTTAAAAATGGGCTTAATGATACCATTAAAAAGCATAGCGCATACCAATATTTCCGGTGATATTAATATCTTTATAATCAAGCCCAAACCTAGCCCCAATGCCCGCATTCACATAAAAGGTTTTGAATAACCTTATCTCCCCGCCTGTGATAATGCTAGCAAAAGTGTTGTATCTGCCGCCATCTCTATAGCTTAGGGTGTTATTACCAATAAAACGCACCATTTTATCCCCCATAGAATTAATGAATAAGTCTCTGCCCACATCCGCAATCACAAAATAATAAGAGTTTTTATTGAAATAATGCCGACTTTCTAGGGCAAAATTGATCGTTAGAACGGATTTTTTATTAGGGTCAGCATTGGCTCTGAATTGATTATAAATAGGATCATCCATAATACCCCTTAAACCAGACAAACCAATGTAATAATAGGCTAAGCCTACTTGGGGTTTAAAAATAACGCTTTTATCTTTAAACATGAAATCATAGCCGTAATTGATTTTAGCGTCAGTCATCCAAGTGTCGTATCTGTAAGACTGATTGATGATTGAGAGTAGGGGGTCATAAGAGTTGATGAAAGTTTTATTGTATCCCCAAGTCTCATTCAAGCTCATGGTTAATTCGCTTCTTTTGATAAACGCTCGGCTATAAATGCCCATATTGACATTGCTAGAGCCTGATTGAGTGATATTTCCATGAAACCCGCTATACCCATAAGCGGCATAGCCCCCCACAATCACGCCCTTAATAAATCGGTCATACCCTACATTGATACCATATAAAGTTCCAGTGCCTCCATTAATAAAACTAGCCCCTCCAACTCCTGTCGCCCATACATTATTTTTGACTCTGTTTCTTTGAGAGTATTTTAAAATCACATCCATAGCGTTAGGGATCGCATCAGCGAATCGCTTGTTTTTAAGGGCTTCTAATCGCTCGTGAAAATCAGCACTGGCAAAGGTTGAAGTGTCAGAGAGTTTGGCTAAACGGCTCATTTGTTGCGTGTAGGTGTTGATCTGTAAAATATTGGTGGCGTCATTTTTAAAATCAGGGTTAGCGATGACTTCTAAAGTGTTGGCAATATCTCCAGCGATCGTGGTTAAATCTTTTGTGGAATGGCTTTCCAAATAATAGGGAGCGAATAAAGGACTTCCCTTAGTTTCAAAGATTTTATTGAGCCAATTAATCGCTTGATTGCCTCCAACTTGATCAATGCTATCCACGCTTTGAATGCCCTGAATTTGAGCGATATATTGTTTTAAAGTGGGGGCTTGTAGGTTATTGATAGGATCATTAGAAACAGCGATTTTCACTTTATTATAAAGAATGGAAGTGTAAATGTATTGATTTTGAGAGTCCTTAAAGCCTACAACTAAACCGCCATCTTTAATGCTCACGGCTTGCCCGTTATAGGTTAAGCCGTTGTCGCTCATCACCATGTGCTTGCCATTAATGTCAATGAGAGTGTAAAGCTTAAGGTAATTATCCAGGCTGCTGCCTCCTGTGATTTGGTCGTTATACCCGTAATAAATGGCTTTAGCGCTATCAATAAGCGTGTAAGTGCCAACTTCTTTTGAAGAAGTGTTGAATTGGATTAAGGTGTTATTGTCATTAGCCATGATTGTCGCTGCGCCTTGAGCGTTGATAATAGCATGGCTAGCTGAATGGCTAATGTTAAACACCAAATCGCCATAGCTGTTAAAATTCCCCATGACATTCAAGCCACTAGCGTTAGTGCTTAAAGTCGCTTGTTGGTTTAAGGTGAAATTACCATTAATATTGGCCGTAGAGTTAGAGGCGTTGTTAAAAGCGTTGGTGATCGTCAAATTATTGGCTTGCAAGGCCGCATTTTCATTAAGATTGAGCGTGCCTATAACGCTATTATTTTTCACTTGAGACAAATCAATAGCCCCATTAGAAGCGATGACGCCTAAGAAAGTGAAATTGTTAGCGCGCACGCTTAAAGATTCATTAGTGGGGGTTACGTTGGAGTTTGTAGAAGAGCTGTTTTTGGTTGTAGGGCAACTGGCTAAATTGACACAAATTTCCCCTTTTTGAACGCTCACGTTATTCAAACCCGCATTAAGGCTTAAGCCATTAGTAGCGTTTAGGGTTGTGATATTGATATTAGAAACATCATTAGAAGCAAAAATCAATGCGCCTTGATACTTGCTAAAGTCAATCGTGTTATCGCCATTAAAAATAATAGACTTGTTGGCGACAAAATTCAAACTGCCCCCCGTGGCGTTGCTAAAAGAGCTGTTATTGACAAAAACATAACCATTGCTTAAAAAGTTAAAATACCCTTTTTGCCAAAAATCATGCAAGCCTCTAGGCGATAAAAGAGCGCCTAAATCGTTTTCTTTGAGCGCGTTTTGTAAAGAGGGCGGCAACACGCTCCCTAAACCTTGATTATAAACGCTGCTTAACCCGCCTTGAGAAATAATATTATTAATGATATTGCTCACTAAGCCTTGACTTTCTAGCTTTTTGACCACATCTTGTCCTAAAAACTCGTTCAACAAGTCGTTCGCTACCACACCAATGTCTTTTTGCAAGCTTGCAGGGGGGTTAGTAATATCTTTTAAAACCACGCTTAAAATAGAGCTTAATTCAGAAGCGTCTATATACCCACCGATGAAATTCAAAAGCCCTTTATCGTCTAGCATGCTTTTTAAAGACTGCTTAGCAAGGTAGTTTTCTATGATGGATGGGGTAACAAAATTGCCAAAAATGCTTAGTTTTTTACTGATAATATTTTGGATTTCATTCATGACTCCACTATTATTCAATAAATCATCTAAGTTATTTTGACCTATAAGTTGGCCTAAGGTTTCATCTTGCAAGCTAGCGGGTAATTCCTTACTCAAAGGGCTTAGAGCGTTTTCTATAAAGTTTCCTAAACCGCCGGCTTGCTTGATTTTTTCCATAGCCACTTGACTAAGGACATTCGCTAAATTCCCTTGATTAAAGATTTTCTCAATCCCTTTTTGACCCAAAAGATTAAAGATATTGTCTGTAGCTTGAGCTTCTATATTAGCCTTATTCAACACTAAATTATTAGCGCTTTGAAAGGTTACATCCGCGCTCCCTCCGCTTTCAAAAGCGTTACCGCTTCCAAGCGTCCCAGTGATATAAATGCTTTTAGCTTTAAAATCAGCGTTAATGTAGCCTAAATAGGGGGAAGTTGAGCCTAATAATTGCCCCAAGTAAGTGTTTCTAAAAGAAGAACAAGTGGCACTATCTAGCGCGCAAGGACTGCTATAGCCATTGCCCCCAAACCATATAGAGCTAGTAGAGTTTGTAACATTATCTTGGGTAGCGCCTATAATTAGATTCCCGTTACTAAAGGTTTGATTGATGTTGTCAGTCAAATGGTTGATCGTTTCTAGGAGCGCTTGCTTTTGTGCTTGGGTGATTTTAATCTTATCTAAGAGCTGCAACACTTCATTAATATTAGTGATATTGTCTAGTTGGTTGGATTCAATCATTTCTTTTAAGGTAGCGGAATTTTGAGAAAGAATCCCTAAAAGCGTTTTTAAATTCTCGCTAGAAAAACCCTTATTGTAGATATTTAAACTATTCAAAGGCTGGTTGAACGGGCTATAAGTGCCTGGGGTTTGAGGCGTTTGAGAGCCTTTAGGGGTGAAAAGACCTTTAATGTTGCTTGTCAAGTAATAAGTGCCTGCTTGATTGCCGCTATAATCATAGCTATAGCCGGTAGGATTTTGCTTAGAAGCTTGGTAATTATAAAGCTCAGGAGCGATATTAAAAATAGTGTTAGAAGCCGAGTTAGGGTTATTTAAAACTTCTATGGTTAAATCCCCATTTTTAATGCTCTCTTGAATGATTTGAGAAGAATTGAGAGGGTTTATAAATGACCAAGTTTGAATGTTATTATTATCGCTATAGGTAGCGTTTTGGATTTTCATGCCATAAAAAAGGATTTTTTCATAGCCATTAGCCCCACTAATGCCAGTAATCCCTTTTTGAGCGTTTAGGATGTTGTAGGTTACAGATTTTGTGATGTTGTCAAAAATATTGATGTCAGATAAATTAATATCCCCATTATTCCCTAAAACAAACTGCCCGCTAACATTCATTAAAGCCTTAGTTAAAGAGGGCGCATAACCATTAAAATTCAACGCCCCATTAGCCGTAAGGTTATTAAAACTCAATGAGCTTGCGCTGTCAAAATTAAAGCTTGCTGTATCAATAGTCGTGTTGCCTCCAAAATCAGCCTGGCTTGCGCCTTGAAAATTGATATTAGCGTTTAAAGAGCTTGTGTTATTGGCTGATAAAACGCTATCGTCTAAATTGATAGTGGTGTTGTTTGAAAAACTAGCGCTAGAAGCGTTGAGCTTGCTACTAGCGTTAAGACTGAGTGTCCCGCCATTAAAAAAGAGACTATTAAAGACCGCTTGACTCCCGTTATAAATATTGAGACTCGCTTGATTGTTAAAAGCGCTTGTGTTATTCGCATTCAAAACGCTTTGATTGTCTAAACTTAAATTAGAATTATTATCAAGCGTTAAAGAATTTTTAAAAGCGGCTTGACTTTTATTGCCAAGCGTGATATTGGCGTTGTTTTGCAAGGTTGTATCGCCATTAAAATTCAACAAACTTTGAGAGCTAAGCGTGAAACTCGTGTTGTCTAAAAGCTGTGTCGTAGCGTTAAAATTGCTTGTCCCCCTAGAATACAAAACATTAAAAACCGCTTGCGTGTTATTGAAAATAAGGTTATTAGCCTGCAAATTATAAACTGCCCCACCATTCAAACGAGAATTGATAAAGCTTAAAGAATTAGTAGCGTTAGCACTAATAACACTTGATCCTCCAGGGTTTGTAAAGCCGCTGAACGAAGCGTTAGAAAACGAAATATTTTTAGCGCTAAAACTGAATTTCCCCCAAGTCATATCGCTAAAACTAGAATTGGTTACACTGATATTATTGGTAGCGTCAAAAGCGGCATAGGAATGCTGACTAGCCCCCGTTTGAATCATTTTAGTAACGGTTTCAGCGTCATTATAATTCAAGCCATCCATAGTGATGTTATCGCTTGCTTTAAAGGTAATGTTCGCTCCCCCACCATCTGAATTTGAAACGCCTTCACCG
Organism: Helicobacter pylori; assembly: GCF_014498195.1. Lineage (GTDB taxonomy): Bacteria > Campylobacterota > Campylobacteria > Campylobacterales > Helicobacteraceae > Helicobacter > Helicobacter pylori_DO. The sequence goes on along the minus strand of NZ_JACTGH010000014.1, from coordinate 28,947 downwards.
GTTTTAAAATTATTGGTCAAGTAAATGTTAGCCGCACTAAAAGTTCCCGTGATATAGCCAAAGCCTCCATGCCCTATCCAAATCAAGCCGTTATCATTCACGCTCTCTGTATTGTTCCCTATGATTAAAGTGCCATTTTGGATATTAACGCCAAAACTCCTTCCAAACAAATTAGCTGTATAAGTGCTGAGCGTGTTGGCGCTTTGACCGCTCTGTCCTGAAAGGTTAGGATCAATATAATAAACCCCTTTGTTTGAGTAAGTTTTGTTTTGAAGCCAATAAACCCCACTCCACACGCTTTCTGCAGGTGGATTTTGAGTAGGCGTGGGCGGAACTTGACTAGGGGGAGTGTTTGGCGCTGTGTGTTTTGTAGGAGTGGGTGCATGGCTTGGTGTAGGATTTGGTGTGGGGCTTGTAGGCTTAGCGTTAGCTATCGCTTGTTCTAATCCCTCTTGTTCAGCGTTAAAAGCGTTTTCTTCACTTTGTAAGGTTTGCTCATCTTGTTGTTCTTGTTTTTGAGCTTGATTGAAAGCTTGTTCGTTAAAGCCTGTGGTGGAGTTGGCTAATTGTTTGAGATTGTTTAAATCTCCTTGTAACGCTTTTTCGTCTTGTTGGATTTGTTGGTTGGTGTTTTCTAAATTTTGAGCGTCTTTAGCGACAGCAGCATTTTTGCTTTGAGTGTAGCTTGTATCGTTATTTGCGATCGTGTTGTCGCTAGTCGCACCATTCAAAGCGCTTTGGGAATTATTGACATCCTCTTGATAGGTTTGTTGGGCTTCTTGTTGTAAATTGTCGCCTAAAAATTGAGTGGTAATGGATTGGTTGTTAAAGGTTTCTTGTAAGGTTTCATCTTGCCCATTAATATCAAAGGTTACATCATAAGTGTTGTTACCCACTTCAACATGGCTAATGGCTTTATCGCCCTTATAGTTGATTAAATCCCACAAATAGCTTTGATAAACCCCATATTGGATCGCCCCGTTTGTAGTGAGAATATCATAGGTTTGATCATTATTAAGGGTTTGATTGAGGTTAAAGATCGCATTAGAACCAAAAGACACGCTGCCTTTAAGGCTAGCAAAAGGCGAACTTGAATTTAAAGTGTTAGCGCCTGAGAAACTCACCTTGCCGGTATTAAAGTGATAAGCGCCTTGATTGAAGGTGTTATTATTAAAGCTAGCGTTGTCATTAAAGTGATAAGTCCCTTGATTGAAGGTGTTATTATTAAAGCTAGCGTTGTCATTAAAGTGATAAGTCCCTTGATTGAAGGTGTTATTATTAAAGCTAGCGTTGTCATTAAAGTGATAAGTCCCTTGATTGAAACTACTATTATCAAAGCTTAAAGTGGTGCTGTTACTAAAGTTATAAGCGCCTTGATTGAAGCTGGTTTTATCAAAGGAGATAGCGCTATGATTATTATTACCGCTGAAACTAAAGCCCCCATCAGTGTCGTCTGTAAAGCTAGAGCCACTGACCTTGATGTTAGAGCCTTTAAAATTCATGTAAGATTTTTGCGTCCCTGCATCGCTGTTATCCAAACTCGCTTGATTGATAGTGATATTGTTAGCCGCGTTAAAATTGAGCGTGGCCCCACCGCCATCAGCGTATGAGTTTCCGGTTGTTAAATGGCTAGAATTAAAATTAATCGTTTGAGCGTCATAAGTGCCTGTGATATAGCCGACATCACCCCCATTAATACCTGTGCCTCCAAAGCGGATATTCCCTCCCACATTAAGCGTGCCATTATTGAATTTTTGCGTGAAACTAGCCCCACCAGGGCTATAAGTGGTAAGGGTGTTTAAATAGTAAGTCCCAGAGCCTTGAGCGCTACTAAAAAGGCAATAGGAGTTGTGCGTGGGGGAGTTAGGGCCGCTTTCAATATTATCTTGATAACTCCAAGACGACCATGACCAATAACGGCATTCGCTAGCCCTTAGGTGAGATAATCCTCCCAACGCTCCTATCAATAAAATCGAAGCTTTTAAAAAAGATTTGTTTTTATTAAAGGGCTTTTTAATGGATTTTGTTTTTTTATGGCGTTTTAAGGGCTTTTCACATTTTAAGATTTGATTCAATGTGAAAATTTTCTTTGAGATCTTACTCAATTTGAAAGATCCTTTTGAAATAAACCTAGAAATCAATCTGGCCTTTTTAAACGCCATTCAAAACTCCAATCGTTTTTATAAATCCCACATTATACAACTTGATGTTAAACAAACTCAAAAAGATTCGCAAAATGACTTAATAATGATACATAAACTGCGCCATATCCACCAAACGATTAGAATACCCCCATTCGTTATCATACCACCCCATGATTTTGACCATATTCTCTAGCGTGAAAGTCAAATCAGGCGCGATGATGACGCTGCTAGGGTTAGAAATGAAATCAGAACTCACCCTTTCTTTTAAATCTATCTCTAGCACGCCTTTTAAAACCCCTTTGGAAGCTTCAATCAATAAATCATTGATGGGATCTTTAGGGGTCTTTTTTTCTAAAAACAAACTCAAATCTATCATGGACACATCAAGGCTAGGCACCCTCACGCTATGCCCATGCATTTTGTTTTTGAGGTTGGGTAACACTTTATGCAAGGCTAGGGCGGCTTTAGTGGTGGTGGGGATAATGTTGCTTGCAGCCGCTCTGGAGCGTCGTTTGTCTAAAGGGTGGGCCAAATCAATGAGTTTTTGATCGCTCGTGTAGCTATGAATGGTCGTTAGCATGCCCTCTTTAATGCCAAAAGCTTTATCTAAAATCGCGCAAATGGGCGCGATAGCGTTAGTCGTGCAAGAGGCGTTAGAAACAATGGCTTGGTTTTGATAGAGAAAATGATTGACCCCATACACTAAAGTGGGGTATTGTTTTTCATCGTATTCGCCCATAAAGGGAGCGGACAACAACACCTTTTTAGCCCCAAGCAAAAGGTAATTTTCTAGCGTTTTAGGCTCTAAAAACTTCCCTGAACACTCTATGATAACACCCACGCCCTTCAAGTCTTTGATGCTATTAAAAACAGGGATTTCTAACGAGCCGATAATAAGCTTATGATTAGAGTAACGCGCCTCCTTATTGAGCAATCCATGCACGCTGTCATGCTCTAAAAGATAAGCGAGAATTTCCCAATTAGCGGGGTCATTGATGCCTATCACTTCTAGTTGAGGGTTTGTACCATTGTGCTCTAAAATCGCTCTTAAAACGCATCTCCCAATGCGGCCAAATCCATTGATAAAAATTTTCATCGTAACTATTATCCTATTTTCAGACTTCAATTTCAATTTTAGGGGGTTTTGTTTGGTATTTTACTACATTTTGTGCTATTATATTGGACCTAGCTGTAGGGTTAATTAAAATTATTTATTGAGTTGAAATTCAAGGAGTAAAACATGGCATTGTATGACAGAGCGAATTCTCGTAATGCGTATGCAGAAGATTCTGTGTTGCATGAAAGCGAGCTGGTGGGTTTTGTTAAAACGACTTACAAGTTCTTTGCAGGCAGTTTGTTATTAGCGACTATTGGAGCGTTATTAGGTTTAATGAATTTTCAAGCCGTAGTGCAGTATAAATGGGTGTTTTTTATCGCTGAAATTGCGGCGTTATTTGGTTTGATGTTTTCTAAATCCAAACCTGGATTGAATCTATTCATGCTGTTTGCTTTCACTTCATTATCAGGGGTTACGCTAGTGCCTTTGTTGGGTATGGTGATTGCAAAAGCTGGTTTAGGAGCGATTTGGCAAGCTTTAGGCATGACAACTATTGTTTTTGGTTTGATGAGCGTGTATGCCCTTAAAACTAAAAGCGACTTAGCGAATATGGGTAAAATGCTCTTCATCGCTTTGATTGTGGTGGTGGTGTGTTCGCTCATTAACTTGTTTTTGGGTAGCCCCATGTTCCAGGTTGTCATTGCGGGAGCGAGCACGATTTTATTCAGTCTTTATATCGCTTATGACACCCAAAACATCGTTAAAGGCATGTATGATAGCCCCATTGATGCGGCGGTGGACTTGTATTTAGACTTTTTGAATGTCTTTATTTCTATCTTGCAAATCATTGGTATTTTTTCAGACAGAGACAAATAGTTTGAAAAAATAGGGGGGGACGCCACGCAAAAACCTAATAAAAAATACTTTAAAATATTAATAACGCTTCGTTGATATTCTTTCTTTAAGGATGAGTTATGCCTAAACGCACCGACATTTCCAACATTCTACTGATAGGATCAGGTCCTATTGTGATCGGTCAAGCTTGTGAGTTTGACTACTCAGGGACTCAAAGTTGTAAAACCTTAAAATCTTTAGGTTATAGAGTGATCTTAATCAATTCTAACCCAGCCACCGTGATGACTGATCCTGAATTTTCTCATCAAACTTATATCCAACCCATCACTGGAGAAAATATCGCCACTATCATCAAAAAAGAAAAGATTGACGCTATTTTACCCACAATGGGCGGGCAAACCGCCTTGAATGCGGTCATGCAAATGCACCAAAGGGGCATGTTAGAAGGCGTGGAGCTTTTGGGGGCTAAGATTGAAGCGATTAAAAAAGGCGAAGACAGGCAGGCTTTCAAAGAAGCGATGTTAAAAATCGGGATGGATTTGCCTAAAGGGCGTTACGCTTATAACGAGTTAGAAGCCCTAGAAGCCATTAATGAGATCGGTTTTCCAGCCATTATCAGAGCGAGTTTCACGCTAGCTGGGGGGGGGAGTGGGGTCGCTTATAATATTGAAGAGTTTCAAGAATTGGCTAAAAACGCCCTAGACGCTTCGCCCATTAATGAAATTTTGATTGAAGAGTCCTTATTGGGGTGGAAAGAATACGAAATGGAAGTCATACGAGACAGCAAGGATAATTGCATCATCGTGTGCTGTATTGAAAACATTGATCCCATGGGCGTTCATACCGGCGATAGCATCACGATCGCTCCAAGCCTCACCCTAACCGATAAAGAATACCAACGCATGCGCGATGCGAGCTTTGCGATTTTGAGAGAAATTGGCGTGGATACGGGCGGGAGTAATGTGCAATTTGCGATCCATCCAGAGACTTTAAGAATGGTTGTGATTGAAATGAACCCACGAGTGAGCCGCAGCTCCGCGCTAGCTTCAAAAGCGACCGGTTTTCCCATTGCAAAAGTCGCTACCATGCTTGCGGTGGGTTTTAGCTTAGATGAAATCAAAAACGATATTACCAACACCCCGGCGAGCTTTGAGCCTGCATTAGATTATATTGTGGTGAAAATCCCTCGCTTTGCGTTTGAAAAATTTGCCGGTGTTTCTAGCACTTTAGGGACTTCTATGAAAAGCATTGGCGAAGTGATGGCGATAGGGGGGAATTTCTTAGAAGCCTTACAAAAAGCGCTATGCTCTTTGGAAAACAATTGGCTAGGGTTTGAATCGTTAAGCAAAGATTTAGAAGCGATCAAAAAGGAAATCCGCCGGCCCAATCCCAAACGCTTGCTCTATATCGCTGATGCGTTCAGGCTCGGCGTTTGTGTGGATGAAGTGTTTGAATTATGCCAGATTGACAAGTGGTTTTTATCTCAAATTCAAAAACTAGTCAAAGCAGAAGAGGGTATCAATTCTAGCGTTTTAACGGACGCCAAAAAATTAAGAGGGCTTAAAAATTTAGGCTTTAGCGATGCTAGGATTGCCGCTAAAATCAAAGAAAATGAAAATTTAGGGGTCAGTCCTTTTGAAGTGGAATTAGCTAGAATGAATTTACAAATCGCGCCCAATTTTGAAGAAGTGGACACTTGTGCGGCGGAGTTTTTATCGCTCACGCCTTATTTGTATTCCACCTATGCCCCTAACCCTTTGCCCCCTATTGGAAACAAACAAGAAAAACAAGAAAAGAAAATCCTAATCATAGGCTCTGGGCCTAACCGCATCGGTCAAGGCATTGAATTTGATTATTGTTGCGTGCATGCGAGCTTTGCTTTAAAAGATTTAAACATTAAAAGCGTCATGCTCAATTGCAATCCAGAAACTGTGAGCACAGATTATGATACCAGTGATACGCTCTATTTTGAACCCATTCATTTTGAATGCGTGAAAAGCATCATTCAAAGGGAGCGAGTGGATGGCATTATCGTGCATTTTGGAGGACAAACCCCTTTAAAACTCGCTAAAGATTTAGCCAAAATGCAAGCCCCCATTATTGGCACGCCTTTTAAAGTGATTGACATTGCTGAAGATAGAGAGAAATTTTCCCTCTTTTTAAAAGAGCTTGACATCAAGCAGCCTGAAAACGGCATGGCTAAAAGCGTTGATGAAGCTTATAGCATCGCTAATGTGATTGGTTTCCCTATTATTGTGCGCCCTAGTTATGTGCTAGGCGGCCAACACATGCAAATTTTAGAAAATATTGAAGAATTGCGCCATTATTTAGAAAGCGTTACGCATTCTTTGGAGATTAGCCCTAAAAATCCGCTCCTCATTGATAAGTTTTTAGAAAAAGCAGTGGAATTAGATGTGGATGCCATTTGCGATAAAAAAGAGGTCTATATTGCTGGCATTTTACAGCATATTGAAGAAGCGGGTATCCATTCAGGCGACTCTGCATGCTTTATCCCTTCCACTCTAAACCCTAAAATTTTAGATGAAATTGAGCGAGTGAGCGCAAAAATCGCTCTGCATTTAGGCGTAGTAGGGCTATTGAATATCCAATTTGCTGTTTATGAAAATTCGCTGTATTTGATTGAAGTCAATCCCAGAGCCAGCCGAACCGTGCCTTTTTTAAGCAAGGCTTTAGGCATTCCTTTAGCCAAAGTGGCGACTAGGGTTATGGTGTTAGAAGATTTGAAAGAAGCCCTGAAGTTTTATGATAAAAAAAATATCGTAGAATATTCTAAAGGCGTTTATAAGCCTAAAATGCCCCATTTTGTGGCTTTAAAAGAAGCGGTTTTCCCTTTTAATAAACTTTATGGATCGGATCTGATTTTAGGGCCTGAGATGAAAAGCACCGGCGAAGTGATGGGGATTGCTAGATCTTTAGGGCTTGCATTTTTCAAGGCTCAAACGGCTTGCTTTAACCCCATTAAAAACAAGGGGCTTATTTTTGCCTCTATTAAAGATAAGGATAAAGAAGAAGCGTGCGTTTTAATGAAACGATTGGTTCAGTTAGGCTTTGAATTGTGCGCCACAGAAGGCACGCATAAAGCTTTGGAAAAAGCCGGGGTGAAGTCTTTAAAAGTGCTTAAAATCTCTGAAGGCCGTCCCAATATCATGGATTTGATGATGAATGGGGAAATCAGCATGGCTATCAACACCAGCGATCACAAATCTCAAGATGACGCCAAACTCATTCGCACTTCTGTGCTTAAAAACCATGTGAGTTATTTCACGACTTTAAGCGCGATAGAAGTCTTACTTTTAGCGTTAGAAGAAAGCTCTCAAAAAGACGAGTTGTTAGCCTTACAAGACTATTTAAAGTAGCTTGATGGCGTTAGTGTATCTCGTTCAAAGCGATACCACGATAGGATTGCTTTCTAAAGACAGCGAAAAGCTCAACGCTTTAAAAAAGCGCCCTAAAAACCAAAGCGTTTTAATAGAAAGCGCTGATTTTAGCACCCTAAAAAGCCTAGTGCGCGCGCCCAATGCGTTTAAAAACCTCATCAGAAGAAGCGCTAAAACCACTTTTATTTACCCTAATTCTAAAGCCGTTCGTGTGATTAGGGGCAGGCATGGGGATTTTTTAAAGCGTTTTAAAACGCTCTATAGCACCTCAGCCAATCTCACCCAATGCACTTATGATAAAGAAATCGCTTCCAGCCTCGCTGATGTCATTGTGAGCGATGAAAGGGGTTTGTTTGAAAGCGCTAGTTCTAAAATATTCAAACTCTATAAAGATAAAAAAGTGAGGGTGAGGTAGAAAAGACCTTTCGCATTCTGCGCGTTTTGAAAGGGGTTTTTGTGGGATTTTTCTAAAAGTTTATCATTCGTTTATTAAAAATAGCTAGCTCTTTTAAGGCGATTGTAATATTTTTTTGACTATAATAACACCTTTATTTTTTAAGAGAAATTATTATCATATTTAGGATTTTAAGAATGAATGACAAGCGTTTTAGGAAGTATTGGAGTTTTTCTATTTTTTTGTCCTTATTAGGCATGTTTGAATTAGAGGCCAAAGAAGAAGAAAAAGAAGAAAGAAAGACAGAAAGAAAAAAGGATAAAGAAAAGAACGCCCAACACACTCTAGGTAAGGTTACCACTCAAGCGGCTAAAATCTTTAATTACAACAACCAGACAACCATTTCAAGTAAAGAATTAGAAAGAAGGCAAGCCAACCAAATCAGCGACATGTTTAGAAGAAACCCTAATATCAATGTGGGCGGTGGCGCAGTGATAGCGCAAAAGATTTATGTGCGCGGTATTGAAGACAGATTGGCTCGGGTTACGGTGGATGGCGCGGCGCAAATGGGTGCAAGCTATGGACATCAAGGCAATACGATCATTGACCCTGGAATGCTTAAAAGCGTGGTGGTTACTAAAGGGGCGGCTCAAGCGAGTGCTGGGCCTATGGCTTTGATTGGCGCGATCAAAATGGAAACTAGGAGTGCTGGCGATTTTATCCCTAAGGGTAAAGATTACGCCATAAGTGGGGCTGCCACTTTTTTGACCAACTTTGGGGACAGGGAAACCGTGATGGGCGCTTATCGTAACCATCATTTTGATGCGCTTTTGTATTACACGCACCAAAATATTTTTTACTATCGTGATGGGGATAATGCGATGAAAAATCTTTTTGACCCTAAAGCGGATAATAAAGTTACAGCAAGCCCTAGCGAGCAAAACAATGTGATGGCTAAGATCAATGGTTATTTGAGCGAAAGGGACACCTTAACGCTCAGTTATAACATGACTAGAGATAACGCTAACCGCCCTTTAAGAGCGAATTTTACAGGCACTTTTTTACCCTATTCTTGCGGTGATTTTAACGCTTTCCCTAACGAGAAAAGCCCTGATGATTGCTTGTTTGAAAATGACGCTAGTTTGTTTAAAACTTATAGCGTCAATTTAGTGCATAATGTGAGTTTGAATTATGAAAGAGAAGGGGGGAGTCGCTTTGGTGATCCTAAATTAAAAATCAATGGTTATACAAGCATTAGGAATGTCCAAATTGATCCGCTTTTTAAGCCTAACGATATAGCGGCTATCATCCCTTTCACCCCAAACCCGCAACTTTCTCAAGGTGAAGAAAATCAATGCGTGGCGCAAGGGGGTATTTATGACGCTCTTAAACAAACTTGCTCCATCACTTTTAAAAGCCTTGGAGGAGGATCTGTGGTGGCTAATAAAAATTTATTCATCATCAATTCTGGGTTCAATGCGAACGTGATTCACACCATAGACCACAAGAATGACAATCTTTTTGAATACGGGTTGAATTACCAGAATTTGACCACTTTTGATAAAGCGATCCCTAATAGCGAATTAGTCAAACCCGGCGATGCCCCTGATGCGTGCTTAAGGGTTACAAGCCCTAATGATCCCAATATGAATGGGCGTTGCCAACGAAATGGCGCTACGGCGAATGTGATTGGGGTGTATGCGCAAGCGAATTACACCTTGCATCCTATGGTAACTTTAGGGGCAGGGACTCGTTATGATGTCTATACTTTAGTGGATAAAGACTGGCAATTGCACGTAACTCAAGGGTTTAGCCCGAGCGCGGCTTTAAACGTCTCGCCTTTAGAAAATTTGAATTTCAGGCTTTCTTACGCGTATGTAACTAGAGGCCCTATGCCTGGAGGTTTGGTGTGGATGCGTCAAGATAATTTGCGCTATAACCGCAATTTAAAGCCAGAAATCGGGCAAAATGTGGAATTTAACACCGAATACAGCAGTCAGTATTTTGATTTCAGAGCCGCCGGTTTTGTCCAATTGATTTCTAATTACATCAATCAATTTTCTTCAACGCTTTTTGTAACCAACTTGCCCGCGCAAGATATTATTTATGTGCCGGGTTATGAAGTTTCAGGGACGGCTAAATACAAAGGTTTTTCTTTAGGCTTGAGCGTGGCGCGATCATGGCCTTCTTTAAAGGGGCGTTTGATCGCTGATGTGTATGAATTGGCGGCTACAACCGGCAATGTGTTTATTTTAACGGCAAGCTATATAATCCCACGCACCGGCCTTAGCATCACTTGGCTTTCACGCTTTGTTACGGATTTGAGTTATTGCTCTTATAGCCCTTATCGTAACGGCCCTACGGATATTGACAGACGGCCTAGTAATTGCCCTAAAACGCCCGGGATTTTTCATGTGCATAAACCCGGCTATGGGGTGAGCAGTTTCTTTGTAACCTACAAACCCACCTATAAGAAGCTTGAAGGGTTGAGCTTGAACGCGGTGTTTAACAATATTTTTAACCAACAATATATTGATCAAGCCAGCCCGGTGATGAGCCCTGATGAACCCAATCAAGACAAATATGCAAGGGGCATGGCAGAGCCTGGCTTTAACGCTAGGTTTGAAATTTCCTATAAGTTTTAATAATGGAGCTAAAAATGAGGGTTTCATGGGTAGCGAGTTGATCAAAAATAAAACATTCTTTAGAAGTAACAAATACATATGATTTTAATCCTTTAATTTTAAACCAATTTACAATGAGGGTTATTTTTTGTAAAATAGGGTTGTGGATTTTAATTAATATTTTAATTTTATGTTATTTTTGATTATAATTATAATCCCAACAAAAAAGATCATACAATTAAAATTAGGGAGAGTTTAGTGAGGCAAGAAAAGTATTTTTTGACTTCTTCTTTATCGCTTTTATCGTTTTTATTATGTCCTGTAGAAGCTTTTGATTATCGGTTTAGCGGTCGTGTGGAGAACTTTTCTAAGATTGGTTTTAACAATTCTCAAATCAATACCAAAAAAGGGATTTATCCTACCGAAAGTTTTATAGATATTGTAATTTTAGCGCAAGTCAAAGTCAATTTACTCCCTAAAGGCACCGAAAACCATAGGCTCTCTGTTTCTTTGGGTGGGGCGATTGCAGCCATTCCTTATGATAAGACTAAGAACGATATTAACCAAGCTAATGGGAAGATTTTTGGCTCAATTGTAGAGAATTTCATTGGGGGCTATCATGGATACTTTTTTAATAAGTATCTTGGCCCTGCTTATGCGGGGACTTCTCAATCAGCGAGCTATCATGCAAGGCCTTATGTGGTGGATACCGCTTTTTTACGATACGATTACAAAGATGTTTTTGGGTTTAAGGCGGGGCGTTATGAAGCGAACATTGATTTTATGAGCGGTTCCAATCAAGGGTGGGAAGTGTATTATCAGCCCTATAAGACTGAAACGCAAAGGTTAAGATTTTGGTGGTGGAGTTCTTTTGGGAGAGGTTTGGCGTTTAACTCTTGGATTTATGAGTTTTTTGCGACAGTGCCTTATTTGAAAAAGGGAGGCAATCCTAGTAACAGCAACGATTTCATCAATTATGGCTGGCATGGGATCACCACGACTTATTCTTATAAAGGTTTAGACGCTCAATTTTTTTATTATTTTGCGCCTAAGACTTATAACGCTCCTGGTTTTAAGCTAGTCTATGACACGAATAGGAATTTTGAAAATGTAGGCTTTCGCTCTCAAAGCATGATAATGACAACCTTTCCTTTATACTATAGGGGGTGGTATAACCCAGAGACAAAAACTTATAGTTTAGAAGACAGCACGCCTCATGGCTCGTTGTTGGGGAGGAATGGCGTTACTTTAAATATCCGCCAGGTTTTTTGGTGGGATAATTTCAACTGGTCCATTGGCTTTTATAACACCTTTGGCAATTCGGACGCTTTTTTAGGCTCTCACACGATGCCAAGGGGTAATAACACTTCCTATATCAGTAATGAAATCTCAGTAACGACTAGGCATGCCGGAATGATCGGCTATGATTTTTGGGATAATACGGCTTATGACGGGCTGGCTGATGCGATCACTAACGCGAATACTTTCACTTTTTACACTTCGGTTGGAGGGATCCACAAGCGTTTCGCATGGCATGTTTTTGGGCGCGTCTCTCATGCGAATAAAAATGCGTTAGGGCAAGTGGGGAGGGCTAATGAATATTCTTTGCAATTCAATGCGAGCTATGCGTTCACTGAATCGGTTCTCCTTAACTTTAGGATCACTTATTATGGGGCTAGGATCAATAAAGGGTATCAAGTAGGGTATTTTGGAGCGCCCAAGTTCAATGACCCTGATGGTGATTTTAGCGCGAATTACCAAGACAGAAGTTACATGATGACCAACCTCACGCTGAAGTTTTGATTTTCAATCAAATCGCAGCAAGTTAAAAAAACACTCCAAAGCATTTTTTAAAACCTAAATATAAAAGACTTTGTGCAAGCAAGTGAGAGCTTTTTAAAAGCGCTTCCTAGAGGTTAGGGGGATTTAGTTTTTTTGGGGGGTTGTGGGGGTTTCAAAATGCCCCTTATCCCCTTAAAAATGGGTTTTACCATAAAATTTAGAACCATAAAACAAAGTTTTAAACCACAGAAACCCTAAACGCCTTTAGCGTTTGAACGCTTCACCATTAAAGCGTTCTTAGGGGATAATCTTAATATTTGACAACATTTGATAAATATTTTAGGTTGTTTTTCTAAGTATAAAAATTTTGAAGCGCTAAGGTTTTCAAAAGTTTTTAATCAAGAGTTGTGAAGTGCCAAACCGCTAAAGACGATTGGGGTTTCTGCTTGGGTGGTTTTAAATATAAAAGAGCTTTGAAGCGCTAAGGTTTTTAAAAGTTTTTAATCAAGCGTTTTAAAATCTCAATAAGCCTTGAGCGTTAAGCTTTTTGTGAGTGGTAGTTTTTAATCAAGCGTTCTTATTTTTAAGCGTTCTTTTAAGGGGGGTTAATCCCACTATTTGATAAGGATTTTAGGTTGTTTTTAAAGTGGGGGGTTAAAGGGTTTGTTCAAAGCCTAATCGCAGCAAGTTAAAAACACTCCAAGGCGTATTTTAAAATAAACATAACAAACATAGTAAAAGAACTTGCTCAAGCAAATTTTTAAGCGTTCTTATAGGGGTTAATCCCATTATTTGAGATCATTTGATAGGGATTTTTAGGTTGTTTTAAAGTGGGGGTTAAAAGGGGTTTGTTCAAAGCCTATAAAAGGCCTTGAGCTTTTTTAGAAAGCGTAGCCATAGACCCAATACACGCTATAAGGGCGGAAGTATTTCACTTCAGCGCCGCCAGCTTTATAATAAGTGTTGTAAATCGTAGGGATTTGCACACCGATTTCTATAGAATGCTGGTTATGGCTTTTTAGGTCTTTTTTCAAGATACCAAAGTTCATGCGTAACCCCACATCAAACAAGAATTGGAATTTTGTCGCTGTAGGTCTGCTCGCAAGCTGAGGGCTATTTCTTAGCGTGCTGATGTAAGTATCCCCTGCGAGTTGGATCCCCCCAAAGAAGCCCGCATTAAGACTTCGGCTACCAAAAGAGCGGCTAAACACATTGTAAAGCACATCAGTCCCCACCCCATAAGTGAGCAAATTGACTTGATTGTAAGTAGGGCCATTACCCACGCCCGCGCCGTTATAGCTGAAGAAGCCGTAGTAGCGTAAGCCCACATTCTTATTTTCTCCAAAGAATTGCTTATAACCGATTTTAGTGATAAACCCGTTAAACGCATTCACTTGAGAGCTGTTACCAGCAGCGAAATTCCCAAGCCATGGGTTAGCTTTAAGCTCGTTATTCAAAGCGGTAACTTTAGCCAAAGTGTTTGTGGTGTTGTTTAATAGTTGGGTAGAGCGCGCTTGATCAATATTCCCGCCATAGCTCACTTGATAGCCTGTTGAATTGCTGATGTTAGCGTTGTTGGCTAGCGTTAAAGCGTTTTGAGAAGTATTGACGATATTTTGCACCAAGCTAGTAAATTCCTTAGCGCTCAAATCATTCCCAGCGTTAGCCGAGTTGAAGACATGTTGGGCTAAAGCGGCGTCTAAAAACGCTCCCGCAGCCCCGCTATCACCGCTTGGCCCCATAGTGATTGAAGCTTGCTTTAGGATATAAGCGATTTGTTGAGCGGTAACATTATTCCCGTAAGCTTGATTAGTGTTGTTTTGAAAAATCCCACCCGCTTGGTTATTGGCGTTTAAGAACGAGTTCATGTAAGCCAAATAAACGCTAGCGGTGTTAAGATTACTGAGCTGGTTGGAGAGATTAGCGCTCGTGGTGTTGTTGTTGCCTTGAAAGATATTGTTTTTGAGATCTTGACTCAAAGTTTTGATAGAGCTAACCATTTCGTTATAAAGAGTCAGGTTGCCTTGGAAACAAGGAGAATTACTAGCAACAGTAGTAGCGCCACTAGCGTTACCACTACATTGATGAATATTACCATTACTAGTATTCAAAGTAGGATACAAATCAATCAAATTGCCTAATTGGTTCATAAAGAGGTTGCCTAAAGTCCCGGCGACATTGCCTCCTGTGCCTGCAATATTGATATTGGTGTTGTTTGTCGTGGTAGAGTTTAACAAGCCGGCTAATTCTTCGGCTTTGATTTTACCCGGGTTTTTCACTTGCTGGACTACCTGACCTAATTCATACCCAAAGGTCATAAAGCCCCCATCTTCTTCAGCGCCCACTGGATTGAAGCTCAAGCTCAACGCTAGGCTTAAAGGGGCTAAGAATCTTACTTTTTGAGATTGTGTCATTAAATTTTCCTTAATCATTTTGAATGGCTTTAAATTTTGTTTCATGTTTGTCTCTTCCCCCCTTTCTTAGAATGAATACCCATAAGACCAATAAACGCTATAAGGACGGAAATACTTCACGGTAGTCCCTGCGGATTTGTAATAAGTGTTATAAATCGTAGGCACCACTACGCCAAATTCCACCGTGTGCTGGTTGTGGCGGTTGGATTTCCCGTCCAACTTACCGAAGTTCATCCGCATACCGAAGTCAAAGAGGAACTGGAAGTGCGTGTTATTGACTTTCCCATGCAACTTCACATTGGGGTCATCTCTGAGCGTGGATTGGATGGTCTCACCGGCTAATTGGATACCGCTAAAAAAGCCCATATCCACAGAGCGGTTTTGATAGGAGCGGCTAAAGATGTTATACAACACATCAGTCCCCACCCCATAAGTGTATAACCCTACATTATTTTGAGTGGATCTAAAGCCCACGCTCGCTCCGTTATAAGAAAAGAAGCCATAATAGCGCAAACCGATATTCCTTTTCTTCCCGAAGAATTGCTTATAGCCCACTTTAGTGTAAAACCCGTTTAAAATATTCGTCGCACGGCTGTTCCCGGCCCTGAATTGGGGCAAGTAAGGCATGCTTCTAACCTGATTATTGAGCGCATTGATTTTATCCAAAGTTACTTGCGCGTTATAAAGAGCGTTAGAGAGCTGACTAGCGCGCCCTTGCACAGCGTTAGCTTGGTCGCTATTTATCCCAGCGCTATTAACCGCGCTCCCGCTAATAGGGTTTTTACTGAGTTCGTTATAAACCGATTGGGATTGATCAATAATGCCTTGCACCAAACCTGTAAAAACGGCTGAATTGAATTCCTTATTCCCAATGTTAGCAGCTACGGCAGAGTTGAAAGCTTCTAAAAGCAATTCATCTTGCTTGAGCAAGTTGGCTGCGTTATTGAGAATAGTTTGTTGGCCTTGAAGGTAAGCAATAGCATCTTTAGAGTAAGCTTGACCATTTTGACCAGTCGCATTACCAACTTCACTAGTTCTATTTTTCTCTAAAACTTTATTCATCGCATTAAAAAACACATTCGCCGCATTCAAGTAGGTGAGCTGTTGTTGCATGTTGGGGAAATTGGTGTTCGTGCCGTAGTTAGTCTGGCTGCCGATCGTGCTTAAAACCCTGTCAGAAAGGCTTGGGAGCCAGTAATAGCCCGCAGCGGTGCAAGCGCTTTGAGTGTTAAGAGAATTGCCACCAGCCGTCCCTGCAGCCGCGCAAGTCCCACTGCCTACCGCACCCCCTAAAAGAGCGTTCGCAGACACATCGTTACCATTGAGTTTCTCTGGATACGCCCCTAAAAGCGAATAAAGGTATTGGGAGAAAGCGTTACTCAACGCCCCTGCGACATTGCCTCCGGTGTTGTTGTTTAAAATGTTGTTCGTTACATCAGCGTTAAGCTCTCTAGCGAGTTCGTCTCTTTTAGTGCCGCCTGGGTTTTGGACATCTTGCATGACTTGCCCAAGCTGATAACCGACGGTGAAAAACCCTCCATCATCTTCGGCATAACTCATGCTAGCGCAAAGGGCTAGACTAAGAAACAGCGTTCTATTCTTCTTTATCATAATTTTCCTTATCAATGGGATGCTCCTTGATTGAGATTAAATTGGGATTTAGTTACATCAGAGCTTGTAAATAATGTTTAGTAATACAAATTGTCAAATGTAATTGTGATATTTTCACATAATGAAAATTAAACTAACCTTAAAAACCCCCTTAAAGACCCCTTATCAAGGAAATAAAGTTACAACAACCAGAGCGCTTTTTACAAAAAAAAAAAAAAACGGAATCTTAGGGGGATTAGCGTTAAATTTTGGGGGGTTTTTAAAAACGCTTTTTGGCATTTTCAGGTTTTTTAAACTATAATCACGCTAACGCAAATAGTAATTTCTAGGTTTCTCTTTTGTTGCGAAAATTTGGAGCATGTTAGGGTTTGGGGTAATAGTGGGTGGTTATCCCGGAAAGGAGATAACCAACTATGAAGTTACTATTAGTGATCATAGTTTTAATGGTCCTCACAACGCCATTATACTAAAATTTTGGCTCTAGCGCAAGCTAGAGTCTAAAATCTATGGTTGCTAGCGTTTTTTGTATTTTTCTTACATCTCATAAAAATCCCATTATAATACTCTAATGATATGACATGGTAGCGATTCTAGTGTTAAGCGAATTTGGAGCAATTAGTTGTTTCTGATCTAATGGGTTGGGAGATTGCAGTGGGTGGCACTCCGTTAGGAGACACTACCATAAAATTCATTTTTGGAAAATTATTTTTATAGCGATAGTTTTAGTGGTTATCTTGACACTGCCACTTTATTAAAAACAAGCTCTTAAGAGTTCCTAGCTCTTAGGGGCTTAACTATCGCTATAATCATATCATTTTCTGCTTAAACAAACAATACAAAAACCAATTTTATTTTGAATCAGGTTTCAAAAGCCCCGCTTCATACAAAAACACTGAAGGCTTATGCTCTTTCGGTTTGGCGTTTTCCCTCAATTCGTTTTTCGCATAAGAAAGCCATAAATTTTCCTTAGCCCTTGTGATAGCGACATAAAAAAGCCGCCGCTCTTCTTCAATGCCCCCACCGGTATTCATGAGCTTGTGGTTAGGGAAACGGCCCTCCATTAAATCTATAATATAAACATCTTTAAACTCTAAGCCTTTAGAAGCATGTACGCTCAATAAATTCACGCCCTCGCCTTGCGTGGCTTCACTAGAGCCTATTAAAGTGCCGTTTAAAAAACGCCCTAAATTTTGGTAATTTTTCGCTAAAGAACTCAGCAAGTCCATTTTTTCATTGAAGCGTTTTTGCGCTTGGAGTTTTTTAAATTCATTATAAGATCCATCTTTATTTTTGGATCGCTCTTTTAATAGGCGTGTTTTAAAGGTTTGAAAAAACGCGCTCTCTAGAATGTGTTTGATTAAAGCGCTAGGGGAATGGGTAGGGGCTTTGGTATAGAGAATGAAAAAATCGCTCAGCATTTTAGCCCCATTGAGCGAGATTTTAGGGTGCATCAACACCGGGTGCGAATGAAACGCCTTATCTATCACGCTGTTAAACCTTGAGCTGTTTTCTAGGGCAAAAATTTCTTCAAAAAGCCCCATGGAGGTGATTTCTTTTTTCTTGGTGTAAATTTTGGCTTCTTGATTGGGCTGAATTAAGGCCAATTTGAGATCGCCATTGCCTAAAAGCATTAAGGCTTCATGAATGTCTTTAGCGGTGTTAGAGCCAATATCGCTGATATAGCTTAAAATGTGAATCGCTGCCATAATGTCTTTAGGGTTAAATAATAGCGCGCAAATATCTAACGCTAACGCCACTTCTTTGGATTCAAAAAAACTCGCGCTCCCTTTTCTTTTGCTTGGCACGTTGTGGGATCTTAAAGCGGCTTCTAATTGATCCGCGCTGGCGTTATTCCTAAAAATCACCGCCACTTCTTTAAAATCCTTTCGCATGACAATGCGTTTGGCGATGTCTTGGCATTGCGCGATGTTGTCGTTGTAATTTAAAAGCGTGGGTTTATTGAATTTCCCTGATTTCACCACTTCTAAATTTTTAGGGTAAATGCGTTGGTTATGCTGTATCACTTGATTAGCGAGATCTAAAATTTCTTTAGAAGAGCGGTAGTTTTTGGTGAGCGTGAAAACTCGGGCATTTTTGTATTTTTGAGTGAAGTTAGAAATGATAGAAATATCCGCCCCATTAAAAGCGTAAATGCTCTGATCGTAATCGCCCACGCAAAACAAACTAGGGGGGTTGATAGCGTCTAAAATGGATTCTTGTAAGGGGTTAGTGTCTTGAAATTCATCGCAAAGCACTTCTTTATAAGGGCTGGGTCTTTCTAGCATCGCTTTTTTAAAGAGCAGCAGTAAGTCGTTATAGTCAATATAGTTATGCTTTTTTTTGGTGTTTTCAAATTCGTCTAAAATGTTTTCATAAAAGGCGGCGTATGGCGTGTGTTCAGGGTTTTTATTAGAAAGCCATGCGCTAAAATCTTCTTGTTTTAAAGCGTTAGTGTAAAGCGAATAGAGGGCGTAGAGATGCTGTGAAGTGTAGGGCTTTTTATCGTCATCTGTTAGCGCGTTTTTAGTGTCCACAATGCTTTCTAAAAGTTTTTTCAATTCTTTAGGTTGTTTCAGGCTTAAATTAGGGTAATGCTCTTTCAAATAGCGATACGCCACCGCATGGAAAGTGCCCGCTTCAATTTTGGAGCTTAATTTGGAGTATTTAGCCACCCTGGCGATCATTTCATTACTCGCTTTATTGGTGAAAGTCAAAAGCAAGATTTCTTCAGGCTTGATGCCGTTATCAAGCAGGTATAAAATGCGCCCCACAATCGTAGAAGTCTTTCCTGTGCCAGCGCTCGCAATGACTAAATTATGCCCTTGTAAAGCCGAAGCCGCTTTTCGTTGCTCGGGGTTTAATTGCAAAGTTTCTAACAAGTTTTATCCTCATTTAAAAAGTCTTTAGGCAAAAGCGCGTTTTCTAAAGAGCGCTGCGAAAACAAAAAACGCCCATCGCACACAAAGCCTAATTCTTGCCAGTTGATAGCGTTGAGTTTGTCGCAGAGGTTTTGTAAATCCAGGTTTTGGTTATAAGGGAATAGCGCTAAAATAGAGCCGTCATAATTCGGGCATTGGTGGATAAAAAAGGGGTTTTTTTGGTGCGTTTTAGTGTTGACATAAATGCGTTTTTTAGGGGATATGTGATGCATTCTACCCCATTCAAACCAGTTGGCTTCATTGAATTTTTTGATCTTTCTTTGCATCAAGCTATCTTTATGCTGGAGTAAATAATCATTAGGCTTATTGACAAAAACCATTTTTTCTAAAACATTGGTTCTTTTCGTGATTGAGGTGACAAATTCTAAATTCCCGTATTTTTCATTTTTAAAAATCTTATCGCACCCGCTCACTGCCCCCACTTTAACCTTAAAAACCTCGCTTAATTTTTGCGTGTAAGATTGGTTGAGGAAATATAAAATGCCTTTTTTGCACACGAATTGCAAACAATCGTTGGTGATTCTACTGAAATTGCCCTTACAAAAACGAAAAATCACGCAATTAGGCATGGCGTTTGGGAAAACCTTTTGATCGCCCAGTTCAAAAAAATGCGTTATCGTGCCTTCTTTGTAAATCCATTCGTTTAATTTCACGCTGGAAGTGGATTTTAAAAAATCCCTTGGGGTGATGAAAATCAATTCGCCTTTAGGTTTTAAATGCTTGATCGCTTTTTCTATGAAAAACAAGTATAGATTACTCCTTTCATCAAAAAGGCTGCAATTGAGTTTTTCTTTAGCGCTTGGCGCAATATCCTTGTGTTTGACATAGGGCGGGTTGCCAATAATGGTGTCAAATTGATTTTCTAAAGGATAGTCAAAAAAGTCCATGCAAAGGGCATTTTTAGGGCAGATTTTAGGATCGATTTCAATCCCTACAGCCTTTTTTAAGCGCTTTAAAAAACTCCCATCGCCCGCGCTTGGCTCTAAAACACTCCCATGATTGTGTTTGAGAGTGAGCATGAAATCCACTATATTTTTAGGGGTGAAAACCTGCCCTAAAGTTTTAATGTCTAATTGATACAAAAAACCCTCCAAAAAATTCTTTGAATGCTAAATAAATATTAGCTCGTAACTTAACACTTTTGGCTAAAGCGCTTAAGATGGAATTTTTACTCCCATCAAAGTCTCTTTGAATGATTTCTCTGTTGTTATCCCACTTGCATTGAAAGGGCAAGTTATTGCCATTAGGTTGGAGGGTTTGAATACCTTTTAAGGAATGGATAAAAATATCTTTAGGATCGTTTTTGTTAATAATTAAAAAATAATAGTCTCTATCGGTGTTTTTGCCTAAGTCTTTATGAAGTTTTTGAAAGTATTTTTCCCATGCAATTTCGTTATTGAAAGTCGGCAATAAGCCACACAACGCATAATAAATCCCTAATTTACAATTAAGATTGTCAGCGGTTTTTGTGGCGGTGATTTTAATATTAACAGGATAAAAAATATCGTTTTCTTCAAAACTAAAATCCCACCACTCTCTGGCTTTTGGTAGTTGGATAGGAAAAAAATGTTTGATGGTGTTTAAAATTTCTTCTTCATTGACAGATGAGTTTAAGCGTCCATCCTGTAAGGGTTGAGACAAATTATAAGGGTTTGTTTTTAAAAATTTTGCAATCTCATTAAGCTGTGTGGGTATCATTAAATCTCCTTATTAAAAAGGATATTTTACCATACTCCTTACTCCTTATTTTAGCCCCTTATTTTTTCAAACTAATAGCTTCTTTAATCATGTCATCGCCCGCGCCAAAGGCTCTAGCGTTCATAGAATAGCCTCTTTGCATTAAAATGAGATTGGTTAGAGCGTTCCCGGCATTCACATTGCTCGTTTCTAAATATTTATGCCTGATTTTCCCAAACTTGAGCTTGCCCTCTTCGTCCCACCCTAAAATGGGGTTACCGCTTAGGGGTCTGTTTTCGCCATTAATGGTGCCTTCTTGCATTTCATAGAGATTGCCGCCGATTTTCCTTAAGCCTTGATCGTTAGTGAAAGCCAAAATACCGATGCGAGCGACCGGCTCTACCACCCCGTTACTAAAGGCTAGAGAAATCACGCCATTTTCTTCAATGCGCATGTCTCTAAAAATGCCTCTAGGCTTGCCGTCTTGACTCGCTTCTAAGAGTTTAGAATCTTGGTAAGACAAATCGCTAGAATCATGGTTTTCGCTCTTGTCTAGTGAATAGGTGAGCTTATTGCCCTTAAAATCCAAAGTCATGGGGGCGGATTTCATTTTATGCGTGGCTGAATCAAAGCCGACAATTTCCCAAGTAGGATCATTGATAGGGGTTTTGTTTTTAGGATCCACGATATAGCTTTTCACTTCCCAAGTTTGGTTTTTCCTTTTGCTCGTGGGGCTTGATGTGGGATCGTTGGAATTGGTCATGTAATATTCGCTTTGGAGCAAGTATTTATCCCCAGCCTTGTCATAAATATCCACTTCTGTGCTGTAATAAGGGATTTTAATCGCCACTGAATCCCTGCTAATGCCCTTTTTCAATTCCATTTGATTCGCGTTCAAGCCCAATTTATCCGCAATGCCCCCACTCAAACTGAATGTGATAGGCGTTTCGCTAGGATTAGCGATCTCTAATAAGAGGGGGGGGCTTTTGGCGTCTTTTTCGCTTTTGATGAGGTTTAGGTCTAGCCCGGTTTTTTCTTTAAGGAGTTTTTGCAAATCGCCTAAGGTTTTGAATTGGTTTTCGCCTTTTTCAGCGTCCCCATAAGTGAAAACAAAATTCTCTTTTTTGCCATCTCCTTTTTGGATACTCACATTCAATTTACGATTAGTGATCGCGTCTATGGGCTCGTTATCGTCATTCGCTAAGGCGTTAATATCCTGGTTTAAAAAGCGTTCTTTAATGATCTCGCCCTTATCGTTTAAGAAAAAATCTTGCACGCCTTTTAAATGGTCTTTAGGGTTTAGATTCACGCTAATATTGACTTTCGTGCTAAGCACCGGCTGATAAGTCAAATCCTGGGGGATTTGTAAGGGCGAAAGGGTGTTGCCATGCAATTTTTCAATGTCTTCATCTCTAGCGGTGGAATTGAGCGTGCCGTCTTTGATTTTTTTCAAATCAATGCCATAAACATAATAGCCCTCAGGGGTTACTAAATAGCCATCAGCGTCCCTAGCGAAATTACCGGCGCGCGTGAGGAAATTATCCTGTTTCTTGCTAAAGCCGTCTTTATTGATGGTTATTTCCCCATTTTTATTGGGCCCTATCACAAACCAGCCCTTGCCTTGATACGCCATGTGGAATTCCCCCTCGCTTGGCATGTATTCCCCGTCTTTATTAGAAAGGACATTGCCTGAGCCTGTAACGCCGTAATTTCGGTCGTTAGCCACAACGGATTTGGCGTTCAAAGCGTCTAAATGCGAAGAAAACAAGGTCTTAAACTCCGGATCGTTGGAGCGATAGCCTAAAGTATTGACATTGGCGATATTGTTTGAAAGGCTGTCAATGCCAAACTGGTGGGTCTTAATCCCGCTGTAAGCGTTTAATAAGGTGTCGTTCATGCTGTTTCTTTAGGGGGGGTTTGGGGTTTCTGTGGTTTTTGATCCGAGAGTTTTTGATCAAGCGGTTTTTGATCCGGCTTATAAAACTCTATCGCACTGTCTATGGGTAAAATCATTTCGCCCATTCTTAGCATGGGCTTGCCTTTATCAAAAATCACGCTCTCCACTTCGCCCCTACCAATACGCGTTTGCAAATACTGCTTGCTTTGAGAGTTTAAATTGTATTCAGCCTTGATCTTGTAATTGCCTTTAGGGACTTTTTCGCCCTTTTCGTTTGTGCCGTCCCATTCAAAATTGATATACCCCTTTTGCCCATTATAATCTTTTAAAGGAATCGTTTTGACTAATTCATTGTTTTCGTTTAGGATTTGAATCGCTGGCACTCCTTTAGAAGCGTCAATTTTTTCATCAAAAAAGAGCGAAAAAGAAAGCTTGTTATTGCCGTCAAAATTCGCCCCGCTCACATCGGTTTCAGCGATCTTGCCTATCATGCTCACAGAATTAAGTGCGCTTACTTCCCTTAAAGCGTTATTAGCCTTTAGGCTATCATCCATGCCTTTATTCAGGTTTTCCATAGTGTCTTTTAAAGCGCCCTGAAAGTCTTTTAAAGATTCGTTAGTTTCTTTATTGGATTTCATGGCACTGGCGACTTCTTGCATGGTTTTTTTGTTTTCTTCTTGCATTTCCACTTGCGTGAGTTGCGCGGTTTGGGTGATGATTTTATCCGTTTCCATAGGAGCGGTGGGGTCTTGATTTTTCAATTGCTCTAAAAAGAGTTTCATGAAAGCGTTTTTATCCAACCCGTTAGCGATTGTGGGCTGCTCTTTTTTCCTTTCTTGCGCGGCTTTAGCTCCTGTAACCTCTGCTAAATCAATGGCCATGATCTCTTCCTTATTAAAGATGTCCTATTATAGAGCAAACTTGCTTAAAATCACGCATAAAGAGTGATTTGCATGCTCGTTCCTTGGTTTTCATTATCCGTATTCTCTTGGTAGCTTTTTAGGGCGTTTTCTTTTAAGGGGGTTAATTCCTGTTCTTTGAATGGCTCTTTGAATGACTCTTTGGGTTGCTCTTTAGAAGAATCTTGCGAAAAGCTCAAATCCACCCCTTCAAAGCCTAAAGCGTTCAGGCTGTTTTTGAGATCTTGTTGGTTGTCTAAAAAGGTTTGTAGGCTGTTGTTGTGAGAAATCACGCTCACTTTAAGGTTTTTGCCCACTTTTTGAATAACTACTTCAACCTTGCCCAATTCCTTAGGGAATAAATCCATAGAGATCCTGCTCATTGGGGGTTTGTATTCTTGGATTTCTTGCTTTAATTGTTGGGTGAAATGCTTGATCGTCTCTTTAGGGGCAGCGCTTTTATTCTCGCTTGCCTTATCGCTAGATTGGGTGTTTTGCGCGCTTTGAGCGCTGTTAGTGGATTCTTTAGTTTTTTCTTTATTTTCGCTTACTTCGTTAGTTTTTTCTTCTTTTTCTAGGGGCGTTGGAATATTATCGTTAGGGGGAGGGTTAGCTCCTATTAAAGGCATTAAAGGGGGCGTTTTAAGAGCGAGTTTAGGGGCATTTTCTGGCGCTATGCTTGGGGCTGTAGTTTGGGCTTTGGTAGGGGTTTTTTCTGACTTTTTTTTAGAAAGCGTTTTATCCCTTTTAATAGCGTTCATTTCTAAAGCTTCCTTTAAAGGGGGCGTTTTTTTTTCGTTATTAGGGGGGGTTGCGTGTTCTTTATTTGGCGATTCTTTTTTTTCTAAGGATTGCAAAACGCTAGAAAGGTTGGCGGTGTTTTTAGCGTCGTTCTTTGCAAGGGTATTATTAATGGGCGCTTGCGTTGTTTTCAAAGCAAGATGATCGCTCGCATTTAAGGGGGTTTTATTTTCTGGAGTTGTGGTTGCTTGAATGTTGCTAGCGTTTAAGTCATGTTTTTGGCTGAGTGCTTGGATGTCTTTAAGGGTTTTTGGCTCTTTAGCGTTATGGGTTGGGGCTGTGGGGTTTTTGATAGCGTTATTAGCGTGGTTGGTGGGGGTTATAGGGTTTTTACTAGCTAAGTTTGTTTGATGAGCGTTAGAAGTAACTCCATTAGGCTTTTTTTCAGTCTTGTTTAAAGTTTCGTTAGGGGTTTTGGGGTTAGTTTCATGGTTCTCATGTTGAGCTTCATGCGAAGCGGTGGTTTTTTGGTGGTTGAGCAAATCTTTTAGGGTAGGGGCTTGCTGGTCTTTAGCGGGATTTTGAGCGTGTTGGTGGTGTGGGGTAGGGGTTTTTTCAAGTGCTTTAGCGTCCTCTTTAGCGCCCTCTTTAGAGTTTTTGGGCGTGGCTTTTAAAGCGTTAGGATTTTCTTTAGGCGTGGTTTTGTCTTTAGAGATCTTTTGGTTTAAGATCTTGCTGAAATCCTTTGATGCGCTTTTAGGGGCGTTTTTGGTGTCTTTAACTTCGTTTTTCGCTCCGCTATTTAAAGCGTTTGCGTTGGCGCTTGCGTTGGTGTGAATGGGATTAATGGGAGATGGCATGGTTATCCTTTAAAACAACTCTGTTATTTTACATGATGGGAATTAAGCAAAAAGAGTTCCTTAAGACGCGTGATCAAATCTAAAAATGCTAAAGGTGTTTTTTAAAACGAAAAACCCCATTTTTTAAAAATAAAAGTTGTCGTTATTCGCGTTTAATGAGAACAGAGGTTTTTAAAACTATGGTTTCGTTTAGGTTTAATTAAATTTTGCTACAATTAAATAAAAACGATAATTTTAGGGAGATTGGTATGCAAGGTTTATGGATTTATCCAGAGGATACAGAAGTTTTAGGGGTTGCTTGTAAGAGCCTTTTAAAAGCGCTAAAGCCATGCTATCAAAAAATCGCCTTGTTTTCGCCCATTAGTGGGGGGCGTGAGGGCTTTGGGGAGTGTGAGGGCTTGGGGGGTGCGAGGGTCTAAGCTCTTTAGAGATCCATAGCGCCATAGACAAACAAAAGGCTTTAGAGCTTGTAAGCACCGCTCAAGAAGAGTTACTATTTGAAACGATTCTCAAACGCTATGATGAATTACAAACCACGCATGATTTTGTCATTAATTTAGGGTATGCGCCGAAGTTTTTCTTAAACGCTCTTTTAGATTTAAACACCATTTTAGCCAAGCATTTAAACGCTCCTATTGTGGCTGTCGTGCAAACGAGTTTGGAATATTTGAAAGCCATGCATTCTCATATTCTCAAAAAAGAAGCCCCTTTCGCTGTAGGGTTATTTGCGGGCGAAATGCTTGAAAAACCACATTTTTTGAGCGCGTTTCTTTGTAAGCAACAATGCGAATTAGAAGCGGGTGTAGTTGAAAATTTATTGCAAACAAAAAGCGAGATTATCACCCCTTTAGCCTTTCAAAGGAGCTTGGAAAAAAAGGCTAAAAAGCAGATTAAAAAAGTGGTTTTATCAGAGAGCGAAGATGAAAGGATTTTGAAAGCTGTGCATCGTTTGAACGCCATGGGCGCGGTAGGATTGATTTTATTAGGCGATAAAGAAGCCATTAATTCGAAAAATTTGAACTTGAATTTAGAAAATGCAGAAATCATTGATCCCAACACTTCTCATTATAGAGAAGAATTCGCTAATCATTTGTATGAATTACGAAAATCAAAGGGCTTGAATCAGCAAGAAGCTAAGCAATTAGCGCTGGATAAGACTTATTTTGCGACCATGCTTGTGCATTTAGGCTATGCGCATGCGATGGTTTCTGGGGTGAATCACAGCTGATACCATTAGACCCGCTTTACAAATCATCAAAACTAAGCCTGGCGTGAGCTTGGTTTCAAGCGTGTTTTTAATGTGTTTAGACACTCAAGTGCTAGTCTTTGGGGATTGCGCGATTATCCCTAACCCTAGCCCTAAAGAATTAGCCGAGATCGCTACCACTTCCGCGCAAACCGCAAAACAATTCAATATCGCGCCTAAAGTGGCCCTGCTTTCTTATGCGACAGGAAATTCCGCTCAAGGCGAAATGATAGACAAAATCAAAGAAGCCCTAACAATCGCGCAAAAATTAGATCCCCAATTAGAAATTGATGGCCCTTTACAATTTGACGCTTCCATAGATAAAGGCGTAGCGAAGAAAAAAATGCCTAACAGCCAAGTGGCCGGGCAAGTTAGCGTTTTTATTTTCCCGGATTTAAACGCCGGGAACATCGCTTATAAAGCGGTGCAACGGAGCGCTAAAGCCGTGGCGATAGGGCCTATCTTACAAGGTTTGAACAAGCCCATTAACGATTTGAGTAGGGGGCGCTTTAGTGGAAGATATTATCAACACCGTTTTGATTAGCGCCATTCAAGCGCAAGATTATTGATAGGAGAAATGATGGAAATTTTAGTGTTGAATCTGGGCAGTTCGTCTATCAAGTTTAAATTGTTTGACATGAAAGAAAACAAGCCTTTAGCGAGCGGTTTGGCCGAAAAAATCGGCGAAGAAATAGGGCAGTTGAAAATCAAATCGCATTTGCACCATAACGATCAAGAATTAAAAGAAAAGCTTGTGATTAAAGATCATGCGAGCGGGCTTTTAATGATTCGTGAGAATTTAACGAAAATGGGGATCATCAAAGATTTCAATCAAATTGACGCTATAGGGCATCGTGTGGTTCAAGGGGGGGATAAATTCCATGCCCCGGTTTTAGTCAATGAAAAAGTCATGCAAGAAATTGGCAATCTTTCTATTTTAGCCCCCTTACACAACCCGGCGAATTTGGCCGGTATTGAGTTTGTTCAAAAAGCGCACCCCCATATCCCTCAAATCGCTGTTTTTGACACCGCATTCCATGCCACTATGCCCAGTTACGCTTACATGTATGCTTTACCTTATGAATTGTATGAAAAGTATCAAATCCGCCGCTATGGTTTCCATGGGACTTCACACCATTATGTGGCTAAAGAAGCGGCGAAGTTTTTGAATATCGCTTATGAGGAATTTAACGCGATCACTTTGCATTTAGGGAACGGCTCAAGCGCAGCCGCCATTCAAAATGGTAAAAGCGTGGACACTTCTATGGGGCTAACCCCTTTAGAGGGCTTGATTATGGGCACAAGGTGTGGGGATATTGACCCCACTGTGGTGGAATACATCGCACAATGCGCGAACAAGAGCTTAGAAGAAGTGATGAAAATGTTAAATCATGAAAGCGGTTTGAAAGGCATTTGTGGGGATAATGAGAAACATAGAAGCCAGAAAAGAAAAAGGCGATAAACAAGCCAAACTCGCTTTTGAAATGTGCGCTTATCGCATTAAAAAGTATCTTGGGGCTTACATGGTAGTCTTAAAAAAAGTAGATGCGATCATCTTTACCGGAGGGATGGGGGAAAACTACTCGGCTTTAAGAGAGAGCGTGTGCGAAGGCTTAGAAAATTTAGGGATCGCTTTATGTAAGCCCACTAATGATAATCCGGGCAATGGGCTGGTGAATTTAAGCCAGTCTAACACCAAAATCCAGGTTTTACGAATCCCTACTGATGAAGAATTAGAAATCGCTTTGCAAACCAAAAAGGTTTTGGAAAAAACAGAATAAAGAATTGTTTAAGAAATCTATAAGAAATTTTTGGGTAAAAAATTAGCTTTCTTAAATTAAGTTCTAAATTAAGAAAATATCACACTAGGAGTTTTTAATGAAAGTGGTTCATTTTTTAGAGGGCGTTTGTTTTGAAAAGCTTCACATTGAAGCGTTGAGTGAAAATTCTTCCAATAAGGAAATGCGCATTTGCATGCCTAAAGGAGCGATCATGGACAAACACAAGGCCCCGGGAGCTATCAGCGTGCAGGTTTTAGAGGGTAAAATCGTTTTTGAAGTGGGAGATGAAAAAAAAGAAATGCCAAAGGGAGCGTTAATCAGCCTAGAAGCCCAAGTTTTGCATCGTTTGGACGCTTTAGAAAATAGCGTTATAAGGCTATCTTTAAGTAAAAAATAAGGAAAATCAAATGATGAAAGTTGTTTTTATGAATACTTGGTATTTGCTTTTAACCATCATTTTATTAATCATCATATGGAGGATTATTAAATTAGTGTTAAAAGGTGAAACCACCCCTTGCTAAAGCAAGGAGCTTCCTAACTAAAGCGCCCTAATGGACACTAACACGAAAGGCTTTGTTCTTTAAAGTCTGCATGGATATTTCCTACCCCAAAAAGACTTAACCCTTTG
>NZ_JACTGH010000013.1:0-41628 GCF_014498195.1 Helicobacter pylori | reverse complement strand
AACTTTGATTTTTAATAGAATGCACTAAAAAGCGAATGGATCTAGGTGAAACGATATTCAAATACCTAACAGATATGCACTTACATCTCCGCCCTAAAGGACGGAGTTTTTCGTGCTAGTGGGATAAAGAGAATGAAGATAACTCCAATGAGACCCATTCAAACACAAGCTCTAAAAAAGACAAGAAAAACAAGTTCAAAAAAAAGACAACCTTTAGCGCCACAAGTAAAAGAGCCTTACTCATTCAAACCATAGAAAGAGTGAAAAACGCATTAAGAGAGTTTAAACCCACTCTCTTAAATTCTAAAGAAGTGTTGAATTTCTATGCGGAGTATATCAATGGCAAATACATCGCCTTTAATCCTAAATTAAAGCGACTAAGCGATAGCTATATTGCTAGTAATGTGCATTTTAAAAAAGATTACTTTGTCATTGAATTTCAAAATCAAAGCACCTTTTGTGCGTGTGTGGGTATTAAAAACTATGAGAGTGAAGAAATTTCTTCTCTCCCCATTTCTACCCTTTTACACACGCAAATTGAATTAGATTTAATCTTTCATATCCGTTCATTAGGGCAGTTTGAAAGCTTGAATTTTCTAAAAACCAAGAAAAAACTCACGCTTTCTAAAATTGTTAAAAATGATATTGATGATTATATAGAATTGGTGCAAGCCAATCGTTTGAGTATGCAAGAGTGCGCCTTAAACTTAGTTATAAGAGCTAAGAGCAAAGCCAAATTAGACAAATCTTTAAAAGAGATTTTATCCTTGCTTAATAACGCTGGACTAGGCAGTGTTACAGAAACCATAGGGCTAAAACCCTCTTATTTTTCATTCTTCCCCAATAATGCAAACATTAACCCTAGAATGAGAAATCAAACTTCCCAAGTGATAGCCTCTTTAATCTTGTTTGAAAAAAATAATACAGGTTTTAGGGCAAATTCTTGGGGTGATATGCCTTTATCTGTGTTTAAGAACCTAGACCATAGCCCTTATTTGTTTAACTTCCACAACCAAGAAGTCAAACATAAAGGCGTGTTAGCCCATAATGTTGCACGAGTGGTAGGGCATACGATGATTATAGGAGCAACAGGAGCTGGTAAAACCACGCTCATTAGCTTTTTAATGATGAGCGCTTTGAAATACTCTAACATTGATATTCTAGCTCTTGATAGATTAAATGGTTTGTATTCTTTTACCAAGTATTTTGATGGGATTTATAATCAAGGCGAAAACTTTCATATTAACCCTTTTTCATTAGAAGATAGCGCAACTAATAGAGCCTTTTTATTGCATTTTTATGCCCAAATGGCAAAAGTGGATAGCTATGATGACCATAAAGATAAAGTAGAAGATAAAACAGCCCTAATAAATGCTATTGATACTATGTATAGAAATTATAACGATGAAGTCAAACAAGCCAAATTTAGCAACCAAGAATTACCCCTTCCTTTTGATTTAAAAGAGTTTGTC
Source organism: Helicobacter pylori (assembly GCF_014498195.1). Classification (GTDB taxonomy): domain Bacteria; phylum Campylobacterota; class Campylobacteria; order Campylobacterales; family Helicobacteraceae; genus Helicobacter; species Helicobacter pylori_DO. The sequence goes on along the minus strand of NZ_JACTGH010000013.1, from coordinate 40,156 downwards.
AATACCATTGTTAAAACTAATACAAACATTTTAGATAGTAGTTTTGAAGACTATTTAAGATCTTCCTTATTTTCTAGCCGAATGGATAGCCTAGATTTTAAAACTCGCATTAGCACCATAAATACCGATAGCATTTTACATAATGATGATGACGCTGGGCTTTTAGCCTACTATGTATTTCATAAGATGATTGATAGAGCCTTGAAAATCAATCGTGGTTTTTTATGCTTTATTGATGAATTTAAATCTTACGCACAAAATGAAATGATGAATAAAAAAATCAATGAAATCATTACCCAGGCTAGAAAGGCTAATGGAGTGATTGTTCTAGCCTTACAAGACATTAACCAGCTAACTGAAGTGAGAAACGCTCAAAGCTTTATTAAAAATATGGGGCAGTTGATCTTGTATCCCCAAAAAAATATTGATACCAAAGATTTAAACGATAAATTTGGCATTAGACTGAGCGATACTGAAAAGCATTTTTTAGAAAACACCGCCGTTAATGAATACAAAGTCTTGCTTAAAAACATGAATGATGGCTCATCTAATATTATAGATGTGAGCCTTAGTTCTTTGGGCAATTACTTACAAATCTTTAGCTCCAATTCTAGCATGGTAGAACATATTGAAAATCTCATTAAGCATTACCCTACTACTTGGAAAGAAGTCTTTGTCAATAACAAATACGAAAGCTTTGATGACAAAAAACACTTAGAAAAGGTGCTTGCCTAACATGAAAAAGATGCAATACCTAGCTTTTATATTAGTGGCTGTGCTTTTAAATGCATGCTCATATAAATTCATAGAGATGAAAAAATCCCCTTGTGCATTAAATGCATCCACAATTCAAGGGGGCTTATATGTCTAATTTACAAGAGATAAGAGAGCATTTAAAAGAATTAGAAAATTCCTTTGAAATAGGCTCTTTTTCTAAAGAAGATATTAAAGAATATGCCAAATGCTTTTTTATGGGATTAAGCATGTTTTTAGCCCAACAAAAAGAAGAGCAAGATAAATACAATAAAGAAAAAGATTGCCATAAAGAAGCGCTTTTAAATCAAGATGCCAAAGAAAATAAAGAAGAGCTAGTTAAAAACATTCAAACAAACATTGCTAAAAACCAAGAGCTAGAAAAAATCTCTTTTGAAAAATGGGCGAATAAAATTCAAGAAAGGGTATTGCCTGAGTTAGAACGCATTGTTACGCACAAGCTTAAAGACAATGTTATGCCAAAATTAAACGCTCAGCTAGAGAGTTTTAAAAAAGATGAATTAGATTTATCTAGCGTATTTGAAATACAAAGAAAGAACACTCAAATGGCGTATAGACTAGCTATAGGAGGTTTAATAGGAGTTATCTCTTTAAGCGTGGCTCTAGCTTTTTTAATGCCTTTAAAACAGATTGAACCTTATTTTGTGGATTTTGCCAATAGCGATAAACATTTTGCAGTGGTGCAAAAAGCAGACACTAAAGTAGATTATGGCGAGGCGTTTTTAAGAAATCTAGTCGGCTCTTACATTATGGGTAGAGAAACTATCAATCATATTGATGACAAAATCCGCTTGAATGAAACCATAAGAGAGCAAAGCTCTGATGAAGTGTGGAAGACTTTAGAGCAGTTAGTATCAGGCAAGGGCAGTATCTATTCTAAGTCCAATATGGATAGAGAAATTAAAATCATCAATATTTCTATCTATAAGCAAGGTAAACAACAAAATATCGCTGTAGCAGATATTGTGGCTAAGGTCTTTGATAAAGGCTATTTAATCTCTGAAAAACGCTACAGAGTGTCTTTAGTCTATCATTTTAAGCCCCTTATTCAATTTGATTATAGTTCTATGCCTAAAAACCCTACAGGCTTTATCGTAGATAAATATTCCTTGAGTGAAATCGCAAGCATTAAAGCCCTAGATAAGACTTATAAAAAAGTAGAAAGACCCCATTCTAAAATTGAATACAAAAAACCTGAACCAACTAACCCTCAAAACAACCCAGCTAACGAGCCTAATAATAAGGGAGAACAATGACTAGAGTATTTGGGGGAATTAGTTTTATAATATCACTCTTAGCTCCCTTATTAGCAGAAAATAACATTCAAAATTACAATGAGCCAATGGATTATTCAAAAGGCGATGTTTTCTTACAACCGTTTAATAACCAAACTAACCAAGAAGCACAACCTAGCGCTAACCACAACACACAGCCTAATTCTATGCAAACACCTATGCCAAATCAAAACCCTTATTCACAACCCACCACACCTATACAAAATAACCAACCAAATAACGCACAAACTCAAACAATGCTAAATAACGCCAAGCAATTCACTAATAACGCTCTTAATAACACTAAGCAAACTATCACTAACACCACTAATTATGTCAATAATAAGCTTAGTCCAAAACCTAATGATGTGCCTATTAGTGCGTTTAAAGACAATAGAGACCTTAATAATCAAATAGAACCTAATGTATCAAATGATGAAACTAAAGAAAGCGATGAAAATAGCGATAGCACCCTAAAACCCATGACTAATTTTAACGCTATCCAAAACAACTTCTTTGCTAAGAACCGCTCTATCAAAGATAACGCTCATTTTATCCATTACACCATAGGCGATACTTTCAATATTCGCCTAAGATACGCCATGACAACCACTTTTATCTTTGATGAACCCATTGCTCAAGTAGTCTTAGGCGATGATATAGGTTTTTCTACTAAAATGCTAGGCGAAGATAAAGAGCGTTTGATTTCTAATATTTTGCTCATTAAGCCTTTGCAAATTGGAGTAGATAGCAACCTTACTATCATTGGAAAAAGCGGTAAGGTGTATAGCTTTTATGTGTTTTCAACCACTTATACGAGCTCTAAAAACCCAGCCTTAATGGTGTATATTTCTTCTAAAGAGTATTTTAAAAATTTCACTACCACTAAGAAAGAAATCAACAAAGAAAATAAACCCACTCATAGCACCCAAAACAAAGACATTAAAACAAGCCATAATGTCCCTAAAAAGATAACTAAAAAATCACCAAATATTAAAGAGCAAAACCCACTTACAAAATCTAAAAACCCTACTACCACTAAAATAGCGTTAGCAAATGCTCCCATTTCTTTAAATCGTTTCAAATCCCCTAGCTATCCACCTAGTAACGCTTTAGCTAATTCTAGAAAGGCTTCAGAAAATTTTAAAGTGATTAGCAATCAAACTAAAACTTTCAAAGAGCATAGACACAGCCAAGATGAAATGAAATATGTGGATTACTCCGCCAAAATCAAAGATGATGGCAAATTCATTAAAATTGGGGACAATGTCAATCACATCTATATCAACAAGAAAAAAATGGAATATGGCTATATCATTATAGACAAGAAAAAACGCAAATGGTATTGCTTATGGATGTGTAAAAAGGTTGTCAAATCCAAATACAAAGATGATTTACCCACTCAAATCTTTAATGATGAGCAATTTACCTATTTTAAATTTAACCGCTCTAATGCTAGAAGTAAATTCCCTGTAGTTTATAAAGTTATAGATGGCTATGATAATCCTGTTAATAGCAGAGTAGTAGGCGATTATCTAATCGCTGAAGATGTCTCAAATCAATGGAATTTAAAGCTTGGTAAAGCCTATCTTTGTATAGAAAAGATAGCAAAGAGGGCAAGATGAAACAATCCTTGCTTAAAAAGATAGGCTTAGGTGTTGGGGGCTTTGTTGTTTTAATGGCATTAGGATTGCTTGCTAATAAAGGCTCAAACAATAACAATAAAGAAGAAATCTTTCAAGTAAGTGAGAGTAAATTCCCTTTAAGTGATTATTTCTTTGAAGAAGTCAAAGAAGAGCCAAAAGAAAAAGCCAAAGAAACACCAGAAGTAACTACCCAAGAGCCTACAACACAAACTAGCCCCAATCCTAGTGTTTCAGCTAATCCTAACATTAAAGATTATAGTCATCTTAACAACAATCTTAATCAGCAAAATAATACTATCACGCATTTACAACAAGTTTTACAAAGCCCCTCTAAAATAAAGCCTAAACCAAAGCATACTAAAGAGCAATTAGAATTTTTAAACACACGCCTTAAACCTTTAGAACCAACTAAACCAGCCACTAAGCCTGAGACGGAATACGGCGTGGATAGTTTTACTAATTTAAAATATAAAGACATCGGCACTAATGAGCATAAGCTTTTAAGAACCATAACCGCTGATAGAATGATACCAGCCTTTTTAATCACGCCTATTAGTTCTCAAATCGCTGGAAAAGTAACTGCCCAAGTAGAGAGCGATATTTTTGCCTCTATGGGTAGAGCGGTGCTAATCCCTAAAGGCTCTAAGGTTATAGGCTATTACAACAACGATAATCAAATCGGACAATACCGCTTAAACATTGCTTGGACTAGAATTATCACCCCTCAAGGCATAAATATCATGCTCACTAATGCAAGAGGGGCTGATGTGAAAGGCTATAATGGCTTAGTAGGCAAATACATTAGCCGAAATTTTCAACGCTATGGTATCCCCTTACTCACCAACACGCTTTCTAATGGGCTTTTAATAGGAATTACTTCAGCCTTAGCTAATAGGCAAAATAGAAAGGGTGATGGCAACCCTTTTTTTGGGGATTATTTGCTTATGCAACTTACTAGAAACACAGGCATGGGGATTAACCAAATCATCAATCAAATGCTAAAACAATATGGAGCGCAAAACCCCATTATCATCATTAGAGAGGGGAGCAGAGTGTTTATTAGCCCTAATTTAGACATTTTTATCCCTAAACCAAAAGATGGGGAGGTTCTAGCGGAGTTTTTTAAAGAGAAAAAACCCCTAATCAAAACAAAAGAGGAAATTAACAATGAAGAAGAAATCTAATGTTTTTAAAATTTTAATGAGTTTATGTTTAGCACCTTCAAATAGCCATGCTCTTGTCATTCAGACTATGCAAGATTGGAATTTAAGAAAAAATAGCGAATTTAAAGCTTTGGTAGTTGTGGGTAATAAGGTGCAAGAAAACACTCTTGCTATGGGTCATTACAAGGTTTCTAAGAATAGGGCTAATCTCTCTATTATGGTAACTCATATTAAAAAGGGCAATGATTATAAGACCTTACAAAGCCCCCCAAACGCCATTAAAGAAATTAAAAGCAAACTGGTTCTTAAAAAAGGCACAAGGATTGTCTTAGGTGGCGAGAATGATAGCGAGATGTCTAGTGCCATAGGTATAAATAAAAACACTTATACTTCTAGTAAAAATGGCAAAGGTTTTAGTGGGAGTGGGGCAAGTGGCATGGGATATGCAAGTGGTTATGGAGGCACAAGCAATAACGCTGGCTCTAATGGCACAAGTGCAAATGGAGTAAATGGCACTTCTGGTAATAATGGGGCTAAAGGGGAAAATGGAAGTAGTGGAGCAAATGGAGCTAATGGCACAAGTGGTTATCAAGGCGTAGGCTCTAACCCATTCCCCCCAATTGCTGGGAGTGGAAATGGCTCTAGTGGGAGTTCTAATAGTGGCTATACCCCCTTTATGAGTGGAGGCGGAGGTATAGGAGGCATGGGAGGGGGCTTTATTCCTTTCCCTTATTCCCCCGGACTTCAAAATGGTAGTGGTGCTAATGGAATTAATGGCACTAATGGAATTGATGGCACAAGCGGAGCTAATGGGAGTAATAGTGCTAATGGAGGCACTGCTAGTGCAGATAGCCATTATACCAATGAATTTTGCACCGCTCCTATTAGAAATGGCAATACGATGAATATAGACATTGTGGATAGAAATGGCTCTTGCTTTAAAATGCAAGCCTTTAGAAACGACAATGTCTGTCAATACAGCTATGACTTTGAAAACATGAAAGCCATTAAACAAACGCAATTTTACTTTATTAACAGAGAAAATAAAAGCGTGAATATTGGCGGTTGTGTGGATTTATATGGGGAGCAATTTGAATTTCCTATGTATGAAGATGCCAATAAATGCAAGCTAGATACCACCACTAATAAAGGCTATGGAAGTGGCATGGCAAGTTTTTTTCAAACAGAAATTTTATTTCGTGGGATGGATAACTTAATCCATGTAGCTAAACCTTGCACTGATTTTGCAAATGTGCAAGAACAATTAGTTAAATACGATAATGACCCAAGCACTCGCACTGTTCAAAGAGTGGTTAATCAATACTATATTAACCCCATTACTAAAGAAAAAGTCTTTATCAGTCATGATGTGGTTAGTCCTTTAAAATTTAGCTACCAAACTTATGCGTGCGGTAAATGGCAGTTTGATAACGCTAAATTAGAGGCTTATCGCCCCACTCAAATTCGTATCTTTGATACGGTGTCTAACCAATACTACAATGTAACAGGCTGTGATTACACTTCTGATATGGGTAAAGTGCCTAAAATTATCCAACCTTATACCAAAATCAATGTAGAAAGTAGCGTTAAAGGCGAAGATGTAGGCGATTTAGACACTATTAGTGGCTCAAATTATGATTTGCCACAATATACCACTTTTGAAATTCAAGAAATGTCTTTAAATAGCAGTCAATGGATAACCACTTCTTATTGTAATGATGGATGGGGGTCTTGGACTAAAACACACAGCTATACAGGTTATTCTCAAGGTAATTTACGCACCCTAGCTAAGTGGGTTACACGATATCAGACTATCAATCAAGGCACTACGATTGAATATATCCGCCCTAGAAATGAGGGCGATAGTGATGCTGTGTATGACACCTATAAGTATTACTATGCCTCACAAGCTCAAAAAACGCTCAAACGCATTCCTTTAACTGTCTATATCAATAGTCTTAATTTGAGCGATGAATATCGTAAAAATTTTGAACTCACTACTTTAAGCCAAAAGCTTAATCTCAATAATGGCGTTAAGCAAATCATTAACACGCAAGATTTTACCAATTGGAAAACCACTTATTACCGCCCTAATGGGAATGGTAATTTGTGTATGTCTTATAGCTTTAGCTCTGGCAGTCCTTGGAAATCTAGCAATAAAGGCAGGTATTGCTCATGGGCACAAACGCCTAATGCTAATTATTCTTGTGCCTCACACAATAATTGGATTGTCCCTAACCAATAAGAAAGGAAAGTAATGGATTTACATTTAAAGAAATTCTTGTTTTTAGCTAGTCTTAGTTGCTTGAATGCGAATGAAAGCTTTGTGGATAATAGCGATTTTTTAGCCATTATGCCTAGTGAGAAAGAAGAAGACATTTCACAAGAACAAAAGCTAGAACAAAAGATAGAACAAAAGCTAGAACAAAAGAGTGCTGAATTGTTGCAAAGTCAGGTTAAAAGAGAATTTAAAGAAAAAAAGAAATCTCAAAAACATTTCAAAGCTATGCAAACTAAAAATGGCTTTTTCTTAGGCTCAGAGATTGCCATTACAGGCACAAGTTTAAAACAAAGTTTAAGCCTTATCTCTAATGCTACAGATGATTTAATCACTTATAGCCACACTTCTAGTAATGCTAATTTTAATATGGGCGTTTTAATGGGTTATCAGCATTACTTTGGAGCTACAAAAAGACATGGGATTAAGTTTTCAACGCATTTATATGGAGGCACACCTAGTGCTGTAAGCACCAATATAGACATTTACAATTCTAAGGTTAGCACTAATTACACGCCCTTAAACTTTGGACTAGATATAAAGTATTTGTTTGATTTTTTAAATGTCATTAAAAAGAACCGCCACACACTAGGATTAAGTGTGGGCTTTGGCTGGCGTATGCAATATTATTTTGCAAAAATAGACCCCATAAAAACCATGCGTAGTGAGTTTATCACCAATAAGCCTAAAGATATTTTTAATCATGGTTTTTATCCTACCATTGGACTTCATTATTACTTAAATCATCATCAATTTGAAGTGAATTATCGCTTTGGAGGGGCAATCAATTATCAATCCCTAACTCCTAGCAAAATTGTCGCTCAAAACGGGAATTTTAAGGGCGAAGTCTTATTTTCTAATTTTGTTACCAAAGCGACTAATTCTAGCTACATAGCGTTTAACTACACCTATTTATTTTAATTCTTAAGGAGCCAATGATGTTAGATGAAATCACACAAAAAGACGAGTTAGAACCTATCTCAAATAAGCAAAATCAAGAACCAAAGGAAGTAGAAAAAATGCCATTGAATAATATTCAAAAAGCTAAGGAATTAAAAAACAACGCCAATTTAATTGTTCGACGCACTGATGAATTAGACAAGGCTATCAATAAGCGTGAAAGCTTGCAAAGAGAGTTTGAAAGACGCATTAAGCACTTGGATAACAAGATTGAAACGCTTAGTAAAAAGATTGAAGAATTAAAAAGAAAGTAATTTGATGGACTTAAACAAACTCAAAGATTATAGGGCTTTAAGAAACGCTATTTTAAGGCTCTTGCCTTATTTAGATAGCGGTATTACAGAGCTGATTATGAATAAAGAAAAAGAAATTTGGCTCTATAAGCTTGATGGAACTAGAGAAAAAGTCTTTGATGAAAATTTAGATAAAGCCTTTATGCTTGGTTTTGGGGAACAATTAGCGAGTTTTAGAGATTTGTTCTTTAATGCTAATTACCCCACCCTTAATACTTCCATTCCTACTTCTAGATACAGAGTGAGCATGAACCACTTTGCTATTAGTGCGGATAATGAATTGAGTTTGAATATTAGAGTGCCTAGCGAGAAAAAGTTTGATTTAAAAGCTTTCAAGCTTTCTAGTGTGTGTCAATACGACTATGAGTATTTACAAAAGCTGATGATTGAGGGTAAAAACTTACTCATTAGTGGAGGAACAGGCAGTGGAAAAACAAGTTTTTTAAACGCTCTGATTGAATTTATCCCTAAACACACACGAATAGTGAGTGTAGAAGATAGCGAAGAATTAGATTTAAGAGCGTTTGAAAATCATAAATCCTTGTTAGTGGATAAAACTGAAAGCTCTAAATTTACCTATGAAAACGCCTTGAATATGGCAATGAGAATGAGTCCTGATAGACTTATGGTAGGTGAGATTGACACACGAAATGCCTTGCTTTTTTTAAGGTTTGGCAACACAGGACATAAAGGAATGGTTTCTACTTTACATGCAGATAGTGTACATGGGGTCATAGAGGCGATTGCTTTAAATCTACAGATGAATAAAAGTGGTTTAGATGTCAGTGTAGCAAGAAAATTCTTTGAAAGCAGTGTAGATATTGTCGTTCAAATTGTGCTTGATAAAGCCACTAACACTAGATATATTCAAGAAATCTTACCCACCAAAGAATTAGAAAGTAGCTTATGAAAAAGTATCAAAACAAGCGAAAATTGGGTAAGCGTATCAATTGCTTTATTTCAAATGAATGTAAGGACATTTTAGAAAATTATTTAAAAGTCAAAAAAATTAGCGTTACTGAGTGTATAGAAAGCCTTTTATTAGCCCTAGACCCTAGCAAAGAAACACTAAGAGCAAGGGATTTTTATGAAAGCTTGTTTAAAGTCATCAGTCTTAACCAACATGTCTATAAAGAACTTATGGCTAATGGTAATAACATTAACCAAATAGCCAAGAACACCAACATTGCCATTAAGTATAACAAGCCCTTTTATTTGCAGAATTTAGCATTCTTAGAAGAGCTTTTTAAGACTATGGATACGCTCAATAAAAACATAGAAGATTGCAAAAAAATCTCTTTGGAATTGTTGCTTCAAATCTATAAAGAGCAAAAAAGCGAAACAGAGCTTAACACCATCTCAAAAATTCTCAATGCTCTTAATGAAAAACAATCTACTACTGAGCCAAAAAAGGATAATGAATGAAAATGCAATTTGTGAAAGCTTTTTGCGTGCTTTTTAGCATTTTACTTATCCCCTTATTTTTTATCTTTGCAAATTATTATGTTTTTGATGCCCTAAAGTCGTTTAGACAGGCTTATTTCTTTTCTCAAAGCGTGTTTATAGGACTTTATAAGGGGGCGAGTATCTTAGATTTAAAATTTGAAGTCTATATCACTATGATAATGTCTTTAATGCCCTTAGTAGCTACGATTTATATGAGTATTCAAAAGACTAAAGAAACTTCGCATGGCTATGCGAGATGGGCTAATGTTAAAGACATAGAGTGCTTTAAAGTCTTTAGTAAAGAGGGCTTTTGTAAGGTAGTGCATAGATTAGGGGTGCAATTTGACAAGGGCTTTATTCTAGGTAAATTTGGTTTTCCAAAACTTAGAGATGTGTGTTATGACAAGCCCTTAGGAGCCATGATTGTTGCACCCCCTGGAGCTGGTAAAACCGCATGCGTGGCTTTACCCAATTTATTAACTTTGCCTAATAGCTGTATTATCACTGATATTAAAGGCGAACTAAGAGATAAGACTGCTGGATATAGACAAAAATTCTTAAACAATAGGATTTTAATCTTTAATCCCTATGGTGATGATAATACTTGTTATTTCAATCCTTTTGATAAAAGGATTGTAAAACCCATGAACTTTGACCAACGCCTAAGACTTGTGCAAGAGAATGCTAATAATGTCTTTATTAGCGAAGAAAAGGGCGAAGACCATTGGGTATCTAAAGCGAAAGATTTGTTTAGCTTTTATGCCTTGTATGATGTTTGTTCCAAAGATGAAACAAACTTTTTTGATATAGCTATGGGCCCAAATAGAGACTATATCAATTTAATTGATAAAAGAAGTCGCTATTACAAACAGCTCTATCATCACGACAAAAAGACAGGCGAAATTATCCTAGACCCACAAACTAATGAGCCTATTTTAATTCCTAATGTGAATGCGAGAAAATTGTGGTATTTGCAAGTTTCAGAGCAAAAATACGCTGACCCCAAAGACCTTAGAAATTTTGACCCAAATGAGCCTGAACCAGCCCCTAGAAGTGAAGGGGCGTTAGATGAAATTGTAAGAAATGATGCAAGAGCGTGGGCTAATAGTGCTGAAGAAGAATTTGCAAGTATTATTTCTACTTTCAATCGCTTTGTGTCTGTTTTTAAAAGCAATCAAGTAAGAATTGCTACTTCTAAAATGAGCTTTGATTATGAAGAATTAAGAACAGACAATATCAGTCTTTATATTGTGATTGCTCAAAAAGACATCAACACGCTTGCCCCCTTAGTTAGAGTGATTTTAGAAAGTATTGCTAAAAACTTACTAACTAATGAAAGTTCTAAAAAAGAAGAACGCATTTATATGATTTTAGATGAATTTGTTAGATTTGGTAAGTTGCCTTTCTTGTTAGAAATGCCTGCACTTTGTCGCTCTTATAATGTCGTTCCCTTATTCATCACGCAAGATTATGCGATGATTAGAAAAAATTATAGCGATGATGATTTGAAAATCTTAAAAGGCGTGGTGCATTATAACATTGTTTTTAAGATGAATAGCGCTGAAGATGCTGAGATTGTTTCTAAGGAAGTGGGCGAATTCACTAGACAATCTAAAAATTATTCTACTGAAAAGGGTCAGCTAGTCTTTGGAGGTAGTTCTTCTTATAGCCATGAGGGTAGAAACTTACTCACAGCCCAAGACATTATGAATATAGAATCAGATGAAGTTATTGTCATTGTTACAGGAGCTAAAGCGACCCCTTTAAAACTTAAAGCTAATTATTGGTTTAGAGATAAAGAGCTTTTAAAAAGAGCTAACTTGCCTATTGATTTAGAAGTAGAAAGAAAAAGATTTAAAGAGTCTATGCAATCCACTACAGAAATTGCAACAACCCCTAATCAAAACAAAGCTAACTTAGAGCCAAGCAATAAGGGGGAAAACACAGAAAACAAGGATAGTGAGGGCAAGAACAACGAGAATAACCCCACTACACCACAAAAAGAGAGTGAAAATTCAAATCTAACAGAAAGCGAGAAAGATAATGAAAACCCCCACTACTTCACAAGAAAAAACAAGAATGAAAACACAGAGCAGCAAGAAGATCACAATGAAATTGATGAGATTTTAAAAAAGCCACTGAGTGAAATCAGCATGGAAGAAAAAAGAGCCTTATTTAAGAAAATGCAACAAGGCGATGAACAAAGCGAACAAGAAGTTCTACAAGACACCCAAAGTTAAATTTTAAAAGGAGCAACAAATGGCATATAAACCAAGCAAAAAGAAACTTCAAGCTTTAAGAGAAGAACCGAATTTATTTAGCATCTTAGATAATGGCGATATTGCAACAAACAATCTTGCTGAAGAATCAGACAAGGTCAATGAAACACAAGAATCACTCCCTTATGTCGTAAAAACTCAAATCAATACAGCAAGAATGATTTCTAGAAATCCTATTGAATGGGCAAGGTATTTAAGCTTTGAAAGACGAGTGCATAAGGATAATAGTAGAGAAGATGTCAGTTTCTTTGCTAATGGTGAGATAAAAGAAAGTTCTCGTGTTTATGAAGCGAATGAGGAAGGGTTTGAAAGGCGCATAACTAAAAGATACGATCTGATTGATGCCATAAGAAATAAAGAATTTTTTTCAAAAGAAATTGACATTTTAACCTACACAAACAGCTTAGAAGAATTGAAAGAGCAAGGTTTAGAAATCCAATTGACCCACCACCATGAAACGCATAAGAAAACCTTAGAAAATGGCAATGAAATCGCTAAAGAATACGACTATCTTAAGGATATTTACCACGAAGTAGAAAGAACAAAAGATGGTGAATTGGTAAGAGAAATAATCCCTAGTATTTCTAGCGCTGAGTATTTTAAGCTCTATAACAAACTGCCTTTTGAATCAATAAACAATGAAAATACCAAATTGAATAACAATAACACTATTAAAAATACAATAGAGGCTAATACTTCTATTGGTAACAATATTATTCAAAATAATGATAATAATAATCTAAATTTAAGCATTGCTGATTTAGAATTAGAGCAACAGAATTTAGGAGAACAAAATGGAAAAGAAAGAACAAATCGCGCAGATGAGCCGAATAGAACTAGAGCAGGAATTCCGCAAGAAATTCACCGCAGAAGCGAACATGGAGGATGGCAAGAGGGAGTGGAGCGATCGAGTGATGAAGAACTTTTACACCAAGACTCTAGTTTATTTATTGAGTCTAGAGAGCAGGGAGGAACAAGAGGAGTTTATAGATCTAGCGACCAACAGGCAGTTTCAGAAAAATCCCATAGAGAGAGAGATAGACTACATGAACATGTATCTAGAGGAGATGGAGTATCAGCAAGAGCAGATAGCAATGGAGCATCAAGTCAAGCAAGCCGAATGGAAAATGGAGCAAGAAGCGAAGAAAAGAGGGATTATCCCAGCGATGAGAGAGGAGTATCACCCACACCGCAATCCCCATCTCATCAACAAAATAGCTCCAGAGATTTGGGGCTTTCTCTCTCTAGAGAACAGCCAGGACAGACTGGACGCTTACGCCTTTTTGATCATGGACAGATGGGCTCATTATTTCCCACAGACCATGAAAACCAAAGACAAAGGAGCGATAATGAGCTTGATAGCAGCAGTGATAGAGCAAACGAAAATGGAGACAAAAGCCCTAGACAGAATGGAAGCGCAAATCAAGAGAGCGCAAGGAGTGAGCGATATGGAATTGCTCAAGGAAGCTCAAGTCAATCAGTATTACCACTTGCTCAAAGCCGATTACATCATGCAGGACTCAGCGCACCAAATGGACTTGGAAACCTTGAAGAAGACAGGGATCAAAAGAGAGGACTTTTATCAAATTTAGACCATTTAGAAAGCCTGCTTAACGCTATTAGAAACAACACCATAGCGAGTGAGCCTGACTTTAGATCTAGGCTCTTAGAAGCCATTCAAAACAACGAGCCTTTAAAAGATAGCATTGTAGGGATGCAGCTCCTTAAAGACCCTACGACTAAAATCTTTCATGACAAATTCCAATTAAAAATCAGCCCTAAAAAAGTATTAGAGATTTTAGAAAATCGCATTAAAAAATCCATTGAAACAGCGAATGAAACGCTAAACGCATTCAATGCGCTGGATAGTCAAGCCATTGATAGCAACGCTATTTCTAATAGTGTAGGATTAAATCCCACACAAGAGAGTGGAATAACAGACAATAGCGTAGAGTTAAATAACGCTCAAGAACAAACCGCGCAAGAGCAAGACACACAAGAAAACGCGCAAACCACGATAAAACAAGAAACACCAACCGCACCAGCCATCCCCTTTAATTCTAAAATAGATTTTAAACCGAGCGAAGAAGTTTTAATTAAGGGAGCTAAAACCCGCTATAAGGCTAACATAAAAGCCATTGAGCTTTTAAAAGAATTGCAAGCCAAACAAGAGATCTTAAAAGGCGATTATTACGCCACTTTAAAAGAGCAAGAAATCCTAGCGCAATTTAGCGGATGGGGTGGGTTAGAAAGCTACTTTAAAAAAGATCAACACCCTAAAGAATTTGAAGAATTAAACGCCTTACTCACTAAAGATGAATTCAGAAGAGCTTATTCGAGCGCAAGAGACGCTTACTACACTCCTAAATTAGTTATTGATAGCATTTATCAAGGATTAGATCAATTAGGGTTTAATAACGACAACCATCAAAAAGAAATCTTTGAACCCAGTTTAGGCACAGGCAAATTCATCGCTCATGCACCAAGCGATAAGAATTACCGCTTTATGGGAACAGAATTAGATCCTATTAGCGCTAATATTTCTAAATTCCTTTACCCTAATCAAATCATCCAAAACACCGCTTTAGAAAACCACCCATTCTATCAAGAATACGATGCGTTTGTGGGCAATCCTCCTTATGGCAGTCATAAAATCTATAGCTCCAATGACAAAGAATTGAGTAACGAGAGCGTTCATAATTACTTTTTAGGGAAAGCTATCAAAGAATTGAAAGATGATGGCATAGGAGCGTTTGTGGTGAGTTCTTGGTTTATGGATAGTAAAAACCCTAAAATGAGGGAACACATCGCGCAAAGCGCCACCTTTTTAGGAGCGATAAGATTGCCTAATAGCGTGTTTAAAGCAACAGGCGCTGAAGTAACTAGCGACATTGTGTTTTTTAAAAAAGGCGTTGATGAAGCAGCCAATCAAAGCTTCACTAAAGCTATGCCTTATTATGACAAGATCATTGATAGCTTGGATAATGACACCCTTTTTGCCTTGCAAAACAACCGCTTTGATAGTTTTACTCCTAGCGATCAACTTAAGATTGTCAATGCGATTGCAAGCCATTTTGGTTTCAAACAAGAAAAATTGCAACGCTGGTATGAAAAAATAGACACCGCTAACTTTGGCTACAGAGAACAAGACTATAAGATCATCAAAGGCTTCATTGATAAAGTTGGCGAGAATGATATCAATCTCAACGAACAAACTTTAAATGAATACTTTATCCACCACCCTGAAAACATTCTGGGGCATTTGAGTTTGGAAAAAACCCGCTATAGCTTTGAAATAAATGGCGAACAAATTTACAAATACGAGTTGCAAGCTTTAGAGGATAAAAGCTTAGATTTATCCCAAGCTCTTAATCAAGCGATAAAAAAATTGCCTAAAGATGTCTATCAATACCATAAGACTACCCTTAAAACAGACGCTCTCATCATTGATACAAATAACGAACGCTATCAAGAAGTTCAAAAGCTTATCAAAAATTTAGAAAGGGGGGAATTAGTCAAGTGGGATAATCTTTATTTCCAACTAGAACGAAATAATGAAATGGGCATCTTTTTAAAACCCACTAAAATCAACTCTAAAGTCCAAGATTCACGACTAAAAGCCTATTTTAAAATTAAAGACGCTTTGAATGATTTAACGAGCGCGGAATTAAACCCCTTAAGCTCTGATTTGGAGATAGAAAGTAAAAGAATTAGGCTCAATCTTGTTTATGATGAATTTGTCAAGAAATTTGGCTATCTCAATGAGAATAAAAATCGTAAGGACATCAAACAAGATTTGTATGGCGCTAAAGTCTTAGGATTAGAAAAAGACTTTGAAAAAGAAATCACCCCTAGAAGCGCCAAAATGCAAAACATAGAGCCAAGGCAAGCTCAAGCTAAAAAAGCTCAAATCTTTTTTGAAAGGACCTTAAACCCTAAAAAAGAACTTATTATCACTAACGCTAAAGAGGCATTAATTGCAAGCATCAATCAAAAAGGGGGTTTGGATTTGCATTTCATTAGGAATCATTTCGCAACCCAAAGCTTAGAAACCACGATTAAAGAACTTTTAGAGCAAAAACTTATTTATAAAGACCATAAGGATAATGGCGACTATGTTTTAGCGAACGATTATTTGAGTGGCAATGTAAAAAGAAAACTCAAAGAAGTTAAAGAAGCCATCAATCAAGGCGTGGAGGGATTAGAGGCTAATGTGAAAGATCTAGGGCTGATTATCCCTAAAGATTTGAAAGCCACTGAAATCATGGCTAATATCAACAGCCCTTGGATACCCACTCAGTATTTAGAAGAGTTTTTAATAGAATTGAGCGCTAACCATTATGAAAAGCAATACGGCGATAAAATGACAGATTACCAACTAGGCAATCTCAAAGAAGACATCAAAGTAGAACACCTAAGCGGTGCTTATGAAGTTTTTGTTAGAAACAATGAATTGAACGAGCTTTATGGTATCAGGCATAAAGACAAAGCGCATTCTTATAAAGTGCCTTTTGAAAGCCTTTTAAATAAAGTCTTAAACAACAAGGATTTGAGCGTTAAATACGCCCAAGTTGATCCTAATGACCCTAAAAAAGAAATCTTTATCACTGATGAAGAGCAAAGCAATCTCGCTAGACAAAAAGCAGAAGAATTGAAAGAAGCTTTTAAAGACTGGATTTATAAGGATTATACAAGAAGAACCCATTTAGAGCAAATCTATAATGACACTTTCAACAATTCTGTTTTAAAAACCTATGATGGCTCGCAATTAGAACTAGAGGGCTTTAACCACCATATCAGCTTGCGCCCCCACCAAAAGAACGCTATTTTTAGAACCATCCAAGACAGGGCGGTGTGTTTAGACCATCAGGTTGGAGCAGGCAAGACTTTGTGCGCTATAGCTAGTTGCATGGAACAAAAACGCATGGGATTAGTGAATAAAACGCTCATTGCCGTGCCTAACCATTTAACCAAGCAATGGGGCGATGAATTTTATAAGGCTTACCCTAACGCTAATGTGTTAGTTGTTGATAGCAAGGACATCACT
Organism: Helicobacter pylori; assembly: GCF_014498195.1. Lineage (GTDB taxonomy): Bacteria > Campylobacterota > Campylobacteria > Campylobacterales > Helicobacteraceae > Helicobacter > Helicobacter pylori_DO. The sequence continues at coordinate 22,996 of NZ_JACTGH010000013.1, read as the reverse complement.
GAAAAAGAAAGAGAACTTTTATTCAATCAAATCGCTAACAACAATTATGACGCTGTGATTATCGCGCACACCCATTTGGAATTATTGTCTAACCCTAGAGGAATCATAGAAGAATTGAAAGAAGAAGAGCTAGTGAATGCCGAAAAAAACTTTGAAAGGCAAGAACTGGCTTATAAAAATAACCCTAGAGAAACTAAAAAACCCAATGAAAGAGCCTTTAAAAACAAGCTGGATAAAATCCGCGCTCAATACGATGCGATTTTAGAAAAACAAGGCTCTCATATTGATATTAGTCAAATGGGGATTGACAATTTGATCGTGGATGAAGCCCATTTATTCAAAAATCTAGCCTTTGAAACTTCTATGGAAAAAATTGCAGGGCTTGGTAACCAGCAAGGCTCTAATCGCGCCAGAGATTTGTTGATTAAAACGCGCTACTTGCATCAAAACAATAAGAAAATCATGTTTTTAACCGGCACGCCTATAGCTAATTCCTTGAGTGAAATGTATCACTTGCAACGCTACCTGACCCCTGATGTGTTGAAAGAAAGAGGGTTAGAATTCTTTGATGATTGGGCTAAGACTTATGGGGAAGTGGTGAATGATTTTGAATTAGACACTTCCGCTCAAAGTTATAAAATGGTTAATCGCTTTTCTAAATTTAGCGATGTGCAAGGCTTAAGCACCATGTATAGAGCTTTTGCGGATATTGTCTCCAATGATGATATTTTAAAACATAACCCCCACTTTGTGCCTAAAGTGTATGGGGATAAACCTATCAATGTGGTGGTGAAAAGAAGCGAAGAAGTGGCTCAATTTATTGGCGTGGCTGATGAAAATGGCAAATATAATGAAGGCTCTATCATTGATAGGATGCAAAAATGCGAGGGTAAGAAAAGCAAAAAAGGGCAAGACAATATCCTTTCTTGCACCACAGACGCTAGAAAAGTGGCTTTGGATTACCGCTTGATTGACCCTAACGCTAAAGTAGAAAAAGAATTTTCTAAAAGCTATGCTATGGCAAAAAATATCTATGAGAATTATTTAGAAACTAATGCCACTAAAGGCACACAACTTGGTTTCATAGGTCTATCCACACCCAAAACCCATAGCCAAAAAGTGAGTTTAGAAGCGCTAGATAACGCTCATGAGACAGAAAATAAAAATCCCCTAGATGAAGCTCAAGAACTTTTAGAGAGCTTGTCTAGTTATGATGAAAATGGCAATCTTATCGCTCCTAGCAAGAAAGAATTAGAGAACGAACTCAAAGAGAAAGAGGCTAAAAGCGTCAATTTAGATGAAGAGCTGGCTAAAGGCTGTAAGTTTGATGTTTATAGCGATGTTTTAAGGCATTTAGTCCAAATGGGTATCCCACAAAATGAAATCGCTTTCATCCATGACGCTAAAACCGAAGAACAAAAGCAGGATTTGTTTAAAAAGCTCAATCGTGGCGAAGTCAGGGTTTTATTAGGCAGTCCTGCTAAAATGGGCGTAGGCACTAATGTGCAAGAAAGATTAGTCGCTATGCATGAATTAGATTGCCCATGGAGGCCTGATGAATTGTTGCAAATGGAAGGGCGTGGGATAAGGCAAGGCAATATTTTACACCAAAACGATCCTGAAAATTTTAGAATGAAAATCTATCGCTACGCCACTGAAAAAACTTATGATAGCCGTATGTGGCAAATCATAGAAACTAAATCTAAAGGCATAGAGCAATTTAGAAACGCGCACAAATTAGGCTTGAATGAATTAGAAGACTTTAATATGGGGAGTTCTAATGCGAGTGAGATGAAAGCAGAAGCAACAGGTAATCCCTTAATTATTGAAGAAGTCAAATTGAGAGCTGAAATCAAAAACGAAGAATCAAAATACAAAGCTTTCAATAAAGAAAATTACTTCAATGAAGAGAATTTGAAAAACAACTCTTCTAAATTGGGTTACCTTAAACAGGAATTGAAAGATTTAGAAATGCTTCAAAGCTCTGTAATGATCCCCACTCATACAGAGATCAAGCTCTATGATTTGAAAAATGAAGAGAGTAAGGATTATGAGCTTATCAAAGTTAAAGAAGTAGAGCCTTTAAAAGAAAACGCCTCTATGAGTGAAGAATTAACGCACAAAAAACTCAAAGAACAAAACAAGCAAATAGCCGAACAAAACAAAGAAAAACTGGACGCTATTAAAAAGCAATTTGCAAGCAACTTGAACACCTTGTTTTTGAATGAAGAAGAAGATTATAAGCTTTTAGAATACAAGGGCTTTGTGGTGAATGCTTATAAAACTAAGTATCAAGTGGAGTTTAGTTTAAACCCTAAAGACAATCCAAATATTGCCTATAGCCCTAGCAATATGGTTTATAAAAACGATACTAGCCAACTGTTTAGCTCTTATAATTTCTGCGGCGAGATTAAATTTGATGGGTTTTTAAAAAGATTGGATAACGCTATCACTAAACTCCCTGAAAAAATCAAGGAATTAGAAAACTCCATTAAAACCACTCAAGAAAATATCGCTAAATACACAAGATTAGTGGAACAAAAACCTCCTTACCCACGACTAGAATACTTGCAAGCTTTAAAAGGGGATCATAAAACTCTAATAGATGATTTAGCTAAAATGAGCAAAGACAGAGATTATAAGCCTGTGTTCAACCCTAAATCTCAAGAAGTCTTAGAGAAAATGAACGCTGAAAAAAGAGCGAGTTTAGAGAATGAGAGTAAAGAAATGACTGAAATTAAAAACAGCAATAAAGAGCAAGAGATTAAGAGGGATATAAAGAGCGATGATGAAGTAAGACAACATATAGAGCAAGTGATTGAGAAAAAAATAGAAAAAGGCACTGAAAATATTTCTTCTAGTGAGCTTATAACCACTAACAATATTGATTACTACGAAAACAAAGAAGTAGAAATCATTAAATCAAGGGGTAGAAGATGAAAAACCAGTCCAGCAAAAAATCTAACAAGCTCTTCAGCTTTTTAAATGGCATTAAGTGGCGTGATTTAATGCTAAAAGAACTCTTACAGAAACAAAATCTACAAAAGAAAGGAGTTAAATAATGAATTACGATGTTTTAATGGGGTTTTTAGCACTAATAGGGCTAATTCTTTGGTATGGATATGGATTAAGGCAATATCTTAAATTAAAAGATGAGAATAAGAGATTAAAAGAGAAATTACAACGCTGTAATTGTAATATTAAAATTCCTAGTATTCTTGAAGTAGTGAATAGACCTATCGTTATGGATATTAAGGGGGAATTACCACATCTTACAAAGAGCTATAGAAACAATCAAATTAAGGAGTAAAAAATGAAAGATAGCGTCATCATTATTGAAAGCCCTAATAAAGTGGCTAAGATTAGAGAATCACAGGAGCTAAGGTCTTTGCTACCATAGGGCATTTTATGCAACTTAAAAGCTATGATGAAAGTAATGGCTTTAAGCCGACTTTTGATTATGACCAAGAAAAGAAAAAACATATTTTTGAGATGATAGAGGCGTGTAAAAACAAAAAGGTTTATATCGCCACTGACCCTGATAGAGAGGGCTATGCTATAGGCTATATGTTTTATCAAAAAATCAAAAATGTAGCTAGTTCTATTTATAGGGCGGAGTTTTTTGAAATCACACCAAGTGGGATTAACAAGGGCTTACAAAACGCCCTTTTATTTGAAAACACCAATAAGCAAATGTATCAAAGCGCTTTAGCAAGACGAGTTGCAGATATGCTCTTAGGTTTTACGCTATCCCCTTATTTAGGTAAGGCTTTAGGACAAATGAAAGGTAGTAGTGCTGGGCGAGTGCAAACCCCTTGTTTAAAACTTATTGTAGATAGAGACAGAGAGATTGAAAAATTTAAGGCTTTACCTGAAAATGAGAAAGTAAGCTATCAAATTCAAGCTAAGATTAACGATAGTGCTAACAGAGAAGTAACTATCAAGCATTGTGATGAAAAGGGCGAAGAGATTAAATTCAATGATAAAGAAGAGGCTTTAAAACTCTTTGAGAGCTTAAAGGATAATAAAGCTTGTCTTTTAAAGGATTTAAAAAACTCTGTTGTAGAGACTAAACCTAAAAAGCCCTTTATCACTTCTACGCTTTTAGAAAAAGCAAGTTCTATGCTTGGTTTAAGTATTAGCGAAGTGCAATCACTAGCTCAAAATCTCTTTGAGGCTGGACTGATTACTTACATTAGGACAGATGCGGAAAGTTTGAGCGTGGAGTTTTTAGATGAGACAGAGAGCTTTTATGCACCTATTTATAAGGACTTGTATTTAAAAAGAGAATACAAGGCTGGCAAGCAAAGCCAAGCAGAAGCCCATGAAGCAATTCGCATCACACACCCCCATACTTATGAAAACTTAGAAAGTGTGGTCTATAATGCTGGCATTACTAATCAAGACGCTTTAAAACTCTATCAACTTATTTTTGAAAGAACTATTGAAAGTCAAGGCAAGAATGCTATTTATGACAAACAAGACTTGTCCTTTAAAATCAAAAATGAGTATTTTAAGTGTAGCGTTAAGAGTTTAAAAAGCGCTGGGTTTTTAGCAATGTTTTCTAAAAAAGAATTAGAGAGCGATGAAAGTAATGATGGCAAAGATGATAAAGAAAAAGACCAAAACGCACAATTTAATCTAAAAATTGATGATGTGTTAAGTCTAAATGACTTAGTTTTAGCTACCATTAAAAGAAATGCCCCAAGCCCTTATAAAGAGGCAGGCTTTGTAAAGCTTTTAGAAAATAAAGGCATAGGCAGACCTAGCACTTATGCGAGCTATTTGCCTACGCTTGTAAAAAGAGAATATATCAGCATTAGCCAAGATAAAAAACACATTATTACGCCTACACATAAGGGTAAAAGAGTGGTAGAAGTGTTTGAAAATGCTTATCAATTCATTATTGATTTGACCTATACTAAACAAATGGAAGAAGTGCTAGATGAGATTGTAGAAAATAAAAGCTCTTATGTGGATTTTATCAGCAATTTAAATTCTAAATGCCCTAAGATTGAAAAGCTAGAAAGAAATGATGATGAGATAAAGCCTAGTAGTGAGGGGCAAATCACTTATATAGAAAATATTTTAAGAGATTTACAATTAGAACTAAGCGAAGAGTTTAAAAACTACAAAGAAGACAACAGGGTAGCTAAAGCGTTTTTGGATAGATATATTAAAGAGCATGAGTTCTTTAAGAAAAACAACAAAAAGGCTAGTAGCTCTAATAATGATGAAAATAGACCCGCTACGCCTAAACAAATTAGCTTTGCTGAGATATTAGCTAAAAAGCATAATGTCAAGCTCCCCAAAGGATTTAAATATAGTATGAAAGTGTGTGGGGATTTTATCAATGAGTATCATAAGAAGTAGTAAGTGAAATTTTGCTAAACTAGAACCTAATTAAAACTAATGAGGGAGTTTAGCATGCTTTATATTCCACCCACTTCAAAAGAAGTCTATGTTAGCTCTATTGTGGCTTTAAATATCCATAGCCCACAAGGCACAGGAGATTGGCATAGTAGCTATGCTTTAATGGAGAATGCGTTTGATGATATAGGGGTTTATATCTATGGTGAAAAACAAGCTCATAATACTAATAAACTACTAGGCAATCTAGGTATTATAGATGGCACAGCAAGGCTCAATAAAATGGGCTATTACCCTAAACATACTCCCACTTATATTGCAGAGCATCCAAGAGCTTGTGTAGATTGTCTCTATGTTTCTGTATTGCAAACTGGAAAGCTAGGGGTTGTTATGCTAGATGAATGGTTTCCTAGTATTGAAGATAAAGAGAGTGTCTATGCTCTTATAGAAGTGATGAAACCCAAATTAAACAAGCAAGAAAGAGAGAATTTGGATAAATGGATAGCAAGAAACCCCATTATAGAGTGAGTTTAAGCGAACAAGCTCTTAATCATGAAAAACTGATGAGAGCCATTGTTAAAAATCTAGCCGACACCCCTATGGTATTAAAAGGCGGAACAGCTTTGTATCTAGGCTATGGCTTAAATCGTTTTTCAGAAGATTTAGACTTTGATTGTCATAAAAAAATCAATCTCTTAGGCAGAGTAAAGAGCGCTATTCCTAATGGCATTATCTTAAATGATATTCATATTAAAAAAGACACTGATAGTGTGGGGCGTTATATGGTGCGTTATGCTACCAAAGACAATAAAGAAGAACAAACTTTAAAATTAGAAATATCTTATAGAGACGCACCAAAAGAGAGCGAAGTCAATGTGATTGAGGGAATGCGAATTGCTAAAATAGAGCGTATTATTGATAACAAACTCTGTGCTTGCTTTGATGGGGAGCATACAAGAACTAAAGCTAGAGATTTATTTGATTTGCATTTTTTAGCCAAGCATTATGAAGAACATTTTAACTTAGATTTAGCAAGTCGCTTAAAAGATTTTAGCAAAGACCCTGATAAATTAGTGAGCGATTATTTAGTAGATGTAAAACTAGATGCTTTATTAAATCAAATTATGGACTTAGAAGAAACAGCCCTAGAATTAGGGGTAATGGCTCAACTAATACATAAAAAACTTGAAAAACAATCTCATTCCCTTAATGCCTTGCAAGAGCAACAAGGCTATAGCAATAATGATAATAGCCTAGACAATTCTAATGAAAACACCTACACACCTAAGCGTAGGCGATAAGTAACCTTATTGAGTGGGTATTTGATAGTTTTTAGTTGTTTTGTCTTGTTAATTTAATTCTATTTAAAACTACTTAAATACCCTTGCTCTCTAAAATCTCTTTAAAACATTGTTGCAATTTTTTAGAAAATGGCTCTTTTTCTTTGTCATAGTCTTTTCCTAAGCTGATATAAAGTGCGGTGTCTTTGTCTTTAAAATCTTTGATTTCTTTTGTAGGTTTATAACTCAAAAATTCTCTAATCTCTTTAGCATAACCTTTTACTAAAACTTGCAATAAGTCAATGTCATAAGAAAATTTATCTTTAAGGACATTTTGAGCGATTTCTATTAAGCACTCATCATAGATTTCTACACTTTCATTAAACACTTCTTCTACATCACTTTCTTTAACACCATTTAGAAATAGATAGTAATCAAAGAGTCTATCTTCTTTTTCTTCGTTTAGCCATTCTAAGTCGTCTTCATATTCTTCTTCATCAATAGGTTTAAAATCACTAGGAATAGTGCTTTCATAATCAATAGGACTAAACTTACACATCAAGCGTGAAATAAGAATTTTAGGGGCATTCTCATTGCTTATCTTAGCAAACACCATATTGGCTAAGATATTAGCTAAGATTAACTTCTCTACTAAACTAGCTTGGCTGATTTCTTGTTCTAGTTTGTCTTGGAGTTTTAGAGGTGTGTCTTTGTAAATGACTTTGCTAGTAAAAAATTTATTCAAGCTTATTGTTTTCATTATTGCCCTTTTCTTTGTTTTGTAATCTTTCTAGTTGCTTTAAAAGCTTTTGCTCTTGGGTGTTTTTTCTGTGTTTTAAATGCCTAATAAGCGCTTCTTCAATAAAAGTGCTTCGTGTCTCTTTAAATGAGCCAAATTCTAGCAAAAATTCATCAAGTTCTTTTATCACACAAGGACTAAAGGCAATGTTAAAGCTCTTTTTCTTATATTCATCTAACAAGCTTTTTTTACGCCCCCTTTTTTTAGGGATTTTTACTTCCTTTGTGCTAGGCTCTTGTTTTAGGGGGGTATCTTGGGCTTGTTCTTCTTGTTCTTCAAACTTCTTTTCTAGCTCATCAATTTGTTGTAAATCCATACTTGTATGCTCCTTATTGTGTTTATTTTTGTGCTTTTTAACTCTTCTAAACCGCATGTATTTTCTCTTTTTCTAAATGGCTTTTTAATTCGTTATAAAAATTAACCCACTCATTGATAGCCTTTTTATCGCTGTATTCTATGACCCCTAAGCCTTCGCTTACACTGCACTTATAAACAATGCGCTCACTCAAAGAGCTTTCTAAAAGTGTAATCCTATCGCTAGGGTTATTTTCTTTAATAAACTCTATTAAGGCTTGTCTTTCTTTAAGGGTAGGAATAGTAGGCATTCTATTAATGACAATTAAGGCTCTTAGATTTTCATTAAGCTCTTGGAGTTGCTCAATTCTTTCTAGCATATTAGCTAAGACTTCAGTGTCTAATTGGCTAGGAGTTGTTGGCACTAGCACAATATCACTTAAAAGCATAGCTTTTTGGGTTTCTTTGCTGTATTCCCCCTTAGTATCAATAAGGATATTTTCATACTTAGATACCATTTGCTTTAAAGTATCGCTAAAGCCACTACTACGATTAAATAAGCTAAAAGTGGGGCGTTCTTTTTCAGCACGAATTGTAGCAAAAGTTTCCATAGACTTTTGGCTATCTGTATCTAAAACAACCACTTCTTTATTGTCTTTGAGTAATTGCACGGCTAAGTTTAAACAAAGCGTGCTTTTACCACTGCCACCCTTTTCATTAGCAATGCAAATGGTCATGTTATTTTCCTTATTTTAGTTGTTTTAAAAGTATATCACAATTATATAGATTTTGAATTAACTTTAAAGATTTTAATTATTAAGATTTTCTATAGTAGATGTAGTTATTAATTAAATTTAGTAAGGGATAATAAAATTATTTCTATTTGATTAGTATTTAATCTTTAATTTAATATTATGATATTAAAAGAATTTATACTTATTTAGCTCATATCATTAAAACTATTAAGAAATTAAGTTATTAATTAAATTTAAAGCATTTTAAGTAGGTTTTTTAGTTTGGTGTTGTTATGTGATAACTAGCACCCCTTTTTTATTTACTTGCACCTTCTATACCGCCAAATAAATCTTACATTAGAGATAATGCGAGAAAATAAGGGCTTTTTAGAATAAAAGCGAGTGATTTTAATAGGCTTAGTAAAAACATAACTAGGCATTATGTCATTTAATTCTTCTTTCAAGTCTTCTAAAACGCTCTCATTATGGATTTGATAAAACCATTCTAAAGTGTGGCTGTGTTTGCGTTTTAAGGTGATTTCTAGGCGATTATTTTTTGACTTATAGCCTAAAATATCGCTAAATGCAAAGTTAGGGTTAATGTGGTGCTTGGCAAATACTCTCTTAATAGTATTGTAGAGTTGCTCTCTTAAAAAAGTGCTATAAATGCTTGACATGTTTAGTTGCTCCTTATTTTATCTTTGTATTTTTAGTTTTGATTTTTTTACAAATATCAATACAGAAGTCAAGAATAGCTCCCACTAATATTGCGAAAGGAAAAGCTGTGAGTAAAACAATTCTTTGTAGAGTATAAAATACTCTCTTGTAGAAACTATCCATAACCCTTAATTGTAGCTCATCAAAGACTATGAGTTCTTTTAGGGTTCTTTCTATCTCTCTTCTATTTTCTATCATTTTGCATAAATTTTTTCTAATCTTTTCATCGTATTTAATAACGATGTAGAGAGACTTCTTATTGTCTTTTTCTCTTACTTCTATGCTTTTAAAATGTTCTTTGGTTAGCTCTACATTACAATGTTTAAAAATTACTAGGATTTTTTTCCATTGTTTTTGCTCACTAATTTAATTATTTTATTAGTATATCATAATTTTATATGTTTTTAATCAACTATTTTGTATCTATAAGTTATTAGTTATTTATCTTACTTATTTAAATAACTAAATGATTAAAAAATAATATAGACTAATAAAAATTGCAAAATCAGTAAAATACAAATGAGCATCTAGGTTGTCTAAGATTTTTATGTGAAATTTATAGATGTGGTTAGAAAATTTCTTAAAAAACTTTTTAAAATAGTAAAAAACTATCATTTTAGCTTAAGATTAGCTTAAATTTTAACTTTTTTTCATTAAATTTTTAGGCTTATTTACTTTTCATTTACTTTTAGATTAAGTTACGCATTTTAGGGGGTTGTAGAGTTTGAGCCTTAAAAATGTGTGCGTACACATTTGGGTTTTTTGCTTAATTTTAGCTTAAAAAGTGGCATATGTGTACGCACACATTTTGAAATAGTAAATAAGTCAAGACCTTGATTTTTTTGCAATCTTAATGGCATTCTAAAAAGATTTTTTAACAACAAGGACAGACAAAATGGCACAAGATTTTTTAGAACTTACAGAGGGAAATTACCCTATGAGTGAGGAGCAAATGTTAGAGTTTATGCAAATGGGAGTAGAACCTAAAAGCGAACAAGAAGTGAAAATGGAACTAGAAAATTCATCAGAAAATACCAATAATAGTAGAGAGGAAGATTCAAAATGAAAGCGTGGAATGAAATGGATATTAAAGAGCAAAAAGAAATTTTTGCTCAATTTTTAGCGAGTGAAATTGCACAAAGTCTTAATGCAGGACTAGAGTTTAAAGCCAATAATAGAGCTTATAATGGCAATGTGGGTAATGCTTATAATGGCTTAAACGCTCTTATTTTAGATGCCAAGCAACATGAAAATGGCTATGAGAGTAATGTGTGGGTAAATTTAGATGATGCCTTAAAACTTGGGGCAAACCCTAAAGAAGTGGAGTTTATTAAAAACAACACTAAGAGCAAAAATAATAAGGAGGGCATTTATGATAAGGCAAGTATCGCTTATATTAGAGATTATGAAATGCGCTATGTTAAAGCAAGAGACAAAGAAGGCAATTTAATCCCCCTTAAAGACAAAGAGGGCAATGCTAGGCGTAATGCTAAGGGCGAAATTATCTATGAATATGAAAAAGTCCCCCAAAGAGACAAACTTGGCAACATCAAGTATATGCAAGATGGCGTTACACCCTTTTATGAGTTTAAAAAAGAAAAAATAGATATAGAGCCGACTTTAGAAATTAAAAATCTCTACAATGTCAATATTTTTCAAACGCTAGACAAAACTAAGCTTAAAGAATTAGACCCTAAAACTTTAAGGACGCAATACATTAGCCATACTTTCTCTATGGATAATCAAAACTTAGTGATTTATGATTTATCCAAGCATTTAAATGAAAAAGAATATAAGAAAGTGCTAGATTATGTGGAGCAATATGGCGCAACCCATTCTGAAAAAAGAAAGCAATACAACATTTCTCAAAGCTACCAACAAGAACCTAAGGTTGAAATCGCTCCTAGCACAGAAAATAATGTCAAAGAAAACAACGCCAAAGAACCAAATAACAATGAAATGAATATGGAGCAGTTTAACAAAATGCTTGAAATGGCTCAGAATAATCCGCAAATGTTAGCTATGTTACAACAAACTCTTAATAAGGGAGCAGAGCAACAAAAGCATGACAACTATTTTGCTAATGATGAAGCAGCACCCACTCAATCTAAGGGTAGGGGCAGATAATGCAAGATTTTATCAATGGATTTCTTAAAGCTTGGAAAGCGTGGAGTGATGATGGTAAGGACGCTTTTTTAGAGAGTTTTTTAGATGAAGTTAAAAGCTCTCAAAATGACCCCTCTAACTTCTTAGGCATTTTAGAACAAGAAATCAAATCTTTAAGCCAAGAGGGCTTACAAGATGACATGTCTTCTATGCTAGAAGTGATTGAGAGCATGAAAAATGAAATCTCTAATTCAAAAGACAACGAAAATGTGAGCGATTTTATGAATGTCTTGCAAAATGAAATCTCACAAGGACAAAACAACTCTAATGATAATCCAAATGAGTTTGTAGAAAGTTTAGCCCAAGCCATTACTGAGATACAAGAAAATAAAAATGAGTTAGCCAAACAAGAGCTAGAAAAATACGCCATAGAGGGCGAAAATAAAGCATTAGAACAATATGATGAAAGCCAAAACCCTGATACTCTCTATGAGCAACAAGTCGCACAAGAGCAAGTTGAAGATAAAGAAGAAAGGCTTTTAAACAATCAAGACTTAGAATTAGAAACATTAAGGGATGACAATACCAAGCAAGGCTTAGATGATGAAAATTTAGAGCTTTTAGAGAGCTTACAGACCATAAGAGATGAAACAAACGAAGTTGCCAACTCTCTAAGAGCTAATGAGACCATTGAATTGCTAAGACCTACAGGTGAGAATACTACCAGCAAAATTACCTCTCTTGCCTTAGAAGAAAACAACAAGCTTAATGAAAAAGAAACTAACACACAAGAACAAAATACAGAAAAAGAGCAAGAAAAACCTAAGATTGGTAATGACATAGACTTTAAAGACAAATACGCTAATTTACATAGCTTTTTCAAACAAACCGAGCTTGATATTAAACAAAAGCGTATTAAGACTAAGCTTGATTTTAAAGAGAGCTTTTTGAATTACGCTAAAAACCACATGAATGAAGATGAATTGAAAGTCTTATTAGTGGTGAGCCAAAAAGAACCCACCAAGCTCACTAAAGAGCATATCAATTTGATTAAAGATTGCTTAGAACAAGCACATGGCAATAAACATATGCAAGATAAGGGCTTACAATTAAGCGTTAAATCAATCTTGGGACACGAATTAGAAAAAGAACACCACGAAGTGTTAAAAGATTATATGCAAAAAAGTAAAGACAGCTTAGAACCTATGGATAACAGAGTGTATGAAGTGATGCAAAAACACTTAGACAAGCAACAAGAAAAAGCGCTCAAAAATTTAGATAGCACCACTCAAAGTGTGATAGTGAATGCTATTAAAGAGCAAAATAATGCTAATGAAAACGCTCAACAAGAAACAAAAAACTCACAAGCACAAGAGACTACTAGCTCACAAGCTTATGAAAGCGTGTCTCAAGCAAACACACAAGATACTACTCAAGCTAATGAGAGTATTAAGCCACAAACTAATAACACAGCTACACAACAAGAAAACACAAAAGAAAGCCAAGTTACACAGCAAAATAGCACTATTCAAGATCAAAAAGAGCCACACGCTAAAGAAGAACCTAAGAAAGTCTCACACCCTGATGAACCATGGCTAGATTATGACCCTAAAAATCATGCGGGATTAAAGGAACGACAAGAGAACCAAGAAAAAACACCAAGTAAGGGGAATGATGAGCCTTGGATTGAATATGGCAAACAAATGCAAGCTAAAGCCAAAGCCCATTATCAAGCTTATTTAGAAAAAGAGCGAGCCAAGCAAAATCAACAAAATACCCAAAACACCATAGAGAACCAAAACAAAGAAGTTCCAACCATAGACTATGGCTATACACAAAATACGCCAGCTAAGAGCAGAAGGCGCTAGGAAATCATTGTGGCTTACATTCCTAATCTCACTGCCTTGCCCTTACATGAGATTTTGCTAGACAATGGCTACACTTATAATAAAAACAAGACAAGCAAGAATAACCCTTGCTTAAAACATGAAAATGAAGAGGGAAGTTTAGTTATCTTTAAAAATCAAAATAAAGATGGCTCCATTAGTTACACCTACAAAGAAACCCACACAGATAAAGTCGGTAATATCATCACTTTTTGTAATGATAGAAACATTAGTGTAGAAGATTTAATCGCTGGAAAGTTAGAAGATTATCTTAACAAGCAAGACAATCTCAAAGCAAGGAATAACACACAAGAGAATAACGAAGAAGTTCAAAAAATAAGAGAGGAGTTTAACAACCTTAAACCCTATGATTTAGAAAACGCTACACTCATTAAAAAGCGTGAGATTGATGTAAGGCTATTAGAACCTTACAAAGAGCATTTAAAGACCGATAGCTTTAACAATCTAATCTTAGCGACTTACTTAGCTTTTGAAGATAAAAGACTTAATGTCATACCCATTTATCAATATGGCATTAACAAACGCTTAAATATGCCCTTAACTACAGATAAAGAGGACAACATAAGAGACAAACCTTTAAAATCTATCGCACAAGGAAATAAAGGCATAGAAGTCTTATACCCTAATGACTTAAACTTAGTTAAAAATGTCATTATTACTGAAAATATCTTTGATAGTCTCGCTTATTTAGAATTACAAGATTTAGACCCCAAAGAAAGCGTTTTAATTAGCACTGCAGGGCAATTTAACGCACAAAAATTAGAACTCTTTTTTCAAAGCTTTTTTAAGCAATTAAAAAACAGACAACAAGGAGCGTATAACAATTATCTAAGACAAGAAGAACAATGGCAAGAGCTAGTGAGACAAGGCAAGGCTAATGATGATTTTAAGAGTGTGGTCGTAGAGACCTACACTGACATTATTAAAAACTATCAAAGAGAAAAGAACACTCCCATTTATAATAAAAGAGTGAAAAAAACTAGAGAGTTTAGAAAGCCACAACCTGTCAATCAACCACAAGAGAGCTTTAATGTGGTGTTAGCCTTTGATAATGATGTTAAAGGCAAAGGTTATAGAGAAAAATGCGAGGGTATTTTATATGCTCTCTTACAGCAATTCCCCACTATCTATACGCCTTTTTCAAAGGATTGTAACAATGATTTGAAACTAGCTCACATTATAGAAAATAAGGCGATTAGCATTGACATTATGGCGGAGTTTTTAGAAAGTTCTTTAGAGAAATTAAATAACAACGACACACCTATACAAGAAAAGGAAAGTATTATGGATAAATTAGAACAAATTGATAGCCTTAAACCTTTTAGTAAAGAATTTAAGGACATTTTAGAAAATATTAAAGAAAATTTACAGACACAGAGTTATGTTAAAGGGAGGGGGAGATAATGCAGGGTAATAGTCTAAGTATTTATGAAACGATTTTATCGCTATTTAGCGACCCAACAAAAAAAATATTTTACAACATAGCAACTCAAACAGCAGAAGTTTTAAAAGCTCAAATGATAATTAATGCTGTTTTGGTAATTTTATTTATGATATGGGCTTATAAGCGAGTGAAAGAGGGCGATATATTTCAGTTTAAAACCGCTATGGGCGTGGTTGTATTCATAGTGTTTATGGGAGTTTTAAATTGGGCAATGGATAATCCAATAACTTACATGAATATGCTTAAAGACACCATTTTCTACCCTTCTAATAAGCTTACTGAGATTATCACAAACAGCATGACCTCATTGCAAACATTGACAGGAAAAAATGATTTAACCTTAGGCTCATTGATAGATAAGTCCTACTATTCCATAACACAATTATACAGAGAAGTATTTAGTGATTTAGGCTGGAAGACATTTTTTACTATGTTTCCTATGTTAATCATTTTTCTTTTGTTAGTCCTAGCTCAAATTCTTTTAATTGGACTAATTTTAATCATTGTTCTAATCACTCTTGTTGAAACTCTTACATGGCTATCATTGGGCTTTGCAGTTTTACCATTAGCACTATTCCCACAGACTAAGGGTATGCTCTTTAGCTACCTTAAAAAACTCATTTCCCTTACTTTTTATCAGCCTTGCATTATGGTAGTATCTTTTTTAAATTTTTCAATGATAGAAAGTATTACTTTAAAAATTCCTACCCAAGCAGAAATAATCAATGGGTTCTATAACAAAGGACACATAGTTGACCAAATGATAGAAAATGGTTCAAATCAAGCAATCAATAATTTTCAAAATGCTATGGAAGCTTATACTAGCGTATTAGGATTTTTTATTATCTTAATTTTAGGCTCTGTAATTTGTTTCTTTCTAATCAAACGAGTGCCTGATTTTATCAACAATATCTTTGGCACAAGTGGAGGCGTTGGGGCAGTAACAGAAATGATGCAAAAAATTGGTATGACAATAGGCGGAGCAGTCGTAGGAGGCTCTATGGTTATGGTAGCTAATCAAGCTAAACAAGCTTATCAGAGTGCTGGGGGCGGATTAGCAGGACTTCAAGCTGGAGCAAGAGCGATGTTTGGGGCTGGACTAAGCGGAGGGATTACCACTATGGCAAATGCAAAAGGAGCAAAAGCTGGTGTGAGACACTTTGTAGCGAGTGTGAAAAGTGGCTTTGGACTTGATAATGATAGAAACAACAAATGAAAGGTTTTATAATGAAAAAATTAGTTTTTAATATAGGTTTTAGTGTGCTTTTATATTGCAATAGCGTGTTTGCAGAGGGGGAAACTCCTTTGATTGTCAATGACCCAGAGCTTCATGCTGGTCAAGCCACTGTGATAGGTAAAATGGTAGATAGCATTAAAAAATATGAAGAGATTATCTCTAAAGCTCAAGCTCAAATCAATCAGTTGCAAAAAGTCAATAACATGATAAATACGACTAACTCTTTGATTAGTAGCAGTGCTATCACTTTAGCAAACCCTATGCAAGTGATACAAAACGCTCAGTATCAAATAGAGAGTATTAAATATAACTATGAGAATTTAAAGCAAAGCATAGAAAATTGGAACACACAAAATTTGCTAAGAAACAAGTATTTATCGCAACAATGCCCTTTTTTTGATTTTAACAAATTGACTAACAATAAGATTGTCAATTTAAGCAATCTTAACAATGCTATTACAAAAACAGGCAAGCAAACCGCACAAGTGAAAGATATGCAAAATTTAATCCAAGCTCTAAGTAATAATGGCTATGAAAACTTACAGTCTCTTACTGGGCAATTAAGCGGTAGAGATATGGGATTGATTTTATGCGAAGAGCTAATCAAAGATGAAAATCAAGCAAGGTATAACCAACTATCAGCAGAAGCTAGTTTGAATATTCTCAATGGTAACTATCAAGCATATAAAATGAAAATATTTCAACAAGATGCGATGAAATTAACAGAAAGGATTAAAAAACAAAAAGAAATTAATGCAAAAGCAGATTATCTAAAACACAGACTAGCTGATATTCAACAACAATTAGGCGTAACAGACCCCACAGCCAACCATAATAAACAAGGGATACATTATTGCAAAGAAAACAAAGAAAATGGCACTTGCACGCCATTAGCCCTAGAAAAAACTCGCCTAGACAACGAGCTAGAGCAAGAAATCCAAACTCTCACACTTGATTTATCTAACGCTCCTAATAAAGATGCTCAGAGCCAAGCCTATGCGAATTTTAATCAAAGGATTAGGTTACTCACGATAAAGTATTTAAAAGAGATCACCAATCAAATGCTCTTTTTAAATCAAACTATGGCAATGCAAAGTGAGATTATAGCAGACATATACAAAACAGACTATGGGTTTAACACAAATTTAAAGGGCACAAAATCAACCCAATACCAAACAAGGGAGCAAATCTTAGGTAAGGTAAAAACAAACCAATTTGGCTTTCCAGAAATTGCTCCCGATTGAAAATCAAGGCTGTCTAACAGCTCTTTTTATTTCTAATTTTGGGTGCATTATGGCTAGACTTGTAGCTTTTGAAAGGCATTCATGGTCAGCTTGATTTTGTTCGTTTTCAAATTTTTCTTCAAAGTGTGAGCCACTATAAGTCCACCATTTGGGTTTTGTGTCTCCATAGGCACTATAAAAAGCATTGCTATAACACGATATTTTACCATCTTCACTTTTGCTACAACGATTTTTTTTAAGAAAGTTACTTTCCGCTTTTTTACGGCTTTCTCTAACATAGTTTCTACAAGCAACTAGCCACTCTTCATCTTTTTTAATTTGCTCATTTCTTTCATCTACTATTTTCTGTAATTCTTGTTCTTTTTTAGATAGCTGTTTTTTATTAACACAAGAAAGAAAAGCGGTTTTCCATTCTTGTGGAAGATTTTTTGATAAATTCCAACCATCATTCAAATATTTAGAACCATCAATTTGAGAATTACAATCAATGGCGTATTCTTTCTTAATATTGCTTTTAGATTTGCTGAGATAGTCAATTAAGTTAGCATCTGTAAATAAAGGTTTCGCCATTACATTAAGCGGGGAGCACACCACCAACGCTCCAGCTAATAACCCTGTCCTTAAAATTTTATCTAATCTTTTTAAAACAATCATTTTTTATTCCTTTTAACCTAAAATTACAATTTTAATCATTATAATATAAAGTTTTAAAAATATATCAATAACAATCAAGTATTTAGTTATTTTATAAGTATTGAGTTAGTTTTGATTATTTAAATTACTGATTAAATATGTTCTTAACAAGTAATAACGATGTCTTATAGATAATTTTATTTGTGTTATAATTGGCTTAACAATCCATTTAAGAGTAGCAAAAGGATAACCATGCCAACCATTGATTTTACCTCTTGTGAGATTAATCCTAAAAAAGGTTTTGGGGGAGCAAATGGAAATAAGATTAGCCTAGTTTATAACAATGAACTCTACATGGTCAAATTTCCCCCTAAGCCTTCTACACATAAAGAAATGTCCTATACCAATGGTTGCTTTAGTGAATATGTGGCATGCCATATAGTTAATAGCTTAGGCTTAAAGGTTCAAGAAACATTGCTAGGCACTTATAAAAATAAAATCGTAGTTGCTTGTAAAGATTTTACCACTCATCAATACGAGCTTGTAGATTTTCTAAGCCTAAAAAACACCATGATTGAATTAGAAAAATCAGGCAAAGACACTAATTTGAATGATGTCCTTTATGCCATAGATAACCAGCATTTTATTGAACCACAAGTTTTAAAGCGTTTCTTTTGGGATATGTTTATAGCAGATACCTTGCTAGGTAATTTTGATAGGCATAATGGTAATTGGGGTTTTTTAAGAGCCTCAAATTCAAAAGAATATAAAATAGCTCCCATTTTTGATTGTGGCTCTTGTCTATACCCACAAGCTGATGATGAAGTATGTCAAAAAGTTTTAAATAATATTGATGAGCTAAATGCAAGAATTTATAATTTCCCCCAATCTATCTTAAAAGATGATAATGATAAAAAAATCAACTACTATGATTTCTTAACTCAAACAAATAATAAAGATTGCCTTGATGCGCTACTTAGGATATACCCACGCATAGATATGGATAAAATCCATTCAATTATTGATAATACGCCCTTTATGAGCGAAATACACAAAGAATTTTTACATACAATGCTTGATGAAAGAAAATCAAAGATTATAGATGTAGCACACGCTAGAGCTATTGAGCTATCTTTACAACACAAACAAGCTCACTCAAATTCCTATGATGACAATACCGATGACTTAGACAATGCTAATGAATATGCCCATGCGCCTAAGCGTAGGCGATAAACAATATTATTAAGTAGGTATTTGATAGTTTTAGTTATTTTATAAGTATTTAGTTAGTTTTGATTATTTGAATTACTGATTAAATATGTTCTTAACAAGTAATAACAATGTCTTATAGCTAATTTTATTTGTGTTATAATCGATTTAACAAACCATTTAAGAGACACTATGCAAGATTTACAAGATTTTAAAAACGATATTACGCTCATTCTATCCAAAGATAGATTAGACACTTATGACAACCTAGAGCAATATAAAGAAAACCTAAAACTAATTAGTTCAATCACGCCTAAAATCTCTAATTTAGAGATTTACTTACGCAACGCACTAGATTACTGTCTCACTCAAAATAAGGGGAGTGAATGGGTGTTTGATGAAAATTCTTTAATCCCCTTAATAGAAGAATTAAAAGACAAGAAAAAAGAAATCTCGCATTCTTTAATCTTGTCTAAAACGTCTTTGGGAGCAGTGATTAAGCTTATCTTTTTTTATAAATTAGAAAGCTCGGTTTTAAATCTAAGGCATTTTAATTTTAAAAAATACTACCAAGATAACAAAAACACTTTGCTTGTTAATGACAGAAAACAAAGTCTTTATGATTATATTAAGGCTCATATTGCTCTAAATTTGCTATGGACAATTAGAAATCGTGCGTATCATTGGGAAAACCTACTAAAAATCAAGCCAAACAACCGCCCACGCATTACGACTTATTTTAATGGTTTAAGAGATGATAATAAACCTAAAAAACCCATGAATATAAGCGTTGAGTCTAGTAAAATCACTCTATTTTTAGATGATTTAATCAAAAGCATTGGGAATAAAGATTTAGAAGAGTTGAGTAACTTATAAAGAAGTGGGCTAACCGAAGCCCATTGAATGTAGGCGTATTATAGCCAAACGATCGCTATAAGTCAAACCAAAACCAACACAAAATTTGCTAAACTAGAACAAATCAAACATCAAAGAGAACCTATGAATTACAAAGAACTACTAGAATTTAATGATTACGCTATGGATTTAACCATTAGAATGGCGCATCATAGCACCGCTATTGAAAACAACCCTTTAAGTCTTGCTGAAACCATAAGTATTTTAACCACTGAATACATTCCTAGAGAAATGCCCCAAAGGGCATTCTTTGAAGTGAAAAACTATCAAAATATGCTCCCCTTTTTATTAGAAAATTTAAAGAAAGAACAAAAGATTGATAGCTTTTTTGTGAGAGAATTGCATGGAATTTTAATGAATTTTTTACTCCCTAACAAGGGGACTTTTAAAACCACTGATAACATGATTTTAGGGGCTAGTTTTGAAACGACCCCATCATTTCAAGTGCCTATGGCTATGAAAGAGTGGTGCGACAATCTCAATTATAAAATGAATACCTTACAAGATAAAGAAGAAAAACTAAAAGCCATTTTAGAACAGCATATTCTATTTGAAAGAATACACCCTTTTAGCGATGGCAATGGCAGAGTAGGTAGAGTGCTAATCCTTTATAGCGTTTTAGAGCAAAATTTAGTGCCTTTTGTGATTACCAAAGAGCAAAAAGAGGCTTACATCAAAGCGTTGGACACGCACAATATAGAGAACTTGTATCAACTCGCTAAAATATCCCAAGAATTTGAACTCACTCGCATACAAGGGCAAATGGTGTTAAATAAGAATAAGCAAGAAAATGACAACACCGATGATTTAGGTAATAATGACTACTTAGAAAATACTAACGAATACACCGTTACACCTAAGCGTAGGCGATAAATAATATCATTAAACAAGTATTTGATAGTGTTTAGTCATTTTATCAGTATTGAATAGAATTTAGTTATTTGTATTGTTAATCAAATATATTCTTAATGAGTAACAATAATCTATAATTACATTGTTTTTATAATATTTTGTAATTTAAGCTAACTCTATAAAATCTCAATGATTTTAACAACCCTTATAAAACTAATCATTTTTAATTAGCAATAAA
The DNA here is from genome assembly GCF_014498195.1 of Helicobacter pylori. GTDB lineage: Bacteria > Campylobacterota > Campylobacteria > Campylobacterales > Helicobacteraceae > Helicobacter > Helicobacter pylori_DO. Next base: position 2,017 of record NZ_JACTGH010000013.1, on the reverse strand, counting down.
ACATTAAATAGTTAATTAAAATTATCTAATGCTAGATTATTTATCTTAATAAGATTATTTAAACTAATTACACTAAACTACCTAATCAATTTTAACCACCTTACTTCTTGTTCTCTATCAAACTATCAAACACAAGAGCCACTTTCTTGTTATGCTCTTGTGTGGTATGAATATAAATCTTAGTAGAGAGTAATGAGCTATGCCCTAAAGCTCTTGAAGTTAAAACTAAGTCTTGGGTCTCTTGATAGATAAGCGTAGCAAAACTATGCCTAAATAGATGTAAGCCTGTGCCATATTGTTTGTAATGTTTGATTTGGGCTAATTTAAAGATTAAGGGGATAAAATTATAAAGCGTTAAAGAATTTTGTGATTTTTGCTTATCCTTTTTAAAGAGATATGCTCCATTGAAATATTTTAGTCTGTAATCATCACTAAGCCAAGCATTCAAGCTTGGTTCTAACAAACTCTTTTTGATATAAGCTTTTCTTTCTTTCCTACCTTTACCTTGAATTAAAATAGAGTAGTTTTGTTCTTCTACTTGAATGTGTTTTAACTCTATGTTTAACACTTCGCATTTTCTAAGTCCCCCAAGTATTACAATAAGTAGAATACACTTATTGCGTTTTTCAAAGCTTGTAGCTGGCTTATATTCTAAAAGTGTTTTTAAAAAACTCTTTAAATCCTTGTAGTTTAAATGTCTGGGTAAGCTTTCTTTGGTCTTAGCAAAGGCTAGGTTTTTAAGGGCAAAGTCAAAGTTATAATGCTTTTTTCTATCCAAGTAATCAAAGAATTGCCTTAAATACATCACATACTTAGCCATAGAGCTTGGTTTTCTATTTTGAGCGAGTTCAAAAAGAAAGTTAATGACTTGCTCTTCGCTAAGCATTCTAAAACTTCTTAATTTGAGATTATCTTTAAAATAGTTAAAGAATAAAAACAAGCCTTGCATCATTATAGTGTGTTTAATGCCTTGATTATAAAGAATATGATAGAGTTGTTTTAATTGCTCAACATTATGGCATTTTAAAACTTTGTTTTGCGTATCTAATATCAAAGCCATATCATTCACATCTTGAATAGGTGTGAAATTTTTAACCTTAGTGTATAAAAAGGCTTTGAGATTATCAAAAAGTTCTCTTTGAGATTTGGTGAGTTTGTTATTTAGCATATTGCTCCCTTATTTAAAATTCAAAAATAAATCTTAAAGAATGAGAGTTTTATGTCTTTTAATTTGCTTGGTTTTAAAAGCGGTATTTTTAACAATTCCGCATTGCTCCTTAGAGATTTGAAATTCCGCCTTTAAATCTAAATCTCTAAAAAGTTCCGCTTTTAACTAAGGCATAAAAGCAAAATTTCGCCCCCTTAAAAGTAAATAATCAAATACATAGTTATTTGCATTACTCACTAAATACAAAAATTGAATTTATCAACGATTAAATAGTTTTTGAAAGTAAGATTTAAGCGCTTTTTAAGGTTAAGAAGTGCGTGTTTATGGGTATTAGATATGAAAGCGGAACTTAAGTTCCGTATAGTTATAAAAATATTAAGGGAAAGAAAGGTTTACCTTTCTTTCCTAACCTATTGAGTAAACATGTTATTAGTAAATATCATGTCATGAGGGAGATTTCTTTTTTTTAAAAAACTTGATTAAATTAGACAACTAGGAACTTGCTAAAGGAAAAAAAGAAAAATCAAAAAAAAGAACTTTTGATTAAAAGAGACAAACTGACTGAAAGAGCCATAAGGTTAGTTGTGGCTAGGTTTAGTTTAAGGAAAGTTTTTAATTTCTTTTATTAGTAAAAATAAGAACAAAATCAAAATAAAAGAAAAATAGGAATTACCTATCAATGACATGTTAGTTGTGGAAGGAATGATTGGTCAAGGCTTGTGTTATCCCACTAGCACGAAAAACTCCGTCCTTTAGGGCGGAGATGTAAGTGCATATCTGTTAGGTATTTGAATATCGTTTCACCTAGATCCATTCGCTTTTTAGTGCATTCTATTAAAAATCAAAGTT
>NZ_JACTGH010000012.1:0-50431 GCF_014498195.1 Helicobacter pylori | reverse complement strand
GCGATCATGCCGCGCAGCATGGCGTGGAATTAGGTGTGAAAATCCCTACCATTAACACGGATTATTATTCTTTCATGGGCGCTGAACTCAAATACAGAAGGCTCTATAGCGTGTATTTGAATTATGTGTTTGCTTATTGAAAATTCTCTTTGAACCCCTCTTTTTTTGGGGGAGTGTTGCAAAATGCCCCCCTATTTGCTTGTGAGTTTTGGTTAAAATTTTAGTTACCCACGCTTAAAAAGCGCAAAGCCTTTTACGCACAACTCCTTTAATTTTGTTTTTAAAAAACGCTTTTTAACTTTTTTTCATTTTCTTTTCTATGAAAATGTTTAAGCATTCTATGAGCAAGGCAAAACCAATACCCGCATACAAATAATTTTTATCAACATGCAAATGCAAGCCTTCTAAAAACAAAAACACGCCCACAACGAGCAAAAACACAAAGGCTAAAGTTTTGATGCGATAATGCCTTTCAATAAAATCGCCAACGATTTTGAAAAAAAACATCATCACGATTACGGATAAAATAATAGCAAGCGCCATGACTTCTAAGTGTTTAGCGATCCCAATAGCCGTGATCACGGAGTCCAAAGAAAAGACAATGTCTAAAAACATGATTTCTATTAAAGTGATGGAAAAGCCAAACGCTTTTTCTTGGTGTTTTTCTTTAGGGTAGATCTGCTCTTTTAATTCCACTAACGCTTTAAAAGCCAAAAACGCCCCCCCTAAAAGCAGCACCACATCACGCCATGAAAAGCTCATGCCCGCTATAGCGAATAAAGGCTTTTGCAAATGGCTGATGAAAAACAAGCTCCCTAAAAGCCCTATACGAGTGATCATAGCCAGACCCAAGCCTAAAATCATGGCTTTATTTTGCTGGTGTTTGGGGAGTTTATAGACCATCACCGTGATAAAAATGATATTATCAATCCCTAGAACGATCTCTAAAAGCGTGAGCGTAGCCAAGGAGACTATGCCATGCGGTGTAGAAAGAGCGTCTAAGAGTGAGGATAAAAATTCCATAAAAGGCTACAACCAGCCTTTCTTTTTAAAATAGAGCACAGGCAAAATCGTAGAAATCGCCATGACAATCAGTGCGAAAAGATACCCGTATTGCCATTCTAACTCCGGCATGAATTTAAAGTTCATGCCATAAATCGTGCCAATCAATGTGGGGGGCATCATCGCCATGGTCGCCACAGTGAAGAGTTTGATGATTTTATTTTGCTCCACATTGACTTGAGAAGCGAACAGGTTTTGAATGTTATCAAGCGAGTTGAGATTGACCGTTGTAGACTCCACCAAAGAGCTAAAATCGGTTAAAATAAGATTTAAATTATTTTTAGTATCGCTATCCACTTTATTGCTCCTTAATAAAGCGGTGATAATGCGCCGTTTGTCAAAAAAAGAATCCCTTAAAGCCACATTAAATTCTTGCAAATTGGACAAGTGCACTAAAATATCATCATGCGTAGAAGTTTCTTTGAAAATGATGTTTTTGCGCAACAGGCTCGTTTGTTTGTTGATCCACTCCAAACATTCCACCCCTTTTTCAAAATACACTTCAAAGATTTTGGTTAGAATATCAAACCCGTCTTCAAATTTTTTAGGGCTAGCCAAAACCTTTTTTTGGATAGAATCAAAGATTTCTAAAGTCCCGTAATAGATCGTGAAAAGAATGTTATTAGACAAAATAAAGGTCGCCATTTCCGTGTGGAAAGTCTCATTTTCATCCTGGTTGGTGAAAAAAGCGTTGATCGTAACGCTGGAGCTGTCTTCCCAATATTTGGTTACTGATGAGACTCGTTGGGAATGGTCTGTGTTGTAGTGGATAGCGTATTCTTGGCTTAGAGTGGCCAATTCATTGGGCGTAGGGTTGATTAATTCAAACCACAACACTTCATTTTCTTCTATATCAAAACCATTAAAATCATTAAAGCGTTTTTTAATGACAAATTTTTGCTGTTTGAAAAACACGTTCACCATAAGCGATCCTTAGAGTTAATGGCGTTTGTCCAAAACCTCAAAACAAGGTAAAATTTTGCCCTCTAATAATTCCAAACTCGCTCCCCCACCGGTAGAAATGAAACTCATGTTATCCTTTTCGCCCGCGCGGTTGATCGCATCAATGGTATCGCCCCCACCAATGAGCGAGAAAGCGTAAGTGTCAGCGATTTTGTGGGCTAAAAAGGTTGTGCCTCTGGCAAATTCTTGCTTTTCATGCACGCCTAAGGGGCCATTCCATAAAATGGTGGGCGCGCTCTCTATGACTTCAGAAAATAATTTCACGCTCGCAGGCCCTATATCAGCGATCTTGTGTTTAGGCTCAATGTCTTGGACGGGTGAAATTTTGATGTGTTTGGGGTTGAGAATGTCATCAGTGGTTACAGCGTCTATAGGCAAATAGACTTTGACTTTTTTTTCTTTCGCACTTTGCAATAACTCTAGGGCGTCTTTTATCAAAGCGTCTTCTACAGAAGAATCTTGCACATCATAGCCTAAAGCTTTTAAGAAGGTGTTGCTCATCGCCCCGGCAATAATGAGCTTGTCAATGAGATCTAAAATATTTTTTAATAAAGTGAGTTTGGAGCTGACCTTAGCCCCCCCTACAATCAACAATAGAGGGCGTAAAGGGTGGTTAAACGCTTGATAAAACGAATCAATTTCTTTTTTGAGCAAAAACCCGCTCACTTTAACAGGGGCGAATTGCGCCGTGCCATAAGTGCTGGCATGCTTTCTGTGGCTCGTGCCAAAAGCGTCATTCACAAACACATCGCACAAGCCCGCTAAATCTTTAGCCAGATTTTCATCATTTTCTTCTTCGCCTTTTAAAAAGCGGATGTTTTCTAAAAGAAAAATCCTTGTTGGCGCGTTTTCGTTTAAAGCCTGCTTGAGTTGTGCGATATTTTGAGAAAAAACCACTTCATGATTTAAAAGTCTTTCAAGGCGTTTTAAAAAGGGCTTCAAGCTCAATTTTTCTTCAACCCCTTTAGGGCGGCCCAAATGGCTCACTAAAATAATATCTTTAGCCTTGTTGTCAATACAATATTGGATGGTGGGCAAGCTCTCTCTAATACGCGTGTCATCAGTGATATTCAAATTTTCATCTAAAGGCACGTTAAAATCCACTCTAATAAGCACCCTTTTATGATTGACATCCACCTCTTGAATGTTTTTAACGTTTTGCATAAACGACATTTTAGCTAACATGAAAATCCTTTCTTTTAATTTTGCGCTATATATTGCGCCATGTCTATCAAACGCTCGCTATAACCCATTTCATTATCATACCATGCCAATACTTTAGCATTTTTTTCGCCTATTGTCATGATTTGATCATCAATCACAATCGCGCTAAAAGGCGAAGAAATAAAATCGCTTGAAACGAGCCTTTCTTCATCAATGCTTACAATCCCTTTAAAGGCATGCTTACTGGCGTCTTTAAGCGCATGCTGAAGGCTTGCTTTACTCACGGATTTTTTAAAATTTAAAGACAGATCCACCAAGCTCACATTAGGGGTAGGCACTCTAATCGCAAGGCCTGTAACTTTAGGGCCTAAATGCGGTAAGACTAGCGAAATGGCTTTGCTCACGCCGGTGCTTGTGGGGATGAGGTTAAGGCTAGCCGCTCTAGCGCGGCGGATGTCCTTGTGCTTGGTGTCTAAAAGGTTTTGATCGTTAGTATAGCTGTGGATAGTGGTTAAAAGCGCGTTTTCTACCTTAAAGGCTTCATCTAAGATTTTGAGTAAAGGAGCGGTAGCGTTAGTCGTGCAAGAGGCGTTAGAAATCACGCTTTCGTTATGGTAATTAGTGTGATTCACCCCATAGACAAAGGTAGGGGCATTTTGCGCGGGAGCGGAGATGATGACTTTTTTCACGCTGTTCTTAAGATGAGCGCTTGAAGCTTCTAGGGAATTGAATTTCCCGGTGCATTCTATGATGATTTCTGCGTTAGCGGCAGAAAAATCAAGCTTGTTAATGTCTCGCTCGTTCAACACTAAAATATTTTTACTATGCCCGATATTTAGGGTTCTATTGGCGTTTAATTGGGCTTCAAAATGCCCATGCACGCTGTCATGGCGTATCAAATGCAAAAGAGTCTCTAATTCAGCGGTGGAATTGATGGCTACAATCTCTATATCTTTTCTTTGACTAGCGACTCTTATAGCGCACAAACCGATGCGCCCGGTCCCATTGATAGCGATTCTAATTGGCATGTTTTCCCTTTATTTAAAAATTGCTATTTTATCACAAATGCTTTTAAATAAAGGCATTCTTAAGGGGTTCTTTCTCATTAATCACAAACTAAAATCAAAATCCTTATGATAAACCTCTCTATAAGCTTTTTGAACGCTTGTAAAAACACCACTCCCTAAAAACCCCCTAGATAGTGGGCTAGGGTGAGGGGCTGTGATGATGATGTGTTTGTTTTTAGGGATTAGCGCGATCTTTTTTTGGGCGACTTTCCCTAATAGCACCACGATTAAAGGGGAGATCGTTTCAAAAAGGCGTTCTAATATCCTGTCGCTAAAAGCTTCCCAGCCAATATATTGGTGCGAAGCGGCTTGGTTTTTTTCCACGCTTAAAATGGCGTTCAATAACAGCATACCCCTTTTAGCCCACGCGCTCAAATCCCCACAACAAGGCACAGGCACGCCCAAATTCGCATGCAATTCTTTAAAAATATTCCTTAAACTTGGAGGGATGGGGGCGTTTTTTTCCACGCTAAAGCTCAAACCCATCGCCACCGGCAATTCTTGTTCATTTTCTAGGTAGGTGGAATGGTAGGGATCTTGCCCTAAAAGAATGATTTTAACCGCGCTAGGGGGCGTTAGATTGAGTGCATAAAACAGATTAGAGCTTTTAGGGAAAATGGTTTTAGGGCTTTTTAGGGCTTCTAGGTAGCGTTTTTCTATTTCTAAAAAATAAGGTTTTTTAAATTCGCTTTGCAAAAACTCCCGCCAAGCCAAACTCAAAGGAGCGTAGTCAAAAAGCTTCATGCGTTTAGTTCGTGGTAGTGTTTTAAATACTCTTTTTGCATGCGTTCTTGTAATTCTTCATACCAGGTGGGCGAGTTAAAATCAGGCGTATAACTTTCTAGCATGACTAAACGGGTGCGCGCTTTATAGGCTTCTAGGGGCTTGGAATTAAAGATTTTAATGGAATTGATTAACACCATGGGCTGGATTTTGAGCTGGAATTTTTCAGCGATAATCTTAGCCCCTTGCTTAAAGGGGAGGAATTTTTCTCCTCCTTTGCCTCTAGTGCCTTCAGGGAAAATCACTAAAGGGCGGTTTTGGTCTAGTTTTTCCTTACACGCTTTCAAAAGGCTCACGATCCCCTTTTTATCCTCTCTGTCAATTAAAATCATTCCGGTATCCGTTAAGGCATGCCCATAAAAGGGGATTTCGCCCAGCTCTTTTTTAGCGATCCAGCAAATATTGCTAGGGTGGTAGGCTTCTAAGTAAATAATGTCTAGTAAGCTTTGGTGGTTTAAGACAATGAGTTTAGCGTCCGTATCAAAAGCGCCTATTTTTTCTAAAGTAACCCCTGTAAGAGAAAAAAAGCACGAACAAGCCCTACGGCTGGAGCGGGCGTTATTGTTTTTGCGGTTAAAATAATTGAAAACAATGATAACAGCTAGTCCTATAGCGATCACTAAAGCCCTATAAATCGCTCTTAAATGATTGGATTTTTTATTTGACTTCATCTTTTTTGACCCATCCTATTTGTTCATGCGGCGTTAGGATTTTGTAATAATCATCATGCGAACCTAAGATTTTAATCGGCATTTCATTTTTAGAAAGCCCTAAAATAGTGGAATTTTGCGTGGGCAGAATGCGGATTTTTTTATGAGCGAGCAATAGGGCTGATTTTTGCGTGAATAAAAGGTGGTACAAAACAAACCCTAAGCACAAAACCCCAAGCCCTAAAAAAATGAGTTTGCGCCCAAAAATGAAAAACAACACCAAGAAAAACATGCACAAAGCGAGCAGCGCCACGTTAGAAAAGACTAAAAAATTGTTTTTAGGGATGAGATCGCTTTGAATACCGGTAGTGTCTTGAGTGGGAATGGCTGAAAAAGACAGCGTTTTAAACTGCCTATTAGAAAGCGAAAAATAATCAAAAGAAAGGCTTTGAAGGGTTTTAGGCAGCACGCAATAATAAAAAACGCTCCCTTCTTTAGCCTTGATCTGGTTTAAAGAGGCGTTATCAAACCCTTGCTTGATCGCTCCTTTGATGTGGAAATCTTCCCAAGTGGCTTCTTTGAACGCTAATTCCATCACCAAAATATTGTTTTTATCGTCATAATCTTTGGTTTTGTATTGCACAACTTGTAAATCTTTAACCATGACATTCGCGTAACGAGGGTTTTTGGACAAATCCGTTACCTGCAAAGCAACTTTTGGGGCTATGGAATGATCGATGTATTTGTCTTTGTTGGAAAACGCGCTCACTTCTAAAGGCGGAATACTCGCTTTTATGCCCTTAATCTTGTAATAATAAGTCGCTCTGAAAAGCTCTTTTTCCACCTTTTTCCATTTAGGCATCTTATTTAAAAGCTCAATTTGGGTTTTATCCAACCCGTCTTTGATTTTGGCTTCCAAAAACTCAGCGTCAAACAGCAATAGATCATAAGTTACGCCTATAATTTGACCGATATAAACCGGGTTGTTTTCTAAATCTTCTAATTGGGGGATTTTCACATAAGCCACTTTAGCTTTGATTTCTTCTGGCTCATGGGCGTTTTCAGCAACCAAAAAGCTTACCAAAAGGCTTAAAATCAAGCTAACGATTGTGATGGTTTTCATTGAAAACGCATGAAAATTAAAACATGGTTTTATCATTCTTCAAATAAAAACCCCATGAGTTTTTATTTCTTCTTAGGCGCTTTTTCATCCATTTTCTCATCAACGATAGACCAGGTTTTCAAGCTGTCAATAGCGGTTTTCAGTTGAATATCATCGTTGATCATTTTAGGAGTAACCTCTTTTTCCTCTTCGCTTTTCTTGTCTTTATCCGCCTCTTTGGAATTAGGGTTTTTATCGTCAAGTTTTTTAAGCTCTTGCTCTAAATGGTGTTTTAAATCCGCTTCTTTCAAGCTGAATTTATTTTCATTTTCTGGTGCTTTACCCGGATAAATCACAATATCAGGCGTGATACCCTTAGCTTGAATGGTGCGCCCGCTCGGCAAATAATAGCGTGCGGTCGTGATTTTAATGGCTTCGTCTTTATTGACAGGGAGCAGCACCTGCACGCTTCCCTTACCAAAGGTTTTTTCACCGATAATGATGGCTCGCTTGTGATCCTGCAGTGCCCCTGCGACGATCTCGCTCGCGCTCGCTGAACCGCCATTGACTAACACTACAACAGGTAAATTGGCATAAGGGGCTCTGCCGTTAGCCTTGTATTCTAAATTTTCTTCTTTGTTTTTGCCTTTTTGAGAGACTAAAACCCCCTCTTTAATAAAGAGATTAGACAAGCCCACCGCCTGGTTTAACAACCCTCCAGGATTGCCTCTTAAATCCAACACGATCCCCTTAGCCTTAGGGTTAGCTTTTAAGCCTTCTAAAACCGATTTGGTAACATTCTTGTCAAAACCACTCACTCTCACATACAGATAAGGGGTTTCTTTAATCTTTTTCACATAGACAGAGGGGAGTTTAATGATGTCTCTAATGATGTTAAACACCAAGGGTTTTGGCTCATTTTTCCTAACAACGGTGATCTGAATAGGGGTCTTTGGCTTGCCGCGCATGAGGTTGATTGCATCATCAATGCTCATGCTCAGCGTGCTTTCGTTATTGATTTTTAAAATGTTATCGCCTGACTTAACCCCAGCCTTGTAAGCGGGAGTGCCTTCTAAGGGAGCAATAACGGTTAAAACGCCATCGCGCATGCCCACCGTGATCCCAAGCCCCCCAAATTCGCCCTCGGTTTGGGCTTGAAATTCCTTAAACTTCTTTTCATTCAAATACGCTGAATGCGCGTCCAAATTAGAGAGCAAGCCTTCAATCGCTTTAGTCATGATCTCAGAAATGGTGACTTTATCCACATATTTTTTTTCAATTTCTGTAACCACATTAGAGAAACGACTGAACGCTTCCACCCTTTTAGCCGCTAATTCTTGCGGATCTTCTTTAACCGGCTTGACCGGCTTTTTTTCCTTAACTTCACCACCATGCAAACTCACAGCAAGAGAAATCGCTAACAACCCTTTAAAAAGTCGTTTTGTCATTGTTAATAGCACCACCCATTTTTGAGATTAGAAAGAATCACCTTTAAGGTTTTATTCAATTTTTTGCGTTTATTCTATCTAAAATTTAGATAACATGCCCACTCATTCACTCATTTTGAGCCTAAACGATACAACAAAAACGCATAACTCCCCGATCCGTTCAAATGCAAATCGCAAAGCATGCCCGTTACAAAAACATTAGAAATGGGGCTTACTTTAGAGCCTCTATCGCAAAGACAATAACTTTTGCGCTAACTTTGACGCTAATTGCTGATAGATCGTTTTATTTTGTTGTCTAAAATGCTCTACTAATATTTTTAAAACTTTTTGTTCTGGGAATAAAATTAACACAAGATTAAAAATTTCATCATTATCCAAAAGCTTCCTATAAACGCTTGGCGCTAAATCTTTGATTTCTCTAAAACTTTCTAAAGGATTTTCATCAAAATTCAAACTGGGTAAATCGGGTAAGGTTTCACGCCATCGCGCTAAATGGTTTAAAACCTCATCCCAAACTTGCGGGATATTAAGAGATTCAAACAACCCCTTACCATAGCGCAAACTCAAAGGCACGCCATAATCAGCGGATAATTTTTGCAATTCTTCTTTATAATAATTTTGATTTTTATTCAAACCCTCATCTATAAAATAAAAATAGCCTTGAATGTTTTAAATTTTCAATTAAAAAATGTTTTTACATGTAAAAAATCATCATGCATACGAGCAATAGGGTTATGATAAATATCTAAAATAGCAGTGTAGCTTTTAATCTTATAGCGTTCTTTTATTCTCTTGTATGGTTCTTTTTCTAACTTTTTAAAAGCTTTTTGCAAATCTTTTTCTTTTAGCAAAATATAGAAATCAAGATTAAACTCCAATAATTGTAAGGTGCGTTGCAAAGCTGGTTCTAGTGTGCTTATGCTATCCACAATTTCAATAGCTCTTTTAGGGAAAATAAAACCTTTAGGATTAAACCAAAGCACATCAATTTTTTTACTTGTATCTAAAATTTCTTTATAGGTAAAATTAGGAATAGTGCGTAAGGTTGTCAAATCTGATAAAAGCACATTATTATAACTAGCCTTTGGATCAGCACTATAAGTGTCTAATTTTAAAAAGTTACCCATTTCTACGCAAACACCTTCCATAAAAGAATGCATGCGAATGGGGTTTTCTTGAATTTCTTTTAGCTCTTCTTCTTGATAGTCTAAAAGGGCATACAATGACAACCCTACTTTTTTAAAATTTTTATGATTTCTAATCTCTCTGTATAATACCCCTCTAAGCCCAGCCTCCCATTCTTTAGTGGCTCTAATACTAGGATAGTATTTTTCAATTTGGTTATACAGGATAGTCCAAGAAACAATCCCTTTATTATCCTCCATAACTTTTTTAATTGCATCAACTTTTGTCATTTATCTTTTGCCTTTTTTTGCCTTTGGTTTTTTGTTTTCAATCTCCACAATTTGAGAGCGTCCAATCCCCAAAGCTTCTGCAATGCTTACAAAAAATAACCCTTGCTCTCTTAGTTCTTCTGCTTGTTGATCGGTTTTTTTAATGTTAATTTTTAAAAATATGGTATCCATTTATCTTTTCCTTAATTTTTTTAGCGCACCAAATAAGCGTTTCATGGGCGTTGCATAGTCTCTTGCCAGCAAAATTAGGCACCGGATTGCTCTTGTGCCAAACAATATCATTGAGTATCCAAAACCCTAAATTTTGCAAATGAAAACCAATTCTAAAAATATTTTGAAAACTCCCTATCACACAAATACTGCCATTATCTTTTAAAACCCTTTGGCATTCTTTTAGCCACCCCAAACAAAAGGTATCGTATTCCTTAAAAGAGCCAAATTTATCCCAATGATCCTCAACGCCTTGAAATTTTGTGCCTTCAAAACGCTTCAATTCCCCCTCTGTTTGCATAAAATATGGGGGGTCAGCAAAGATAAAATCAACGCTTTTATTAGGAAAGTCTTTCAATTTTTCTAAGCAATCCCCCTCTATGATAGTGTTTAAGTTTTCTTTTAAAAAATCCATGATTAATTAACCTTTTATATCTGCTACTCTAATTATTTTAACACAAGCGTTTTAAGGCTATCTTAATGTTTAGTCTCTAGCTTTGTTCTCATCAAATGCATCAAATGATAGAAGCTATCTATCCCCACCTATTTTAAACGATACAACAAAAACGCATAACTCCCCGATCCGTTCAAATGCAAATCGCAAAGCATGCCCGTTACAAAAACATTAGAAATGGGGCTTACTTTAGAGCCTCTATCGCAAATGAGAGCGAGATTAGGCAAGGCAGAATAAAGGGAAGGCTGAACCTCTGGCTTTGGCTTGGCGCGATAAGATAAGGGCGATATTGGTATTAAATGGGGGGGTGGATTTTGCAAGATTTCTTGCATTAACGCTTTGCTGTCATTCCCTTTTAAATGGGGCAAATCGCTCGTTAAAAATCCAAGCGTTTTTTGGATTTCAATCGTGCGCGCGATGACTTTAATGATGTTACTTACATGATCAAAGTCGCAAGGCTCGTCTTTATGGCTTTTTAAATATTTGTCTAAAACGCCATACCCCCCTATTCTATAATCATGAATTTCTTGACTCACCCCCCTAAAATAAGCGCTATGGTTGATATAAAGCCGTTGTTCTAATTCGTTATGAGAGGGTTTTTTGATGATGCAATCATGCGCTTCTTTGTAGTAGGAATCGCCTATGGTGGCGTCTTTTAATTTGTTAAAGCTGTGATTCAAGCTTTCTTTATTTAAGACATGCAAGCCGATTAATTCAATCCCTAAAAGGCTTAAAGCCCTAAACAAATCTTTATTGTTTGTGAAAAGGATTTTAGGGTAATCGGCTTTGAGAAAGTCTTCATAACGCTTGCGGTAATTTGTGGAATACAATAACGCATAGATATAGCCTAAAACCTCTAGCGGCTCAAAAGGGTGGCTATAATGCTTGTCTATAAAGATTCTAAACTCTGGCGTAAAATTTTCGGTGTAGTTGGGGTTATGGTATAGTGGATTTACATAATCGCCTCCCTCCATTCCTGGACATGTCCAAGTGCGCAAATCTGAAATTTTATTACTAACAAATCCTACGCCGCTTTTTTGTGATTGACAAAATCTGCGAGAAGTAATTAGCGCGACATTTTTGCGCGTTTGATTGGGTGTTTTAGGGTTTTGTTGGGGGGGGGGGGGGTAACATGTGCTTAAAAACATCATATACGGGTCTAGCTAAAAACCCACAACTTTTATCAGTGTAATAAGTCCAACGATAATCAAAAGGGCGGTATTGGCACGAAACAATGTATTTTTCTAATTCATGTTGATTTTTCTTAACATTTTCAATTGCCCTTCCAAGTTTCCAACCTTCAGTATCTTTAATATTATATTTTCCGCGTAATTCACTGGGTTCTAAGGTTGAAAAATCTTTTAGAAGCTTTAATAAGCTTTCTTTGTCTTTATGGAAAACGACATGGTCTTTTTTAGAGCAAATACCGGTGCCTCCAACTTGAAACATCTCCTGAACGCTAAAGCCTTGTTCGTATTCCTCTAACAAGGGCGTTTCTTGGGGTATGAGTAAGTAAAAAGGCTCTCTTGGGGCAAGCTCAAGCCATTCAATACTATTCAAATCGTTTTGGGCTAAAAAGGCGTATTTTTCAGCCCTTTCGCTATACACATCATAATAAAAGATTTTTGGCTTGGTGGCTTGCGCCTTTTTGACAAAGAGGTTAATGGACACACCTTGCATGATATTGAAAACATTTTCGTCTTTTGCGCCTTGTGGGGTTTCCTCCTTTTTCCTAGCGTTTCCATGCAAGTTTAGGATATAAAGCTCATCGTAGCATTCTAAAAGAGAGCGCCTTAACCCCCTAAAAGTAGGGTTGTCTAAAAAGGCGTTGTTAGAGATAAAGCCAAAAAGGCCATGCCCTAATGATTCGATCTTGTTTTGAGCGAAACGCATGAATTTCACGTAATCGTCTAGGAGCCATTTAGGGTTTTTCTCCTTTTGTAGTTTGTATTTGGAATGGAGGCTTTTAAGTTCCTTTAGGGCGTTTTTGCTGCCGCTTTTTAGGGCGTTTTTGCTGCCGCTTTCTTTTTGGGTTTGAATGTTCTTTAAAAGCGTTTGGATTTTGTCGGTGAGTTTAACCTTTTTTTCAATTTCTATGGTTTGAAATTCAGGCTCTATGCCGTAAGTGGCTTTCACTTCCCATTCAAACAAGCCCTTATTCTCGCTCGCCCCGCTATAAGGGGGGTTACCGGTGATGATAAGGATATTTTCATTTTTTTTAATTTCTTGAGCGCTTTTAAGCTCTTTTTCAAAAATCGGGCTTAGCCCACGATAAGCAACGATCTCACTAGGCTGTATGAGAGTGTTGGTTAAAATGATTTTGAGCGCGTCGTTTTCTTTGAGAGGTTTTTTAAATTCCTCCTTAAAGGCTTGGCTGAGATTTAAATGAGCGATCGCATAAGGAGCGATCAAATATTCAAACCCATAGAATTGCTTCAAGAGGTTTTGGTATTTGTCCTCTTTAGTGGAGATGCCTCCATCGCTTGTTTCTCTCGTTTCTAGCGCTTTCCTGAACGCTTCCAATAAAAAAGTGCCGGTGCCGGTAGCAAAATCTAAGAGCTTGATGTTTTCGTTATCTAAAGCGCTTTTTAAGCCTAAGGGAGCGTCTTTGAAATGCGTTTTGAGCAGGCTATCCAAAGCGTTAATGATGAATTTCACCACAGAATCTGGAGTGTAATACACGCCCTTTTTCTCTCGCAATTTAGGGTCATAAGCGCTTAAAAAGGTTTCATAAAAGTGCAAATAAGGGTCTTTATCGTCATTCAAATCTTTAAGGATAGAATCCATATCAACATGATTGATTAAGCTTAAAATTTCATTTAAAAGCCATTGGATTTCTTTGATTGCATCAAGCTTCTTTAAAAAATCCGCCATTTCTCTGATCACAGCGAAATTTTCAGGAATGGAGCTTCTCACATTATTTAAATCAATTTTTTCAAAAGGGTGGTTGAGCTTGGCTAGAAAAAGGCTGTAAGTGAGCGTTTGAGCGAACGCATCGCTAAAGTCTTCAAAACTCAATTCTTCATAAAGATATTCTTTAAAATTCTTAAAAATGCTAGAAACTTGCTGTTCTTCATGGTATTGGATTAGAGCGTCTTTTAAATACTTGGTGGGTGCGCTTAATGCGTTTGCGAAATCTTTAGCGTTAGTAATAGGGGCTGCTTCGTGATTGAAAAAGCCTCTAAACAATTCAATCAGATCGCACTCGGTTTGCGGTTTGGGTTTTAGGGGTTTAGAAAGTTCATCAAGGCTAGCGACAGAAATTTCTCTTTTAATTGAAGGCTTATTCTCTTCATCTTTCCCTACCCACACGAAATTAAGGTAATCCGTGAGCATGAGGTTGGGGTTTAATTCTAAATATTTAAGAACTTGATCGCTTTCTAAGAGTTGGTTAAGATTAGTCCCTACCCTTTTATTTTCTATATAGCCGATGTTTAGCCCTTGATAAGAGATGCGAAAATCAGGCTGCCCCCCTCGCTCTCTTTTAGGCTCATGCTCAATCTCAAATTCTTTATTGAAATGGTCTTTTAAACTTATAAGCAAGTTTTCTAAAAAGGTGCGGTGCGTGAGTTCGTTACTTTCAGGAGTCAGATCTTTAATGCCTTCTAAATATTCTTTTAGCATGCTAATAACCCCTTTTTAAAGTTTTTAAGCCATTTTCATGTGCATGTCAATAAAAGTGGCTTGATGGATTAAAGCCCCTACGCTAATGGCATCCACGCCGCTTTTAGCGTAAGCGTTGATGCTCTCTAGTGAAATGTTCCCGCTCGCTTCTAGTAAAACAAAGGGATAATGCGTATCTCTATAAGCGGCAATTTCTTTCGTCTCTAAAACGCTCAAATTATCGCACATCACAATATCCGCTCCCGCATTCATGGCGTTTTTGGCCTCTTCAAAGCTCTCGCATTCAATTTCAATTTTAGCCGTGAAAGGCAAGTTTTTTCTGGCATGCGTTAAAAAGCTTTTTAAATCTTTCACATGCTTTAAATGCGTGTCTTTAAGCATTAAAGCGTCATCTAGTCCTAATCGGTGGTTGCTCGCTCCCCCATTAAGCACGGAATATTTTTCAAAAATCCTTAAAAGGGGTCTCGTTTTTCTCGTGTCCAACAAACGCACTTTATGAGAATTTAAAGCTTCTACAAAACGGCTCGTTAAAGTGGCGATCCCGCTGCTGTGTTGCAACAGGTTTAAAAGGGTGCGCTCAACCTTTAAAAGCATGCTAAAATCCCCCCTAATCTCCATTAAGGTGTCTTTAGGCTTGAAGCGTTCTTTATCTTTAATGGTTTGAACGCATTCAATGCCGGTCATTTCCAACAACTCTAAAGCGTATTTTTCGCCTGAAAACACGCCCTCTTGTTTAGCCCTAACAAAAGCCGTGGCTTTAAAATCTTTTTCTAACACCCTTTCAAACAAATCCCCATGCCCTAAATCTTCTTTTAAAGCACATTCTAAAAAGGTTTTTACCTCCATTAGGACAACTCCATCATTTTAGTTAAAGCGAGTTTGGCTAAACGCGCCACCTCATCTTTTAATTCAATCGTATTGTAAGCCCTGTGGTTTTTATAGGCTTTTAAGACTTCAAACAAATCTTTTAAAGTCGTTTCATTCATGGTAGGACAAAGTGCAAGCGTGCTAGAAAGAATGAAAGTGTTTTGATGGTTGCGCTTGGCTTTCAAGCGGTTGACTAAATGGCTTTCAGTGCCTATGGCGACTTTTTGATCGGGGCTTAGCTTTTCTACAAATTCTATGATTTGACTCGTTGATCCGCTAAAATCAGCATTTTGAACTACGCTAGGCTCACACTCTGGATGGACAGCGATTAAAATATCCGGGTATTTTTGGCGGTAAAATTCAATGTCTTCTAATTTGAAAAGCTGATGCACCGAACAAAAGCCGTTATAACAAACCACATCAGCGTTTTTAATTTCTTCTTTGCTGTTTGCACCCAAAATTGCGCTTTTTAAGCCGTTTTCTAGGGCTAGATTTTCCCCCAAGCATTTATCCGGTAGAAAAAAGATTTTTTTATTTTGTTTTAAAGCGTGATTAAAGATTTTAGAAGCGTTGCGGCTCGTGCAAACCACGCCACCATCTTTAGCGACTTTGGCTTTCACTTCAGCGTTAGAATTGATATAAGTGATAGGGTA
The DNA here is from genome assembly GCF_014498195.1 of Helicobacter pylori. Lineage (GTDB taxonomy): Bacteria > Campylobacterota > Campylobacteria > Campylobacterales > Helicobacteraceae > Helicobacter > Helicobacter pylori_DO. The sequence goes on along the minus strand of NZ_JACTGH010000012.1, from coordinate 34,969 downwards.
AAATTCTTTAACGCCGTATTCTTTTAATGAATGAACGCTTCTATCGTAGTAATGACTATCAATCATTCTTGCCATAGAGCAGCATGAGAGTTTGGGCATGATCACTTGTTTTTCAAAGGCTAGGGCTTTCACGCTCTCACCCATAAAATGCACCCCGCAAAACACGATGAGGTTTTTATCGCTCTGGCTTGCGATTTTGGCTAATTCCAAGCTATCGCCTGTATGATGAGCCAACTCTACAATTTCATCTTTTTGGTAAAAATGAGCCACTAAAAGCGCGTCTAAATCGCGCAACAATTCCACAATAGAAGTTTTTAAATCGTTATCAGTTGGCATGAAATTCCCCTATACTTTCCCCAAACTTCACGCTTTTTTCTTTCAAATCTTTAAAAGCGGTGTTTTGAACAAATAAAACGATAGTAGAGCCCATTTCAAAATTCCCTAAATTATCCCCCTTTTTGATTTTAATGGGGGGGTTATAAGAGTAGGTTTGCGTGAAACGGGCTTTAGCGTTAGTTTGGATATTCTTATCAAAATTAAAACGCATTTTACCCACATTTAACGCTCCCACCGCTACAAAATACAACCTATTGCCTTGAATGTCTTTTGCAACAAGCACCACCCTTTCATTGCCCACAAACAAATTTTTGTTTTTGTGTAATGAGGGCTTATTGACTGGTAGTAATTTCCCCGCAAAATAACGAGCTTCTAAAATTTCTAAATCGCAAGGGGCGTGGTAGTGGTGGTAATCTTTGGGCGAAAGGTAAAAATTCGCATAGAAAAAAGAAGGGCTTAAAGGGTTGATTTCGCCCACTAATTCATGCGCTTTATAGGGCATGCCTTTAATTTGTAAAGCGGTATCATTGTCTAAACAAGCGCATTCGGTGATTAAAGCGTCGCAAGGTGCAATGCAAATATTAGGGGCTTTGTCAAAGGGCCGTTCTTTTTTTAAAGAGCGCGTGAAAAGGGCGTTCAAACTCCTATAATTTTCTAAAGGCTCAAACTCGCTCAAATCGATTTTAAAGATCTTAACATAAAGAGCGTTGATGCTTTTTTGGATAAAAGAAGGGAATTTATAGCCAGCCACAGAGCCAAAAACCCTTGAAAGAGCGTTGCTTAAAGCTACCATTTTAACCCTGCCATGTTCAATATAAATTCCACCTCGCCCTTACTCACTTTAAATTCTTTAGAAATAGAATCCACGCTATAACCCTCTTGATACATTTTCAAAACCTGTTTTTCATTGATCTCATCGCTAGCAGCATAATGCCCCATGTCTTTGAATTTGTTTTCTAAAGTAATGATTTTTTCTTCTAAATAATCGCGCTCTTTGTCCATGGATTTTTGGATTTCTTGCAACTGGCTATAAAGGTGCGAAAGAGTCGTTTTTAATGAGCTGTCCTCTTTAGCGCTCTTTTCTAAAGAAAGGCCTTCCAAACGCCCCTCTAATTCTTTCAAACGCTTAGAATAGATATAATTTTCTTGATAGGATTCGTCTAAGGTTTTTTCTAAACGCCTCATTTTATGGTAAAACTCTTTTTCTTTAAGATATAAATACCCCACCAAGCACACCAACACCAATAAAATCGCCCCTAAAACGACCATAAACAAATCATTAGAAGATAACATGATTGCTCCCATTCATAATTTCAAGCCTTTTCTTTCGCTATTAACAATGAAAGAATCATAACGCTTGATGTCTAAGGCGTGCATGCGAGTGATTTCTAAAAAATCTTTATCCCTTGCCACGCCAAAAAAAGCTAGGATTTTCCCTTCTAACACGCAACGCCCATAATAAGTTTGAGGCGCTATCAGGCTTTGTTTTTTTAGGCAAACTAGCCCATGCCCTAAAGCGATGATGCGGTTATTTTGCTCCAATTCAAGCAGGTTTTCTTTTAAAAGCAGGCTCTCTAATTTTTCTAATTTAAAATACAGCGCTTTGAGCAATTCCAGAGTGTCATTTTCAACATTCAAGCGTGAAAAATCAAAGCCAGAATTTAACCAATCAAATTCTTCTAATACCGCTAAAGAGCGTTTACTTTTAGAGATAAACCTTTCATAAGAGAACGATAAATCGCACTGGACTAAGCGCGTTTCAAACCCTAAAGCTTGGGATCTTAAAACCAACTCATGCATGCTTAAACCCCACATCAAGGACGATAAAAATAAAAAACACCACCCCCAAATAGCCATTGCTCACAAAAAAAGCTTTAGGAATGTTTTTATAATCTCTGGCCACTAAGATCTGCTCATAGAGTAAAATCAAGGCTGAAACCCCTAATCCCAAATACGCAAAAAGCCCCCCATGATAGCACCTCACAAAACAAAGCCAACACATTAGCGCCACAAAGTGTGAGAGCCTTGAAAGGTTCAAGCACCATTTTTCCCCTAATTTACTAGGAATGGAAAACAAGCCTCTCTCTTTATCAAACTCCATATCCTGTAAAGAATAGAGCAAATCAAACCCAGCCACCCACAGCATCACCCCTAAAGCCAAAAAGACATTCCATAAAGGAATATCCCCTAAAACCGCCACGCTTCCCGCAATGGGGGCCAAACCCAAAGCCAAACCCACGACAAAATGCGCCAAAGAAGAAAAGCGCTTGAAATACGAATACCCCCCTAAAATGATTAAAAAAGGTAACGAAAGCTTGAAAGCTAAAGGGTTAATGAAATAACTCACCCCCACGAATAAAAGAGCGTTTAAAGCACTAAAAACCACCATGCCTTTAACGCTGATCCTGCCATCCACGCTCGGGCGGTTTTTCGTCCTTGGGTTATCCTTATCAATATCTCTATCCACCAAGCGGTTAAACCCCATAGCGAAGTTTCTCGCCCCTAATAAGGCTAAAAAACAAAGGATTAAGGTTTCTAACCCAAAAAAGAGCGTTTGATTTTTTTGATAGGAGCTTATGACCATAGCCATGAGTAAAAACATGCTAGAAAATATCGTATGCTCTAATGCGACCAATTCGCTTAAAGCTTTGATTTGGTGCGTGATTTTTTTAAGCAATTATTTGATCCCTAATAAAATGACTTTTCTAACCCACAATTGAACTAGGCATTATAATATATTGATAGCAACAATACAAGAAAAAGCCCATGCTCAAAACATTCATGCTTAAATAAACTTTAAAAAAACGCGCGCTTAGAATCGTTAAAAATAAATGCGCCCCTAAAAGCCATAAGGGTGAAGAAACCGAAATCGTGGGGATTGTTAAAGGCATGCTTAAAAAATGATCCAACAAAGACCCTAAACCCACCGCATGCAAGAACAAACTCAAAGGGAAAAACACGATAAAAATCAAGCCTAAAGGAATGCTAAAAAGCTGGTAGGGCGAAAACATAGGGAAAAAGGCATGTGCAATAATGAGCATGTTCAAAAACACTAACACGCTTAAAGCAATCGCTTGAAACGATCGCTTGAAAAAAGAAGAATCTTTAAAAAAAATTTGAGTGTGTTTTAAAAATAAAAAGATATACCACACCCCACAAACAGAAAGCAAAAACCCCACGCTAAAAAGCAATTTAGGGAGTAACGCTATGGCGATACAGCACGCTAAAATCAAAAGTTTAAAACTTAGGATCCTTACCCCAAAAAAGCATGCCAAAAACCCTAATAAGCCCATTAAAAACGCCCTGAAAAAAGAGGGTAAAAAATCTAATAGCAATAAATACCCCAGCAAAAAAACCCACACCAAAACCCCTATATCATAAAAAGCGTTCCTGTAAGGGAAATAGCGTTTTTGTAAGGGGGTATAAAAAAGCGAAAAAAGGAAATACACGCTCATGCTTAAAATCCCCAAATGGAACCCGCTAATGGCTAGTAAGTGGTTGATCCCTAGCGCGTTGGCTTTGTCTCTTAAATCCTTATTCAAGCTATCCCCTATAAATAACGCGCGATACAAATTACCCACTAAAGCGTTGGAATGAGCGCTATCAATGAAATGGCGCAAACGCGATTTGAAATCTTGTTTTCGCGTTAAAGAAAAAGAATAAGTTTGAAAAAAGCATGATTTTAGAGACTCTAAGAACGAACAAGATTTGATTTTGCCAAAAAATTGCGCATGGCGGTATTGGAGGTTTTTTAAAGGCTCTTTAATGGTGGTGTAAAAGATCATGCCCTTTGATTGGAGTTTTAAAACAAAATAGGTTTTTTGATCTTTAGTTTTAGGGTATTGCAACAAGATTTGAGCGTTCAGGCTTGTAGGTTTTGAAAAATCAAGCTTTTGGTGATTCAAGTATTCTAAATAAAGATTGATTGCCAACAAAAGGCTTAAAACAACCCCACACCATAAGTATTCTTTGGGGGTTGCAAGAAGTTCAAACGCCCCCTGAAAGGTTTTGTCTTTCAAGTTGTGGGTATTTCAAATTTAGTTTCTTGCCCCTCTTCTAAATGGGAATCTATGGGCATGTCTTCATAGCGCGTGAAAGGAGCGTTAAAGCGCGTATAAACCGTTCCTGTAGCCCCATTCCTGTTTTTAGCCACGATGATTTCAGCTTCTTCAATACTGCCATTTTGTTTGTGGATACGCCTTTCTTCATTAACTTTTAAATGCAACTCTTGCGCCTCTTCAATTTTGCCTTCTTTTTTGAGCTTGTCTATTTTGTTGTCTTCAGCCCTCATTTGATAGATATAGCCTCTATATAAAAATAAAACAATATCAGCGTCCTGTTCAATCCCTCCGCTGTCTTTAATATCCGAAAGAATGGGCCGTTTATCGTCTCGATTTTCCAGACTGCGGTTGAGTTGGACTAGTGCTATGATAGGGATTTCTAATTCTCTGGCTAAAGTTTTAAGCTCCCTTGAAATTTCAGCGATTTGCTCATGGCGTTCTTTAGTGGCTTTGCTCCCTGACATGAGTTGCAAATAATCAATAAAAGCGATACCCAATTCCTTGTGTTGGGATTTAAGCTTTCGCAGTTGCAAGCGGATTTGCTCTATCCTCACATAACTTTTATCGTAGAAAAAGAGTTTTTTGCAAGAAAGGTGATCGTAGCATTTGGCTAAATTTTCCCATTGATCATCATCAAGCCTCCCGCTCTCTAAATCATGCATGTTAATAGAAGTGAGATCCGATAACGCCCTTAAAGCGAGTTGCTCCGCAGACATTTCCAAACTAAAAACCGCTACCCCCCTATCGTCATTGAGTGCAGCTAAGACCATGTTCATCATCAAACTGGTTTTACCCATAGACGGCCTTGCCCCTATAATGACTAAACTCCCCTTATTAAAACCGCTCGTATAATTATCCAACTGGACAAAGCCAGTCGGTATGCCAGTAACTTCCAAACTCCCTTTTCTTTGGTTTTCTGTAATGAGATCCATTGCGCTTTCAAGCACTTCTTTAATGCTCCTAAAGCCCTCTATGGTGCTGCCATTCAATAACGCATAGACTTCTCGCTCCACAGCGCCTAAAATATCGCTGGATTTTTGCGCGCTTTCTAGGGCTTGCTCTCTAATGGTGTTAGCCAAGCCAAAAAGTTTTCGTTTAATGGAAGCGTTTTTAATCTCTTCCACATAGGCTTCAATATTATCTATGGGGCTTGTCGCAAAAATAGCGACCAGATCCTCTTCTTTGATTTGCTTGTCTTTAGGCATTTTTTGGCGGATAAAATTCTCATCAATGGGGCAATCTTCTTCATGCAGTTTTAAAGCGATTTCAAAAAATAAGCCGTTAGGCGGGTAGTAAAAATCGCTAGGCTCTAAAACGCTATGGACCTCTTCAATCTTATGATTGGCCAACACAATGCCTGAAAGCACGATCCTTTCAATGTTTTGCAATTGCTGCAAATGCTTTAAATGATCCATTTTTATCCTTTTATAATCGTTTGATCTTTTCTATCAAATCTAGGGGCGTTAAAGCGTAATTATTCTTAAATTCTAAACCCGCTAGAGCGTGCGCTAGGCTTGCGTTAATAGCGGCGTCTAAAGGCGTGTAGTTTTGAGAAAGCAAGCTTAAAATAAGCCCCGCTAACACATCGCCACTGCCTGCTTTGGCTAAAGCCACGCTCCCTAAATTGTTGATAAAAGTTCGCCCTTGATGAGCGATTAGGGTATTAGCCCCTTTTAAAAGCAAAACCACCTTGGGGTATTTTTGAGAAAAATCCCTTGCGATTTCTAGTTTATTGTCTAGTAATTCTAGCATGCTTATATTGATCCCCACTGATTTCAATAACGATAAAAACTCTTTAGGGTGAGGGGTTAAGATCACTTCTTTTTCTAAGGCTTGTAACACTTCTTTATGATAAAAAACGCCCGCATCTAAAACGCATGGGGCCAATTCAAGCCACTTCTTAAAATCCTTTGGAATATTCTCTAAACCCATGCCAAGAGCGAACGCGCTCAAGAAGTTAGGGAAATTTTCACAAAAAACCAATTCTAAAGGCTTGTTATTAGAAGTTATCTCGCATTCTAACGCTTGAATACTCACCACCCCAGATCCAAAACTTAATGCGCTTAAAGCGCTCAATAACCCCGCCCCACTATGCTTGCCTAAAAGAACATGCACATGCCCGTAATCGCCTTTATGAGCGTTTTTTCTATCCCTTAAGGGCAGTTTCAAATCGCTTTTTTCTAGTAAAAAAGTGTCCGTTGGGATCTCATAGATTTGATTAAAAACCCCTAAATGCCCCACCTTCAATTCCCCTACATAGTCTTTAGCCCTATCGCTTAATAAGCATGATTTGATAGCACCCATGCTGATAGTCGTATCCGCTTTAAACGCTCCCTTATCCACCCTGCCTTTAGAATCGATCCCGCTAGGAATGTCGCAAGCGATTTTAAAGCACGCTTTTTGAGAAAGGCTTTCAAAGTTTAAAAACGGCTCTAATTCGCCCTTAAAAGCGCTCCCTACCACGCAATCCACTAAAACATCGCATTCTAAATCTTCATTCTTTTCTTCCCATGTTTTGATGACTACCCCCACTTTTTTAGCCCTTTCTTTTTGCAATTGGCACATGGGGCTTTTGGCTAATTTCATTTCAAAAACTAGCACTCTAAAACGCCCCACTAAACGCCTGGCTAGAGCATAGCCATCGCCCCCATTATCCCCGCTCCCACAAAGGATAATGACTTTAGCGCCTAAAGAAGCGTTTTGTAAAACCGCCCTTTCTAAAGCCATCGCGGCGTTTTCCATTAAAATGTCTTCGCTTAAAAGCCATTCTTCAATCGCCCTTTTGTCTAGAGCATTCACTTTTTCATACACTGAAAGCATCTTTATCCTTGAAAATGAATACAGAACGAATTTTCGTAAAACGATCCTTTTAAAGAGGGTTCGCTATGAATTTCTAAACGCATTTTATACTTTTCGCACACTTTTTTCACTAAATCTAACCCTATACCATAGCCCAACACGCTAGAATTGAAACGCACATAACGAACGCTTAATTCGGTGATCTTGTCTTTAGGGATTTCATACCCTAAATTTTTCACTTTCAAAAACGCATGCGTTAGCTCTATGTGGATATACCCATGCATGACGCTGTATTTGATTGCGTTCATGAGCAAATTGCTATAAAGCGAAAGGAAATCCTGCTCTTTAGCCTTAAATTCCACTCCCACTAGATCGCTTTTAAATTCCAGCTTGTGGTAGTCTATCATCTCGCTAAAAAGCGTGTTTTCTTTGATAATCAGGGCTTTTAAATCTAAAAGCATAAGGGATTCGCGCTCAATATCTTGCATCACCAAATACGAAAGCGAGCGGTATAAAAAACTCATGCGCTGGATAGCGATTTTAATGCGGCGGTGTTGTTGGCTGTCTTCTAAGGTTTTTAACGACAAGACTAAAGCGCTCATGGGGGTGTTTAATTCATGCGTGGTGTTTTTTAAAAAATGATCGATGCGAATGATTTCATTCCTAATGGGTTTTAAAAACAAACGCCCCAAAAACACAGAAACCCCTATCACGCATAAAAACGCTACGACAAACACTAAAACAATATTACGACACAAAGAAGAAAAATGAAGGGGTTTAGAATTTTTAAAAAGCATTTTAGCCACGCCTAAGTGGGCGAAAGTTTCATCGCTAAACAGGTAATATTCCCCCTTAAAACTAAAAAAGCCCGCCTCTTTATGGTTTTTAATCAAATCCGCGCTTTCAGGGATATTAGAATATAAAACACGCTTTTTGCTATCAAAAAGGGCTATGGAAGCGTCTTTATAGCGTGAAATGAGAGCGTTTAAAGCGTTGTGGTAATCCCCATGCGTTTGCATGTGCAAGGCAATTACTTCGCCAGCGATCTTAGAAGCCATTTTGTCCATGTCCATGCGTATCATTTTGATTTTTTCGTTTTTTTCATAGTTAAACGCTAAAACGCTAATCACTAGCATTAACACAAACGAAGAGCCTAAATAAGTCCCTAAAAAAAGTTTGAGGGATTTTTTTTCATAGTGGGTTAAAGCGATAGCCCACCCCCTTATGCGTTTCTATGCAATCTTTACCTAAAAGCTTGCGCAACACTTTAATGTAAGTGCGCAAGGTGGAATCATCAATCGCTTGTTCCCATAAATTGTTTTCTAGCGCTTGAGAGCTAATGATTTGCCCTTTATGCTCTAAAAAGTATTCTAAAAGTTGGGCGGTTTTGGGCGCTAAGATTTCCTTTTTCCCTTTAATATCCAAAGCGTGTTGGTGATAAAAAATGTTAGGCATGATTTCTATGGGATCATCATTGAAAAACCTTTTAATACGTGCTTCCAATTCGTCCAAATCAAAAGGCTTTTTCAAATAATCGCTCGCTCCCAAATTAAAAGCGTTTTTTAAGGTAGCGTTATCCTGTAAGGCGGTGATAAAAATCACAGGCGTAGAGATTAAAAAATCGTTTTTGATGCGCTTGAACAATTCCAAACTATTCATTTCAGGCACTTGCACGTCTAAAAGCAAGAGGTTAAAACGCTCAACCGAGAGCCTTTCATAAGCCTCTTTCCCATTAAAAGCGCAAAACACTTCATAGCCTAAATGCTCCAAAAATTCCTTAACGCTCTCGCTTAAAAGGTAATCGTCTTCTAGTAAAAAAATCTTTTTTTGCATGGGGGTATTGTAGCGCTAATTCTATAGCCTTTATGCCAAAAGCGGTTATGAAAAACGCTCCCTTAAAAAAGACACCGCTTTATTTTATCAGCCGTTTTTAGAATGCAATAAATCTTTATTGTATTCCAACATGACATTTTGTAAATCAAGTTTATATAACACATTTTCAATATAAGTAAAATAAAGGCTTTCTTGTTCTTCTTTTAAGCCTTTAGATAAAACCACATCGCAATTTTCAAAATACAAACAAAGATGTTTATTTTGCGTTTGAGATATCTTCGCATGGTTAAAAGCGTCAATATAGATTAAGTTTTCCCATTTATCCAAAAGATCAAACTCTTCTATAGAGCGAGCCAAACATAAAGGCACAATATGGTGCAACTCAAAGCCCTTTTCTTTTTTTACGCCATGTTTTTCAAAATAAAGGGCTTTTTCTTTAATGGAGCGTTTGAGCTTTTTATCGTTTTGTTTGTTTTCTTCATTGAGCGTTTTTAAAATAAGCCTCTCTTTATTGGTTTCAAAAAACACGCTTTGTTCTAGCAAGCTAAAAATTTGTTGGGCTTGATTTTTCCAATTATGATAGTCTCTCTTGTCTAACTTATTCCCATTAAAATGGTTAGGATTGCAATAGTCTTGCACTAACTCTTTTAATTTTTCTTTTTGGATACGGCTTAAACTCCTATATTCTCTAACATATTCCATAATTTCACTTCTAGTAAAATTTTCAATATTTAAAAATGTAACAAAAAACATCATTTCTTCAATGTCTAAATAATGATTTTCAAGCTCTATCATCACCTCTCTACATTCTGCCCCAAAACCTTGTAAAAGATTTTCTAAAGCTTGCGTGTAACAAAAATTTTTTCTTAACAAATCCTGCGCGTTTAAAAATTCTACAGCTAAGGGAGTTAAACTGATATATTTAATATTGCTTTGGATGTAGGGGTTTGTAGATTCCTTATTTTTATTGTAGCGTTCAATCAACCCCATTCTATGCATATCTACAAAAAGATTTTTTCTCAAGCTATCTTGAGTTACTTGATTCTTTTTTCTTAAATTGTCTTGAGCTATTTCAGACTTGCAGATATTATCCACCACTTTTGCATAAACCTCTTCGCCTATGATATTGCTAGGGCGTTTGCTCATATCGGTGGTGCGGATTTGTAAAAAATCCTCTCCCACTTCATTAAAAATAGCTTGAATGATGGTTTTAATCTTATTTTGATCGTAACGATTGTGTTGGGATAAGTGTAAGCCCCTATAATCAGAGCTTTTTATGCGATTAGCTAAGAATTTCAAACACTCTTTACTAGGGTCAAGCTGTGTGATTTCTAGCAAAATTTCTTCTAATTTTGGCATGTTAAATATCCTTTTTTATTCGCATTTATTATACCTAAACATTTCCAAACTCTCATGCACATATTCAGCATGGCTCTCACACCCTATAAAATTACGCTCCAAACTTTTAGCTACTAAGCTAGTCATGCCACTGCCGCTAAACAAATCTAAAATCAAATCGTTTTTGTGAGAGCTAGCCTTTATCATGCGTTCAATGAGCGCTTTAGGTTTAATGCTGGGGTGTTTGGGCTTAAGGATTTTACCCTTCTCTTTTTCAACATGCCTTTGTGAAGTGATTTCCCACACATCAAGGCATAATTTACCCTTAGGGTTGGGGAACCAGCGTTTGTTGTTTTTTAAAATCCCCTTACTTTGAGCATGTTTGATGCGTTCGGTGGATTCATAAGCGATGCGAATCTCATCGGCATTAAAGGTATAGTTTTTCTTGTGCATGCTATAAAATAAAATGCTTTCTTGCGCATGGTTATAACGCTTTTTGGCGTTGGCAAACCCATCTTTTTTAACCCAAGTGATAAAATTTAAAAAATGCACTTTTTTATGGCGCAAATACGCTAAAAATAAAGCGCAATTAAAAGGGGTATTAAAGATATAAAAACTCCCTGTGTCTTTGAGTTTGGGTAGCATTTTATCAATCCAAGTGTAAGAAAATGTTAAAAACTCTTCATCGTTTTTAAAACTATCCCATGAAGCAATTTTAAGATTGTAAGGAGGATCAATAATGGCTAAATCAACGCTTTTATCTTCTAATTTGTCTAAAAATGTGAAAACATCTTCTATATAAATCTTATTCAAAATCAAACAAGTTTCCTAATTTTTGCTCAATCAAGGGCTTATAATTTTCATAGAGTTCATAACCTATAAAATTTCTTTTTAAAAGTTTTGCTTCTCTTAAGGTTGTCCCGCTCCCGCTAAATGGATCTAGCACCACATCGCCCACGCAACTATACAATCTAATCAAACGCCTTGCTAATTCAGCCGGCATTAAAGCCGCATGCTTACCAAAAGCAATATCGTTTTTATTAGGGATTGGAATTTCCCAAATTTGTTTGGTAAATTCCACCCATTCCTCTTGAGTCAATTGGCTTTGTTCTTTTTGCTCTTCTGTGGGTTGTTTGGGCTTGCCATCTTTGACAAACACGCCGATAAATTCTATAGTATTTTGCGCATAAAAATTTCTAGGATAAGGGTAGCTCCCAAACATCAATCTTTTAGTGGGATTTGCGCGTTTCCAAATATAGACATCTAGTAAGAACATTTTAGGCTTGTTTTCTAGCGTGTTGTTTAAATCATGCAAAATGGAGTGCTGAATATCAGCATGCAAATCAAAGATATGGCGGTTGTAGTGCGTGTTTAAAACCTTTTTAAGCATGGGCATTAAAGGCACATTGATGCATAACTTACCATTGGGTTTTAGCGCTCTGTAGCACTCAAGCCAAACTTTTAAAAGACCTAAAAGATAATCTTCATATTTTTCTAACGCCCCTAAATCTTCAACATGTTGGGCTGAATGCTGTAAATCTTGTGTGCCATTTTTCGTGTAATCTTTGATGTTGAAATAAGGCGGGCTTGTGATGATCAAATCCACGCTATTATCTGGAACTTCATGCATGTTGGTGCTGCTGTGATAAAACACTTTATTGATATTCAATCTTATTTTTACCTTTTATTAAATTCCAATGGGTTTTGTATGAAAGAATTTTACAATGAAATAGGGGTGTTTTAAAAAAATGAGTCAGTCAAGATAATCTAAAATTTCAATAAGCCAATCTCCCTAACGCTCTCGCTCAAAAGGTAATCGTCTTCTAGTAAAAAAATCTTTTTTTGCATGGGGGTATTGTAGCGCTTAATTAAAGGGCTTTGTTATAATACTTTTCATGTTTTTAAGGAGCGTGATAATGAAAACGAACGAAGCGCAATTTTATGAAGTTTTAGAAAACCTTTTCATAGGCGTTAAGGTTGAAGACCAGCCAGAAAACCTTTTAGATCCTAGCCCTAAAGCGGTGAAAAATGGCATGGTCAACCTCATGAAAGCTAAAAGCCAGTATTACCACCATAAAAAACAAGAATTAAAAAAACTCATTGATTCAAAATGCCAAAATAATAACGATCTCAAAGAAGAATTGTTTGACAAACTCTATAGCTTTTTCAAGCGTTATTTCAGCGCTAATGGAGGGATTTATTTCAACGACACGCCCCTTTATGACAGCCTTTATACCAAAAGCGATTATGAAAAATGCTCCCTCAAAAAAGACACCGCTTTATTTTATAAAACCAAAGATCTTTATTACGTAAAAAGCGAAACGAACTATAAGGATTTTTGCTTTGAATTAGAAAACATTCTTTTTAATTTTGACACTTCTTTACTAGAGAGCAAAAAATATAATGAAAAAATAGATTTAGTCTTTAATCTAAAAGATACAGACACAAAAACTAACACCCTAAATTTTAGCGTTACGCTCAGTAGCAAGGGGAATCAAACTAAAGTGAATGAAATCCTCAAAGAATGCTCCAATCAAAGCGTCAAACTTGATGAAGAAATTTTAAAAAAAGCGTTTGTAAAATTCAAAAAGCAAGGCAACATGGATTATTTTATTCATAAAAACGCGCTAGGGTTTTTAAAAGAGCAGTTGGATTTGTATCTGTTTGAATACCTTTTTAAAGAAATGACTGCATTTGATGCTAAACGCCTGAATGAGATCAACACCATTAAGGAAGTGGCGTTGCAAGTGATTGTATTAGTGAGCGAATTTGAAAACGAACTCTGTAAGATTTGGAACAAACCTCGTTTTGTATTAAACTCGCATTTCATCGTGAGCTTAGACAAACTCAAAGCTAAAAACTACGATTTGAACAAGATCACAAGCCACCCAAACTACCCCAAACAAGTTAAAGAATGGCAAGACTTGAATCTAAAAATTACAGACAATCTTTTAGAAAATGAGTTTTTGCCCCTAGACACCCTCTATTTTAAAGATTTAGAAGAAGAGATTAAAAGCTTATTCAGTGAAAATGAAATCAACGGCACGCTCATTAAAAGCGAAAACTACCAAGCCCTAAACTCTCTCAAAAACCGCTATAAAGAAACAATTGATTGCATTTATATTGATCCGCCCTTTAATACCGGCAGCGATTTTGTTTACATAGATAGGTTTCAAGATAGCACATGGCTAAGCCTTATGCATAACCGCTTGCAACTCGCTTATGATTTTTTAAGCTCTCAAGGGAGCTTCTATTTACATTTGGATAACAATGCGAATTATTTGGGGCGTATGCTACTCAATGATATTTTTGGTAAAGAAAATTTTAGGAATGAGATAATTTGGTATTACTCTAATAAAATGGCAAATAGTGGCAATAGTTTTGCTAAAAACACCGAAACAATTTTAAATTATTCTAAAAATGAAGAATATATATTTTATAGACAAAAAGAGCCACGAAGTGAGCCAGTTCTTTTAAGCAAGCGAGAAGGGCGAGATGGTAAAAATATGAGAGCAAGAGATGAAAATGGTAAGGTTATTTATGAATTATCTCATGAACGCTATGTGGATACTTTATGGAATATACCTATCATTGGCTCTACTTCAACAGAAAGGGTAAAAAACAATGAAAATCTAACCCAAAAACCGGAAAAATTGCTAGAAAGGATAATCCAAGCGAGCAGTAACGAAAACTCTATCGTTTTAGATTTTTTCGCTGGGAGTGGGACGACTTGCGCGGTGGCGCACAAGCTTAAGAGAAAGTATATCGGTGTTGAAATGGGGGAGCATTTTGAGCGTGTGATTTTGCCCAGGCTTAAAAAGGTCATCGGCGGTTTTAAAAGCGGCGCGGCTAAAGAATTTAATAAAGGTGGGGTAGTCAAAGTTTATGAATTAGAAAGCTATGAAGAGATTTTAAGAAAAATCAAGTATGAAGACAACGACAAACCCCTAGCTTATGATGAACAATACAGCGATTTAGTGGGATGCAAAAACGAATCTTACACGCTCAATATAGAAGCGCTAGAAAACATGGGCGTGGATATTAAAGAGACTTTGGAAAATTTATGGGGGCTGAAAGTGGAGTTTTTTGATGAAAGGGTGGTGAAATTTAAAGGGAATGATAAAGAAATAGAGATTTTAAAAGCCTTAAAAGAAGCGCTCATTTGGTAAGGAGGCATAATGGCAAAGAAAAAAGATTTAACAACCCATAATGAAATTTTTGTCGCGCAAAAACTCGCTGAAGATGAATTGAACACTAACGAGATTAACGAGCCATTAGAAAGGCTAGACTTTAAAAGCTTTGATAGCAATAAGGAGCTTTTAGATTACCAACAGCAAGCTTTGATTAACGCTTTTAGAATGCTTGTCGCTTATTTTAAGGATTTCAAAGGAAGTAAAAAAGAATTTTACGCGTTTTATCAAGAGCATTATCCATTCGCTAATTGCGATTTTACTAACAAAAAACTCAATCATTTGTTAAAGAGCTACTTTAAGGTGGAAAATCAGCGCGTGAGTTTTGAAAATTTTATCAACCGCTTAGCCTTTTACATGGCTACAGGGAGCGGTAAAACGATTGTCATTATCAAACTTGTAGAGCTTTTAAGCGTGGCTATGGGAATGGGTTTAATCCCTAAGAAAAATATCATGTTTTTTAGCGCCAATGAAAATTTGATCAAGCAATTTGAAAAAGAAATTGAAAAATACAACCGGGGTAAGGACTTTTCCAAGCAAATTGATTTCAAAAACCTTAAAGAGGTTACCCATAAAGATTTCCATCGCGCTCCAAAAGATTTCTTTGAAAAAATCGCTCTTTTTTATTACCGCGCGGATTTGATGAATGATGAAGAAAGCAAGGAAAACCTTTTAAATTATAAGGATTATTGGGATAATGGGGAAAATTATGTGATTTTAGATGAAGCGCACAAGGGAAACAAGTCTGAGAGCAAAAGACAGGCTATCTTTAGTCTGCTGTCTTTAAAAGGGTTTTTATTCAATTTCAGTGCCACTTTCACCGAAGAAAGCGATCTCATCACTTCGGTGTATAATTTGAGCGTGGGCGAGTGGGTGAAGCTTGGCTATGGTAAAGAATCTGTTTTATTGAAGAAAAACAACTTAAACGCTTTTAAGGAATTGAAAGATTTAAACGATAGGGAAAAAGAAATCGCTCTTTTAAAAGCGTTATTGCTTTTAGGCATGCAAAAACGCTATAAAACAGAAGGCTATTTTCATGACCCTTTAATGCTCGTGTTCACGCATTCTGTGAATGTGGAAAACAGCGATGCGGAAATCTTTTTTAAAACTTTAGCGCGCGTGATTGAAAATAACGATGAGAGCGATTTTAGAAAAGCTGAAGAAGATTTATTAGAGGAATTAAAGAATCCGGAATTTCTTTTTAGCGGCAGCAAAGATAAAGACTATAAGGTTAAGGTTTTTAAAGAGGGTTTAAAGAGCATGGATTTTAAAGGCTTAAAAGAAGAAGTTTTTTATGCTAATAGCGGGCATATTGAAGTGATTATTAACCCTAAAAACAACCAAGAAATCGCTTTCAAACTCAACACAAGCGATAAAGTCTTTTGCTTGATTAAAATAGGCGATATTACAGAATGGATTTGTGAAAAATTAAAGAGCGTGAAGGTGGTGAGCAAGAATTTAAGCTTTAAAGAAGAGAGCTATTTCAGTCAGATTGACAAGAGCAGTATCAATATCTTAGTGGGGTCTCGCACTTTTGAAACCGGGTGGGATAGCACAAGGCCTAGCGTGATTTTATTTTTAAATATAGGGCTTGATGATGACGCTAAAAAGCTGGTGAAACAATCTTTTGGCAGAGGCGTAAGGATTGAAAGCGTCAAAAACCAACGCCAAAGGTTAGCGTATTTAGAAATAGATGAAGCCATTAAAGAAAACTTGAAGCCAAACGCCGCAATGCTAGAAACGCTTTTTGTGATACCCACTAACCATGCAAGCCTTGAAGCGATTTTAAAGATCCAAAAAGAGAGCGAAAATAGGGGTGAGAGTAGAGGTTCTTGGCGTGAAATCAAATTAGAAAAAACGCCCATAAAACACGCATTATTCGTGCCTTGCTACCGCAAAGAACCAACAAGCGTTCTTGAACTTCCTGAAAGCGCTTCGTTTAAAATGAGCGAAAAAAATTTTAAGGATTTAAAAGAGTATTTTAATTTGATGAGCGAAAAGCATTTCATTTTAAAGCATGAAATTTATGACCCCAAAGATTACGAGCAGTTAAAAAAAATGATACAAAAAGCGCATTTTAAAAAGGTATCAACTTGGCATTATAAAGATTTAGATTACATGATTTCTGAAATTAAAGGCAAGCTATACCCTAATCAAAAAGTGCCTAAAGACGAGTTTAACGCCCTAGATAATGAGAAAATCGTGCATTTTAAAAGGATTAAAGTTAAGGCGGATAAGGAAGAAGCATTGATTAAAACCATCCAAGAAGTGAAAGAGCATGCGCCTTTGGATAAAGAAACTTTAAGAAAAAAAATCGCGCAAGGCGAGATCGATCCTTATGATACAGACAAACACAAACAAGACAAAACCTTTAAAGTTGGTGATGCAGAGCTGTTAAAGCTCAAAGAGCATTACTACACCCCTTTAATTAAAGCCAAAAACTGCGATTGGCTTAAGCATGTGGTTAAAGTAAAGAGCGAGAGCGATTTTTTAGAAGAGTTGTTAAAGATTACCGAAACGCTTCAAGAAAACTATGATTTTTGGGCGTTCAGCAAGATTGATGAACACTTAGACAATTTGTTTATCCCTTATTTCAACAACGCTGCAGAAAGGCGCTTTTTCCCTGATTTTATCTTTTGGCTTCAAAAGGGCGATACGCAGATCATTTGTTTCATTGATCCTAAAGGGACTAAAATTGCTGAATACGAACATAAAGCAGATGCGTATAAACTTTTTAAAGATAAAATTTTTAACCCTAAAAACGATCCCAATCTCAAAATCAAAGTGGTTTTAAAATTTTATGGGGATAAGGATGGTGTGGGGGAGCGTTATAGGGATCTTTGGATTGAAAAAGGGAAACTAGAATATTTTTTTCTGGATTTAAACAATTAGCCTGATTTCATTGAAAGGGGTTAAAAATGCGCTTGAATAGCCTTGAATAAAGCGCTAGTTTTTCACATCGCTTAAAAACACATGCCTTAAAAGTTTGGCTTCGCTTAAAAAAGCGTTTTTTAATACCGCGCTTTTATAAGTGTAATGATCTTCAATGCTTGAAACTTCGCCCACAAACACCCCCGCTCCAAAAATCCCGTCTAGCCCGCTCGTTAGCACTTGATCGCCTATGTTGATTTCAGCACTAGGGACAATAAAATCCACGACTAATTCTTGCTTGAAATTAGTCCCTATAAAGCCTAACACTTGATTTTGGCCTATCATCACGCTATAAGCGCATCTCTTGTGGGCGTTCAAAAACCCATTCAAGCGCCCTTTTTCCAGCACCGCAATGCCTATAGCTTGGTTGTGAGAGACAAGGCCATAAATCTTATTTTCTTCTAAATTTACAATAGGGTTGAGAGAAACGCTGTGCGTGTCTTCTAAACTGATGAATGAAGTCATAAAAGTAGGGGTATAAGTCATTTTTGGATTTTCTAAAGGATAGATACTATTCAAACGCTCTTTCAAATCGGCGTTTTCTAGTTTTAAAGCTTCTAAAATCAAGCGTTCTTTTTGAAATTCCTTAATGTTTTGGGCTTGAAAAAAATACGCTTGAATGTTGTCTAATAAGCTGTTTTTAGCGCTCATCAAGGCATTTTTAATCCTGTCGCTGATATAAGAAGAACTGCCTTTAATGTCTAAAAAATAAAAAATAAGAAAAATCCCTAAAAGCCAAAGGAATTTGAAATAAAAACGCATGCATTATTCACTAAAACCCACACGGCTGAGTAAATCCAAATCTTGTATGGCTTCCCCTGTGCCTTTGGCTACCGCCAATAAAGGCTCATCGCCCACATACACAGGGAGTTTAACCATATCGCTTAAATACTTGTCTAATCCCTTAATCAAAGCCCCACCGCCGGTAAGCACCACGCCATTTTGCACAATGTCTCTCGCTAAATCCGGTTTCACCTCTTCAAGCACGCTCCTTAAAGCGCTAGAGATTTCCCTCACCTGATCTTTAATGGCTTCAAACACGTCATCAGAGCTCAATTCAATCGTGTGCAACAACCCGCTCACTTGATCCCTCCCTGACACTTCCATGGTGAGAGGCGGATCTAGTTTGATCGCGCAACCGATTTCAATCTTAATCTCTTCGCCGGTGCGCTCCCCTATCAATAAATTGAATTTCTTGCGGATGTATTCCACGATGCTTTGATCCAATTTATCCCCAGCCACTCTAATGCTTTTAGAAATGACTAACCCCCCAAGACTGATCACGCCAATTTCAGTCGTGCCTCCGCCAATATCCACAATCAAACTCCCTTGCGGCTCTTTGACCGGCAAGCCTGCCCCAATCGCGGCCGCCATAGGCTCTTCAATTAAAAAGACCTCTCTAGCCCCAGCGCTTAAAGCACTCTCTTTAACCGCATTCCTTTCCACGCTTGTCAACCCATAAGGCACGCACACCATGATGCGCGGGCGGATCCATGTTTTTCGTTTGTGCGCTTTTTCAATAAAATAGCGGATCATTTTAGCGGTAATGTCATAATCGGCAATCACGCCATCTTTCATGGGGCGAATCGCTCTGATGCTGTTAGGGGTTTTGCCTAGCATTTCCTTAGCCTCGCTCCCCACTGCCAAAATATCATAAGCTTTAGAATCAAACAATCCCATGCGCACCGCCACAATAGAAGGCTCATTGATAATAATGCCCTGCCCTTTGACCAACACGATCGTGTTAGCCGTGCCTAAATCTATGGCAATATCATGCGAAAACAAACCGATCAATTTGCTAAAAATCATGCCCTTTCCAATCCTTTATCGTTAAATTTATAAGCGTGTTCCTTAAGGAAGAATTTTAGAATGCGTTTTAGCGATGATTAAAGGTTCAGCCTGTTTCAAAACACAATCTTTAGTGATACGCACTTCCGATCCCTTAAGCTTGGGCAAATCAAACATAATATCCAAACAAAAATCTTCAATGATCGCCCTTAAGCCCCTAGCCCCGGTTTTTCTTTCTAAAGCGAGTTTAGCGATTTCTTTAATGGCTTCTTCTTCAAAGATCAAATCCACTTCATCCATTTTGAAAAGTTGCTGGTATTGCTTGATTAGGGCGTTTTTAGGTTTTTGTAAAATATCCACCATCGCTTCTAAACTGATGCTATCTAGCGTGCTTAAAACCGGCAAACGGCCAATAAGCTCAGGGATAAGCCCATAAGTTACCAAGTCATGGGTTTGGACTAAATGCAAGATCGCTTCTTGCTCTTTTTTGCTCATCTTTTCTTGAGTGAAACCCAACACATTTTGCGTGGTGCGTTTTTTAATGATTTCAGCTAACCCGTCAAACGCTCCGGCGCAAATGAATAAAATATCGCTCGTGTCAATTTGAATGAAATTGCCCTCAGGGTGTTTTCTGCCGCCTTTGGGGGGGATATTCACTAAAGAGCCTTCAACGATTTTCAACAACGCTTGCTGAACGCCCTCGCCAGAAACGTCTCTAGTGATGGAGCGGTTTTCTGACAAACGGCTGATTTTATCAATCTCATCAATAAACACAATGCCTTTTTGGGCTTTTTGGACATTCCAATCGCTCGCTTGCAACAATCTTGTAAGGATATTTTCCACATCTTCGCCCACATAACCCGCTTCAGTCAAGCTAGTCGCATCGCTAATGGCGATAGGAATATCCAAATGCTTGGCTAGAGTTTGCGCCATTAGAGTCTTGCCTGATCCTGTAGGGCCGATCAGTAAAATATTAGACTTGCTCAACTCCACTTCTTCTAAATGTTCTAACTCCACATTGCTGTCTTGGTTGTCTTGTTTTTTGAGTTTTTCTTTAAAAGATAAGCGTTTGTAATGGTTATACACGGCTACGGAAAAAACCTTTTTGGCCTGCTCTTGGCCTATCACATAATTGTCTAAAACCGCCTTAAGCTCTTTAGGGGCTGGAATGCAAGAGAGCAAAAACTCTTCTTCATGGACGCTTGATTCCATTCTTCTTAATCGGTCTCTTTTGAGCGCTAATAAAGAATCCATTCTATCGTATTTATGCAATTCCCCATGCATCACATCTATACAATATTCGCACACGCACACATCTTTATTCAGGTTGCTCGCAAAAATAATGCGGCGTTTTTTGGGATCTCTGGATTCTGGTTTTTTGCAAAAACTGCAATAAAGCGTTTCGTTCATGTTATTCCTCTTGTTTTTCTTCGCTAGAATATTCGCTTGACTTATACGCCACGCCCCTAGAACTCTCCAAAATAAAAGAGCAAATCTCTTTTACAAAAGGGTTATTGGCATGCTCTTCTAATTCTAATTTAGCGCTCTCTCTTAAGGAGGGGACAGGGCTAAACAACCTTTTATAAAGCGCATAAATAAAATCAATATCCTTACTCTCTAGTAATTGGCGCATCCGGTGGCGGTTTAACCCCCTAATAAAAGCGCGATTGCCCTCCACGGTGCAATAAGGCGGCACATCTTTGCCTAAAGCGCTCTTACCGGCTATCATGCACCCTTTAGCGATACGCACAAACTGATGGATTGCGGTAAGACCGCCGATATTGACATAATCGCCTATTTCAATATGCCCTGCTAAAGTTACGCCATTAGCCAAAATGCAATGATTGCCAATCACGCAATCATGCGCAACATGCACATAAGCCATGAGCAGGTTTTTATCCCCAATAATGGTCTTTTTAATCCCCCCTTCAGTGCCAGGATTTATCATGCAAAATTCACGAATGAGGTTGTCTTCTCCAACCATCAGTTCGCTGTATTCGCCCTTATATTTTAAATCTTGAGGCTGTGTGCCTAGCACGGCAAAAGGGAAAATTTCGGTGTTTTTCCCGATGAAAGTATGCCCTTGTAAGGTTACATTGTTATGGAGTTTTACGCCATCATCTAGTTTGACGCCATCCCCAATCACGCAAAATTCCCCAATCTCTACACCCTTGCCAATCTCTGCTTTAGGAGAGATGATGGCTGTTTTTGCAATTTTACTCATTTTTATTCTCTCTCTGCGATCATGGCTTTCAATTCGGCTTCAGCGACCACTTTGCCATCCACTTGAGCCGTGCCACCCACTTGCCAGATCATGCCCTTATGCTTTAAGACTTCTAAATGGTATTCCAATCTGTCGCCTGGGGTTACAGGAATGCGGAATTTAACCTTATCAATCGTCATGAAATACACGATTTTTGTTTTGGCTATTTCAGGGTCAAACCCCCACAAGCTAGTGAAAGCCAAAAACCCTCCGCTTTGCGCCATGCCCTCTACGATCAAAACGCCCGGGAAAATGGGCTTATTAGGGAAATGCCCGTTAAACACATCTTCATTAAAAGTGATATTCTTATAAGCGACAATTTTTTGATTGGCTTGTAACTCTATAATTCTATCCACTAAGAGCATGGGATAGCGGTGAGGTAGAATCTGTAAGATATGCTCTATAAAAAATTGAGATTGTAAGTTTTGATGGCTTTGTTCCATAAAATAAACTCCTTGTTTTGGTTCAACTAAAGCGCCATTTTTAGCGTTGGTTATCCTATAAAAATAACCGCTATTATACCATAAGAAAACCGCTCGCTTGTATTTGCAAAAACGCCGATGCATTGCGCCATAAGTTTAAAGAAACGCTTTACACAGACACCGCTTTGCATCATTCATGCGTGTGGCTTAGAATATTCTCTCTTAAATGGTAGTGTGGGTATTTGTTAGAATCCAAAACCACTTGCCCCATGAGCTGCTTGTCCAAATTGAAAATTAAAGGGGCTAAATAATTCACGGTGGAAAGCTCAATGGGAGTTTGAACCACCATGATATTAGCGACTAGAACGCTCTTGGCTCCCTCTAATTCTAAAAGGATTTTTAAGGGGGCAGGCACTTCAAATTCGTATTTTCTTAAAGCAAAGGGATTAACCAGCGTGAAAGACACCACGGAATTATCTTCTGCACTATTCAAACGCAAAAAGATTTCATCAATCTTTTGCAAACGCATTTTATGAACGGTTTCAAACCCTAATATAGGCGCTTTCACATCAAAAATCATAGGCGATTGCATTCCCTTTAAAAAAGCACAAAATCTTCTCCTTAAAGAATAAAGACCGCCTTAAAACCAGCGCTCAATGATTTCTAAATTAAAAACTCTGTATTATATCAAACAATTTTGGTAAAATCAATTTTTGCTAGTTTTGGGTATAATCCCAATAATTTAATCATGATGGAAGTTTAACTGAAGAATTATTAAAATATAACAAGGAGTGAGGAATGAGCAAAATAAAACCACAAATCAAGAAAAATAATCCCAGTAAATCTCATTTTAGCGATGGGTGGCACCTTTTTGGTGCGGTTGGGCTTGATTTGGAGAAATGGTGCTGACATTATTCGGTGGGAATAAGAAAGATTAAGAAAAAATAACCATGAGTTATTCAAAAATTTAACTTTATAAGACAGGTGGCATGCGTTTAAAACATTTTAAAACTTTCCTTTTTATCACAATGGCAATCATTGTGATAGGCACCGGTTGCGCGAACAAAAAGAAAAAAAAAGACGAATACAACAAACCGGCGATTTTTTGGTATCAAGGGATTTTGAGAGAAATCCTTTTTGCTAATTTAGAAACAGCGGACAATTACTATTCTTCCTTACAAAGCGAACACATCAATTCCCCCCTTGTCCCAGAAGCCATGCTAGCTTTAGGGCAGGCACACATGAAAAAGAAAGAGTATGTTTTAGCGTCTTTTTACTTTGATGAATACATCAAGCGCTTTGGGACTAAGGACAATGTGGATTATTTGACTTTTTTAAAGTTGCAATCGCATTATTACGCTTTCAAAAACCATTCTAAAGACCAGGAATTTATCTCTAATTCTATTGTGAGTTTAGGCGAATTTATAGAAAAATACCCTAACAGCCGTTACCGCCCCTATGTAGAATACATGCAAATCAAATTCATTTTAGGGCAAAATGAGCTCAATCGTGCGATCGCGAATGTCTATAAAAAACGCCACAAGCCTGAGGGCGTGAAACGCTATTTAGAAAGGATAGATGAGACTTTAGAAAAAGAGACTAAACCCAAACCATCGCACATGCCTTGGTATGTGTTAATTTTTGATTGGTAGGATATTTCAAAACCATACAAATTTATAACAGAGAGATGAAAAATGACTGAAGATTTTCCTAAAATTCTGCCTTTATTGGTAGAAGAAGACACTTTTTTATACCCCTTTATGATAGCCCCTATTTTTTTGCAAAATAACGCGAGCATTAAGGCGGTGGCTTACGCTAAAAACAATAAATCATTAGTCTTTATTGCATGCCAAAAAGACAAATTGAATGACAATGAAGCCCCTTATTATGACGTGGGGGTGATAGGCTCTGTCATGCGTGAAGCCAACATGCCTAATGGGCGCGTGAAATTGCTCTTTAATGGCATCGCTAAGGGGCGTATTTTAGAGCCTGCTAAAGAAAACGAGCAAGGCTTTTTAGAAGCTCAAATAAGCCCTATTGAATATTTAGAATACGATAAAGAAAACATTCAAGCGATCGTGGAAGTCTTAAAAGAAAAAGTGATCACTCTAGCCAATGTCAGCTCGCTCTTCCCCCCGGATTTGATCAAGGCTTTAGAAGACAATGACGATCCTAACCGCATCGCTGATTTAATCGCAGCGGCCTTGCATTTGAAAAAAGATCAAGCGTATTCTCTTTTTGCCAACAACAACACCGAGCAGCGCTTGTTGGATTTGATTGATATTGTGATAGAAGAAACTAAAACCCAAAAACTCCAAAAAGAAATCAAGTCCAAAGTCCATCAAAAAATGGAGCAAACCAATAAGGAATATTTCTTAAAAGAGCAGCTCAAGCAAATCCAAAAAGAGCTTGGCACAGACAAACAACGAGACGAAGATTTAAACCAATACTACCAAAAACTAGAAAGCGTCAAGCCTTTTTTAAAAGAAGAAGCGTTTAAGGAAATCAAAAAGCAAATTGACCGACTGAGCCGAACCCATGCGGACAGCTCAGATAGCGCGACTTTGCAAAATTATGTTGAAACCATGCTGGATGTGCCTTTTGGGCAATATGAAAAAAAAGCGCTAGACATTAAGCATGTCAAAGAGCAATTAGACAACGATCATTATTCCTTAAAAAGGCCTAAAGAGCGCATCGTGGAATACTTTGCCACCATGCAACTTTTAGAAATGCGCCATAAAAAAAAGCAAGAAAAAAAAGACAAGACTAAAGGCACGATTTTATGCTTTTATGGGCCTCCTGGTGTGGGTAAAACAAGCTTGGCTAATTCTATCGCTAAAGCGATAGAGCGCCCTTTAGTTCGGATCGCTTTAGGGGGCTTAGAAGACGTGAATGAATTAAGAGGGCACAGACGCACTTATATAGGCTCAATGCCAGGGCGTATTGTCCAAGGGCTTATTGAAGCTAAAAAGATGAATCCTGTCATGGTTTTAGATGAGATTGACAAGGTGGATAGGAGCGTTAGGGGCGATCCAGCGAGCGCTTTATTAGAGATCTTAGACCCTGAGCAAAATATCGCTTTTAGGGATCATTACGCGAATTTCAGCATTGATTTGTCGCAAGTGATTTTTATCGCTACTGCTAACAATATTGACAGGATCCCGGCCCCTTTAAGAGACAGAATGGAATTTATCAGTGTGTCCAGCTACACGCCTAGCGAAAAAGAAGAGATCGCTAAAAACTATCTCATCCCCCAAGAATTAGAAAAGCACGCCTTAAAGCCTAGCGAAGTGGATATTAGCCATGAGTGTTTGAAACTCATTATTGAAAAATACACCAGAGAAGCGGGCGTTAGGGATTTACGAAGACAAATCGCAACGATTATGCGTAAAGTAGCTTTAAAATACCTAGAAGATAACCCGCACAAAAAAGGGCGGACCAAAAAAGGCGAAGATCAAAAAAGCGAAAATCAAAAAAGCGAGAGTAAAGATTTCTGCGTCTCTATCACGCCTAATAACCTTAAAGAGTATTTAGAACGCATGGTGTTTGAAATTGACCCCATAGATGAAGAAAATAAAATCGGTATCGTCAATGGTTTGGCATGGACTCCAGTGGGTGGTGATGTGCTTAAAATTGAAGCGCTTAAGATTAGAGGCAAGGGGGAATTGAAGCTCACCGGGAGCTTAGGCGATGTGATGAAAGAATCCGCCATTATTGCCTTTTCTGTTGTCAAAGTCTTATTGGATAACGAAACCTTAAAGGCGCCTAAAATCCCTAGCGAAACCGATGCAGAGGGTAAGAAAAAGAAAAAAGCGCTGAAAGTTTATAACGCTTATGATTTGCACTTGCATGTCCCTGAGGGGGCTACGCCTAAAGACGGCCCGAGCGCTGGGATCGCTATGGCAAGCGTGATGGCGAGCATTTTGTGCGATAGGGCTACAAGAAGCGAAGTGGCAATGACGGGCGAATTGACTTTGAGCGGGGAAGTTTTACCCATAGGGGGGTTGAAAGAAAAATTGATCGCCGCTTTTAAAGCCGGCATTAAAACCGCTCTCATTCCTGTCAAAAACTATGAAAGGGATTTAGACGAGATCCCTGCTGAAGTGCGAGAGAATTTAAACATCGTTGCGGTGAAAAACATCGCTGAAGTGCTAGAAAAAACCTTACTTTAGAATTTGGCATGAAAGCAGGCATTATTGGTTTAGGGCTTATGGGGGGGAGTTTAGGGTTGGCCTTGCAAGAATGGGGGCGTTTTAAAAGCGTTACAGGCTATGATCATAACGCTTTGCATGCTAAATTGGCTTTGACTTTGGGGCTTGTAGATGAATGCGTGGAGTTTGAAAAGATTTTAGAATGCGATGTGATTTTTTTAGCCATTCCAGTTGAGGGCATCATTGGATGTTTGAAAAAAATGACTTCTGTTAAAAAAAGCGCAACGATTATTGATTTAGGGGGTGCTAAAGCGCAAATCATTCGCAATATCCCTAAAAGCATCCGTCAAAATTTCATCGCCGCGCACCCCATGTGCGGGACAGAGTTTTATGGCCCTAAAGCGAGCGTTAAGGGGCTGTATGAAAACGCTTTGGTGATATTGTGCGATTTAGAAGATTCAGGGGCTGAGCAAGTAGAACTCGCTAAAGAAATCTTTTTAGGCGTTAAAGCGCGCTTGATCAAGATGAAATCCAATGAGCATGACACCCATGTGGCTTATATCAGCCATTTACCCCATGTTTTGAGCTACGCTCTAGCCAATAGCGTTTTAAAGCAAAACGACCCAGAGATGATTTTATCCTTAGCGGGTGGGGGTTTTAGGGATATGAGCCGTTTGTCTAAAAGCTCGCCTTTAATGTGGAAAGATATTTTCAAACAAAACCGAGACAATGTCTTAGAAGCGATTAAAAAATGCGAAAAAGAAATCGCGCAAGCTAAGGCTTGGATAGAAAATAACGATTATGAAAGCCTTGCAGAATGGATGGCGCAAGCGAACAAACTCCAGGAGTTCATGTAAAATAATTTAAAATTTGCATATTGTTGTTTTTAGAGTTGCGAGAAGCAGGTAATAATCGTTTTTATTTCATTTCTCCAACACCTATGAAACGCTTCCAACAAAAAACCAATTTTAGCCGTTTAGAAATTTGATTTCTTAAACCTTTATCCAAAATACCGGTGTTTTACGGGCATTTTAAGAGCGGTTTTAATACTTCTTAGCGTTGTTAAGATACTTAGGCAATTCGTTCAACTCAGCGTTTTTATTATTCTTAAAAACCACTTGCTTTTCAACCCACTCATATTCTTTACAATCTCTTCTCATTTCTTGTAAGGGATAGTTTTGGTTGTCATTAGGGATATAAAAGCATTCGCTTTTAGCGTTTTCATAGCTATCCGTTAAGCTTATATCATAATGATACCAAAAGCCGCTAGGGATAGCGATATTTTTAGAGCTAAAAGTCCTATAACCTTGTTTGATAATGGTGAGTTCTTCTACTAAAACTTGATGGTATTTCCTGGCCAAATTACGGCCCTCTTTTTCTACCAATAAAACAGAATGCCTGTTGGTGTTTTTGGCTTCAGGGGTGATATTAGTCATTCTGTAAGTCTCTCTTAAAGGGTTAGACGCAAAATCAAAAGAAGCGTCATTCGCCACAAAATGCCCCCTATCAAAACCGCTTCTGGTGTAATCTTGTGTCGTGGCTTGTTGGTATTTGGCTAATCGTGTGTCCGTTTTAAACTCATAGCGTTTTTCAATATTGTTTTTATCCACTAAATCCCCAAACAACACGCTCACGCCATAAATAGGGTTTTTTAACTCGCTAGAATAACACACCGAATAGAAGTTATTTTTTAAGACTTTACAATCAATGTTAGTGAGCATGCCATTAGCGTTATGAGTGGTATTGCGATTTTTAGCGGGGTTAGCGCTATTGACTTGATCCTTGATTTCATTAAGCTTTTTAGCGGTGTAGCTGTTAATAGCCTTAGTGAAATTATCCAGCATGTCCGCTTGGAGCCAACTCATAGCGATCAGGCTAAAACAGAGCCAGTTTTTAAAGGTTTTCATGTTTTGCTCCTTGTTGGTTGGCTTGAATACTACAACAATATTTTTAATCGTTTATTTTTACCCACTAAATAGGCGTAGCGTTTTGATGCGTTAAATCGCGCATTGAACGATCAAATTTAAGAATAAAAAATTTCATTGTATTTTTTAGTGATCTCATCTATCTCCCATGCGTCTTCGTCAATATCGCCCAAGTTTAAATAGTCTTCGTTAGAGTCCAAAGAAGCGCAGCATTTTCTTTTTTGCTCGTTTAAATCTAAATTTTGGAACTCTTCGCTATGGATTTCACCCATCTTATTATCGGCGCGTTTTAAAAAACGCTTATTAAGAGCGTTAAAGATTTTTAGGCATTCGCTCGCGCTGTTAGCGTTAGTGATTTGTTTTTTAATTTCTAAATTCACTTCTTTTAATTCAGCATAGACAAAACTCCCGCCCTCTTTAAAACCGCATTTTTTAGAAATGCCCCCTTGCTCGCCCTCTATGACTTTTTTTAACCTTTCTTTAGTGATCGTTTCTATATAGTCCATTTGCTCGATGCCAATGTAGCGGCGTTTCATTTTGTGCGCCACCGCGCAAGTCGTCCCGCTCCCGGCAAAAAAGTCTAACACGAGGTCGTTTTCTTGGGTGGAAATTTCTAAAATTCTTGAAATTAGGGCTTCGGGTTTGGGGGTGTCAAAAAGTTTTACATTATTAAAGAGAGCTAGCAATTGTTTTGTGGCATCTTGATTATGTCCCACTTCTGTATATTTCCATATTGTTAAAGGTGTGGTGCCTTGCTTGACTTCACTTAAAAAGCGTTTCAAACTAGGAACATTGTCTCCATTTCTTCCAAAATAAATACGATTATCATCTACAAGTTTTTGAAAATTTTCTTTTGAAGTCATCCAACACCGCCCTTTTGGTGGCGTTACAATTTTTCCACTTGGTGTAGTGATAGGATAATCATAACTCGCCATATAAGTTTTTACCAAACAATCACTAGGTTTCCACGCACCCCTTTCATCGTTATCTAAATTTTTATAGCGTGCATTCATCTCGCTTGTGCGTGGTAATAAATTAGGCCGCCAAATTTCTTTATCTTTAGCATATAGTAAAATAAAATCGTGGTTATCAGAGAACCATTTCGCATCATTTTGTGGAGAATACTTTTTTTCCCAAATAATCGTATTTACAAAATTCTCCCTAAGAAAAATCTCATCCATTAAAACCTTTAAATAAGCCTGTTCGTTGTCATCGCATTGCACAAAAATCACACCATCATCGCTTAAAAATTCCCTAGCCGCTTCAAGCCTGTTTTTCATAAACACTAGCCAAGAGCTGTGGTTGAAATTATCGTTGTAATTAAAGCTGTCATTACCCGTATTATAAGGGGGGTCAATGTAGATGCATTTCACTTGTTTAGCGAATTTCTTTTTTAAAGAATGAAGAGCGATCAAGTTATTGCCTTTGATAAGGTAGTTTGTGTTTTTATCTTTTAAAGCGCTTTCTAAATCGCCTTGTCCATGCATTTCAAAACGGCACAACACTTTCGGGCTTAAAAGCACATCAATTTCGTTTTTATGCAGTATTTCATGGTAAAAAAGCTCGTCAGATTTGGTGTTGTTATCTTTAGCGTTACCCAGTAAAACATTGTCTTTAAAAGGGAAATGCAAAACGACGGATCCGCTGGATTTGATAAAGCCCCCTTGTGAATACAAGCCTATTTTATTTTTAAATCGCGTGAAAGAGCGATCTAATTCTTTTATTTCTAAACATTCCAATAACGCTTTTTCATTGAATACGAGCGAGTTAGCGATCATTTTAAAAAAGTGTTTTTTATAGTCGTTAGCGTTTTCATGCTCAAGCATGAAAGTTAAAAGCTTTTCATCATGTTGTAAGATTAAAGTAACTAATCGTTCTTTAGTGAAGTGATTGATTAAAGCGTCTAGTAGGGTTTTGAGTGGGGTTTTTAACATTCTTTGTCCTTAAAAATTTGATTGAAAGCGGTTTGAAATTCGCCATTGAATACTTTATTATTATGGAGCGTGAAAAACGGCAAGCCTTTTAAATGGAGCTTTTTGTTATGGCTTTTAAGCGTGGCGTTTTCTAGCGTTTCTAAAAATTCTTTTTTCCAAGCGTTAGAAGGCTCTAAATGTTCGCCTTTAGCTTCCATGTAACAAGTGAAGCCTAAAAATTCATCGCTATGCGTTTGGGCAAAAAGGATAAAATCCGGCTCAAAACCTTGCGCGTAATAGGGGCTGTTTTCTATATTGCAAAAAATTTTTAATTCAGCGAAATGATCGTTCCTTAAAACGCACCATTCTTTAAATTTCTTGTCTAAAACCTCTTTATGGTCGTTGATGAAATTTAAAAACTTCCTTTCTAAATCGCTGTCTAGTTTTCGCATGTCTTTAAAAAGCAGCCATTCATAAAAGGGAATGTCTTTTTCCCATTCGCTAGCGCTAAGGCTTTTATTGTGCGTTTCAAATTCTTTTAATTCTAACGCGCTCACGCTAGGTTTATCTTGCTCTTTTAAAAGCGTGTCTTTTAAATTTTCAATGATATAAACAGCGAGTTGTAAAAGGATTTTATTGTCATCAAACTTTTGGTTTTTATGGAAGTTTGTTTTTAATAGCGAAATATATTCCTTTATAAATCCCACTTTATTGTTAAAGGCATGTTTTTTAAAGGCTTTTTTAAGCGTCTTGAAATCCAGGTTTTTTAAATTAAGGGCTTTTAAAAAATAGTTTATAGGGATTTTATTTAAGGTATGGGGCTTAAAATAAGTTGTATCGCCTTTATTTTCTTCTTTAAAATCCACTTGCTTTTCACGCACATTAAAGCCAAATAAAGGGACATGCAAACTTTGGAGTGTGGCTTCAACAGGGTCTGAATAATCCATACTAAATAAGTTTTTCTTTTTGTCTTTTGTGTTGCTCGCATAGTAGCATTTGAAACGCTTGGTGGGCGTTAAAGGGATAGTCTGTTTTTCATTTACAAATCCTAATCCTAAATCTTGTAACTCGTTGTTTAATTTAGCGATAAACTCGCTGTCATAAATGGCATGGTAGTCTAACCTCTCTAGCGCGCTTAAGGGGTTTGAAAAATCAAACTTGCGTTGGTAAAACTCTATGCGGCTTGGCTTGAAATCGTTGTAGCTAAAGGGGTAGTATCTCGCTCCTCGCCCTATGAGCTGGGCGTCTTTTGTGGTGTCTTTTTGGCTCGCTTTATTTTTAAGCCTGACAATGTCAAACAAATTCAACACATCCCAGCCTTCATTGAGCTTATCCACGCTAAAAATCACTCTTTTAGGGTTGTCTCTGTCTTCTAGGGAGTTCAATAAAAGCATGCCCTTTTCTAATTCTTTTTCGTTATTGGTGTTAATTTGGGTGCTTTTTTTGAATTTCGTTTGTAAGAATGCGGCAAGGTTAGGGGTGTATTTTTGCTTGTCAAAAAAGTTTTTAGCGGCTTTAAAAAAAGCGTTGCGGCTGTAATGGAAAAAATTTTCTAAATCTAAAGGGCTTAAATTTTCTAAAAAGGCGTTGAAGTGCTCTTGATTTTTTTTACTCTCTTCAATCCTTTCGCTTTTAAACAAAATGCAGGGTTTAAAGTTTTCAATATTATGGTGTTGGGCTAGTAATTCTTTATACAAACTGGAAACGCATGCCCCTAAAAAGCGCGTTTCTAATTCTTTGTTTTCATAGGAAAGGGAGTAGATGTTTTTGCAAAATTTATCCTCGCTAAATTCTTTTAAGGTGTAAGTTGCCACCTTTAAGTTTTTATATTTTTCTTCAACGCTTTTTTCTTTAGGGATAGTGGCACTAAATTCCAGCAATAAATTGTCTTTATTTTGTTCTAGGGCTAATTTCACAACGCTTTCCCAGTTGCGTTTTTCACTAGCCTCACTATCATTCAATTTCTTTTTAGTCTCTGTGTTTAAATGGTGCGCTTCATCCGCTAAAAAAACCAATTTCTGATCTTTTAAATCCTCTAGGGTGATAGCGTTTTCTTTAGCTTTAGTGAATAATGAGAACAAGCCTTGAATGGTGCTGAAATAAATGTTGATAGCGTTGTTGTGGCTCTCGTTTAAATTATTGATGCTTTTAATTTCTGTGTTTTCATCATTGATATTGATATTCTCGCTAAAAAGGTATTTTGATGAAACGCTGTCTGTGAAATTCAATTTCGTTTTTTCTAAAATGCTGGCGCTGTTTACAAAAAAGATAAAGTTTTGATAGCCTTGTTTATAGCATTCTAAAATCAAACCCGCCATCACTAAGGTTTTACCGCTACCGGTTGCCATTTCAAACATGAAATGCTTTTGAGTTGGGTGGGATTGGCGTTTTTCTAAATAATTATATATCGCTTTTTTTTGATAATCTCTAAGCTCTTTTTTTAAATTACTGGTGATGTGGGTGGGTAGATCTATTTCTTTATTATTGGGTGCGTTATTTAACGCATGATTTTTTATCGCTGATTGGGGGGGGGGGGGTAACTTTGAATGGATGAATCTTGCATGAAATCCCTTAAGTGAAAAGTTAAGGGAATTATAGCGTAAAGTTTTGGGATTAATTTTAAGGGTGTAAGCGAACAGTTGAATTAAAATCAAACAAAGTTTAGTTTTAATATTTAATGGAATAAAGCCCTTAAAATCAAAAGCGCTTCTTTTTCTTTGCTATAATCAATCTAAAAAAACCAACTTTTTTAAAACAAAGGAATGATTATGCAAGAGATTTTTTTATGTTCTATTTCCAATGTGCGCAGTGGGGATTGCAAGGAAGATTGCGCTTATTGCACGCAAAGCTCACACCATCAAGGAGCGATCAAGCGCTATAAATTTAAAGATGAAAAAGTGGTTTTACAAGAGGCTAGAGCGTTAAGGGAATTGGGGGCTTTAGGGTTTTGTTTGGTTACTTCAGGGCGCGAATTAGACGATGAAAAATGCGAATACATCGCTAAATTAGCTAAAGCCATCAACAAAGAAGAATTGGGCTTGCATTTAATCGCATGCTGCGGGCGCGCGGATTTGGAGCAATTAGAGTTTTTAAGAGATGCGGGCATTCACAGCTATAACCACAATTTAGAGACTTCGCAAAATTTCTTCCCTAAGATTTGTTCCACGCACACATGGGAAGAAAGGTTTATCACATGCGAAAACGCTTTAAGGGCGGGGTTAGGCTTGTGTAGTGGGGGGATTTTTGGGCTTAATGAGAGCTGGGAAGATCGGATTGAAATGCTTAGAGCCTTAGCTTCGCTCTCCCCGCACACCACGCCGATTAATTTTTTCATTAAAAACCCGGTATTGCCCATTGATGCAGAGACTTTAAGCGCGGATGAAGCCCTAGAATGCGTGCTTTTGGCTAAGGAATTTTTGCCTAACGCTAGGCTTATGGTGGCTGGGGGGCGTGAAGTGGTGTTTAAAGATAACGATAAAAAGGAAGCCAAGCTTTTTGAATACGGCATCAATGCGGTGGTGTTAGGGGATTATTTGACCACCAAAGGCAAAGCCCCTAAAAAAGATATAGAAAAACTGCTCTCTTATGGCTTGACAATGGCGACAAGCTGTCATTAATGAGAGAACTTTTTAAAAGCGTTAGAGGGTTTTTACGCCTTCTTAGAATGATTTTCTCCGAGCGTCTGAAAAACGCCTTTTTAGGCTTGAGCGAATTGTTTTACTACGCTTCCAGCTTGAGTTTTTATACGATTTTGTCTTTATCGCCTATTTTGTTGTTTGTGTTTAGTCTTTTTGTGTCTCATTATTTGCAAGCGCACAGCGGTGAAATGGAAGCCTTGATTTTCCCTAACGCTCCTAAACTCATTGGCGCGATTAAGGATTTTTTAGAAAATTTTAAAAAAACAGACATGACCCTAGGCACGCTTGAAGAGGTGTCTATTGTGGTGGCGTTGGTGCTTTTTTGTGAAAATTACCGCTCCATCGCATCAAAAATTTTTGACGCAAAGCCCAGAGATTATGCCCATTTTAAGGGTAAAGAAATCTTTTTATTTTGGGGTTTTGGCACGACTTTAGTGTTTTTATTCGCTCTGCCTTTGGTGGTGTTTTTTGACATTAAGATCCAAGTGTTTTTTGAAGATAAAGATTCAAGCCTGTTGCATGTTTTAAGATGGATAGGCACTTACGCGTTTTTTTTAATCCTTTTTACCATTCCCACGAACAAGGTGTTTAAACATTATTTTTGGGTGTTTTTATGGGTGTTTTTTACGAGCGTTTCTTGGCATGTGTTAAAATGGGCTTTCACTTATTATGTGTTATACAACCGCACTTACCATGAGCTTTATGGGAGCGTTTCTATTTTGTGGTTTTTGATGAGCTGGGTGTATGTGAGCTGGCTTGTGATTTTAATTGGCATGTATGGGTGCAAGGTGTGTGATGCATTCGATCCTAAAGAAGTGTTTAAGAAATTTTTAGGCTTTTTTAAAAAAGAAACTTGATGAAAAAGTTTTCTTTTAGATCGGTTCTAAAAATCTAAAACACAAAAACCATTCAAACACAAACCCCATAACAACCCCAACTAAAAAAGTTAAAAACAAAAGAAATAAAAAACAACACCAGCAAAATAAAAGAATAAAATCTAAAACGCTAAAAGCGTTTTTTACAATCAAACTAAAGAGCTTGGTTATAAAGCGATAACTTTTTAAAGAATAAAGAATAAAACTTTCTAAAAACATTTCTTATCGCTCTTTGGAATTAGTGCAGTTTAGGGATTTTAAAAAACTTCATAAACTACTTCCTTTTAAAAGAAGCTTAGATAAGAGTTTTATAAATAATTACATTTGCTAAAGAATAAAACTTTTTTCGTGAAGCACCCAAACGCTAAAGCGATTGGGTTTCCTAGGCTGATGTTGGGGGAGAGTTTGGTTCTCACTCTGTGTCCCTAATCATAGGGATTTTACAGAGTTTGAGCTCCAACGCATTCCCTACAGGTCTCACGCATCATATCTATAAAGGCGTAACT
>NZ_JACTGH010000011.1:0-58579 GCF_014498195.1 Helicobacter pylori | reverse complement strand
TGGGCTTGAAAATCCCTTTAGCGGTCAATTCCTTTTATGAAACGCATGGCAAAGGGTTAAATACCTCTCTCTTTTTCAAACGCCTTGCGGTGTTTAATGTGAGTTACGTTTATAGTTTTTAGGGGGGTAGAAAATAAGCACCCCTTAGATGTTAGAGCATCGCAATCTTTGAATTTTAAAAACTAGATTTAGTTTTTTTGCCTCAAATGATGGACACTCTCGCCCCCAAGACCATAATTATTAGAATCGACCTCATCTATAATGACCACAATAGAAGCCTTATTTTTGTTTAACACCTTAACCATCAAATCTGAAACCCCTTCAATCAATTGCTGTTTTTGCTCGTTTGTTGGCCCTCCATTTTCTGGCACGAGTTTGATATTGATAAACGGCATGTTATTCCTTAAAATTGAGATAGTGCATTATATCGCTTTTATTTAAACGCTTCATTAAGCACTTTTTCATATGATATTAATTAAACCCCCTTTTAAAAACAATAAAAGCCCTTTTAGTGGCTTTCAAGTCAAGTTAAGTTTGATATACTAACAGAATGAATACTTATAAAAACAGCTTGAATCACTTTTTAAATTTAGTGGATTGTTTAGAAAAAATCCCCAATGTGGGTAAAAAGTCCGCCTTTAAAATGGCGTATCATTTGGGTTTAGAAAACCCCTATCTGGCGCTAAAAATCACGCACGCTTTAGAGAACGCCCTAGAAAACCTTAAAACATGCGCATCTTGTAACGCGCTCAGTGAGAGTGAAGTTTGTGAGATTTGCTCTGATGAGAGCCGGCAAAATTCTCAGCTTTGCATGGTTTTACACCCAAGAGACGTGTTTATTTTAGAAGATTTAAAGGATTTTTTAGGGCGCTATTATGTGTTAAATTCTATAGAAGAAGTGGATTTTAACGCCCTAGAAAAACGCCTGGTTGGAGAAAACATTAAAGAAATCATTTTTGCTTTCCCTCCCACTTTGGCTAATGATTCTTTAATGCTTTATATTGAAGATAAATTACAGCATTTCCACCTCACTTTCACTAAAATCGCTCAAGGCGTGCCTACTGGAGTGAATTTTGAAAAC
Organism: Helicobacter pylori; assembly: GCF_014498195.1. GTDB lineage: Bacteria > Campylobacterota > Campylobacteria > Campylobacterales > Helicobacteraceae > Helicobacter > Helicobacter pylori_DO. Next base: position 57,498 of record NZ_JACTGH010000011.1, on the reverse strand, counting down.
ATTGACTCCGTTTCGCTCTCAAGGGCGTTCAATTCAAGGATCAAAGCATGAATTTAAATTTTATGCCCTTATTGCATGCTTATAACCATGCGAGCATTGATTTTCATTTCAATTCTAGCGCTAGGGATTTTTGCGTGCATGAAGTGCCTTTGTATGAATTTAGCAACACAGGCGAGCATGCCGTTATTCAAGTGAGGAAAAGCGGTTTAAGCACTTTGGAAATGCTTCAAGTTTTTTCTCAAATTTTAGGGGTAAAAATCGCCGAATTGGGTTATGCGGGCTTGAAAGATAAAAACGCGCTGACGACTCAATTCATCTCACTCCCTAAAAAATACGCCCCTTTATTAGAAAAAAATACGCATAATTTGCAAGAAAGAAACCTTAAGATCCTGTCTTTGAATTACCATCACAATAAAATCAAATTAGGGCATTTAAAAGGGAATCGCTTTTTTATGCGTTTTAAAAAAATGACCCCCCTAAACGCTCAAAAAACAAAGCAGGTTTTAGAACAAATCGCGCAGTTTGGCATGCCTAATTATTTTGGTTCGCAACGCTTTGGGAAGTTCAATGACAACCATAAAGAGGGTTTAAAAATCTTGCAAAATCAAACGAAATCCGCTCATCAAAAATTAAACGCTTTTTTAATTTCAAGCTATCAAAGTTATTTGTTTAATTCGCTTTTAAGCAAACGATTAGAAATCAGTAAAATCATTAGCGCTTTTAGCCTAAAAGAAAATTTAGAATTTTTTAAACAAAAAAATTTAAGCGTTGATTCAAACACTCTAAAATCCCTTAAAAACCAAGCCCACCCCTTTAAAATCCTAGAAGGCGATGTGATGTGCCATTACCCTTATGGGAAATTTTTTGACGCTTTAAAATTAGAAAAAGAAAGCGAAAGGTTTTTGAAAAAAGAAGCTGTGCCTACAGGGTTACTAGACGGCAAAAAAGCTCTTTATGCAAAAAATTTGAGTTTAGAAATTGAAAAAGAATTCCAGCATAATCTTTTAAGTAGCCATGCTAAAACACTAGGATCCAGGCGGTTTTTTTGGGTGTTTGCAGAAAATGTAACCTCTCAATACGTGAAAGAAAAAGCACAATTTGAATTGGGATTTTACTTGCCTAAAGGGAGTTATGCGAGCGCGTTGCTCAAAGAAATCAAGCATGAGAAAGGAGAAAATAATGACGAATTTTGAAAAGATTATCGCGCAAAACAGGCTCAAAACGAACGCGGTTTTAACCACTTATTGCGTGATTTTTGCTTTTATTGGGTTGTTGGTGGATGTTATTAGAATCAATGCTAATGATTTAGGCATAGCTCTTTTTAAACTCATGACTTTTCAAATTTTTCCTACAATTACTATTGTCATGTTTGTGGTGGCTTTTGTCATTATTCTTGTTTGTATCCAAAATTTTAGCTCTATCATGTTAAGCGGTGATGGATACAAGCTTATTGACACAAGCAAGGTTTTAAGCTCTAAAGAAAATCAAATCCATCGCCTTTTGTTAGAGCTTTTAGAAGAGGCTAAGCTTCATTTTGAGCCTAAGCTTTATATCATTAACGCCCCCTACATGAACGCTTTTGCGAGCGGGTGGAATGAATCCAATTCTCTTATCGCTCTTACAAGCGCTTTAATAGAAAGGTTGGATAGAGATGAATTGAAAGCCGTGATCGCTCATGAGCTCAGCCATATCAGGCACAACGACATCCGCTTGACCATGTGCGTGGGGATTTTAAGCAATATCATGCTGTTGGTGGCTAATTTTAGCGTGTATTTTTTCATGGGGAATCGCAAGAATAGTGGGGCGAATTTAGCCCGAATAATTTTATTACTCTTACAGATCATCTTGCCTTTTTTAACGCTTATTTTGCAAATGTATTTGAGCCGCACACGAGAATACATGGCCGATAGCGGGGCAGCGTTTTTAATGCATGACAATAAGCCCATGATCAGAGCCTTACAAAAAATTTCTAACGACTACGCGAACAACGATTACAAGGGCATAGATCAGAACTCCACCCGATCGGCGGCTTATCTTTTTAACGCTGAAATGTTTAGCACCCACCCTAGCATTAAAAATCGTATCCAATCTTTATCCAAGCGTGTGATCTAAATGGAAAATTTTTTCAACCAATTTTTTGAAGATATCGGCGAAGACAAGAACAGAGAAGGCTTGAAAGAGACGCCTAAAAGGGTTCAAGAATTATGGAAATTCTTGTATAAAGGCTATAAAGAAGATCCTAAAGTGGCTTTAAAAAGCGCGTATTTTCAAGGCGTTTGCGATGAAATGATAGTGGCTCAAAACATTGAATTTTACTCCACTTGCGAGCACCATTTGCTCCCTTTTTTTGGGAATATTAGCGTGGGATATATCCCTAAGGAAAAGATTGTAGGCATTAGCGCGATCGCTAAACTCATTGAAATTTATAGCAAACGCCTACAAATCCAAGAAAGGCTGACCACTCAAATTGCAGAAACTTTTGATGAAATCATAGAGCCAAGGGGTGTGATCGTGGTTTGTGAAGCCAAACATTTGTGCATGAGCATGCAAGGGGTGCAAAAGCAAAATGCGATCATTAAAACAAGCGTGTTAAGAGGCCTCTTCAAAAAAGACCCTAAAACCAGAGCTGAATTTATGCAACTCTTAAAATCTTAGGTTATAATTCTATACATGAATAGCCCTAATTTATCCTTTTATTGTAATGAGTGCGAGCGTTTTGAAAGCTTTTTAAAAAACCATCATTTACACCTTGAAAGCTTCCACCCTTATTTGGAAAAAGCCTTTTTTGAAATGGTGCTTAATGGAGGCAAAAGGTTTCGCCCTAAGCTTTTTTTAGCCGTGCTTTGCGCGTTAGTGGGTCAAAAAGATTATTCTAACCAACAAACAGAATATTTTAAAATCGCTTTAAGCATTGAATGCTTGCACACTTATTCGCTCATCCATGACGATTTGCCTTGCATGGATAACGCCGCTTTAAGGAGAAACCACCCCACTTTACACGCTAAATACGATGAAACCACAGCCGTTTTAATCGGCGATGCGCTCAACACTTATTCTTTTGAATTGCTTTCAAACGCTTTACTAGAAAGCCATATCATTGTGGAATTAGTCAAAATCTTAAGCGCTAATGGGGGGATTAAAGGCATGATCTTAGGGCAGGCTTTGGATTGCTATTTTGAAAACACGCCCTTAAATTTAGAGCAGCTCACTTTCTTACACGAGCATAAAACCGCTAAATTGATTAGCGCAAGCCTGATGATGGGGCTTGTTGCAAGCGGTATTAAAGATGAAGAGCTTTTTAAATGGCTTCAGGCTTTTGGGTTAAAAACGGGTCTTTGTTTTCAAGTGCTAGATGATATTATAGACGTTACGCAAGATGAAAAAGAAAGCGGTAAAACCACTCATTTAGACAGCGCTAAAAACAGCTTTGTGAATTTATTGGGGCTAAAAAAGGCAAGCGGTTACGCTCAAACTTTAAAAACAGAGATTTTAAACGATTTAAACCTACTAAAACCCGCTTATCCTTTATTGCAAGAAAATTTAAACGCATTATTGAACACTCTATTTAAAGGCAAGACATGAAAAAAATTCTACTCACCAACGATGATGGCTACCATGCAAAAGGCATTAAAGCTTTAGAACAAGCTTTAGAAGAAATGGCAGAAATCTATGTGGTCGCCCCCAAGCATGAAAAAAGCGCATGCTCGCAATGCATCACTATCACCGTGCCTTTAAGAGCGGAGAAAATTAAAGGCAAAGAAGGCCGGCACTATAGGATTGATGATGGCACGCCAAGCGATTGCGTGTATCTGGCTATTAATGAGCTTTTTAAACATGTTTGTTTTGATTTAGTGATTTCAGGGATCAATCTTGGCTCTAACATGGGCGAAGACACGATTTATTCGGGAACGGTTGCCGGAGCGATTGAAGGCACCATTCAGGGCGTGCCTTCCATTGCGATTTCTCAAATCCTTTCTAACAAAAACAAAAACACTCCCTTAAGTTTTGATTTGGCTCAAAAGATCATCCAGGATTTAGTCCAAAACATCTTCACCAAAGGCTACCCCTTAAAGGGGCGCAAACTCTTAAACGTGAATGTCCCTAATTGCTCCTTACAAGAATATCAAGGCGAACGCATCACCCCTAAGGGCTATCGGTTGTATAAAAAAGAAGTGCATAGGCGCACAGACCCCAAAAACGAAAGCTATTTTTGGCTAGGGCTACACCCTTTAGAATGGCAAAAGCGTGAAAATGAAGACAGACTCTCTGATTTTGACGCTATTGCTTCAAACCATGCCTCTATCACGCCTTTAAATTTAGACTTAACCAGTTATGATGATTTGAAAAACTTGGAATCTTGGCATGAGGGAATGTTAAAGTGAGTAAAAATCACCGCTTGGCTTTTTTAGGGCTAATTGTTGGGGTGTTTTTTTTCTTTAGCGCATGCCAACACCGCTTGCACATGGGGTATTATTCAGAAGTTACAGGGGATTATTTGTTCAACTATAATTCCACTATCGTGGTGGCTTATGACAGAAGCGATGCGATGACTTCTTATTATATCAACGTGATTGTTTATGAATTGCAAAAATTAGGCTTTTACAATGTCTTCACGCAAGCGGAATTCCCACTAGATAAAGCCAAAAATGTGATCTATGCGCGCATTGTCCGTAACATCTCAGCTGTGCCATTTTACCAATACAATTACCAACTGATCGATCAGGTCAATAAACCTTGTTATTTTCTTGGGGGGCAGTTTTATTGCTCTCAAACCCCTACGGATTATTACGCTATCAATGGCTTTAGCGAGCAAATTTTAATGAGCGCTAATTCGCATTTTATTTTGGATTGGTATGATGTGGTGCTGCAAAAACGGGTTTTATATGTGGATGGGAGCGTGAGCGGGAGGACTTGCGGCTATCAAATGCTCTATAGGGATTTGATTAAAAGCACGATCAAGCGCATTGATTTCAACCGCCCTGAACGCTACTACTATAATTTAAGACTGCCCCTTTATCAGCCATGTTATAGAGAATGAAATGGTTATCAGGCGATTGTATAAATTTTGTGCTAGCCATGTGGTGCGCAATTGCTCTTCTTTAAAATGTGCTCAAAATATCCATGGGCATAATTATGAAGTGGAGGTTTTTATTGAAACCAACCGTTTAGATAGCGCGAACATGGCGTTAGATTTTGGGCTGATGCAACAAGAAATGCAAGTTTTCATTGAGTCGTTTGATCATGCCCATCATTTTTGGGATAAAGAAAGCGTTGAGTTTCAGCGTTTTATAGAAAATCATTGCGTTCGTTATGTGAAATGCTCGTTTAATTTGAGTGCGGAGAGTTACGCCCTCATGTTTTTATACTACCTTTCAAGGATTTTACAAAAAAGCGTTTTCTCTAATAATGAAGGGGAGTTAAAAGTCTCTAGCGTGCGCGTGCATGAGACTAAAAACGGCTACGCTGAAAGCTTTTTAAAAGATTTAGAAAACCCTCATTTTAAATCTTTAGTGCATCCAAATTGCGTCTCTTTCTCGCAAGGCATTCAAAATTTGTGGCATGATAAGGACTTTTTCAATAAAATCATCAGCGATGAAGAAAAATGCTTTTTTCATGCTAAGCCCTCACACCAGATCCCTTAAAAATGAAACTCCCGGTCGTTGAGAGCTTTTTTTCCTTACAAGGTGAAGGAAAAAACATAGGCAAGCCCAGTCTTTTTTTACGCTTAGGGGGGTGTAACCTTTCATGCAAGGGCTTTAATTGTAAAACCATATTGAATGATGAAATCCTAACAGGTTGCGATAGTTTGTATGCGGTGCATCCTAAATTCAAAACATCTTGGGATTATTACAACGATCCTAAACCCTTGATTGAACGATTAGAGGATTTAGCCCCTAATTATAAACATTTTGATTTCATTCTTACAGGCGGGGAGCCAAGTTTGTATTTCAATAACCCTATTTTATTGAGCGTTTTAGAGCATTTTTATCGCCAAAAAATCCCTTTATTTGTAGAGAGTAATGGCTCTATTTTTTTTGAATTTAGCCCTATTTTAAAAGAATTGCATTTCACCCTAAGCGTCAAACTCTCTTTTTCTTTAGAAAAAGAAAGCAAGCGGATCAACCTTAAAGCCTTACAAAATATCTTAAATAACGCTAAAAGCGCGCATTTTAAATTTGTATTGGAGAGTCAAAACGCCGCCCAATCTATTACAGAAATTCAAAGCCTTTTGAAACAACTCTCCTTAAAAAATAATGAAATCTTTTTAATGCCCTTAGGCACAAATAACAACGAGCTAGACAAAAATCTAAAAACCCTAGCCCCCCTAGCCATAAAGCATGGTTTCAGGCTGAGCGATAGGCTTCATATCCGCTTGTGGGATAATAAGAAAGGGTTTTAAATCCATCATATCATACAAAGCGTTATTATTTTAAGCTAAAAATTGTTATCATTACGCTCATTAAGGGATCATTTTATCTTTGGAAGTTAGGCAATCATGATCATCAAAGTTTTTTCGCCCAAATACCCCACTGAATTAGAAGAATTTTATGCCAAGCGCATCGCTGACAACCCTTTAGGGTTTATCCAACGCTTGAATCTTTTGCCCAGTATTAGCGGGTTCGTTCAAAAATTGTGTGAGCATGGCGGGGAATTTTTTGAAATGAGAGAGGGTAACAAGCTCATTGGGATCTGTGGGCTTAATCGTATCAATGAAACAGAAGCCGAGCTGTGTAAATTCCACATAAATACCGCTTATCAATCCCAAGGGTTGGGTCAAAAACTCTATGAGAGCGTGGAGAAATACGCTTTCATTAAAGGCTATACTAAAATCTCTCTGCATGTGAGCAAGAGTCAAATCAAGGCATGCAACCTCTATCAAAAGCTGGGTTTTGTGCGCATCAAAGAAGAGGATTGCGTGGTGGAGTTGGGCGAAGAGACTTTGATTTTCCCTACTCTTTTTATGGAAAAGATTTTGTCTTGATTGGCGCATCCATTTGACACACGCCTTCTAACCATCAAACTTTTATTAACATAGCCTAATTAATGCTAAATTAACCCTAAAACAAACGCTTGTTTTTAAAATTTTGTTTTTCAAAGCGCTTCGCAAAGTTTTAGAAGCCCTATTTTAGGGGTTAACGCTAAAATAGGCTATCAAAACTACTTTAATGATTTCATAGGGTTGGCTTATTATGGCATCATCAAATACAATTACGCTAAAGCTATTAACCAAAAAGTCCAGCAATTGAGCTATGGTGGGGGGATAAGATTTGTTATTGGATTTCATCACCACTTACTCCAATAAAAATAGGGGTTAGGGGATTTTAATGAGATTGCAGAGAAGAATATAATATCCCCCCCACCCCCTTAAGAGTTTTACAACAAAATGAGATCCAAAACGAAAAAATTTTATCATCACCAAAACCCACCAACGCTATCGGCTCAATCTTGGTTGAATGACTCAAAGGTTTGCGCTTCTTTCATGCTGTGGGCGACACTTCGTGTTGGGGGTTAGATTTGTTGTAAATTGGTGCCATTAAAAGCGATACGATAAAAGCAATTAAAGCAACCACAAAAATATAAAAGCTTAAACCATAACTTTGCAAGCTTTCAGGTGCTGCTATGGCTTTTGCATTTAACCAGCTTGAAAGTTGAGGGGTAAAGCCAGCGGTTATAGCATAGGCTATGTTATAGGCAAAGGAAATCCCGCTAAAACGGATTTTGGCGCTAAACACATCGCTCATAAAAATGGGGCAAAAATTCATAATACCCGCGCAAAAGCACGCTAAAAAGTATAAAACTATGGTATTTGCTAAACTTGGCGCGTTAGAATAAAATTCTCTAAAGAACAAAAAGCCAAAAAACCCAAAGGCCACACTAAAAGCCATGCAAACTTTGTGTGGTTTGATTTTATCGGCCAAAAACCCGGTTAAAATAATAGAACTTACAATACCAACAAGCCCTAAAATTTGAAAATAGGTTTTTTCAAAAGGAGTGAAATTAAAATTGGGATGCATGAGAGTAAAATTGGGAACAAAAAGGATAAAAATCAAAATACAAGCGGTTAAAACCCAAGTGATAAGCATGGAGATTGATATACCAAAGAGAGAGTTTTTAAACACCTCTTTAAGCGGGAATTTGACTAAGGCATCGTCCTGCTTCATTTGCTGAAAAACGGGAGTTTCTTCTAAAAAGCGCCTCAAATACACAGAAATGATACCAAAAATCCCTCCAAGCCCAAAAGCAACCCTCCAAGCCCAAGCTTCAACAACAGGCTTGTCAAAAACCATATAAATCCCCATATAAACCAAACTCCCAAGCAAAATCCCAGAAACTACGGAAGCGGTTAAAAAACCGATATAAGTGTTTTTTTGGCCTTGCGGAGCATGTTCATGGACAAAAACCCAAGCGCCAGGCAATTCACCACCCACAGCAACGCCTTGACAAATCCTAACAAACACCAAAAAAACAGGAGCTATGTAACCAAGATAATGAGCGTTTTTTAGGCTAAGTCCCATGCTATCAACGCCAAAACCCACCAAATGATCAAAAGTTGGCATCAAAGCGAGCGCAAAGGTTGGGATCACCATCAATAAAATAGAGAGCATGAACATGTTTTTACGGCCGAATCTATCCCCAAAGTGGGCCATCACTATGCCGCCAAGCGGGCGCGCTAGATAACCTGCAGCAAAGATACCATAAGTGTTGATTTCAGACCAAATAGGGCTAAGCGTGTTTGGGAAAAAGTGCTTGGCAATGATGCTTGTAAAAAATACAAAGATGATAAAATCGTAAAATTCTAAAGTCCCCCCAAGCGAAGATAACCCTAAGGTTCTTACCTCTTTTTTGCCTAAATGTTTTATTGATTATCCTTTCACTAAGGCTATCGCCCTTTTAATTTTTCATTTTGAAACTAATGTTGATAAAATTAATATAGCTACCTTACACCTTAACGGCATTTTTTAGATAATAAGCAGTAAATGAAATTTGATTAGCGTTCAAAAAGTGAATCATTTTACCTTTTTTATCATTAAGCATCACTTAAACGATTTGACATTTTGTTACCCGTTTTGTCAAAACGCTTTACCCGATTATATCAGCCACGAAAACACTCCTATGAAGACTTAGGTAATAACACTTCTTTTAATTTGGTAATGATAGCTTCTTCTCTTTTTTCACGAAATTCCTTTATATTTTCCCATTCTAATTTTAAATTAGGGTCAATATAATTTCTTTTTTTATACTCTTCTATGGCTTGTTGATTATCTTTACATTCTTCTTTGAGCCACACCTCAGGGTCTTTATCCTTTTTGGCTTGATTCTCTGCACCTTCTAAAAGTTGGAGATTAAATAAATAATCCCTCCACCCATAGAAATCTTGATTTAATTTTTCATTTTTCTTATTAAACTTGGACTTTGGATAAATATGGTCTATATGAAAAGTGGTGGTTTTGCAGTTCAAGTTTGGGTATAAGATTTGCAAGATAGGAAAGACTAAAGCATGGCTACTAGAACACATCATTTCTTCTATAGCATCGTTAGTGATTTTTAAAGGGCTTGTTTGGTGTTTGGCTAAATTGTGGTTGAATGATTCAAAGGTTTTCACATCCTTCATGCTATTGGCTATGTTGTTTAATTTTGTATCCGTTGAAGGAGTGAAATAACTCGTGATTTGAGCGTTACGGACAAATTTTAGGGCTTGTTCCTTATCGTTCTCATTCATTTTTGAATTTAAAAAATAAAAATAAGCTAAACTGGATAGAATATAAGCTGAACCCAGATATTTTGCATAACCAAAATTTTTTAATAGTTTTGCAGCGTTATAAATGCTATCTGTGATTTTTTCCCAATTGTCTTCAATCTCTTTGATATTTTTTTTATTGAAATTTTTTAATTCAAAAGTAGTGTCTTTACCAATGAGAAGCAAGCAGGTTTTTAGCACCTGGTCTTGCCCCACATTTGAAAAACCTTTGTCTTTTAAAGCATCCACTAGCTCATTCATTCTTTCTCTAATATCGCTTGAAAAGCTTGCTGTCAAAATAGACATCAATAAATCAGAATAGCTTAACTTGACCCCGCCGCTATTGACACGGATAAAGATATTTAAAACTTTATTAAGATTTTTTTCTGTTTCTTCAAAATATGAAATGAGTTGTTTGTCGTGAAAAGCTTTGTTTAGTGTTTCTAGTAATTCTGACTCTTTATCACCTAATTCGTGTTCTCTCGTATAACTTACAACACTTTTTAATTCCAAAATATCCCCCACCTTAAACCACCAATGTTTTTTATCGTTTTCAGGCTTTTGAGCATGAAATTCAAACTGGTAATTGTCTTCTGGGTTGTCCATGTTTGGCTGGTGTTTCAAGTTCAAATACAAACGCTTCTCTTCATAAGCGTTAGGGTTATTGTTTTTAGCGTTCTTTTTCTTAAGCGTTCTAGTACCCTTAAGCCCGATATAAAGCGAGGTTAAACGCTGTTGGCCATCTAGGACGATATACAAATCATCACGCTTGATTTGTTCAACATGGATTTTTCATTGTGAGGCTTTCGCTCATCGTAGTTTGTAATGAATTGATAGAGTTGGAAATTGAGTTTATTCTCATCTTGTTCGTCGCTCTTGGCTATATCCTCTTTTTGTAATTTCCAAAATAAAAAAGAGCCGATAGGATAGCCCCTGAGAATGGAGTCAAAAAGTTGCTCTATCTTTTTTTCATCGGCTTTTTTGAGCCACACATATTCACGCTGAATGTCAGGCAAAAAATAACGAACATTCAATCCATCTACCACTTCTTTAATGGTCTTATCCAAGAACACACCCATGGGAATTTCCTTATTTTGTATTATTTAGGCTGTATTATAATCAAATATTAGAATGAGCCAACTTTAATTTAAGATTTTTTCCACGCGCTTTTGGACCGCTTCTAAAACCAAGCAAAAAAGCCAGTAAATCAAAGCGGCTTCCAAGTAAATAGGCAGAAAGTCATAGCTGGCGTTCGCTTTTTGCTGCGCGATTCTAAAAACCTCTGCGATAGTTACCACAGAAGCTAAAGAAGTTTCTTTAAAAAGGCTGATGAAAGTGTTACTCAAGCTTGGCGTGGCGACTTTGAGTGCTTGAAAAAAGATGACATGCCAAAAGGTTTGCAAGTAATTCAAACCCAAACTCAAGCTTGAATCCCATTGATCTTTAGGGACAGAAAGAAAACTCGCCCTTAAAGTCTCTGAAGCGTATGCCCCCACATTAAAAGAAAACGCAATAATGCCTGCTGGGATTGGATCCATATAAACTCCAAGGGTGGGCAAACCATAAAACACCACCACGATTTGGACCAATAAAGGCGTGCCTCTAATGAGCGAGACATAGAAATTCACGCCCGCTAATAAAGCCTTATGAATGAAATGTTTAGGGGGCGCGATTTTAATGAGAGCCACCACAATAGCAATCAATAAGCCCAAAATAAAAGAAATGATCGCTAAAGGCAAAGAAATGCAAAAAGCGGCTTTTAGCATGGGGTAGAAAGCCTCTAATAGTAATTCCAAACGCTCCTTGCTTAAATCTAAAGATTCAAAAAACAAAGACAGATTATGGCTGGCTGACATCTTTTCCAAAAAATTGTTCGCCTAAGCGTTTTAAAACCCCTTTATTGATCAATCTTTGCATCGCTTGGTTGATAAGCTCTAAGGCTTTTTCTTGGTGCTTGTTAATAACAAAGGAAGCGCCCCCATCCTTTTCTTTGGACTCCCATGCGATTTTAAAGGGGTTGTTTTTGTGGGTGTTTAGGTAGTTTAAGATCGCTAAAGAACTATTTAAGGTCAAATCGGCTCGTTTTTGTGCCACTAGCAACAAGGCTTGCGCCATAGAATCCACCGAAACGATTTGAGCGTCGTATTTAAAAGCGATTTCCCCATAAGTGGAACTTAAGGTGTTAGCCGCCTTTAAGCCCCTAATATCCCTAATGTCTTTAATGCGGTTTTCATCTTTCCTGACCAGCATGATCGTGCCTGAATAGCTATAAGGCAAGCTTTTGTCAAAAGTCGCTTGGCGTTTTTTAGTCGTTAAACTCACCTGATTAGCGACCATATCAAAACGCCCCGATTTCAAACCTGTCAGCATGATATCCCATGAAGTTTCGTGGAATTTGATCTTCACGCCAAGCTCTTTGGCCAACTCCCTAGCCACTTCCACATCATAGCCGGTGAGCTTGCCCTCTTTATTATGGTAAGTGAAAGGGGGGTAAATGCCTTCTGTGCCAACGCTGATCGTTTCTTTATTAATCAGTTTTTCATACAGGCTAGAAGCGTTCAAAAAACCCCCAAAAAAACTTATTACCAATAAAAAGAGAAATAAAACTTTTTTCATTTTTTAATCAATCCTAATCATTATTTTTCGCGCATTCTAGCGCAAAATAAAAATTTTGCATGGTTTGATTTTAAATATAGACGCGCTCCAAGCGTTTGGATAGGGTGCTGATGGTTTCATAAGCAATGGTGTTTAAAAGCGCAGCGATTTCGCTTGCGTCATTAGCCTTAGCGCTTTTATCCCCAAACAAAATGACCTCATCGCCCTCTTTGGCTTGAATATCATTGAGTTTGACAAAGCACTGATCCATGCACACCTTGCCAATCAGGGGGGCTAATTGGTTATTGATCGCTACTTGAATGCGATTGCCTAAAGCGCGCATTAACCCGTCCGCATACCCTAGAGCTAAAACGCCCACTAAAGTCTCTTCATTGGTGTAAAAATGCTCGCCGTAGCCAATAAATTCGCCTTTTTTGACTCGTTTGATTTGAACGATTCGCGCTTTTAAACTGATAACATTTTTTAATATCGTTTGAGACGACTCTTTCATTTCATTAGAGGGGTAAAAACCATAGAGCATGATCCCTGGGCGATAAAGGTTTAACAAACGATTTTCATTCCCGTTACACAAAGAAAGGATACCGGCGGAATTGTAAGCATGGCGGTATTGAAACTCTATTTTTTGATCCAAAAGCTGCTCTAAAAAAGCGTTAAAGGCTTTCATTTGGTTTTTAGCATGGGTTTTAATCTTAGCGTCAGCGTTGCTTAAATGCGTGAATATCCCCTCTATTTCCAAGCCTTTTAAAGTGCGGATTTTTTTAATGATTTCTATGCTTTTAAAATTAGGCTCTAAACCCAAGCGGTGCATGCCGGTATCAATTTTAAGATGAATTTTTAAGCGTTTTTGAGATTTTAAAGCCATTTGAGAAAAAACCTCCGCTTGTTCAAGGCTAAAAACCATAGCGCTCAAATCGTTATCAATCAGCATGGAAGCGTTAGTATTAGGGCTATAACCTAAAATCAAAATGGGGGCTTTAGAAAAATGAGAGCGCAATTCTAAGGCTTCATCTAAGGTCGCTACCCCTAAATAATTAGCCCCTTCTTGTAAGAAAATTTCGCTCGCTTTTAATGCCCCTGTCCCATAAGCGTTCGCCTTGACAACCGCCATGATGTGGTCGTCTTTAGGGACAATGCTTTTGACTGTGCTAAAATTATGCCTTAAAGAATGGGTGTTCACTTCTACAAAACTCGCTCTTTTTAACATGTCATTTTACTTGTTAGAATGCTTGCTAAAATACCAACGAGTTTCAGAATAAACCACTTTATGCAACAAAATCAAAGCGATCAAATTAGGGATAGCCATAAGCCCGTTAGAAAGATCCGCTAAATTCCACACAAAATCAATTTTAGCCATAGCCCCCACCATCACACTCGCTAAAAAGATCAAGCGGTAATATTTCACTTTTTTTTCACCAAAGGCGTATTCAGCGCATTTTTCCCCATAATAAGCCCAACCAATGATCGTAGAGTAAGCAAAAAAGATCATGGTTGTAAAAATCACCACCGTCCCTAATGAGCCTAGAAAATATTCCGTGCTTTTTAGAGTGAGCAAATTAGCACTCAATTTTTCCCCATTAGGGAGCAAGGTGTTGTATTCTGGAGCCATTAAAATCACGCTCGCTGTCGCCGAACACACTACTAAGGTTACAATAAAAGTTTGGAGCATGGACACTAAGGCTTGGCGCACCGGGTGGCGCGTTTGAGCGCTCGCAGCAATAATAGCCGAACTCCCTAACCCCGCTTCATTAGAATACAACCCCCTAGCCACGCCGGTTTTTATCATCGTCGCCATTAACGCGCCTGCCGCTCCGCCCACAACGGGTTTAGGGTTAAAGGCTTCTTCAAAAATGAGTTTGATCGCTTGAATGGCTAAATCAAAATGGCTGACAATAATATAAATAATAGCGATCAAATACAAAAGCACCATAACAGGAGCTAAGTAAGAAGTGAATTTACCAATGGATTTAATCCCCCCAATGACAATGAAAGCGGTTAAAATCGTGAGCAATAAGCCTGAAACCCAAGTAGGCAGGTTCGCTTGTTCGCTTAAAATGGAAGAAACCGCATTGGATTGCGTCATGTTACCGGTGCCAATGCTCGCAATAATCGTAAAAATCGCAAACGCCATGGCGAGTTTGGGCATGTTAAGGCCGTTTTTGATGTAATACATGGGCCCTCCGTTGTATCCAAACGCCCCTTTTTCCCTGTATTTCACCGCTAAAATCCCCTCAGAATACTTAGTCGCCATGCCAACAAGCCCAGTAACCCACATCCAAAACACCGCTCCTGGCCCTGCGATGCTGATAGCAGTCGCTACGCCTACGATACTCCCAATGCCTACGGTTGCTCCTAAAGAAAGCATGAGAGCGGAAAATTGCGAAATATCGCCCTTAGATTGGGACTCTTTGTCAAAAAGGATTTTGATCGCATAAAAGATCTTACTGAATTGCAAACCCCTAAGATAAAAGGTCAAAAACAAGCCGGTGCCTACTAATAAAATTTGCATGGGAATCCCCCACACAAAATTGGATAATAAACGCACCACCGAATCAATCGTTTCCATAAAAGCTCCTTAATAAACTAGGGTTTAAAAAAGAAATTCCTTAATCCCTAAAAAATGCAGAAAAAAGCATGATATCGGCATTTTTTTCATTCGCGCCATCTTGGCTCAAATTGGCGATGATTTTACCAATGGCCGGGCCAAAAGTGATGCCAAGCCACCCAAGCCCTGTCGCATGGATTAAGTTTTTATAGCGTTTGTCATAGCCTAAATAAGGAATATCATTAGGGGTTAAGGGCCTGAAACCGCACCATTCTATGGCGTCTTTCATTTCAAAAGGCTGCGTGAAAGCGGCTAAATTCTTTTTCATGTTAGCGATTTGCTCTTTATCAATGAGGGCGTTGTTGGTGTTTAATTCTAATTTAGAGGTGATCCTAACGGTGTCTCTTCGTGGGGTCATTGCCATGAAAATATCCGCAAATAAGGAAGAGGTTTTGGGCTTTAATTCTTCAGGCATTTTAAAGGTGATGCTATAGCCTTTAGCCCCCATCATTAAAAAATCGTTCTTGGTTTTTTTAATGAGAGTGGGGTTAGCCCCAGTGGCTAGAATGATTGTTTCTGTTTGGATTTTTTCCTTATGCGTGATAACGCCCTCAATAAGGTTATTTTTAAACTCAAAATCGATCACTTCTTCATTATAAAGGAACTCCACGCCTGCGTTTTGTAAATATTGTTGCAAAGAGCGCATCACTTCGCCCGGATCCACATGCGCGTTTTCGGTTAAAAGCACGCTCCCGCAGATATTGTCATTAACAACGGGCATGTATTCTTTGGTTTCTTTCACATTCAAAATCTTATAAGCGCCGCTGTTATCGCAAGTTTTAAGCTTTTTTTCAAAACTTTCTTCTAAAGTGTAGATCATTAAAAGCCCGTCTTCTTTATACCAAAAATCCATGCCGTCTTTTAGCATTTGATGATACATATCAACACTCAGCCACCCATAGCGTTCAAACAACGCCATGGTGCGGTGCGTGGATTTGGCGTTCGCGCTTGTCATAAACTTTAAAATCCATTGGTAGAGCTTTAAATTAAGCCCAAAGTGGAATTTTAAAGGGGCTTGGTTTTTGAGCATGAGCTTTAGGGTGTCTAACACCACACCTGGGCATGAGAGAGGGGCTTTTTTAAACGCAGAAATAAGCCCAGCATTCCCAAAAGAAGTGCCGTTTGTACCATCGCTTTTTTCAATCACGCAAACCTTATGCCCTAATTTATGCATAGAATACGCGCAAGAAAGCCCTACAATCCCACCGCCTATGACCACGACTTCTTTTTTCATGCTGATAGTCCCTTAAATAGAATTACTTAATGGCTATCGCTTCAATTTCTACTAAAGCGTCTTTAGGCAGTTTAGCCACTTGAAAGGTCGCTCTAGCCGGATAAGGCTCTGTAAAATAACTCCCATAGATTCCATTCACCACCGCAAAATCGTCTAAACTTTTCAATAAAATAGTCGTTTTAACCACGCTATCCATCCCTAACCCTGCTTCTTTTAAAATCGCTTTGATATTTTCCATGGACTGCGTGGTTTGAGAATGAATGTCTGTGCCTTTAAACTCGCCGGTGCTCGCATCAATGCCTAATTGCCCAGAGACAAAAACAAGATCGTTAGTAGCGATAGCTTGAGAGTAAGGGCCTATAGCCTTTGGGGCTAGCGTTGAATGGATGACTTCTTTCATGATTGAAACTCCTATGATGATGTGTTATGTCAGCTATTATTATGCAATCAAATTAATAAAGAAATAAAAAATGAGCACAAAAACGCCATGAATTTTCATCTTATTATTAAGGTATTGTATATTTTTTACCCACATTTAGAAATTCTTAAACGGGTTTTATTTGAATTTTAGGCTTTGTTATCATCAATTTTAAAAGCTACCACTCGCTTGCAAGCCCTTTTATTATGACTTATTGTAAAAAATGCTTTTGAGCATTTTTATAGACACTCATTGCCACTAAAAGAGGGCAAAGCCACAATCTGTTTTTAAAATAGAATTAGAAATTTGGACAAAACCTTGACTTTTATTATTGAGTTTAGATACAATAACAATCGTCTTTTTGAATAAAGAGTGCGGGAATAGCTCAGTGGTAGAGCACGACCTTGCCAAGGTCGGGGCCGCGGGTTCGATCCCCGTTTCCCGCTCCATATTTTGATTTAACTTCTAGAGCATGGTTTCTATTTAGTTTGCCCAGGTGGTGGAATTGGTAGACACAAGGGACTTAAAATCCCTCGGTAGCAATACCGTGCCGGTTCAAGTCCGGCTTTGGGCACCATTTTTGAGTGCGATTTGATTTTATTTTTGAATACGCTAGTGTTAAAAATTAAGGCGACATAGCCAAGTGGTAAGGCATGAGTCTGCAAAACTTTGATTCCCCGGTTCGAATCCGGGTGTCGCCTCCATATTGTAGTCATTTAGGGACTTTTATGAAAATAGCGGGAGATGGCTGAGTGGTTGAAAGCGGCGGTCTTGAAAACCGTTGAGGGTCATACCTCCGGGGGTTCGAATCCCTCTCTCCCGGCCACTTGATTAAAATCTTTTAAGCGATTTGTTTTGGCAAATTCATCTCTTCTTTTAATTAATAAAGAATTTTGTGAATATTGATTGTCTCTTTTAATTGAAATTTAAAGATTAGTTTAAAGGATTTTATTCGGTGGGATTGTCAGCATCAAGCCTCATTGTTCCTCTTAGCGTTATTTTAATGGTGGTTTTTACTAAAAGAGTCGCGCTCTCGTTGTTTGTGGGCATTTTAGTGAGCGCTGTTTTAATGCATTCGTTACACCTTTCTTACATCGTAGAATATGCCTATACTAAAATCACTTCCGTTTTTTACACTTACGAGCCAGAAAAAGGGCTTCATTTCAATCTTTCCAACCTTTATGTTTTTGGGTTTTTAATCTTTTTAGGCGTCTTAAGCCAGGTGATTTTAAAATCCGGTAGCGTGCAGAACTTTGTCAAAAAAGCTAAAAAATACTCTAAAAACGCCAAAACCCCTGAATTTATCGCCTTTTTTTCAGGCATTATTATTTTTGTAGATGATTATTTTAACGCCCTAACTGTGGGGCAAATCTCAAAGTCTTTAAACGACGCTCATAACTCCACACGAGAACGCTTGGCTTATATCATAGACTCCACTTCAGCGCCGGTGTGCTTGCTAGTCCCCATTTCTAGTTGGGGGGCGTATATCATGGGGATCATGAATAACGACAGCTCGCCCTTATTAAAAGATAGTTTTTCGGTGCTTGTGCAAAGCTTGAGCAGTAATTATTATGCGATTTTTGCGCTCATTGCAGTCTTTCTCACTATTTTATGGCAAATCAACCTCCCTAGCATGAGAAAGTATCAAAACATAGGCGTGAAGGATTTTTATAGCGAACAAGAAGAAGGCTCTTCAAAACTAGCCCCCTTGAGTTTGTTGCCTCTTTCTATTTTATTATTGATTGTGTCCATTTCATCATTGATTTTTTATACAGGAGTGGTCTTAAAAAACACTGATGCGAGTTTTTCGCTCTTTTATGGGGGGCTGTTTTCGCTCATTGTTACTTATCTTTTAGCTTATAAGTTTTTAGAAAAAGGGAGCTTTTTTAAACTCATGTTGGATGGCTTTAAGAGTGTGGGACCAGCGATACTAGTCTTAACGCTCGCTTGGGCTATTGGGCCTGTGATCAGAGATGACGCTCAAACGGGGATTTACTTGGCCCACATCAGCAAGGGATTTTTAAATAGTGGGGGAGGCGTGTATATGCCTTTAATCTTTTTTTTAATCTCTGGGTTTATCGCCTTTTCTACCGGCACAAGCTGGGGAGCGTTTGCGATCATGCTTCCCATTGGAGCGGGCATGGCCAATGAAAGCGATATTATTTTGATTGTTTCAGCGATCCTTTCAGGCGCGGTTTATGGCGATCACACAAGTCCCATTTCTGACACGACTATACTATCGGCTACAGGGGCAGGGTGTTCGGTGCAAAGCCATTTCATCACACAACTCCCTTATGCGACTATTGCAATGCTTTGTAGCACGGTGAGTTTGGGGGTGGCAAGTTTTATGCATTCGCGCTCGCTCGCTCTTTTAATCGGTGTGGTTTTGCTTGTGGGGGTGTTTTATCTTTTAAAAAAATTTTATGGTGAAAATCTAAAAACTTGAATATTGATTGAAGAAGCTTAAAAATCCCATTTTTTAAAATTAAAATAAGGTTTTAGCGATCCCTATTAGATTAAAAAAGAGTCTTATCTCATTATCAATCAATTTAAAAAAATTATTCAAAAATAACCATCAATTATAAAAATCTTCACAAATCTCTAAATCGTAACGCTTTTTTAAAAAATACATTTTTTTTAATTTTTTAATCAACCATTAAGGTGTTTTAGGTTAAATTTCCTTATCTGTTAAACATACGGATAATGTTATATCTTAAGGAAAGAAAATGGGGTTAGGACACTAATAAGTTTAGGGATTTTGTTAAGCGTTTTGAGTGGCGATGATCTGAGATTGTATTCAAAGCCTTTAGTCTATTCGGCTGGAAGTGGGATTATTGGGATTGATATTGACAAACGGACATTTTATAAACGAGCGTTCGCTTTCACGATGAAATCGTTGTTCGGTGAAAACTTGCTTTTGTTTGTCAAATTAAAGCATTCTGCGTTGACGAGCAAACACATGAAAGGGCCTTTAGAAAACCGCCATCACCATTCTTTCACTAAAAATTATGAAAAAGCGATCAATGGTTGTCAAAAGTATTTCCATATCAAATTGCCTGAAGGCGCTCCTAGCAACTTCAAATCAGGTTCATACATGGCGACTATGGTGGTGCGTTTTTAAAGCGTTATTTGGGGTATTCTTTAATACCCTTATCATCTTTTAAAATATCATCTTTCAAAAGCACAAATTTATTTTTT
Source organism: Helicobacter pylori (assembly GCF_014498195.1). Lineage (GTDB taxonomy): Bacteria > Campylobacterota > Campylobacteria > Campylobacterales > Helicobacteraceae > Helicobacter > Helicobacter pylori_DO. The sequence goes on along the minus strand of NZ_JACTGH010000011.1, from coordinate 37,691 downwards.
AGCCCTTTTTTTAAATCTTCTTAAAACTCTTTTGTTGTATTGATTGAGCAAAGTATTTTTAAAATACGGATAAAATTCATAAAAAATTTAAAAAATAAAAAAAGCTCTGTTTTCATCAAATACGGGTTACTAAAACTTTTTATGGTGGGTTATAGTGCATTTTGGCTTTAGTTGTTTCTTCCTAAAGGATTAGTCTCATCAGGGTTTAAAGGATTAGTCTCTTTCCTCTTATCATTTGGCGCTAAAAGCGACTCCATTAGCCCATTTCTTGAATTTTTTGTAATCATCTATTTCTATCTGCCCTAAAAACATGAAGCAAAACAACCCCCCTACAAAAACGCTTCTAACTTATAGGCTTTTTTATGCTCTTGTTTCAAATCCATGTAGGCGTTTAAAAGCATGTATTCTTCAAAAGATAAAACCGCTAGATGCTCTTTAGCGAGATCGTTCATTTCTAATTCTAACAACACGAATAAAAAGGCTTTTTGCGCCTTATCGTCTTCTTGGCTTAAAATCTCAAAAAATTGAAACCATTGATCAGGGACGAGAAATTTTTGTGCTTTTTGCGCGAGCTTTAAATAATCGTCTTTATCATAACCCACCTTTTTGCAAAGCTCTGAAATTTTTAAAGTGTCTGTGTTTAAAGATTTTTCAAAAAAGGCTTTTAAAAAAGACTTCACGCACTCTTTATCCAAGTTATCTTGCATCGCATTCAAAGCCTTCAAAACCTCTTTTTTGCTGCCTTTTTGGGCAATTTCTATAAAAGCGTAGCGGCGTAATTCCAAAGGGATTTGCGCGTTTGTTAAAACTTCAAAGGCGTTTTTCAAATCGTTATGGATGAAAGCCTTCAAGCGTTTAGAAAAATAAGCATGCTCATAGGCCAGAGAGTGCTTAGCGTGATCTTTAGGCTCAAGAGTGTTATTTTCTATATTGTGGTAATGCTTAAAAAGGTTATCCACTTTTTCGCACCCACTACTTGGCGTGTTTAAATCAGCCTTTAAATCATAGCGGGCTAAGATTTGAGAGAGGTTTTTAGCGAGATCGCTTTTAAATTTCGTTTTTAAAAAAGTCTTTTGAGTGTCTTGGGACAGGATTTGTTTGAGCAATTTGTCAAAATCCCTTTTTTCGTGGTATAAGCGGATTTTATGGCTGAGATTGTGCTTGAATAAAAAAACCCATGAAAAAAAAGCGAACATGCCCAAAACGCCCATAAGCCATACCGCAATGGGGAGGTTAAAGCTGTAGCTCCCTAAATTGAAGGCGTAAGCTTGCGGATCGATACTATAAACAAACACACCAAAACCCACAATGAACAAAAATGTAAAGATAATGTAAAAACGCATGCGCACCTCCTATTTATGGTATGGATGCTTAAAAATAATGCTCAAAGCCCTATAGATTTGCTCGCATAAGACAATTTTAGCCACTTCATGGCTAAAAGTCATCTCGCTCAAACTCCAAGCTTGACAATCCTTTAAAAAATTTTCTTCAAACCCATACGCTCCAGCGATAAAAAAATTAATATTAAGATGATTTTCTAACATTTTACTAAACGCAAAGCTGTCGCCCCTTTGAGCTTTAGGGTGTAAGGCGATATTTTTTGCCTTAGGGTTTAAATACGGCTCAAAGGCTAGAGAGTAGCTTTTTTGAGCCAGTTCTTTAGAAACTTTTTGAGCGTTGGCGGTATTTTTAGGGAATAAATCCACTAATTCCAGCTCGCAATCAAATCGCTTGCATTGCTTTTGATAGCTTTTCACCAAATCTAGGGGCGAATTTTTAGCAATAGAATACACCACGCAACGCATCAATCTTAAAACTTTAAAAAATCTTTGAAGTCTTATGCGTCATCATAGCGATGAGATCGCTCAAAGTCTTTTTCAAATCCTTCCTGTGCACAATCATATCAATCAAGCCATGCTCTAATAAAAATTCCGCTGTTTGAAAGCCCTCAGGCAAATCCGCCCCTATAGTTTGCTTAATCACCCTAGGCCCTGCAAAACCTATCATCGCTCCAGGCTCTGCAATAATCAAATCCCCTAAAAAAGCAAAAGACGCGCTAACGCCCCCATAAGTGGGATCGCTTAAGAGCGAAATGAAAGGGAGTTTGGCCTCACTCAATCGGTTCAAAGCCGCGCTCGTTTTAGCCATTTGCATGAGCGAATAAGTGGATTCTTGCATCCTAGCCCCCCCACTCGCTGAAACAATCAGTAACGCTTCTTTTTTGGCTACCGCGCGATTGATCGCTCTTACGATCTTTTCGCCTTCCACAGAGCCTAAACTCCCCCCCATAAAGCTAAAATCAAACACCACGATTTGCAAAGGCATGCGGTTGATTTTAGCCTCACCGCTGATCACGGAGCTTGGGCGGTTAGTCCTTTTTTCGTATTTTTTAATGCGTTGTTTATAGCTTTCTTTATCCACGAAATTCAAAGGATCATTAGGCCGTAAGTGCTTGTCAAACTCTTCAAAACTCCCCACATCGCATAAAAATTCAATCCTTTCAGTTGCGTTCATGCGGAAATGGTAATGGCATTTCAAACACACGCTGTATTTACCAAACACTTCTTTATGATACATTAACGCATAACATTTAGGGCATTTCACCCAATGGTTTGGCTGTTCTTCCTTACTTGGTGTTGTCCGCAATTTATTGATCTTAAAATTTTTAAAGAAATCTGCAAATCCCATGTTTTTCCTTAATTTTGCAGTTTTATTAGGATTGTATCCAAGTTTTGCTTATAATAAACCAAATTATCTTAAGAGTAGCGATGCAAGGGTTTCTTTTACAAACACAAAGCATAAGAGATGAAGATTTGATCGTGCGCGTTTTAACCAAAAACCAGCTCAAAACCCTCTATCGTTTCTATGGCAAACGCCACAGCGTGCTGAATGTGGGGCGTAAAATTGATTTTGAAGAAGAAAACGATGATAAATTTTTACCCAAGTTAAGGAATATTTTGCATTTAGGCTATATTTGGGAAAGAGAAATGGAGCGCTTGTTTTTTTGGCAACGCTTTTGCGCTCTCTTGTTCAAACATTTAGAAGGCGTGCATTCTTTAGATAGTGTCTATTTTGACACTTTAGATGATGGGGCTAGCAAACTCTCCAAGCAGCACCCCTTAAGAGTGATTTTAGAAATGTATGCAACGCTTTTGAATTTTGAAGGGCGCTTGCAAAGTTACAATTCTTGTTTTTTATGCGATGCAAAATTAGAGCGTTCTGTCGCTTTAGCGCAAGGGTTTATTCTAGCGCACCCCTCTTGTTTGAAAGCTAAAAGCCTGGATTTAGAAAAAATCCAAGCTTTTTTTCACACTCAAAGCACGATTGATTTAGAAACAGAAGAAGTGGAAGAATTGTGGCGCACGCTGAATTTAGGATTTTAAAAGGTTAAAAATGAAATTTAAATTTTTGAATATGGATAATGAAAGCGGTTTTATTTTGATTGAAAAGGAATTGAAACGATTGAACGTTACCGCTCAAGTCAAAGAAGATGGCATTGAATTAAAAGGCGAGAATGTAGAACAAGCGAGAATTTATCTTCAAACGCTTTTTAACTCCAATATTGTGGAATTAGACGATAACCAAAAAAGCGCAAACGCTGTGATAGAGCGCTTGAAATCTTTAGGTTTAAAAATGGCGGTGGCTGAAAGCTGCTCTGGGGGGTTATTATCGCATGCATTCACTTCCATTAGCGGGGCTTCAGCGGTTTTTATGGGGGGCATTGTGTGTTACAATGAAGAGGTCAAGCGCGAATTATTGAAAGTCAATGCCACGACTTTAAAAGTCTTTGGGGTTTATAGCGAAGAATGCGTGAAAGAAATGCTATTAGGCGTGTTTTTCAATTTTAAAGTGGATTTAGCGCTTGCGATCAGTGGGGTGGCTGGCCCTAATGGGGGGAGTAAGGCTAATCCGGTAGGCACGATTTATATTGGCGTGCAAAAATTAGGATCTCAAGCTTTAATCGATCGCTGTTTTTTTGAAGGCAATAGAGAAAGCATTCAAAATAAAAGCGTAGAGCATGCCCTAAACATGCTCGCCAGAATGCTATAAAACTACCTTAACGCGCAAACGCTACCAAATTCTTTTTGAGCGACCTTAGCGATGTAAGCGATTTCATTATCGTTAAGGTTTTCAACGCTCGCTTTTAAATACCTTTTGATTTGATCAATCTGGCAACCCACTAGCTTGATTTTCACCACAGCCACCTCCGATTTTAAATTCGTATAGGTGTAGGCTACTTGGATCTTAGTCGCTAGGTAATTATAGATAGCGTAGCTGATATTCGTAGCCGTTTGCTCGGACTCATGGAATTGCTCCATGAAGCGTTTTTTATACTTCAACATGATTTCATGAAAAACCACGATCAGGCTCAATTTAGCGTTTAAGGTCGCTTGCTCAATCCCTAAATATTTGTTATTAACAGGGATATACGCCACGCCCATTTCTTCGTAGGGGACTTTAGGGTCTTCAAAAACCCAAGCAGGAGCATCAGACAATTCTGATTTCATGCCCTTTAAATCAGAGACTAAAATCCCATCATCTCTTAAAAGACTCTTAGCGCTTAATGAAACGCTTGAAAACACCCCTAAAAGAGCGATTAAAACCATTCTTTTAAACAAAATACCACTCCTTAAACTTTAATTTAGGTTTGATTATAGTTAAAAAGTTTTTGATTTTGTTTAATCACAACCAAGTAATTGCATCAACTTTTGATTTTCTTGATTTTTGGCTCGCTTCTGCCACCCTCTTGCCCAAAGCGATCAAGCATGCGATTTTAGGCTTATTGATACGCTCTTCTAAAACTTCGCCCACCTTTAAAGGATCAAAGCCTCCAATAATGCAACTATCCAATCCCATTAAGCTCACGCCCATGCAAATTTGCCCCACAGCGATATAGCATTGCTCTAAAATATAGCTTTCTAATTTTTGCATGCTGTGGTTGAATCTCGCGCCAAGCATTTGAGCAAAAGAGGGGATCACTCTAACTTTATAAGACTCCGGATAGAGGTTTTGCATGTAGTGGCCGTGTGGTAACAACTCGCTGGGTTTTAAAGAGCATACCACCATTAACGCTGAAGCGCTTTTAATCATCTCTTCATTGAAATAGCTGTGTGCTGCAATTTGTTTTTTTAAATCCTTATTAGTAACCATCACAAAATGCCATGGCTGCGTGTTGTAAGAGCTTGGCGATAGCCTAGCGATTTCAGCGATTTCTTCTAATTCTGTGCTAGAAAACTCATAATGGCTGTCAAACATCTTGCAAGAATGGCGTTCGTTCAGTAATTGTCTTCTTTTTTCGTGATCCAAAAATTTCATTGATTTTCCTTTATTTTTTTAGAATTTTTCGTAGCATACAATAAAATCCCTAATGAAACAATTACCATAAGTAAGCTTAAAATCTGCCCCATGCTCAAATTTAAAAAATAAACCCCCATTTGGCTATCCGGCTCTCTGTAAAATTCCGCAATAAAGCGCATCAAGGAATACCCCAAGCCATAAACCACGATGAGCAACCCATGCGTTTTGGTGTGTTTTTTAGCCCACATTACCATTAAAAACACGACAACCCCCTCTAAAAACGCTTCAATCAATTGGCTAGGATAGCGCAATTGATTATCCACCATAATGCCTATGATTTGCCCTAAATAGCTGTCTTTGGGGACAACCCTCCCAAAAAGCTCCTGGTTTAAAAAATTCCCAATCCTCCCAAAAACATACCCTAAAGGCAGGCTGATCGCAATCAAATCCAAATAAATCAAAAGCTTTTTTAAATCCTTACGGCTATAAAGATACGAAGCGATCAAAAACCCCACCAACCCCCCATGATAGCTCATCCCACGAATGCCTACAAAATTCCCATGGCTATCAAAAGGGTTAAAGATTTGCCAAAAATGCGTCAAATAATAGCTGGAATTAGGCTCATAAATAAGAATGTATCCTATCCTTGCCCCTAGCACAATGCCAAGCTCCGCCCACAAAAAATAACTCTCAAATTCCTTCCTTTCAATGGGGAATCGCTTGGGATCTTTTTGGATCATTCTCAACGCCATATAAAAAGCGGTAACAATCGCGCACGCATACGCCAAACCATACCAATGCACATCAATACCGCCAAGACTAAAAGCGATAGGGTTAAATCGTTCATAAATCGTATTCCAAGCGTTCATGCTCATCCTTAAATTTCAAATTCTTTAGGAGCGATCGCTTCAAATTCATACCCTAGCAGCGCAATTTTATGCGCATGGAGCATCAAGCGTTTGGCTGAACTTGGCTCATTATTATAGATCGTATCGCCTATAATGGGGTGGTTAATGTGCTTTAAATGGACTCTGATCTGGTGGGTTCTTCCGGTTTTGATCCCCACTTTTAAAAAGGTTTTTTTATTGATGATTTTTAAGGGCGTGATGATCGTGACCGCTTCTTGCCCTTTTTTAGAGATTTTGCTAAACGCTTTAGTGGTTTTAATGGTAAGAATGGGAGCGTTGATTTCTCGCTCTTCTTCTATGATGCCTTGAACGATCGCTAAATACTCTTTTTTAACCGCCCTGTCTTTAAAAGCCTTTTTAGCTTTTAAGTGGAATTCTGAATTTTCTTTCACCAATAAAATCACCCCGCTTGTTTCTTTATCCAAGCGGTGCAACAGCACCCAATCTTTGAAAAAAGAGGCTAGATCATAGCTCTCTATAAAAGGGGGTTTAAAAAGGGCTAGAATGTTTTCATCTTCAAAAATCACGCTGGGTTTTTCAACCTTTTGGACGCCAAAGCGCGTGTTTTTGGGCAATTCTTTTCTGGCGATGCTCAATTTCTGCCCCCCTATGCTCACTAACCCCAAATCAATCAAAGATTTGGCTTTTTTATGCGAAATGTTTTCTTGAACGCTCAATAATTTGTAGGCTTTTTCCATGTTTATCCTTTTTAATGTTTAATGAAGGCGAGCAATTCGTTTAAATCATGCCCATTTTCTAAAAAACGCGCCACGCCTAAATTTTTGTAATCTAAGAGAGCGTCTAACAGATCCTCTTTTGGAACGATTTTATAAGGCTTGACTAATTCAAACAACGCTACCTGGTTGAAAAGATGCTCCCCTGTGATTAGGCGCGCATTAAAAAACGCCGGCTCTAAAGGGTTATGCCCCCCCATTTTGACAAACGAACCCCCTAAAATGACAATGTCTGCGATCGCATAGAAGTTATTCAATTCCCCCAAGCTATCCACTAACAAAATATCGCATTCCACAAAACCCTTTGAAGAAAAACACTCTAAACTAAAAGGCGTCGTTTTTAAAATATCTTGCAACAAATTTTGCACGCTTTTAAAACGCTCGGGGTGGCGCGGCACGACAATCAGTCTTGCGTTCTTAAAAGTCTTTTTGAACTCCAAAAACGCTTTTAACCCTAATTCCTCCTCGCCCTCATGCGTGCTGGCTAAAACAATGTTTAAAGCGCTTGGGTTTTTAGGGTAAAACGAAGCGATCACAGGCTTTGAAAAACGCTTGATATTCAAAAAATCCACCACTTTTTTTGCCCCTAGATTCAACAAGCGCTTTTGATCGTCCTTGCTTTGCGCTAAAATCAAATCAATGCGTTTGAATAAAATCGCATAAAAGAAAGAAAAACGCTGGTACTTGGGGTAAGAACGAACGCTGATGCGAGCGTTAATGAGCATGGTTTTTGCCCCTAATTTTTGAGCCGTATCAAACACATTAAACCACAATTCCGCTTCTGTAACCACCAAAGTTTTCAAGCGTTTTAAGTTTTTTTTCCATGCAAATAATAGGGTTTCAAAAGGCAGGTAACGCACTTCTATGTGTTGAGAATGCTGATAAGTTTGAGCGGCTAATTCAAAGCCGGTATTAGTGGTAACGCTGATTAAAATCGGCTCTTTTAAAGCGTGGATGATTGGCTCTAAGGATTTGACCTCCCCATAAGAGCATGCATGAAACCAAAAAACCGGCTCGCTTTTTAAAAGATTGTCTTTGAGAAAAAAACGAGCCTTTAAAGAATGGCGGTATTTTTCCTTAAAACTCCAAAAAAAGATGAAAGGCGTGCAAAAAAGATGCCCCAAAGTCAAACATAAAAGGTAGAAAAACTTAAACAATCAAACGGATTCTTGGCTTTCTTTTGGTTGGCTTTCTTTTGGAGATTGAGCGTTACTTTCATACGCGCCCTCAGCGTATAAAATACGCCCGCAATACGGGCAAGTGATCATATCCCCACTCGTTAGCACTTCGGTATAAATCTTATCGTTTAGTCTAATAAAACAACCCCCACAAGCCTGTTTTTTGATCGTTACAATGCTCGTGTTTTTCGCCCATCTTCTGATCCTTTCATAAAAGCTATAGATTTTAGGCTCGGTTTTTTCCACGAGTTCTTCTTTCTTTTTAAAGATGATCTGTTGGGTTTCTTTGATGTTTTTGACTTCATTTTCCACTAAGCTTTCCAATTCCAGCGCTAATTTTTCAAGCTCTAGCATTTCTTTTTTCAAATCCTCTTGTTTTTCGCTTTTGTGCTTGATTTCATTTTGCAAGTTTTCAATTTCTCTGTTGGCTTGGTTGGATCGTTCTTTAGCAATATCTTCTTCAATGTTTAAAGAGCGCAATTCCCTTTCGGATTTGATCTCGCTCATTTTCTTTTGGATGCTAGCGATTTTAGCGTTCGTGTCTTGTAAGGTTTGCTCGTTTTTAGAAACCTGTAATTTTAGGACTAATTTTTCCTCTTCTAAATTCAAAATCGCTTTATTTTTAGCTTCTTTATCATTCAAGGCCTTATCCAAGTCTTTCCGTTTTTCTCTGATCAACGGCTCTAAGGAGTCAATTTCTTTATCCAAATGCGAAATTTCAATCAATTGTTTGAGGTGGGTGTTCATCGCTTTCCTTTAAATGATTTGCAAGGGGTTTTTAAAATTCTCTATTGTAACCAAATAATTAAAAGAATGCAAAATTTCAGCCACAATGAGTGCGAAACCCCTTTCGCTATAATAATGCGTGGCGTCAATCAAACTTATCCCTAAAGATTGAGCGATCATAGCGTCATGGTATTTCACATCGCCTGTAATTAAACAGCTTTGTGCTTTTAAAGAAGAGAACATGGACGCTCCCGATCCGCACACAAACGCTAAATCTTTAATGATTGGAGAACTTTTAACACATGCTAATTGTCCCACCCCTAAAGAAGATTTGATTTTTTTCACCAACGCATCAAATTCCATATTAGCGTTTTCTTTCACTAACATAAGGCCTTTTTCCATCAAGCCATCAAACCCTAAAAGCGCGCTAGCGAAATGCTTGTTTAAATGCGTTTTGTCAAAATTCGTGTGCATGCTGATGACTGAAATGTTTTTTTGGATTAAGATTTTTAAAATATTCCCCGGATAAGCCTCATAATTTAGCGTTTTTAAGGGCTTGAAAATTAAAGGGTGGTGCGTGATGATTAGGGCGTTTTTGGGAGCGTTTAGAGCGATTTGAAGCGTGATTTCTAAGCATGCGATAATCTCGCTAAACTCGCTATTTCCACTCCCCACATTCAACCCGCTATTATCCCACAATTCTTGGAGTTCAAAAGGCGAAAGGCGGTTCAAAACTTCCAACACTTCCTTAACTAACGCCATTTTAAGCCTTTATTAGAGCGTTTTTTAAACGCTCTTCTCTTTCTTCTTCTTGCTCTTTATAAAGAAGCGCGCACCCTTTGGCTAAATCCCTGATTTGTAAAATATAATTTTGCCTTTCAGCCACCGAAATCGCTTTTCTGGCGTCTAAAATATTGAAAAAATGCGAGCATAGCATCACAAAATCATAAGCCGGCAGCGGGAGCTTGTTTTCCAAGCAATGCAAGGCTTCGGCTTGGGCGTTTTTAAACATTTCTAATAGCCTTGTTACGCTCGCTATTTCAAAATGATATTTGCTGAATTCGTATTCGCTTTCTAAATGCACTTGCATATAACGCACGCTTTCATTATCCTTTTTAGCCCATTCAATCTCTAGGATATTTTCCACTTTTTGGACATACATCGCTAATCTTTCCAAGCCGTAAGTGATCTCCACCGGGATAGGGTTACAAGCAATGCCCCCCACTTGCTGGAAATAAGTGAATTGCGTAACCTCCATGCCATCAAGCCACACTTCCCAGCCAAGCCCCCATGCCCCCAAAGTCGGACTCTCCCAATTGTCTTCTACAAATCGTATATCATGCTCATTAAGGTTTATCCCTAACACTTCCAAGCTTTTTAAATACATTTCTTGGATATTAGAAGGGCTTGGCTTGATAACCACTTGGAATTGGTAATAACTCCCCAAGCGGTTAGGGTTTTCCCCATAGCGCCCATCAGTAGGCCTTCTAGAGGGCGCGACATACGCCACATTCCACGGCTTTTTATCCAAACTCCTTAAAAGCGTGGCCGGATGGAATGTCCCCGCTCCTGCAGGAATATCATAAGGCTGGATCACCAAACAGCTTTGATTCTTCCAATACTCTTGTAATTTTAATAATAAACTTGAAAAATCTTGCATGCTCTCTTTCCTTTTAAGCGCGTCTGATCAAATCGTTCATGCTCTCTAGCACACTCTTACCCTTTAAAAGCAAGGCTAGTTCGCTCGCAATGGGCGTATAAATGCCGTATTTTCTAGCGATTTCCACAATGGCGTTGGTCGTTTTCACCCCCTCAGCCACTTCGCCCAATTCTTCTAAAACCACCTCTAAAGGCTTATTTTGGGCTAGCCCCAAACCCACACGATAATTCCTGGATAAAATGGAATTAGCGGTTAAAAACAAATCCCCAGCCCCAGAAAGCCCTAAAAAAGTCTCTGTCTTGCCCCCAAAGAACGCCCCAAAGCGTTGCATTTCCACCAAACCTCTAGATAATAAACTCGCTTTAGCGCTATTGCCTAATTTCAAGCCATCACAAACCCCCCCCGCAATGGCTATCACGTTTTTATACGCCCCGGCGATTTCACCCCCTATGATGTCTTGTTGGGCGTAAGCTCTGATAAAAGAGGGGGTTTTATTGGCGAATTCTAGCGCTAAAGCCTGATTATTGGAATGGATGACTAACGCGCAAGGCAAGCCCTGAATGATTTCAGCCGCAAAACTCGGGCCGGCTAAAAAACACAAAGAATTAGGATCGATAAAATCCTTTGCGATCTCGCTCACAAACGCCCTGTTTAAAACCTCTATCCCTTTAGAAGCGATTAAAACCTTAGCGTTTTTGGGTAAAGAAGCGTTTTGGAACCATTCCCTTAGATGCTGCACGCTAATAGCGATGACATAAAGCGCTGCTTTTAAGCCTCTTTGTAAATCCACTTGCTCTATGGGGGCAGAACCTTTAGAAATCAAGGTGTTATTGAGCTTTTTTAGCGGCTCGTTTAGATCGCGCCTTGAAATGATTTTGACTTCATTCTTTTCTCCAAAAGCAAAGGCTAAAGCCCTCCCCCACGCCCCGCCACCAAATACTGCAATTTCCATTAAATTCCTAATCTCATTGATTGTAAAACTCGCCATTTTACAATAATAAGTTTAAAATAGCCCTTACATTCAAAACGCTGTCTTTGATTAAAAATAGAGTAGTTTAAAAAATTTTTTAAATTTTAAAAAATGGGATTTTGGTTACTTTACTTTAAACTCATTGTTTAAGGGGATAAGGGGGGTATTTTGAAACCATTCCCCCCTACAACTAAAAACCCTTTCACGCTCCGATCCAAATCACCGCCGTTTTGACCTCCTCCACTCTCTCAAATCGTCTTGAAGCTCCTCATCGTTTAAAGACTTTTGATAGGCGTTGTCCGCTTCTTCTTTAAACTCCCTAAGCGTTTGCAAATTTTCTAAAGAGTAATGCAGTTGGAGTAACTCATTACATTTATCTAAACTATCTCTAGTTTCTTGGATCTCTTCTTCACTCCATTCATACCAATCCAAATAAAACAAATTGAGATCCCTAAAATACAGCACCATTTTTTTGATTTCTTCAAACTCTCTGTAGTTTGCTTCGTCGTCCTCTTCGTCGTCGTTTTGTTCTTTGTATTTTTCAAAAGTGAAAGCGCTCACACGATCAAAAACCTTATCAATGCTCTTTTTAAACAAGTCAATCACTTCGTTCAATCGCGCTAAATTCTCTCTTTTGGATTTTTCTTTCTCAGAAAATTCTTTTTTGAGCGATTCTATTTTATTAAAAGTGTCATCATTGAAATCATCAAAGCCCTTTTGCAATAAATCCAATCTGACAGAATGCAAAGCCTTTTGATAGCGTTTGAATTTGTTAGCGTCTTGATTAATAGCCTTTTCATACATGGAATGCACCTCGTATAAAGATCCTAAAATTTCGTTTTGTTTCTCGCTCCTTTGATTTAACTTCATTAAAAATTTCTCAAGCGAGTTAAAAACTTTGCTTTTTTCGCTGAACTCTTTAATTTCTAGATACCTTGTAGCGCTATAAGCGCCAATCCCTAAAAATTCAATGCCATTATCTTTTAAAGCTTCTCTAATTTTCTTAGCGACTTCTTCTAACTGGCTTTTGGTGCGCCTATCAGCCCTACTCAATACGATAAAAACCTGCTTGCCCTCTTCTTCGTATAATTCTTGCAAAAACTCTAAATCATCGCTTTCAATGCCCCCACGCTCGCAACTAATAAGCCATAGAATGTGTTTAGCGTGCTTTAGGGATTCTTTAGAGGCTTCTTTGTCCCCACCCGTATAGCCTTGATTGCCAGGGTTATAGCCAGGCGTGTCTATGAAGCATAAAAATTCAAAAGGCACGCTAGGAGAGCTTAAGAGCATGAAAGGCATGATTTCTTTCAAATTAAAGCCAAGGGATTTTAAAAACTGATGATCAAAAGCGAGGTGGGGTAATTCCACCATGCCCCCATTTTGAGAAAACCCCATTAAAACTTCTTTTTGACCCTTTAGGCAATAAGTGGGGATAGCTGTGGTGGGATTCATGTCTTCAGGGAGTTTTAATTTCAAGCCCAACAAGTTGTTTAAAAAAGTGGATTTGCCCGCGCTAAACCCTCCCCCCACCGCAACGATGGTTTTTTGGAACAAACTAGGGTAGCTCGCTACTAATTGCAATTCTTTTTGGATTTCTTGGAGCGTCAGTAACGCTATTTCCTTTTCTTTGAGCGAATCCACGCCGCTAGCGAACTCTAAAAACTCGTCATCTAAGACGCTCTGGTATTCTTCTAGCCCTTCATTTTCCATTTTAGCGTTTAAAATACGAGCGATTAGATCGTAGCGTTCTTTTAACCCCTCTGTATTGTGGTAGTTCTCAGCTGCGCTATTGTCATTAAAAATACTATTAAAAAAATTAATGCTCATTAAATCCCCTTTAAAGCTTGGATTTTTGCGTCTAATTGAGCGATGGATTGTTCTTTGTTTTGCACTTGATTGTGCAAGTTTTGCATGTCTTTTTGGAGTTTTGAAAGCGTATCGCTGGCAAAGTTTTGCTTTTCTAAATTCTCTCTTAAACCTTGGATATAGCCTTTCACATCTTTTTTAGCCTCAGCTTCAAAACCTCTCATATAATTCCCCACGCTTTGTATGAAAGCATTAGCTTCATCGCCTTTTAAAAAGCCCGTTTTCCCCCTTATCTCGCCAGGAAGCTTATCATTATAATCAAACTCTTTAAATTCAATGGGATTTAAAACAGCCTCCACGCTTTTTTTGAAAGCGTATTTATCAATCAAACTATTATCACGGATGATTTCGCTCATTCTAGAAAGGACTTTAGCGTAGAGCGCGTTTTTAAAATTTTTACTAAAAGATCTAGCGCTTCTGTTTAAGGCTTTTTCGCAATCATCATGCATCTTTATCAAAAAATCAACCACCGCTCCGGCTTTAACGCTCGTTACTTTTTTATAATATCCTTTTTGTTCATAGCCCCAATCATCGCTAAACGCTTGGCCAAAAAACCTCGCAAATCTCCCTAAAAAGCCATCTTGTTTAACTTTTTTTAGAACATATTCATTATCTTCACCTTTTTGGTGTTCATTATTCTTTTCAGTTTGTTGGATAAATTTTTCTAATGTTTTTTCCAAGCCATCTTCAATATTGGTAAAGAAATCATCAATAAAATTTCCATACACCTCATCAAACCCTGTTTCAATCTCAGTAGAGAGTTTTTCATAAGCCCTTATTTGCTCTTTGATAGCGCTAATGTCAGCGTTTTTAACTCTCTTTTTTTCTTCTTCCAGATCTTGCAACAACTGCGCTATGAATTTATGGAGGTTGTTTGCTCGGCTCTCTATCTTTGATTCCAAATTCTTAAGCATGATTTTTTCTTTCTCTTGGGCGGCTTTTTTTAAACGCTCTTCAATCGCACCCATATTGCTTAAAAACAATAAGCTTTCTTTAGACTTGTCATCGCTACTAAAAGCGTCAGGGTAAGCGTTAGTTAAATTCCGTAATGCATTGTGATACTCTTCTGTTTTGCTTTCCCAAGAAGCTTGGTTTTTGAAATCTTTATACATGCTAAAGCAAACCCCTGAAGCCAAAATGACGCCATTTTTGATTGCTTTTTCAAAAATCTCTCGTTGGTTAGGGTAGTTTTCAATCAACTTTCCCATGATATTATTTAATTGAGATGAAAGGGATTTTTGCGCGTTTTCAAAGGCTGTAGGGAGGTGTTGGCCAGATTTTTCCACTTCACTCATAGAAAGAACAACGCTGTCGGCTTGGCTTGCCACAAAATAAATTTCTTGAAGGCCTTCTTTGTTAGAAACCCTATCAAACAAACTCATATCGCTATCCGTTAAAAACTGATTAGAAGGGCTTACAATAAACACCACATCGCAATCTTTCAATAAGGCTTTGGTACGCTCTTCTCTGGAAGCGATGGGATCATTCACTCCTGGGGTATCAATCACTTCCAAATCTTTAAGATTGGGGTTATTCAAAGAAATTTGCACTGCTTTAGTGTAGGGCATGAACTTCCCGTTCGCGCCCACGAATTGGAGCAATTTTTGATTCAGATCTTCTAAGCTATTGGCTTGAATGCGTGGATCCAATTTTTCCGTGTTGAGCAAACCGCTTTTTTTCATTCTTTCATATTGATCGTATGATGAAACGAGCTTCGTATTCTCATTTAATGTATTTTTAGCGGTCCTTCTAGCCTTTTCCAATACTTCTTCATCGCTTAAAACCCTCTCTTTGGGCGCTGCTTCAGGGTTTTTATTTCTGTTAAGCATGTTGCCAAGATTCTTAAATCCCTCTTTAGCCCTATTTGAAAGACTTTTTTGCTTTTTGACTCCTTCTTCAACAATCCTGTTAAACTCCCTTACATACCTTTCATGTTCGTTTTTAAGCTCTGCAATATCCTTTGGGCTATAAAACTCCACTTCAGCGCTCAGGGTATTGGCGTATTTTAAAACAGTGAGACTAGCCGTCATGGGCGTTGCCGCTTTGGGTAAAACCTCTACACCCTCAAAAATCAAAGCGTTTAAGAGCGAGCTTTTACCCGCTTTCACGCGCCCGATGATACCGACTTTAAGATCCCTATCTTCAGCCTGCATTTCTTTTAGTGTTTTCTCTAACTCTTCGGTTTTAATCACAGCGTTATCGCTCATAAAAGGCTTCGCTTTTTCTTGCAAGCCTTGTTCTTGTAGCGTTTTTTCAATTAAAGCGCTTTTTTTAATGAGTTCTTGAGCGTTCATTATTAATCCTTTAAATATTGTTGTTCTAGATCGCTTAAAGCGTTGATCTTGTTTTCTAAGATTTGTTTTTGATTTTCTAAATCGTTTAGGTGTTTTTCTTTTTCCTTTTGAGCGAGTGCGATTTCTTGTTTTTTATGCGTGATTTCCAGTTCGCACCGATCTTTTAAACCTTTTAGGGAATTTTCCAAGCATTCATTAAACAAGCCCGGTAAAACTTTTTTAAGCTTGTATTGAACCTCTGGTATCACTTTAACTTCAATCAGATTTTCTAATTTCGCCCGCTCTTTTTCTTCATTTCTAAAGAATGAAGCGATGATATTAGGCAACAAAGTCAATAAATCTTTTAAAAGAGGTTTTAACCCTTGCAAGATCAGCGCGAACGGCCTTGTAACCGGGTTCTTGGCTAAGATCACGCTTAAGGCGTTGATCCCTAATTCAAGGCCATGCTCTAAATTCACAGACAAATCGCTAGAAAGCTGCGTGTTGTTCAAGCTTTCAAATTCCGCGCAAAAATCTTTTGAAAAAGAAAGGTTGATCTTTTCAATCTCTAATTTAGTGTTTTTGATCAAGCTTTGTTGCATGACGCTTTCTATTTCGCTATTGAACTCGTTAGGCTTGTTGATTAAAGAGGCTAAATAGGGCTTTTGATCCCTGACCTCTTCTATGACTTTTTTAACCACCGATCCCACAGCCACGCTAGAATATTCTTCTTCTAAATTAGCCCTTAATTTTTCATAGGTTTTTTCAATGTCTTTAACGCTCAAATCCAACGCTTGTATTTCTTCTAAAGCCTTTTCTTTAGAATAATCAAAGCTTTCCATCACGCTTTTTAGGCTGTTTTGTAACTGGGAATTTAAAAACTTCAATCGTTTCAAATACAAAGCGCTAAAAAGCTTTTCAGCGTCTATTTTATCCGCTACCTCTAAAAGAGCGTTATTGTCTTTATTGGAATAAATAAGATGCGTTGTCAAATCAAGGTGATCTTGGATTTGATCTTGAATGTAGTGAGAGATTTCTCCCACTTGCGAGGGCGTCCTCAAATTCGTTTTACTCAAAATAAAGCTAAGGCCTTTGTCAAACTCTAAAAGGTTTTTTAACTCCCTAACCATGCGTTTGGTTAGGTTACCCTCTTCTACGCTTGCAAGAATGACAAAATGCACACCCCTTTCTAAATATTCCAAAATGGCATGGGTGTGGCTTGAAATGGGGCTATCAAAGCCGGGCATATCCACAAACACTAAAGGCGCGCTGTTTTTCAAAGCTTCATTATTCAAATAAACCTTAAGGTAGGAATACTTCGTGGCATTGTCTTTAATCACCTCAAAACTTTGCTCATTCAGTTCAAAACTCTCTGTTTTTTCATCATTGTTTGAAAAAGCCTCTATGCGTTCGTTAGCACTATAGTGCAACTCAGTGGCTAAAGAAGTCTCTGGCGTGATACCGGTAGGCAAAACGCTACTGCCTAAAAAGCGGTTTAATAGCGTGCTTTTGCCTGCGCTGAAATTCCCCACAACGGGTATCACAAACTGTTGTTTTTGAATGCTTGCTAAAAGAGTAGAGCATTCTGTTTTATCAATCTCCACTTCTTTTAAAACTTCTAAAACCTGTTCTAAAAACTCCACAAAATTCGTCTATGTGCGTAAAATCATTACCAATCCTTTAAAATTAAAAATTAAAATCTAAACAAGACGCAAAAATCCCTAAAATATGGGTTTATATGGGTATGGGTTTATATGGGGGTGAAAAGATAAAACGGCTGACTAGAGAGAGAGAGAGAGAGAAAGCGGATTTTTAAGAATAATAGTCATTACAAACTCCTAGCACCATTTAATAGTGGGTATTATACTTGATTTTTCACAATCAAAACTAAAATACTCAAAAATATTAAAGAGCTTGATTTTAATCAAGCGATAGCTTATAAAAAGCGGTCTTAGGGGGTTAGGGGGATTTAGTTGGGGGTTAAGGGGGGTATTATCGCAAAATACCCCCCTATCCCCTTAAGAGAATGAGTTTCAAAAACAAAGTAACTAAAACCCCATTTTTTTAAAAAAGTTAAAAATTTTAGTTATTGGCATTTAATGAAAAACGCCATGCGTTTTACAACCCATGCGTTTGAGAATAAAACAATTTCATTTCTTTAGAAGCGAACTGATTTTTTAAATCTTTTGCTAGAGATAAAGCGATCTCATCGCTTAAAAAAAGCTTGAATTTAGCGTAGTCTTTACGCCCACTCACCTGCTCTTTTTGGCTTAAAAGCAGCGAAGAAGCGGCGTATTTATAGCATTCCACATAAAAAAAATCATCAAAGCCTTTTTCAAACAAATAATCTATTAAAGCGTCTTTCAAGCAAATATCAATATAAATTTCTAAAGCTAGCATGCAAAATCCTTTAACTCAAACGATTTTAATCTTTTTAGCGATGAGCATAAACATAGGCGGTAGTAAGAGTAAGGTTAAAGCGCTTGAGGTGACTAAGCCCCCAAGCACCACGATCGCTAAAGGTTTTTGGACTTCTGATCCCACGCTATGAGAAAATAATAAAGGGAGCAAACCCAAACCAGCAATGCAAGCGGTCATTAAAACCGGCCTCAAACGCCTTTTAGCGCCCAATAAAACGCACTCTTCTACGCTTTTCCCTTGTAAGAGAAGCTCTTTAAAATAGCCTATCATCACCACGCCATTTAAAACCGCAATCCCAAAAAGAGCGATGAAGCCCACGCTCGCTGGCACTGAAATATACTCCCCTACCACAAACAACGCAATAAGGCCTCCGGTAACTGCAAAAGGGATATTCAAAAGAATGAGCAAGGCTAAAGGAATGCTTTTAAAAGTGAAAAAAAGAATGAAAAAAATCGCTAAGATGCTTAAAGGGATAACGGTGGAGAGCCTTTTATTAGCCCGTTGTTGGTTTTCAAACTGCCCCCCATAAGTGATATAGTAGCTAGGAGGGAGCTTGATGTTTTGAGCGATGACTTTTTTAGCCTCTTCTACAAAAGAATTTAAATCGCGCCCCACCACATTACTGCGAACCACGCTCATGCGCATTGAATTTTCACGCACGATAGAAACAGGGCCATCCACTTCTTCAATTTTGGCGATAGAAGTGATAGGCACTAAAACGCCATATTTTGAAGTCAAGGCTAAACTTTTGATTTTAGTGATAGAGCTTGCAAAATCGCTCTCTTGGCGGATCATTACCGGCGTGCGTGAAATCCCTGTAGGGATCACATCCACGATCAAACCCTCTAAAGCGGATTTTAAAAACTTGGAAAATTCATCGCTGCTGATCCCCACATCCGCCATCGCTTCTTTATTAGGGGTTACATACAAATAATTCACGCCCTCATTAAGCGTGGTTAAAACTTCACTAGAGCCTTTAATCCCTTTTAAGACTTGCGCGATTTGAAAGCTCAATTTATTCAATTCGCCAATATCATCTCCAAAAATCTTAACCGCTAAATCCCCCCTAACCCCTGTAAGCATTTCAGAAATCCTCATTTCAATGGGTTGGGTGAAAGAAAAGTTAATCCCCTTAAAGTCTTTTAAAGAATCCATGATTTTTTCTAACAATTCGTCTTTGTTTTTCACGCTCCATTCTTTTTTGGGGATGAAAGAAATAAAGGTATCGGTTTGATTCAACCCCCCCAAATCCAGCCCCAATTCATCGCTCCCCGTGCGCGCGACAATGGTTTTGACTTCCTTGACATGCTTTTTAATCGCGCTTTCAATGTTTAACATGAGATCTTTAGATTGATCCAAAGAAATAGAGGGGGTGGTTTCTACGCTCAAAACCACATCGCCCTCATCTAAAGCGGGCATGAAATTCTTCCCCACAAAAGGGAATAAAGAAAGGCTTGCGATTAAGAAAACAAACGCTCCTAAAATCACTTTTTTAGGGTTGTGTACAAAAAATTCCAATAAAGGGGCGTAGATTCCGTTTAAAAACCTCGTTAGAAAGGTTTCGCTATGGGGTGTGGCTTTTAAAACAAGAGAGCTCACTACAGGAATGATCGTGATAGATAGAACTAAAGTGCCTAAAAGTGCATACACAATGCTTTGCGCTAAAGGCCTAAACATCTTACCCTCTAACCCCTGCAAGGTCAAAATCGGCACAAAAAACACAATAATGATCACCACCCCGCTCACCACTGAAACGGCGATTTCTTTACAAGAACGATAGATTGCATGGAGTTTAGTGGTTTTAGTGTTAGCACTCAATTTTTCAAAAGCGTTTTCCACCACCACCACGGCTGAGTCAATGAGCATGCCTATAGCGATAATTAACCCCCCCAAACTCATCAAGTTCAAAGTCAAATTATTGAGCTTGATAAAAATAAACGCCACAGACAAGCTTAAGGGTAAAATCACCCCCACAGCCACGCTCGCCCTCAAATTCCCTAAAAATAAAAAGAGCGTGATGATGATTAAAACAACGGCTTCAATGAGCGTTTTAGAAACCGTGGCAATGGCTTTTTGCGTGAATTCTGAGCGATCATAAAAAACATTAATGGACACGCCGCTCGGTAAAAAGGGTTTTAATTCCTCTAGTTTTTGATACACTTGAGTGATGATTTCTTTGGTGTTAGCGTCTTTTAAAGAAAGCACCAAGCCCTCTGTGGTCTCGCCCACGCCATCTTTAGTAACAAACCCTAAGCGGGTGCGAGACTGGCTGATGACTTTTGCAAAATCCTTAATGTGCAAATGCCCTAAATTAGTGGAAACGGTGATTTTGCCAATGTCTTCTAAACTCAAAGAAGCGGTTTGGATTTTGACTAAAAAGGTTTCGCCATCTCTATCCACGCGCCCCGCTCCGCTGTTTCTTAAATTCACTCTCACAGCCTCTTCTAAATCAGAAATGCTTATCCCAAGCCTTGCCATGTCGTTAAAATCCGGCACAATCACAAACGCTCTGCTAAAGCCTCCAATGGAATTGACATCCGCCACGCCGCTAATCATTCTTAATTGCGGGCGGATCACAAAGTCTAAAAGCTGTCGTTTTTCTATTTCGGTGATATTGCCATCAATGGTGAACATAAAGATGTCTGACAACGGCGTAACAATGGGCGCCATGCCCCCTTCAACCCCCACAGGTAAATCTTTCATCACGCTGCTCAAGCGTTCATTAACAATGTTTCTCGCTAAATAAATATCCACGCTGTCATCAAAATCTATCGTAATGTCTGAAATAGAATATTTTGAAATACTTCTTAAAGATTTTTGCCCTTTTAGCCCTAAAAGCTCCAATTCTAAAGGGCGCACGATGTTGTTTTCCATTTCTTCAGGGCTAGAGCCAGGAAGTTTTAAAATGATTTTAACTTGAGTGGGCGAAATATCCGGGAAAGCATCCACTGGAGTATTAATAAAACTATAAGTCCCAAAAAACAAAACAAGAATCGCGCAAACGATCACGATTATTCGCTGGCGTAAGGAAAATTCAATGATGGAAGCGAGCATTATTCTTCCCCTAAATTGTTGATCATGCCTTTTAACCCTATCAATGACCCCACTGCCACGCTGTCATTAGGGTGTAGATTTTTAGCGTTCACGATAAAAATCTTGCTGCGTTCTTCTAAAACTTGAACCACCACAGGCCTAAAACCTTTAGGCGTTCTCACAAACACCAGGTAATCCTTTCCGTTTCTAATCAAAGCGTTTGAAGGGATCAAAACCGAGCCTTTAGGCTGTGAGCCTTGAATATACATTTCTACCATTTCCCCCACATGGTAATTGCCCTCATCTAATAAAGCGGTGGCTAAAATCGTGTTAGAGCCTTTGTCTAACACCACCGAAACGCTTTGAATCTTTCCAATTTTTTCCCCCTCTTCATTATAGACCGGCGAATCTCTTTTAATGGATTTAGAAACGCCTATAGGCAATTTAATTTGAGCGATCAAATTATCGCTTTTTGAAACGCGCACATAACTAGTGAAAGCTAAAATCTTCTCGCCCACATTTTTAGGCGCTAACGCTAAAAGACCGCTATCTCTAGCCACAATCCTAAAACCATACTGCCCTTTAGGGTTTTTGGAATCCACGCCAAAGCTTTTAAACGCGCTCTCTAATTGTTCCACCTTTAAGCCCATTTCCTGGCTGGCTAAAAAGCTAGTTTGATACTCCCTTTTAGGGATCACCCC
This sequence comes from Helicobacter pylori, assembly GCF_014498195.1. GTDB lineage: Bacteria > Campylobacterota > Campylobacteria > Campylobacterales > Helicobacteraceae > Helicobacter > Helicobacter pylori_DO. Next base: position 15,923 of record NZ_JACTGH010000011.1, on the reverse strand, counting down.
GGCCCTATAAAGCTCTAAATCTTTTTTAGTAATATCTTTAGCGATTTTTAATTTATTTTGGTTGTTTTGCAATTCAAAATACAAATTGCTCAAATCAATAGAGCTCACTTCACAGATCGCATCTCCAGCCTTCACCTGCTCGCCCTCTCTTTTATAAACAGCGACCACAGACGCATCAAAACTCAAGCTCTGCACCACAGAGCTTTTACTATCAAAATCAATATAAGCGTTAAAAGGAAGCCCTTTACTGAAAATTTCTTTATCTAATTTAATCACCTTTAACCCCATGGGTTGCAAGTTTTTTTCTTCTAAAACGATTTCTGGATACTCTTTGGCTTCCAAAAAAACACCCAAAACGCCCATTAACATAAGCCACCATAACGCCCGCTTCAATGCAATTCTCCTAATCTGGTCAAGCTCTCCCCTAAAGTCTCTTCTAAAAGCGCGCTAATATCAATGTATTCAATCTTAGCTTCCGCTAGGGTGATGAGGGCGTCCATGTAAGAATTTTGATAAATCAAGTATTCAAAAAGCCCGATTTTTTGGGCTTCATAAGCGATGCGCCCCATTTCCATCAAACGCTTCTTATTGGCAATGGCTTCTTTTTGGGTTTCAATGTATGCTTCTTTGGTTTTGAGCTGGTTTAAGTAGGAGTTGGCGTTGATTCGTATGTTTCGCTTCATCACTTCATTTTGCGCAAGCGTCCCGCTTTGCAAATCCAAGAATTTACGCTTTTGATAGATGTTTTTAGGCGTTACCGGCAAAGGGATACGCACTTCTACAGAAAGATTAGTGGAAGAGTTATAGCTTTCAGAGCCAATCCCGAATTCAAATGCATTAAACACATCTCTATTAGCCAGTTTCGCATTCACTTGATAATCTTTAGCCGTTAGATCCAAAATATCCACATACAACGAGCGATCCAATTTGAACTTTAAAGCTTCAGGCTCTAATCGCACGTATTCAAAATCCAAACCGATCACCTTGACATCATGCAAATGGTCTAAATAAGTGTCAAAATGCGCCCCCTCTTTGACCGGCTCCACAATCGCTAGCATCGTGTCTAGCATCTTTTCTAAATCTATGAGTTTAGTTTCCACATTGGTTTTAGCGAGTTTGGATTCCAAATAAGAATTATTAAAGTTGATATAATCTTTTTCGCTCATGCTGCCGGCTTTAACTTTTTCTTTAGCGATTTTGAGCTGCGAATAAAAGTTCGCTTCTCGTTGCACATACACCTGATATTTTTCTTTAGTCATCACATAAGTCAAATAAAGGCGTTTAGCGCCAATAAAAGCGAGATTTTTATTTAATTGATAGCTTTTATCGTATTGAATGGTTTTAATAGAAAGGCTTTTGGACAAAAGCGAACTCACCCATGGGAGCTTGGGCCTTACCACTAAAAGGGTTCTGGGCTGCGCTTCTATAATGCCTTGGAAGTTTTTCACCATAGAGGTTTCATTCTCAATGTAAGGGAAATCCCAAGCGTTCACGGAGCGTTGCTCATTCAAACGGCTTTTAAAATCGGCTTTTTTGCCGATCAACTCCATTGAGTTGGTTTCCACTTCTTTAAAAAACTCTTGTAGGGTAAAGATTTTCGCACTAAGCATGCCCACACTAAACATGCTTATTAAAAAAGTTACCCCCAAACAAAAACGCTGGACTTTGCGTTTGAAGCCATTAAATCGCAATTTCTTTAATATCCCCAATTTCTAAGAAACTTTGATACACGCCCCACAAGAAATTTTTACGATTTTTTTGGATTTCTATATCTTTATCCATCACCAGCACGCTTTTAAAATATTCTTCTAAAGGCGCATGCAAACCAAAATAAGCCTCTATTTTGCTATCCAAACTCTCAAAAGCGCTTGTTTTGATCGCATTGAACGCTTCAAAAAGGGCATGCTCTTGCGATTCTTTGAAAAGACTTATAAAAAACTCGCTTGATTCGTTAGGGTTTCTGTCTTTATTGATATTGGCTAGGCGTTTGAAAGCGCTAAAAAGCAACTCTTTTTTTTGAGCGTTCTTGGGATCGTCTAAAAAGCGTTTTAAGGCTTTGACTTTTTGAATGATTTTAACAATATCTCGCTCGTTGGTGTTTAACACGCTCCTTATAATAGAAGGGTTACAATCTATTAAATTATTAAAGCGCTCCAGTAAAAACTTTTCTAAAACCTCTAAATCAAAGCTTTGATAAACGCCCACTTTTTCAAAGAGAGTTTTTAAATCCGCTTTCAAATCAAATTCTAACCCATAATGCGCAACGATTTTCAATAGCCCAAAACTCAAGCGCCTTAAAGCAAAAGGATCTTTAGATCCGCTAGGGATTTTACCCGCGCTAAAAAGAGAAAACAAGCTGTCTAATTTCAAGCTCAAAGCCACGATCGAACTAAAAACGCTAGAGGGCAAGGGAGCGTTTTCGCTTGCGGGCAAATACTGCTCTTTCACACTCAAGGCGACTAACTCGTTTTCATTTTGTTTCAAAGCGTAGTAATAGCCCATGATCCCTTGAAGCTCGCTAAATTCATACACCACTTCACTGAGTAAATCCGCTTTAGCGATTTGAACGGCTCTCTTAACCAACTCAAGGGCTTTTTCTAAAGGCATGTTTAAAGATGAAAGGTATTTTTGCACCAAGTATTGAGCGATGATTGATTCTCGCTCCATTTTATCTTTTAAAGTCCCTAAACCTTGCACAAAAACCACGCTCTCTAAGGGGGCGTTATCTAAGGGCTTTTTGAGATCGTTTTCATAAAAAAAAACCGCATCGCTCAAACGGGCTTTTAAAACCTTTTGATTGCCTAAAATGATTTTTTGCTTGTCTTTATTGATAGCGTTACTCACCACAATAAAGCCGTTGTGCAATGTTGGGCTTTCTTCTTGGCTTTTTTGACAAAAGGTTGCAAAATAGCGTTGGTTTTCTTTCATGGAAGTGATGATGATTTCACTGGGTAATTTTAAAAACGCCTTGTCAAACTCCCCTAAAAGCGCCGTGGGGTATTCCGTGATCGCTACAACCTCATCTAATAGATCCTTATCTATTTCTACGATGATGTGATGCTTTTTTTCCAATTCTTTAATTTCTTGCAAGATTTTAGCTTCGCGCTTTTTAGGGTCTAAAATGACATGGTTTTTTTCTAAAACTTCAAAATACGCTTTAGGGCTATCCACTTCAATAAAATCAAAACCCTCTTGTCGGTGCGCTTTGGTGGCTTGCTTGGTTTTAAAACCATACTCTTTAACTTCAATATCGTTAAAATTTTCCCCATTAAACAACACGCAAATATTATGAATGGGCCTGATAAAGCTTTTTTCCACATTGCCCCAACGCATGGACTTCCCGAAATTCAAACCCTCTAAAAACTCTAACACAATGGGCATGATCAAATCTTTTGTGGGCTGTTTGGCGTGGATTTTAGCGTGATAAAGCACTTCTTTATTGTTTTTAAACGCCGTTTGGAAATGCTGGTGATCCTTTAGTCCTAATTTTTGATAAAACCCTAAACCTAATGCGTTCAAGCCTTGCGTTTTATCTTGATGATTGCATGCGATTTTAACGGGAGGGCCAAAAAATTCCTCTTTAGTTTCTTGGGTTAAAAGGGGAAAATCTTTAACCAACAAACACAAACGCCTAGGGGTGTAAAAAATCTCTATCTTTCCCACTTCTAAAGCGCGCTTATTAAAAAGAGCGTGGAGTTTTTTAGGCATTTCTTTATATTCATTCAATAACGCTTGTGCGGGCAATTCTTCAACTAAAATCTCTACTAACAATTCATCTGAATGCAAAATCTCAATTCTCCCTAAAAAACAAAATCACTTTTAAGACTAAATCATGTTAGAATTATACATGAATTTATTATTAGTTCAGTTTATTTCTCAATACAGAAGGTAGGCGTTTTGAAACATTTAACCCCACTCACTCACACCATCTTTAAAGCCTTATTGCTAGGCACAGCCTTGAGCGCATCTTTAAGTTTAGTCGCAGCAGAAAGCCCCACTAAAACAGAGCCTAAGTCCGCTAAAGGGGTTAAAAACAAGCCCAAATCGCCCGTTACTAAAGTCATGATGACCAATTGCGATAGTATTAAAGACTTTAACGCTAAGCAAAAAGAAGTTTTAAAAACCGCTTATCAATTCGGCTCTAGAGAAAATTTAGGCTATGAAATGGCGAGTATTGCATGGAAAGAATCATGCGCAGGGGTTTATAAAATCAATTTTTCGGATCCGAGTGCGGGCGTGTATCATTCTTATATCCCAAGCGTTCTAAAAAGCTATGGGCATAATGATAGCCCCTTTTTGCGTAATGTGATGGGGGAATTGCTCATTAAAGACGATGCGTTTGCTTCTGAAGTGGCTTTAAAAGAGTTGTTCTATTGGAAAACACGCTACCATGACAATCTAAAAGACATGATTAAATCTTACAACAAGGGTAGTCGTTGGGAAAAAAACGAAAAGTCTAACGCTGATGCTGAAAAATATTATGAAGATATACAAGACAGGATCAGGCGTTTGAAAGAATCTAAAATCTTTGACTCGCAGTCTAGTAATGACCAAGAATTGCAAAAAAGCGCTAATAGCAACTTGGATCTAGACCCTATCGGCAACGCCATGCCCCAAACTTTAGCTAAAACAGAGACCAAAGAAACTCAAATAGAAAAAACTCAAACGCAAAAATCCCAAGAAATGAAAGAGACAGCTAGCGAGCGAGCCATTAATAAGCCGCTAGAAAAAGAAAAAGATAAACCCATGTATTTCGCTCAAATCAATAACGCTGATTTCGCGCCCGCTAAAAAAAGCCCAAAAAAACCGGCTAAAGTGAGTCCAAAACGCTTCTCTAAAAATAATATCAGCGTTAAAAGCAACACCAAAACCGCTTCCAAAAATAAAGAAGTGTGCAAAAATTGCTCTCCAGGGCAAAGGAATGCGATTTTAGCTAACCATATCACTCTCATGCAAGAGCTTTAAAAAGTCCTAAAAATGGCGCAAAAAACTCTTTTGATTATCACTGATGGCATTGGGTATCGTAAAGATAGCGATCATAACGCTTTCTTCCATGCCAAAAAACCCACTTATGACTTGATGTTTAAAACCTTGCCTTATAGCCTGATTGATACGCATGGCTTGAGCGTGGGCTTACCTGAAGGGCAAATGGGGAATTCTGAAGTGGGGCATATGTGCATTGGGGCTGGTAGGGTGCTGTATCAGGATTTAGTCAAAATTTCTTTAAGCCTTCAAAACGATGGATTAAAAAACAACCCCGCTTTTTTAAACACGATCCAAAAAAGCCAAGTGGTGCATCTTATGGGTTTGATGAGCGATGGAGGCGTGCATTCACACATTGAGCATTTTATCGCTCTGGCTTTAGAGTGTGAAAAATCCCATAAAAAAGTCTTTCTGCATTTAATCACCGATGGGCGCGATGTGGCTCCTAAAAGCGCTTTAACTTATTTAGAAACCATGCAAAATATCTGCAATGAAAACATTCAAATCGCTACCATAGGTGGCCGTTTTTATGCGATGGATAGGGATAATCGCTTTGAAAGGATTGAGCTTGCGTATAACAGCCTAATGGGGCTTAATCACACGCCTTTAAGCCCTAGCGAGTATATCCAAAGCCAGTATGATAAAAATATCACCGATGAATTTATCATGCCCGCTTGTTTTAAAGATTATTGCGGCATGCAAGATGATGAAAGCTTTATTTTTATCAATTTCAGGAATGATAGGGCTAGAGAAATCGTGAGCGCTTTAGGCCAAAAGGAATTCAGTGGCTTTAAACGCCAAGTTTTTAAAAAACTCCATATCGCTACCATGACGCCTTATGATAACACCTTCCCCTACCCTGTTTTATTCCCTAAAGAAAGCGTTCAAAACACGCTCGCTGAAGTGGTGTCTCAACACAACCTGACCCAAAGCCATATCGCTGAGACTGAAAAATACGCGCATGTAACCTTTTTCATCAATGGCGGAGTGGAGACGCCTTTTAAAAATGAAAACCGAGTGCTTATCCAAAGCCCTAAAGTTACCACTTATGACTTAAAGCCTGAAATGAGCGCTAAAGAAGTAACCCTTGCGGTGTTGGAGCAAATGAGATTAGGCACGGATTTGATCATTGTGAATTTTGCCAATGGCGACATGGTGGGGCATACAGGGAATTTTGAAGCGAGCATTAAAGCGGTAGAAGCGGTGGATGCATGCTTAGGGGAAATCCTTTCACTGGCTAAAGAATTGGATTACGCCATGCTTTTAACAAGCGATCATGGGAATTGCGAGCGCATGAAAGATGAAAACCAAAACCCCTTAACCAACCACACCGCCGGGAGCGTGTATTGCTTTGTTTTAGGGGATGGAGTCAAATCCATAAAAAACGGAGCTTTGAACAATATCGCTAACAGCGTGTTAAAACTCATGGGCATCAAAGCCCCAGCAACGATGGACGAACCCCTATTTTAAACTAAAGGAAAAGAATGCAAATTGATGACACATTATTACAACGCTTGGAAAAATTGAGCATGTTAGAGATTAAAGACGAGCATAAAGAGAGCGTTAAAGGCCATTTAGCGGAGATTTTAGGCTTTGTAGAAAACATCTTCGCTTTAGAAACTCATGCACTAAAAACGGATACAGAGCTATGCACCCCTTTAAGAGAAGACGAGCCTAAAAGCCAACCTAACATCGCCAAAGAGATTTTAAGCCACAACAAACACAGCCAGGATCATTATTTCGTTGTGCCTAAAATCATTGAATAGGTTTGATTGAATAGGTTTTATATCGAGTTAAAAACTTGATTTTTGAAACCAAACAAACAGAAAAAGCTATCGCTTGACTAAAATTCAAGCTCTTTACTATTTGTTTTCAGCCTTTTTTAATTCATCAATCACTTCCACTAACCCCGCAATCGCCTTTGTGATTTCTTCGTGCGTGATAATATAAGGGGGCATGAGATAGATCGTGTTGTTTAAGGGGCGCAGTAACAAGCCTTTTTTTAGAGCTTTTTTAAAAACCGCCAAACTCAAACGCTCTTTGGTTTGAATAAAAACTTCAAAGGCAAAGACCATGCCCAAATGCCTTAGATTAGACACCACTTGTTGCTCTATCAAGGGTTTTAACGCGTTTTGGAGCGCACTAAAAATAAACTCGCTCAAAGCCTTGTTTTTTTCAATAACATTTTCTTTTTCAAAAATATCCAGCGTGGCGTTCGCGCATGCGCATGCCAAAGCGTTTCCTGTGTAGCTGTGTGAATGCAAAAACGCTTTATTTTCTTCATAGGGAGCGTAAAATCGGTTATAGATTTCATTATGGGTTAATAGCACGCTTAAAGGCAAATACCCCCCACTAATCCCCTTAGACAAGCATAAAAAATCAGGCTCAATTTCGCATTGTTCGTAAGCAAACATGCTCCCTGTGCGCCCAAACCCGGTAGCGATTTCATCAAAAATAATATGGATATTTTTTTGCTTGCACCATAAAACGGCTTGTTTTAAATACTTCGCGCTATAAATATGCATATTCCCTGCGCATTGCAAAAGAGGCTCTGCAATGAAGGCGCAAATTTCTTCATGATGCTTATCCAACAAACGCTTTAAAGCGTTCAAACTATTTTCTATTTCATTGTCGTTTTTAGGCACGGGCGTGATGAGATTTTTGAGCAATAAGGGGGTGTAAGTGTCTTTATAAAGTTTCACATCGCCCACGCTTAACGCTCCCAAAGTCTCGCCATGATAGGAATTAGAAAGCGATAAAAAAAGCTTTTTAGGGCGCGTTTGATTCTTTAAAAAATGGGCGTGATAGCTCATTTTCAAAGCGATTTCAATACAAGATGAGCCGTTATCCGCATAAAAGCATTTATCCATACCGGTGAGCTGGCAAAGCCTTTGAGAGAGCGTGATAATGGGCTTATGGCTAAAAGAAGCCAAAAGGACATGCTCTAGATTATCAATTTGATTTTTGAGCTGCTGGCTGATGTAGGCGTTATTATGCCCAAAAAGATTCACCCACCATGAGCTGATCAAATCCATATAAGCGTTATCATTAAAATCATAGAGATAAATCCCTTGAGCCTTTTTAATGGGGATAATGGGGAAATTTTGATGCTCTTGCATTTGCGAGCAAGGGTGCCAAAGATACTCCAAATCCAAAGCGGCTAAATTTTCTTGAAAATTCATGTTAAAAACTCTCTATAATAAGGATAATTTTAATAACCTTTGGTTAAAATAAGGTTATTTGATTTTACTATAAGGTTGTTTAAACCTGAATTTCACATTTTTGATTTTTTAAAAGGGATTAGAGTTCTTATGATTGAATGGATGCAAAATCATAGAAAGTATTTAGTGGTTACAATATGGATAAGCACGATCGCTTTTATTGCTGCTGGGATGATAGGCTGGGGGCAATACAGCTTTTCTTTAGATAGCGATAGCGCTGCCAAAGTGGGACAGATCAAGATTTCTCAAGAAGAATTAGCCCAAGAATACCGCCGCCTTAAAGACGCATATGCTGAGTCTATCCCTGATTTTAAAGAACTCACTGAAGATCAAATCAAAGCCATGCATTTGGAAAAAAGCGCTCTAGATTCGCTCATCAATCAAGCCTTATTAAGGAATCTCGCTTTAGATTTAGGGCTTGGCGCTACCAGGCAAGAAGTGGCTAAAGAGATCAGAAAAACAAACGTTTTTCAAAAAGATGGGATTTTTGATGAAGAACTGTATAAAAATATCTTAAAGCAAAGTCATTACCGCCCCAAGCATTTTGAAGAAAGCGTTGAAAGGCTTTTGATCCTTCAAAAAATCAGCGCTCTCTTCCCCAAAACCACTACCCCTTTAGAGCAATCCAGCCTATCGCTTTGGGCAAAATTGCAAGACAAATTAGACATTCTTATCCTAAACCCTAGTGATGTTAAAATCTCTCTTAATGAAGAAGAGATGAAAAAATATTACGAGTCCCATAAAAAGGATTTTAAAAAGCCCACAAGCTTTAAAACACGCTCTTTATATTTTGACGCCAGTTTAGAAAAACCTGATTTGAAGGAGTTGGAGGAATACTACCATAAAAACAAGGTGTCTTATTTGGACAAAGAGGGGAAATTGCAGGATTTTAAAAGCGTTCAAGAGCAAGTCAAGCATGATTTAAGCATGCAAAAAGCGAATGAAAAAGCCTTAAGGAGCTATATCGCTCTAAAAAAAGCGAACGCACAAAACTACACCACACAAGATTTTGAAGAAAACAACTCCCCCTATACTGCTGAAATCACGCAAAAACTCGTCGCTCTCAAACCCCTTGAAATCCTAAAGCCAGAGCCTTTTAAAGATGGTTTTATTGTGGTGCAGCTCATCTCTCAAACCAAAGACGAATTGCAAAATTTTAATGAAGCTAAAAGCGCTCTTAAAACCCGCCTAACTCAAGAAAAAACCCTTATGGCGTTGCAAGCATTAGCTAAAGAAAAGCTTAAGGATTTTAAAGGCAAAAGCGTGGGCTATGTAAGCCCTAATTTTGGAGGCACTATTAGCGAGCTTAACCAAGAAGAAAGCGCTAAGTTTATCAACACCCTTTTTAACCGCCAAGAAAAAAAAGGGTTTATTACTATTGGTAATAAAGTGGTGCTTTATCAAATCACAGAACAAAATTTCAACCACTCCTTTAGCGCAGAAGAAAGCCAGTATATGCAGCGTTTAGTCAATAACACTAAAACGGATTTTTTTGATAAAGCGTTGATAGAAGAATTGAAAAAACGCTATAAGATAGTCAAATACATTCAATAATGCAAGGGGAAATCATGGAACATAAAGAAATCGTTATAGGGGTTGATATAGGCTCTAGAAAGATTTGCGCGATAGTGGCTGAATTTAAAGACGGGATTTTACGCATCATTGGCACGGCTCATCAAGACTCTAAAGAAATCAATTCAAAAGCCATTAAAAGAGGGCGTATCAATAGCCTTGCTCACGCTTCTAACGCCATTAAGGAAGTGATTAATAGCGCTAAAAAAATGGCAGGTTTGAACGCTGATGAAGACAGGAATAACCCCATTTCCTCCTTTAGAGAATCGTATCACCCTAAAACTAAGGCGATTGTTTCTTTTTCTGGGGCTTATACCGAAAGCATTAGAGATGTTACTGGTGTGGCCAGCACTAAAGACAATGTGGTTACTATAGATGAAATCAATCGCGCTATCAATAACGCATGCGCTAAAGCAGGCTTAGATAATGATAAACATATTTTGCATGCCCTCCCTTATCGCTTCACTTTGGACAAGCAAGAAGTGAATGACCCCTTAGGGATGAGCGGGACTCGCTTAGAAGTCTTTATCCACATTGTCTATACAGAAAAAAACAACATTGAAAATTTAGAAAAAATCATGATCCAATCTGGAGTAGAGATTGAAAACATCGTGATCAATTCTTATGCAGCCTCGATTGCCACCTTGTCTAATGACGAAAGGGAATTGGGCGTGGCTTGCGTGGATATGGGCGGAGAGACATGCAACCTTACGATTTATAGCGGCAATTCCATACGCTATAACAAATACTTACCCGTAGGCTCTCACCATTTAACCACGGATTTATCGCACATGCTCAACACCCCATTCCCTTACGCTGAAGAAGTTAAGATCAAATACGGGGATCTTTCTTTTGAAGGCGGAGAAGAAACGCCCTCTCAAAATGTCCAAATCCCTACCACCGGCTCTGATGGCCATGAAAGCCATATTGTGCCGCTTAGTGAAATCCAAACTATCATGAGGGAAAGGGCTTTAGAAACTTTTAAAATCATCCACAGGAGCATTCAAGATAGCGGATTAGAAGAGCATTTGGGCGGGGGCGTTGTGTTAACCGGTGGGATGGCTTTAATGAAAGGGATCAAAGAATTAGCCAGAACCCATTTCACTAATTACCCGGTGCGTTTGGCGGCCCCTGTGGAAAAATACAATATCATGGGCATGTTTGAAGACTTGAAAGATCCTCGCTTTTCAGTCGTGGTTGGCTTGATTTTATACAAAGCAGGGGGGCATACCAATTATGAAAGAGACTCTAAAGGGGTTATCCGCTACCATGAAAGCGATGATTACACAAGAACAGCCCATCAATCAAGCCCTACCCCCCATATCCATTCATCGCCTACAGAAAGGAATTTGAGCGATTTAAAAGCCCCTAGCACTCCTTTAAACACCGCTAAAAACGATGACTTCTTACCTATAAAACCCACCGAACAAAAAGGTTTTTTTAAAAGTTTCCTTGATAAGATTTCTAAAATCTTTTAAGATACAGCCATTTCTTTATGCGATAAAAACGCCTTGATAGTTATCAAAAGCTAGAAAACATGGTATAATTCTCTAGCTATTTATCAAAGTTTAAGATTTGCAAAAATCGTATCTCAAGGGGAATGTGGCTATGATTCATCAATCAGAGATGGAAAATTATAATATTGGTCAAGCGGATATTGAAGAAGTAAGCGATCCAGCTTATAAAGGGGCTAAGATTGTCGTCATCGGTGTTGGAGGTGGGGGGTCTAACATGATTAAACACCTGGTTGAATACGGCGTGCATCAAGATGTTACCCCCATTGCAACGAACACTGATGGCCAACACCTCAAAAACAATCCCGCTCCGGTTAAAATCCTTTTAGGCAAAGAGTCTACTGGAGGTTTAGGCGCTGGAGGGGTTCCTGATATTGGTAAAAAAGCCGCTGAAGAAAGCGCTAATGAAATTAGAGAAGCGATTAAGGACGCCAAATTAGTCATTGTCTCTACAGGGCTTGGAGGAGGGACTGGGACTGGAGCCACCCCTACTATCGTTAAAATCGCAAAAGAAGTGGGAGCGCTCACGATTGCTATCGTTACCAAGCCTTTCAAATACGAAGGATCTCAAAAAAGCAAGAAAGCCGAAGAGGGGTTAAAGGAGTTGGAGCAATCTAGCGATTCTATTTTGGTTATCCCTAATGATAAAATTCTTTTGACCATGAAAAAAAATGCCAGCACCAAAGAATGCTATAAAGAAGTTGATGATGTCTTGGTTAGGGCTGTGAGTGGCATTTCTACGATCATCACTAAGCCCGGTGATATTAATGTTGATTTTTCCGATTTAAAAAGCGCTCTTGGTTTTAAAGGCTTTGCGTTAATGGGTATTGGTGAGGCCACTGGCGAAGAATCCGCTAAATTAGCGGTGGAAAATGCGATCCAATCGCCTCTTCTTGATGATGCTTCTATTGATGGGGCTAAGAGCATTATTGTCTTTTTTGAGCACCACCCTGATTATCCTATGTATGCTTATTCTCAAGCTTGCATATCTATTCAAGAACGAGCCAATCAAGATGTTGATGTTAAGTTTGGCCAACACACGAGCGAGAGTATCCCCATTGATCATGTGCGCGTTACTATCATTGCAACCGGTGCTGAAAGAAATAGCGGTGGAGTGGGTTTGGAATCTATCGCTACGCCCTCTCAGCCTGTGGTGAAACAAACAAGAAAAGTGGGTAATAGCGATTTTTTAAGAATCCCTACTGAAGAAGAACTATCCACACCCACAGCCATAAGGATCCAGCAAGATTAATTGCAGTTCTCGCTTTCCCCCCTATTTTTATAGGGTCATAATAAAGCGGTTTGTTGGGTTTGCTCTCATTCATTTTTAGAATAAAATTAAGAAGCTTTGATTTTAAAACTTTGATTTTTCGGTATGCTGACTTTTAGAGTGTTTGGGGGATTTTATAAAGCGCTTAAAGGGGAATATCCCAAAGCACCCCTTGGTTAATGAAACGCTAGAAACTCATTTGGCAAAAACCAAGGGCTTTCATGCTTGCGTAAATTCATAAGCTCCGTTATAGATTTGAGAAATCAATGCATTTTTAATTTGATTGGGCTTCACATCTCATCAAATACAGATTATTTTTCCCATCAAAATAATTAATAGCAGCAGTGATTTTATCAGACAATCCATCACTTTCTTTGATAATCTTTTTTCAAGAAATCGCACGCATCAGTGAAAAACTCTCGCTCATTAGTTTTATGAGTCTTCTAACACGCTCGCAATAGCGCGTTTGGAATTATTTGCACCGATGAAAAGGTTTTTAAAATCGCTTGACATAAGGTCTCCTTTAAATTTCAAGTATCACTACAATCAATGCGTCTCACACCAATCACTTAGAAGAATCTTGATTTTTAATAGCAATATCTAGCTTGTTGAAAGGGATTTCAATGTGGTTAGCGTCTAGAGCGTTTTTGATGCGTTCAATGAGTTCGCTTCTCACATTAAAGATCCCGTCTTCAATCTTTGCCCAAACCCTAATAGTGAAATTCAGCGAACTTTGTCCAAAATCCGTGATTCCAATGAAAGTGGGCATGTTTTTATCAATTTTTTCCATCCCGTCAATGACATCTTTTATAGTCTTATGCACCAGTTCAATATCGCTCCCATACCCTACCCCACAAACCCATTCAATGCGCCGACACGCCGTATTATTACTATTGATAATATTAGAATTAGCGACACTTCTATTGGGCAAAACCGCCAAGCGCCCATCATGCAAGCGTAAAGAGGTGTTAAAAAAATTAAGCGCTTCTACTTTGCCCTCTAGGCCAGAGATTTCAATGATGTCTCCTTTTTTGAAAGGGTGTAAAATAATAAGGATTATCCCTCCAGCAATGCTTGAAAGGTAATCTTTTAAAGCCAACGCCACAGCGATCCCCACCGTTCCTAAAACAGTGATAATAGAGGTGGTTTGAACGCCTAGCGTGCTGAGCGCGATGATTGTAGTAATGATAAGGATTAAGATAAAAGTAACCTGCGCGACAAAATTCGCTAAAATCTCATCCTTTTTGGATAAAAGCTTCATGGTTTTGTTCCGTAAGAAAAACGAAAAATAAAAACCTATACAAAAGACAACAATAGCCTTGATCAAGATTATCCCAAAATGCTTTGCCTGCGGAAAAAAATCCACTAACAGCGTTTTAATTTCATCCATAAATTTTTCCTTGCAAATCACAAAATCGCTAAAAAGCGATCAAACAACTTAATTTTGTATGAGATTATTTTAACATGTTAAGCATCTTTAGGGATAACTTGATTGGCTTTTAACACGCTGTCTAATGAAAAAAGGTTTTTTAGTGTTGAACCTAGAGGCCACTTTACGCACACCCCACGATACCCGTCCCAGCGAACAGATCGTAAAAAATCACACCCAAAAGGTTGCCCCACAACCGCATGGATATTTTCTTGAATAAAGGGAATGAGTTTGTATTTATAGCCGATGTAGTTCGTAGTTCATTGATACAACCATTAAAGGGTAGTTTTTGATCAGATCTAATTTGGATAGCTCGCATGATAGTCTTTTTCCTGTATTGTATTCAAACCCACACTCTTTCAAAAGGAATGAAGTGATCCCTCTTTTTGCTCCTTTGAATTGGCTCAAGCGTTCCTTTAAAAAGACTCTAAAACTCTAAAATCCAATAACATATTGGCTTAACACTGCATGTCTTTTAGTTTGAGATTCCTTTTTGGAGCTTAAGTCAGATTGACCTAGCGATCAATCACAATCATTGCTTTTGGTTGCCTTGATTGGAGAGTTGTTGCTCTTGATTGGAAGGTGTGCCCCCCATATAGCAACTTCTCCCATTTACCCCATAAGTAATACACAAGCACTACTAACGCAACAAAACCAATCGTGCTTATTAATTCTCCTGGGTGTTCATAGGCTATTTGGTATTCCATCGCCAATAAAACATAGTAGCATTGAACGGCAATAAAAGAAACTATCATAAAACCAAAAAATAACCTAATGATCGATTCGAGGAAAAAAGATAATTTTTTGTTTCCTTGAATTTTCTGCAACCAATAATTTGTAAGACTAAAAAACGCTTGCAATAACAAAAAATACAGCCCTATACACACCCAAACAAGAGAAATGATAATCTTAGAAGTGATCTCTATATTAAAATGAGCAAGAAGTTTGATTATGGAGTAAATGGGTGAATAATGCATAAGGGTGGGGAGTAGCTGCAAACTATCAGGATAGCAAGCGGAGAAAGAAAACGATTCATAACAACCGCTCAAATAATTCAAAAAGGGAACACCATAGAGATAATAAAACCCTACCATATACAACCATAAAGATCCTATGAGCGATCCTACAGCAATTGTTGTTAGTAATATATCCCTTATAAAAATAGCGATAAGGGCAATCATTGCGACAACTATCACAATGAAAACAATGATGCTTATTAGAGTAGAGGTAGTGTCGTCTTAATTTGCAAGCCGACCAACTTTAACACCCACTGATGGGTGTTTTTCAAACCATTTGAATACATTTAACGCACCATCTGAGAAATTGGCAGTGATTGGCATGGAAAAAGAGCCAAAGTCAAGAGAAGGAATGGCTGTTGCGTTTAGGGTTTTATTCGCGCCAAAAAACCCAATCAAAAAAATAAAGCACAATCTGATTAAAACATTCATTTCAGCACTCTTTTTGATGATTTTATAAGCTTTTGAGTATAGTAGACTTAGACTTAGACTTAGACTTAGACTTAGACTTAGCTTAAGAGTGCCTGAATTTTAGGGTAGCAAGCCGACTCTATGGTTTGTCTTAAGGCAAAGATACAAAAAAACAACACCACCAATAAAATCAAGCATGCAAAAACAACCATCAAAAAGTCAAACCTAAAACCACAGAGCCTAGGTAGGAAAAGATTTGTTGAAAACATGACAGATAAGAGGCGCGTTAATTGGTAAATTTTATGAACAGAGAAGACTTCAAATAACCTCTCATCGGTTTAGAGCATGCAAAAATAAAACGACCAAACCCCAATAAACCACCTAAACAAACAAAACAATGAGTCAATAATAAAATTAAATAAAAAAGCAAGACTAAAAAAACATTTCCCTATCCCTGCACCGACCTACATTCCCACTCTTGAAAAGAGCAGTATTATCAGCGATGAA
>NZ_JACTGH010000010.1:0-84076 GCF_014498195.1 Helicobacter pylori | reverse complement strand
CTTAGTTTTCAAAGATCGTTTGCTTTTAATCAGCTATCCTTGTAAGGTATCAAGCGGCTTTTTAAAAGCCCTTGCTGAAACAAGGAAATGAAAGTATAGTCATAGAAAGCTTAAGGTTTGCTTAAATCTAGGGAATGTTTGGGAAAATATTTTGATTTTTTAGAGCGCTTAAAAATTGCACGATCTTTTCTTTAGGGATAATCACCAAACTTTCGTGGTTTTCTAAAGTGCTGCTAGCCATCCCCATAAACTCCCCCACTTCGCTAAAATAAGGCCTCCCTCCCCACAACACGCTCCCCTTTTTAAAAGAAATATCAAGCGAAAGAAACTTTTTAGATTTCAAAAGTTCAGCCACAGAAATATCCGTTGTCTGTATGGAAAAAGAATTCCCCTCATTCAACGCTGGGTAGTAGAGATCAGAATTGGGTGTTTTTTGATTGGCATAAGGATTTGAATGGAAAGTTTGAGCGTATTTGGCATAAATCCTTGCATGATAATAGCTCTCTTCTCTTTTATGGCAATAATCGTCTCTAAAATCGGCGGTTTTTAAAAGCGAAAGCCCTTGATTCCTATCCATCGCTTCAAGGTGCAAGCTGGCTATACAAATCAGCTCTTTAGCGCTGCTGTCTTGCATTTTGGCTAAAATCATTTTAGGGTACAAGCCATTAGAATAAAGCGTTTCAGAAGAAGCGATATAACGCCCGTTTTTGAGCAAAGTCGCATAGCCTTCTTTATAAGTCCCATCGCTAAAATACACTTTCAATAACGCAACAGAATAAATCCATGTAGGGAGCGTTGGATCAAGGGGCGGATCGTCTCTAACGATACTAACATTATTAGCACTCATTACGCATGACAATAAAACGATACAACAACCAACCGCTAATCTTTTATGCCAACGCGCCATTATCCAACTTACCGCTTAAATTTTAAAAGTATCCTACGACACTATCGGCTAAAATACCATTTGTTTTAATTTGTTGCTATAATAGAACATTTGAATGACAAAAGCTTATCGCAAAGGTTTATGATGAAACCAATTAAAATTTATGATATTAAAGAAGAAGAGCTTGCAAAAACCGCTTACGCCACGATCAAAACCAATAAAGGCAATATCACCCTAGAGCTTTTTTACAAAGACGCGCCCCAAGCGGTCAGTAACTTTGTAACTTTGGCTAAAGAGGGTTTTTATAACGGGCTTAACTTCCATCGTGTGATCGCCGGCTTTGTGGCTCAAGGAGGTTGCCCTTATGGCACAGGCACAGGTGGGCCAGAGCACCGCATTAAATGCGAAGTGGCTCATAACCCCAACAAGCACCAAAGAGGCTCTATCTCTATGGCGCATGCCGGGAGAGACACAGGGGGGAGTCAGTTTTTCTTGTGTTTTGTGGATTTGCCCCATTTAGATGGCGAACACACCGTGTTTGGTAAAATCAGAAACGCAGAAGGTCTTAATGTCTTGGACAAGATCAAGCAGGGCGATATTATAGAGAGCGTTGTGTTTAGCCCTTCTCTATAAGGAACAAGAGATCAGACATGCTCATACTCAGCCGCAAAGTTAATGAAGGGATTGTTATTGATGATAACATCCACATTAAAGTCATTTCTATAGACAGAGGGAGCGTGCGTTTGGGGTTTGAAGCGCCTGAAAGCACCCTTATTTTGCGCACTGAACTCAAAGAGGCCATTGTGAGCGAAAACCAAAAAGCTTCTGTGTGCGTAGATGAAAGCGTGTTAGAAAACATCAAAAAGGTCATTAAGCCTTGACGCATGTTTTTGAAGTTTATCCTAAAGTCAATATTTTTTTAAAAATCTTTCACAAAGAAGGGGCTTACCACAAGCTTATTTCTCGCATGTGTTTGGTCAAAGACAAGCTCAAAGACATTATCAGCGTCAAAAATGCCTTATCTTTCTCATTAAAAGGGGATTTTGACTGCCCTTTAGAAGAAAACTCGCTCTTTAAAGCCCTCCAAATTTTAAAAAAATTTTTAGCGCAAAAAAATTCCTCTCACTCTGTCATCAAATCCCTAGACACCCTAGCGATTGAAGTGGAAAAAAACATCCCCACTCAAGCCGGGTTAGGCGGTGGGAGCGCTGATGCTGGGGGGCTGTTGTATCATTTAAATCAAATGTTTGATTGTCGTTTGAGTTTAGAAGAGCTTTATACTATGGGATCTTTAGTGGGCGCGGACACTAACTTTTTCATCTCGCAATACAAAAGCGCTAACGCCACTTCTTATGGCGAAGTCATTGAAAATTTTGAAGAAGAGCCTTTAGAAAATCGCCTAGAAATCTATGCTCCAACTCATGTTTTTTGCAGCACTAAAGCCGTTTATCAAGCTTATAAGCCTGAAACTTGCTTTTCTCAAGCCAAAGAGTGGCTTAAAAAAACGAGTTTGGAATGCCTAAAAACTTATGACAGAAGCGAACTAAATGATCTTTTAAAGCCGGCTTTACTCACTAACCAAGCCTTAAGAGATATAGAAAGCGAATTAGGCAAAGAGTGGTTTTTTAGTGGGAGCGGGAGCGCGTTTTTTAGGCTAAAAAATGCTTAAAAGGGGGCTAGGTTGAAACTCATTGCCAGCAATAAAAAAGCCTATTTTGATTATGAAATTTTGGAAACTTTAGAAGCGGGATTAGCGCTTTTAGGCTCTGAAGTGAAGGCTTTGAGGCAAACTAGGGTGAATTTAAAAGATAATTTTGTTAAAATAATCAAAGGAGAAGCTTTTTTATTTGGTGTTCATATATCATATTTAGATACAATCCATGCGTATTACAAGCCCAATGAAAGGCGAGAGCGTAAGTTGCTTTTACATAAAAAGCAATTATTGAAATGGCAAATGGAAGCGTCTAAAGAACGCTTGAGTATTGTAGGATTGAAATTGTATTTTAACCAAAAAAATAGAGCTAAAATCCAAATTGCTTTAGTGAAAGGAAAAAGATTGCACGACAAAAGACAAAGTCTTAAAGAAAAAGCGCTCAATAAAGAAATTCTTGCCGATTTAAAACACCACTTTAAAGGATAATAATGAAAGAAATGGTAGATTATGGGATTATAGGGTTTTTGATCTTTTTATCAGTCATCGTTATAGCGATCGCAATAGAAAGGTTGTGGTTTTTTGCCACTCTTCGTGTAGATGACTACACAGACAGGCGTAAACTGGAATTAGCCTTACACAAACGACTGACTTTAGTGGCCACGATTGGCTCAAACGCCCCTTATATAGGTCTTTTAGGAACGGTTATGGGGATCATGCTCACTTTTATGGATTTAGGATCCGCTTCTGGCATTGACACTAAAGCAATCATGACTAATTTAGCCCTTGCTTTAAAAGCGACTGGCATGGGGTTATTGGTAGCGATCCCTGCGATTGTGATTTATAACTTGCTAGTGAGAAAAAGCGAGATTTTAGTCACTAAATGGGATATTTTCCACCACCCGGTTGACACGCAATCCCATGAGATTTATAACAAAGCCTAAGGATTGAGCGGTGAAAAAAGTAGAATCCATGAATGTGGTGCCTTTCATTGACATCATGCTTGTGTTGTTAGTGATCGTGCTTACAACGGCGTCTTTTGTGCAAACTTCAAAGCTCCCTATTAGCATTCCTCAAGTGGATAAAGACAGCACTGATTCTAAAGACGTGTTGGACAAAAAACAAGTTACGATCGCCATTTCTAATAAGGGTTCTTTTTATTTTGACGATAAAGAAATCAGCTTTGAAAATTTAAAACACAAGGTTTCCACTTTGGCTAAAGACACCCCTATTGTCTTGCAAGGCGATAAGAAAAGCAATTTGGATAACTTTATCAAAGTCGTGGATTTATTGCAAACGAACAATCTGAAGCAGCTTTACATTCTTGTTGAAGATAAAAAGAATCAAAAAAATTAGTTTTAGTCAATTTTTAGCATTCTTTAGCTAAAATCTGTGTTTATGTTTAATTTTTATCAAGGGAGTTTTAAATGAAACGCACTTACCAACCACACAACACACCAAGAAAGCGAACCCATGGCTTTCTTGTGAGAATGAAAACCAAAAACGGGCGCAAGGTGATTAATGCCAGACGAGCTAAGGGCAGAAAAAAGCTTTCCGTCTAAACCCTATGACTCTTTAAAAAACAAGAGCGAGTTTGATAGGGTTTATCAAAAGGGTTTCAAAAAACATAACCCTTTTTTTTCGCTCTTTGTTTTGGATTTGTCAAAAGAGCCGCCAAAAGAAAAAGAGGGCTTTAAAGATCCGCTCTCTTGTAGACTTAAAGACAAAAAAGTGCTTTATTTATTAGGCTTGAGCGTGTCCAAAAAGGTCGGCAACGCCGTGAAACGAAACCTTATCAAACGCCGTTTGCGTTCGCTTACATTAAAGCATGCTGTGCTTTGTCAAGGGCTAGCTTTGGTGTTTGTGCCTAGAAGCGATTGTTACCATTTAGATTTTTGGGCTTTAGAAAAACATTTTTTAGAAATGCTAACTTCCATTAAAAACTATATGAACAAAGCCTTAAAAGGCTTGAAAAAAGGAATGACTCATACCTATGCGAAACCATAAAACGCCTTTTTTGAGCGCGATTTTTACGGCATCAATTAGGGGTTACCAACGCTTTTTTTCGGCTTTCACCTTTTCAAGCTGTCGGTTTTACCCCACTTGCTCCAACTACGCTCTGTGGTTACTCTGTTTTGAAAGCCCTTTGAGTGCTATGGGTAAGATCGCTATAAGGATACTCTCATGCAACCCTTTTTGCTCTGGGGGCATTGCTTACCCTACTACTCGCTTGAAACGCCCTAGTTTGCTCCAATCTCATAAAGATTCTAATCGCAATTTTAAAACCATCACTTTTTGGCTCGTTCCCACAAAAAGCCGCACAACTTACTACATCATTAAGGTTTAATCACAATGAATAAAAACAACAACACGAATCTTATTCTAGCGATCGCTCTGTCTTTCTTGTTTATCGCTATTTACAGCTATTTTTTCCAAAAACCAAACAAAACAACAGCCCAAACCACAAAGCAAGAAACAACCAACAACCATACAGCAACAAATCCTAACGCACCCAACGCTTTTAGCGCTACTCAAGCAATCCCCCAAGAGAATTTGCTAAGCACCATTTCTTTTGAGCATGCCAGAATTGAAATTGATTCTTTAGGGCGTATCAAACAGGTTTATCTCAAGGATAAAAAGTATCTAACCCCCAAACAAAAGGGCTTTTTAGAGCATGTGAGCCATCTTTTTAACCCCAAAGCTAACCCGCAAACCCCCCTAAAAGAGCTCCCCCTTTTAGCAGCCGATAAACTCAAGCCTTTAGAAGTGCGTTTTTTAGACCCCACGCTCAATAACAAAGCGTTCAACACCCCTTATAGCACTTCAAAAACCACCCTTGGGCCTAACGAACAGCTTGTTTTAACCCAAGATTTAGGCGATCTTAGCATCATTAAAACCCTGACTTTCTATGATGATTTGCATTATGATTTAAAAATCGCCTTCAAATCGCCCAACAATATTATCCCTAGCTATGTGATCACCAATGGTTACAGGCCGGTGGCTGATTTAGACAGCTACACCTTTTCAGGCGTGCTTTTAGAAAATAACGACAAAAAAATTGAAAAAATTGAAGATAAAGACGCTAAAGAGATCAAACGCTTTTCTAACACCCTCTTTTTATCCAGCGTGGATAGGTATTTCACCACCTTGCTTTTCACTAAAGATCCTCAAGGTTTTGAAGCCTTAATCGATTCAGAAATCGGGACTAAAAACCCCTTAGGCTTCATTTCCCTTAAAAATGAAGCGAATTTGCATGGCTATATTGGCCCTAAAGATTACCGCTCTTTGAAAGCGATTTCACCCATGCTCACTGATGTGATAGAGTATGGCTTGATCACTTTCTTCGCTAAAGGCGTGTTTGTTTTACTGGATTATTTGTATCAATTCGTGGGTAATTGGGGTTGGGCTATCATTTTTTTAACGATTATCGTGCGCCTAATCCTTTACCCCTTAAGCTATAAAGGCATGGTGAGCATGCAAAAGCTCAAAGAATTAGCCCCCAAAATGAAAGAACTCCAAGAAAAATACAAGGGCGAACCCCAAAAGTTGCAAGCCCACATGATGCAGCTTTACAAAAAACATGGGGCTAACCCGCTAGGAGGTTGTCTGCCCTTAATCTTACAAATCCCGGTGTTTTTTGCGATTTATAGGGTGCTTTATAATGCTGTGGAATTGAAAAGCTCAGAATGGATCTTATGGATTCATGATCTATCTATCATGGATCCGTATTTTATTTTACCGCTTCTTATGGGAGCGTCTATGTATTGGCACCAAAGCGTTACGTCAAACACCATGACCGATCCCATGCAAGCGAAGATTTTTAAACTACTACCCCTATTATTCACAATCTTTTTAATCACTTTCCCTGCAGGGTTAGTCTTGTATTGGACCACAAACAACATCCTTTCGGTGTTGCAACAACTCATCATCAATAAAGTCTTAGAGAATAAAAAACGCATGCATGCACAAAACAAAAAGGAACATTGATGCAAAATCCTATTGAAATCAAAGCCAAAACCTTAGAAGAAGCCCTTATCCAGGCTTCTATCGCCTTGAATTGCCCCATTATTAATTTGCAATACGAAGTCATTCAAACGCCCTCTAAAGGGTTTTTAAGCATTGGTAAAAAAGAAGCCATTATCTTAGCGGGCGTTAAAGAAAGCGTTAAAGAGGTTAAAGAAGAGAGCGTTAAAGAAACCAACACGAAAGAAAATCATCAAAACAATATAGAAGAAAAAAAACAAAAATTAGAAACAGAAACACCGCAAGAAGAAAAAATCACCCCTAAACCCCCTAAAAAAAACCTTAAAGAAGAATCTCATAATGGAGACAAACTCCATGAAATTAAGCAAGAATTGAAAGACTTATTCTCCCATTTGCCCTATAAAATCAATAAAGTGGAAGTCAGCCTTTATGAACCGGGGGTATTATTGATTGATATTGATGGCGAAGATTCCGCTCTTTTAATTGGCGAGAAAGGCTATCGTTACAAAGCCCTTTCTTACTTGCTCTTTAACTGGATCCACCCTGCTTATGGCTATAGTATCCGCTTAGAAATTTCCACTTTTTTACAAAACCAAGAAAAGGTTATGGAAGCGCAACTCCAAAGCGTGATCATGACCGTGCATGAAGTGGGTAAAGGGCAGATGAAAGCCCCTGATGGCGTTTTAACCTATATCGCTTTAAAGAAATTACGAAAAGCATTCCCTAATAAGTATGCTTCTATCAAAACCAACTTAAACGATGAAAAATACATCGTCATCAACGACTTTAACAATGAATGACACCATCGCCGCTATCGCTACCCCTTTAGGCAAGGGAGCGATTAGCATCATTAAAATCAGCGGCCATAACGCCCTAAACATCCTCAAACAACTCACCCAAAAACAAGACTTCACCCCCAGATACGCTTATGTGCGCGATATTTTTTCTGATGGTGTTTTATTGGACAAAGCGTTAGTCATTTATTTCAAAGCCCCTTATAGTTTCACCGGCGAAGATGTGTGCGAAATCCAATGCCATGGAAGCCCCCTTTTAGCGCAAAATATCTTACAAGCTTGCTTGAATTTAGGATCTAGGCTCGCTAAAGCGGGGGAATTTAGCAAAAAAGCCTTTTTAAACCATAAAATGGATTTGAGCGAGATTGAAGCGAGCGTTCAGCTCATCCTTTGTGAAGATGAGAGCGTTTTAAACGCTCTAGCCAGGCAGCTTAAGGGCGAGTTAAAAATTTTTATTGAAGAAGCCAGGAACGATCTTTTAAAGCTTTTGGCCAGATCAGAAGTTTTGATTGATTATAGCGAAGAAGACATTCCTAACGATTTTTTAAAGGAAGTGTCTTTTAATTTAGAAAAACAAATCGTCTCTTTTAAAGACTTATTGGATTTTTCTAACGCGCAAAAACAAAGGAATAAGGGGCATGCCTTAAGCATTGTTGGCAAACCCAATGCTGGCAAAAGCTCCCTATTAAACGCCATGCTTTTAGAAGAAAGGGCTTTAGTGAGCGATATTAAAGGCACAACAAGAGACACCATAGAAGAAGTCATTGAACTAAAAGGGCATAAGGTGCGCTTGATTGATACGGCTGGCATTAGAGAGAGCGCGGATGAAATAGAGCGTTTAGGGATTGAAAAAAGCCTTAAAAGTTTAGAAAATTGCGACATTATTTTAGGCGTGTTCGATCTTTCTAAACCCCTAGAAAAAGAAGATTTTAACCTTATTGACACCCTTAATCGCACTAAAAAGCCTTGCATTGTTGTTTTGAATAAAAACGATTTAACCCCTAAACTAGAGCTTGAAATCTTAAAATCCCATCTTAAAATCCCTTATACTTTACTAGAAACCAACACCCTAAATTCCAAGGCTTGTTTGAAAGATTTGAGCCAAAAAATCAGCGCCTTTTTCCCCAAACTAGACACTCAAAACAAGCTCTTACTCACTTCCCTAGCCCAAAAAACCGCCCTAGAAAACGCCATTACTGAATTGCAAAACGCTAAAAACCATTTAGAAACTTTGGAGCTTTTTTCTTATCACATTTTAAGCGCGATAGAAAACTTGAACTTGCTCACCCGCCCTTATGAAACCAGCCAGATGCTTGATAGCATGTTCAGCGAATTTTGCTTAGGCAAATAAAATCGTTTAAGGAATGGATTAAAACCCCTTTTTAGCGCTGCTTTTTAAGACTTTTTACCCATTAGTGCGGTTTAATATCCATATTTACAAAAAACCATACTGCCATTTTTCAAAAAGGGGTAAAATAAGCTAGTTTAAAATGTATACATACCTATAAGCTATTTTTGAGTAAAAATGTTAAAAAAGACAATTAAGGAGATTTTATGTTAAAACTCGTTAGTAAAACGATTTGTTTGTCCCTAATCGGATCATTCACCGCTGTAGAAGCCTTTCAAAAACACCAAAAAGACGGCTTTTTCATAGAAGCCGGGTTTGAAACCGGGCTGTTACAAGGCACACAAACCCAAGAACAAACCATAGCCACCACTCAAGAAAAACCCAAACCAAAACCCAAGCCCAAACCCATTACCCCTCAAAGCACCTATGGGAAATACTACATCTCCCAAAGCACCGTTTTAAAGAATGCGACTGAGTTATTTGCAGAGGACAATATCACCAACTTAACCTTTTATTCTTTAAACCCTGTGTATGTAACCGCTTATAACCAAGAAAGCGCTGAAATAGCAGGCTATGGCAATAGCAGCGTGGTCGTGATACAAAACTTCTTGCCTTATAATTTAAACAATATTGAGCTGAGTTATACAGACAATCAAGGCAATGTAGTCAGTTTGGGCGTGATAGAGACTATCCCTAAACAATCTCAAATCATTCTGCCCGCAAGCTTGTTTAACGACCCACAGCTTAACGCCGATGACTTCCAACAGCTCCAAACCACCACCACAAAATTTTCTGATGCCAGCACGCAGAATCTGTTTGATAAGCTCAGTAGGGTTACAACCAATCTTCAAATGACTTATATCAATTACAACCAATTTTCTAGCGGTAACGGCACTGGTTCTAAACCCCCATGCCCTCCATACGAAAACCAAGAAAACTGCACGGCTAAAGTGCCGCCTTTCACCTCTCAAGACGCTAAAAATTTGACCAATTTAATGCTGAACATGATGGCGGTGTTTGATTCTAAATCTTGGGAAGACGCCGTTAAAAACGCCCCCTTCCAGTTTAGCGACAACAACCTGTCAAAGCCATGTTATTCTAATTATTCTACATGCGTGAATCCTTACAACAATGGGCTTGTTGATCCTAAATTGATCGCTAAAAATGCTGGAGATGAATACAATATAGAAAACGGGCAAACAGGCTCAGTGATATTAACGCCGCAAGATGTTATCTATAGCTATAGAGTTACGAATAATCTTTATGTGAATCTCTTGCCCCCAAGAGGAGGGGATTTAGGGCTAGGGTCTCAATATGGTGGCCCGAATGGCCCAGGCGATGATGGCACCAATTTTGGCGCTTTAGGGATATTGTCTCCTTTCTTAGACCCTGAAATACTCTTTGGCAAAGAATTGAATAAAGTCGCCATCATGCAATTAAGAGACATCATCCATGAATACGGGCATACTTTAGGCTATACGCATAACGGGAACATGACTTATCAAAGAGTGCGCATGTGTGAAGAAAACAATGGGCCAGAAGAGCGCTGTCAGGGTGGGAAGATAGAGCAGGTGGATGGGAAAGAAGTGCAAGTGTTTGACAACGGGCATGAAGTGCGAGACACCGATGGCTCTTTCTATGATGTGTGTTCTCGTTTTGGCGGCCAAAATCAGCCCGCTTTCCCTAGCAGTTACCCCAATTCCATTTATACTGATTGCTCTCAAGTCCCCGCCGGGCTTATAGGCGTTACTAGTGCGGTTTGGCAGCAACTCATTGATCAAAACGCTCTACCGGTGGATTACACTAATTTGAGCAGCCAAACCAACTATTTAAACGCCAGTTTGAACACGCAAGATTTTGCGACCACTATGCTTAGCGCGATCAGTCAAAGCCTTTCATCTTCTAAATCTAGCACCACTACCTATCGCACTTCAAAAATCTCACGGCCCTTTGGAGCCCCCTTATTAGGCGTTAATCTTAAAATGGGCTATCAAAAATATTTTAATGATTACTTAGGGTTGTCTTCTTATGGCATTATCAAATACAACTACGCTCAAGCCAACAACGAAAAAATCCAGCAACTAAGCTATGGCGTGGGAATGGATGTGTTGTTTGATTTTATCACCAATTACACTAACGAAAAGAACCCTAAAAACAATCTAACCAAGAAAGTTTTCACTTCATCTCTTGGGGTGTTTGGGGGGTTAAGGGGCTTATACAACAGCTATTATTTGTTGAACCAATACAAAGGGAGCGGTAATTTAAATGTGACCGGTGGGTTGAATTACCGCTACAAGCATTCCAAATATTCTATAGGCATTAGCGTTCCTTTAGTCCAATTGAAATCTAGGGTCGTTTCTAGCGATGGCACAACTACCAATTCTATCACCCTGAATGAAGGGGGCAGTCATTTTAAAGTGTTTTTTAATTACGGGTGGATTTTTTAGGGGTTAAAAATTGGCTTTAACTCTCTATTGGCTCTAAACGCTCTTTTTAGGCTCTTTTGTAGGCGTTTTTAGTTCTGTTTTGTGCGTGAGCGTTAGCGTTATGGATCGCTCTTTTTGTTCTCGCATCGCTTGCGTGTTTTCTTTAAGCTCGTTGGAGTTTTTTCTGCCTCGTTATTTTGTCTCATGTTTTTGTTCTCCTTTCGCATTCAAACGCCCCTTTTTAAGCGTTTGTTTGGTTTAAAATTGTGCTAGTTTTTAAAAAAGTTTGTTAAGTTTGTGGGGCAAAAAGATAGACCCTAGCTTGGGGGTCTGAAAGCCCAAAGTCATTTGGTTTTTTCAAACAATCTCGCTTGTGTAGGCTCGTGAAGCACCCAAACGCTAAAGTGATTGGGCTTCCTAGGCTGATATTGGGGGAAAGTTTGGTTCTCACTCTGTGCCCCTAATCATAGGGATTTTACAGAGTTTGAGCTCCAACGCATTCCCTACAGGTCTCACACATCATATCTATAAAGGCGTAACTTTGCGCACTTCCTACGCTAGATACAAATGTATGGGGGTATTATACTACAAAGATGTTTGGGATTTCTGCTTGGGTGGTTTTAAAAAGATTTTAGTTTTTGTTAATTTTAGTTTTTAGCGGGTGTGGTTTTAGAGGAGTTTGTGGAATAAAGAGTATTGAATGATATTTAGTTTATTTTGCAAGAACAAAAGCCATGAATTTTTAGAGAATTATTTTAATGGGTGCGAAAACGCCACGCTAAACAAAATAATGACACTACAAAACTGAATGAATAAGCATAAAGCAAGATCAATATCCTGCTTATAGCCCCGTATTGCCCTGCCCTTCTTTATTGGCATAATCTTTCAATTCTTTATAAAGCAAAGATTGCAAGCGCGTGATAGCAAAATTCTTATTCTTTTCATCCACTTCAAGGCTTCTATTCAATACGGGCGTGCCTTGACAATCGCTCGCACTAACAACCACTCTAATGCGTGTGGTGCCATTAGCGCTGTCTGTGAAAACTTCATTTTTGATTTGATAGAGTTTTTCTTCATCGCTAGGGGTTAGCACTCTAGCATAAGCGCTTATGAGAGCGTTTTTAATCTCTGTATCGCTGTTGTTATCAAAAGTGATTTGCACTTTAGGTTTGAAAGCGTTTTGATAATAGATTTTTTCATAATTTTCTAACGAACTCACCGGGACAGAATACGCTTTTAAAATCCTTTCTATAGGCATCGCTTTAGCCAATAAATCCCCCATGCTTTTAGATTGCTGTAAAAAAACCCCTTTACAAACCTTAGGCTTTAAGGTGGAAAACTGCCCATAAAGAGCGTTATACTTATCCCTTAAACCCTGCAAAAACAAGTTTTGATTAATCCTTACTCTGGTGTAGTAGATCCCTTTTTGCGCTTCTTGATTGACAATCTCTACATTATTCAATTCCAAGTCATCGGTCTTTAAGTTAATCGTTTGCGAATCGCTGGATTTTAACTTATTATCCACACGACTTTTTTGGATATGGATTTGGGAATTAACCACCACGCTAATAGACGCCACTAAATCCGCTAACGCTTTTTGTTTAGAAGCTTCTTTAGAAGTGGCTGAACCACTCCCATAAAGATAGCCTTTTTGGGTGTTTGTTTTGTTGTAGGCCTTGCTATACCACTTAGGCTCTGCGCTTAAATTGGCACCCACAAAAGCCATAAGGCATGCAAGAATAATCTTTTTCATATTAATCCTTACTCATTCGTTAAAGCGACATGCTTCTTAGTGATCTTTAGAAGCACATAAACTTTATCCGTATCAATAAAAGTGGCCTTTAGCTCACTAGCCTTAATCTCTATTTTATCCCCCTTGAAAGCTTCCATCACTTTCTCTAAGGCGTTTTGTCTGGCTGAGGACAAGCTATAATCCATATCTGAAAGCAATATATCGCTCATCCCACACACTAAAATTTTTTCGTCTTTGGTTTGGGTCTTTTCAATCTGCACTTCTTTTGAGCAATCTTTTGCCCACTTAGGCAAGGACTTCCCCCACACCACCCCCAACACCAAAACAAGTGCAATAGCAAGGCGTTTCATTAAAACCCTACTTTTTAACCATGCCCAACTCTTCGCGCACTTTATCCACAATTTGCTTATCCAAGCCCACTAAAACAAAAACCCTATCTTTACCGACATAGCGGGCAAGCATTTTAGAAGCGATCAATTCCTTATCCACTAATTGAGAAATTTTTTCAGTATCAGTGCCGCTGATGGACCTTTTACCAGAAGCGTCTACCGTTCTGGTTTTTTCATTTTCCAAATCTTTTTGTAAAGTGGATTTTAAATTCGCCGCTAAATTAGCCCTAGCTTTCGCTGTAGCCTGGTTAGTAGAATAATCCACATCGTTATTAGTGATCAAATCTTCAGCCCTTCCTAAAAAGACCCCTGAATATTTTTCATACTTCGCCACTTTTTCTAAATCCCCTACTACCCAATCAGGAGCGCCTTTAGTCGCTTCTTTGTAAGCCTTATTGCTTTTACTGATACCTGATTTTGGGGCATGGCTACAACCTACGATCACCATCGTTGCTATCACACTCATCCCTAAAATTTTTTTAACCTGATTTTTCATCGCTCATCCTTTCAAATATAAATTTAAAACATACGCTTATTGCTAGCATTTTTCACAATAGGCTTAACATCGCTCCATACCTCTTCACCCGTTTTCCTGTTGGTAAGGCTTAGGGTGAAGTCATAGTCCAAACGCTGCCTAGAACTACTAATAGAGGCTGCGATGCTAGATACTTTACCACTTAAAGATAAATCAGCGGCTTTTAAAGTGCCTTTTTCTACAGTGGTGTCTTGATTATACTCTTCGCTCTCTCGTTCTTTTTCGCGCTGTTTTACCATTCTGCTATCCGCTGCAATGCCACTCCCTCCGCTCGCCCTTGTGATATTGAACCTCCCATTAGATCGCAACCGCAACTGCCGCGCGATTTCAGTCGTCAAAAGATTCATATCCAAATTGGGCTGCGTGGTGTCGTTAATCACATCTGAGACTTCAATCAAATGCTTGCCCTTGAGTCGCTCAAAATTAGGGTCGCTAAACATGGAATCTAACATCGCGTTAGCGGTTAGCAATAAATCCGTGCTGTTAATACTTGCAGTCGTATTTTTAGTGGCATCATTCACATTTTGATAAGTTGCCATTTCGCTTGAGCAACCCACCCACAATAAAGCGCTCAAAATCACCGAGCTTATAATTTTTAATTTTGTTTTCAATACCATAGTGATAGAAACTCCCTATTCAAAATTTAAAACAGATACTTCCGTTCCTAATTTTAAACTTCTAATCTAAACACACAGTGTTTTTGCGGATTTTAGCATTTTATGTGTCTTTTTTTTCACATTTTACAAGTTTTAGCCCTACAAATTTCACACTGCAAGCATTAATACCACAAATTCGCTCATTTTTAGCTTAATTAAAGGAACTTTTTTAACAAACATGCTTATTTAAAACTTATTTAAAAACGATAAAAAACGATTTTTTAGGATAAAGAGACAATATAAGAGACAATATAAAAGCTATTTGAAGTTAGCCCCCTATCAAAAAAGGGGCTATAGAAAAAAAGACCAAATAAAAAAAGAGTTAAAAGATTTTTAAACTCTTATTTTTACAATAAGGCTCTTTAATAACGCCCTTTATGATACCCCCTACAATAACGCTTTTAGAGCGTCTTCAATCGGTTTTTGAGAGCTAGGTTCTACAAGCCTTTCACCCACTTCTTTGGCGTTTTTGTAAAAAATCAAAGTAGGGATCTTGCGAATGCCTAAACTCTCTTTTAAATCCTGGCTCTCATCAAAAGAAACCTTAAAAAATTCCACCTTGCCTTTGTAAGTTTTGGCTAAATTTTCCATAATCGGCTCAATCTTCCTGCAATCCGGGCACCAATTCGCCCCCACATTGACCACTACCGCTTGATGAGCGATTTTCTCTGCGTAATTCTTCCCGTTAATCACTTCTAACATGATAATCCTTAATTTTTATTTCCCCCAACCGCCGAAGTATAGCATAACTCGTAAGCTAATCCCCTTTAACATTAGCCCTATTAGCCATAAACGCATGCAACTCGTTGTATTCTTGGCGGTTTAAAAAACGCATTTTCCCTACCGGCAAAGCATTCAAATTCACAAAACCATAACGAACGCGCCTTAAATCCAACACTCCAGCGTTAAAAAACGCAAAAAAACGCCTTAGTTCTCTGTTTTTCCCCTCATTGATAACGACTCTAAGTTTAGAATATTTGGCATGGTTTTTGATGATTTCATAACCAATAAAGGGGGCAAATTCCATGCTTTTAATGGGGGTTTTTTGGTGCGCTCCTTTAGTGGCGTTTTCTAATTTCAAGCCCTCTTGCATGGCGTTTTCCATCTCTCTTGTAACAAAGCCTTGAATTTTAACAAGATATTCTTTTTCTAAATTCGCATGCATTAAAGCGCTCACCACCGCCTTACTATCGCTCAATAATAACACCCCCTCGCTCGCAAAATCCAAACGCCCCACCGGCGCGAAATGGGCGTATTTTTTCTCCAAGCTTTCATAAATCACGCGCCGTTTTAAGGGATCGTTTTTACTCACTAATTCGCCCTTTGGCTTGTGATAGACCAGCACGCTGAATTTTTTGTTTTTTAAGGGCTTGATGAGTCGTTTGTCTAAAAACACCTTGTCGTTTTCTTTAACCACGCTAGCGAGTTTGGCATGCTCATGGTTGATTTTCACCCGCCCTTCTAAAACCAATTTTTCAGCCTCTCTTCTGGAGTGCTTGGTGTAATGGGCTAAAAACTGGTTGATCCTCAAGCCAAATCCCTCCACTCTAATTCTTTAAAATCGTCCTTAATCTTTTCATTCACCATTAGATCGCTTTGGATTTTGAATTGCTTATCCTTATCTTTAATGATCAAATACAAGGGGCGTTTACCCTGGTGTTTTAGAGCGCTCTCTTTAATTTGTCTTAAAAACTCTTTTTTCACGTCATTTTCTAACACGATCGCTAAAGAGCAAGAACTAGAAGCGAGTATTTCCATGGGGGGGATTTCGCGCACGTCTTCTTTTTGCTTGTCAGGGTCTTTATAACGGGCTTTAGGGATTTTAACCTCTCTAGCGCTCTCTAGATCCAAGATTTCAAAAAGCCTTAATCGCGCCACTTCTTCTTGCTCTTCAATCTTGCATTTAAACACTAAAGGCTTACTAATATCCAACTCTTCTAAAGCGTTTAATTGCTTTTCAAACAGCATGAGTTCAAACTTGCCGTATCGATCCAAAATGTCCGCTGTGCCATAAGGCTTACCGCTTCGTTTGCCAATTTTCTTTTTGACTTCCATGATTTTGCCCAGCAAATAAGCCTGCGAGCCGATTTCTAGCTCTTCAATATCAATGCTTTTGACTAAATTTTTAAAGCCCTTAATCTCTTCTTTAAACTCGTCTAAGGGATTGCCTGAAACATGGATTCCTAAAGTCTCGTATTCGCATTCTAAAAGCGTTTTAGCGTCATGCTCGCCCAAATCAACCATGTCCAAAACAACCTGCTCTTTTGTCCCGCCTTCCATGGCTCCAAAAAGAGAATTACCCCCTTGCATCATTTCATTAGCCTTGTCTTTAGCGCGCCCCGCATCACAGATCAAATCCAAGTTAGCGAGCATGGTTTTTCTAGTGTAGCCTAAATTATCCAAGCTCCCTGATTTCACTAATGGCTCTAAAGATTTTTTAGTGAGTTTAGAAAAATCCACCCGTGAAATAAAATCTTCTAAACTCTTATAATCCCCTTTAGCCCTTTCTTCAATGATGTTTTTAATCGGCTCACCCCCAACCCCTTTAACCGCTCCCAAACCAAACACGATTTTCTTTTCTAATTCGCCCTTTTGATTTTTAAACTCCGCTACGCTGAAATCTTGCATAGAAGAATTGATGTGCGGAGGCATCACTTCAATTTCTAAAGCCCTGACCTCATCAATATAACGCGCCACGGATTCGATCTTATTGGATTCGCTAGTGAGCATCGCTGCCATGAACTCATGCTTGTAATAAGTCTTTAAATACGCCGTTTGGAAAGTGATCATCGCATAAGCGGCTGAATGCGATTTGTTGAAACCATAACCGGCAAATTTAACGATCAAATCCCACAAATTAGCCGCCTTTTGACCATCATGCCCTAAATTTTTAGCGCCTTCTACAAACTTAGCCTTATTGTCCGCCATGATTTGAGCGTCTTTTTTCCCCATAGCGCGGCGGATGAGATCCGCTTCACCCAAACTAAAACCGCCAATAGTTTGCACGATTTGCATCACTTGCTCCTGATAGACGATCGTGCCGTAAGTGGGCTTTAAAATCGGCTCTAATTCTTTAAACGCATAAGCGATAGGCTCAACGCCGTGCTTTCTATTCACAAAATCATCTACCATGCCTGATTCCATAGGCCCCGGTCTGCCTAGCGCGATAATGGCGATAATGTCTTCAAAGCTTGAAGGCCTTAAGCGCTTGTTAAGCCCTTGAAACATCCCGGATTCAATCTGGAAGATCCCCACCGTATCCCCGCTTTGGATCGTTTTATACACTTTCGGATCGTCCATATCCAACGATAAAAAATCCACATCAATCTTATGTTGCGTTTTAATGATTTTAAGCGCATCATCAATCACGGTCAAGGTTTTAAGCCCCAAAAAATCAAACTTGATCAAATCCACCGGCTCCAAATACTTCATGGAATATTGCGTAACGATACCGCCGGTCTTTTCAGAGGCAAACAAGGGGGTTTTGTACCACAACTCTTTTTGGCTATCCACCACTAAGGCTGCGGCATGCACGCCTGCGTTGCGGTTTAAATTCTCTAAGTTGAGCGAATACTCCCACACCTGTTTGGCTAATTCATTACTCTCTACTAATTCTTTGATTTTAGGCTCTAATTCCCACGCCCCCTCTATGAACTCGCCATTTTTTTCATAGCCCTTAAGCGTGATGCCTAAGCGGTTAGGGATGAGCTTGGCAAAATCATCGGCTTCTTTATAAGGCATGTCCAAAACCCTTGCGACATCTCTAATCACCCCTTTAGCTAACATCTTATTAAAGGTGATGACTTGTGCCACATTGTATTTGCCGTATTTTTCAATCATGTATTCTATGATTTCCTTACGCCGGCGCTGGCAAAAATCCGTATCAATATCAGGCATGCTGATTCTTTCAGGGTTTAAAAACCTTTCAAAGAGCAAATCGTATTTCAAAGGGTCAATATCCGTGATTTTTAAAGCAAAAGCCACCAAACTCCCGGCCGCACTCCCCCTACCAGGCCCCACAGGAATGCCCATTTCTTTAGCGTAACGGATAAAATCCCACACGATCAGCATATACCCTGGGAATTTCATGTTCGTAATGACTTCAATTTCTTTTTCTAATCGTTCTTGGTATTGATCATGCTTTTCTTTAGGCACTAAGATCAAGCGCTCTTTCAAGCCCTCTCTAGCCTTATAGGCGAAATAAGAAGCGTCATCTTCAAAATCCAGCCCCTCTTTTTGAGCGTAAGCTTTGGTGAATTTAAAGCTTGGGGGGGTTGGGGGGTTCTTTTTATCGTCTTTTAAATCAATCTCTAAAACGCATTTATCAGCGATTTCTTGGGTGTTTTCTAAAGCTTCTGGAATGTCTGCAAAGAGCTTTGCCATTTCTTCAGGGGATTTAATGTAAAACTCATGCACGGAGTGTTTCAAGCGCCCCTTATCGTTTAGGGTTTTACCCATCGCTACGCACATCGCCACTTCTTGAGCTTTGGCGTCATTAGGCATGGTGTAGTGGGTGTCGTTGGTGGCGATGATTTTTAACCCTGTTTCTAAGGACATTTTAATGACTTGTTCATCAATGAATCGCTGATCTAAAATGCCATGGCGCATGATTTCTAAATAAAAATCGTCTTCAAAAATCTCTTGGTATTCGCAAGCGATTCTTTTGGCTTCATCATAGCCTTTAGCCCCATACTTGCGGTTTCTCTCATTGTTAGTATTCAAATGGTAATTGACTTCCCCTTGCAAGCACGCGCTAGAAGCGATAATGCCTTTAGAATGCTCCCTTAGAAGCTTTTTATTGATGCGCGGGAAGTAATAAAACCCCTCTAAATACGCCATAGAGCTTAAGAACATCAAATTTTCATAACCCTCTTGGTTTTTAGCGAACAGGCACAAATGGAAACGCTGCTTGGTTTCTTTGCTAGAGAGGTTGTCATCATTATGGATATACGCTTCCATGCCGATGATAGGCTTAATGCCTTCTTTTTTCATGCTCGTATAAAAATCAATCGCTCCAAACATGTTCCCATGATCAGTTACACTCACGCTTTTCATGCCCAATTCTTTAATGCGTTTGGCTAGAATTTTAATCTTATTCGCTCCGTCTAAAAGCGAATATTCTGTGTGCAAGTGCAAATGCGTGAAAGTTTTATTCTCTTTCATTGTATAACCCCTATTTGGATTTAACGCCATTATACCTACCGCTCTTTAAAAAACTCTTTATCAATTCATTTAGTGGTGAATTATTTTAAAATGGTAGTTATAATAAGAAAGTTTTGTCTTATTTTTAATACTATTTTAGGAGTTCATCATGAAAAAATCCATTTTATTGGGCGTTTGCTTGGCTTTTTCTTGCGTTTATGCTTTAAGCGATATGGATTTGATTAAAAAAGCGAAGGAAAGCCAATTAGAACCCATGCCTATGGGCAAAGCGCTCAAAGAATACCAAATCAAAAAAACAAGAGATGTGGGTATTGGCGCTAAAAATAGCGAAATCATGACCTCCGCTCAAGTGGAATTAGGCAAAATGCTCTATTTTGACCCTAGGATTTCCACTTCCTATCTCGTGTCTTGCAACACATGCCATAATTTGGGCTTAGGCGGGGTGGATTTAGTCCCAAGCGCGGTAGGCTCTCAATGGAAGAAAAACCCCCACCTTTTAAGTTCCCCAACGGTGTATAACTCTGTGTTTAACGATGTGCAGTTTTGGGATGGTAGGGTTACGCATTTAAACGAACAAGCGCAAGGGCCCATCCAGTCTTCTTTTGAAATGGGGGCTGATCCTAAAGTGGTGGTAGAAAAAATCAATTCCATGCCAGGCTATGTCAAACTCTTTAGAAAAGCTTATGGCTCTAAAGTCAAAATTGATTTTAAACTGATCGCTGATAGTATCGCTATGTTTGAAGCCACGCTCATCACCCCAAGCCGTTATGATGATTTTTTAAGAGGCAATCCTAAAGCGCTCAGTAAAGCCGAAAAAGAAGGGCTGGATTTATTCATTTCTAAAGGCTGTGTGGCTTGCCATAACGGCATCAATCTTGGGGGAACGATGCAGCCTTTTGGGGTGGTCAAACCTTATAAATTCGCTAATGTGGGCGATTTCAAAGGCGATAAAAACGGGCTTGTGAAAGTGCCTACTTTAAGGAATATCACCGAAACGATGCCCTATTTCCATAACGGGCAATTTTGGGATGTTAAAGATGCGATTAAAGAAATGGGCTCTATCCAGTTAGGCATTGAAATCAGCGATGAAGAAGCGAAAAAAATTGAAACTTTCTTTGAAGCCTTAAAGGGTAAAAAACCTAAAATACTCTATCCAGAACTCCCTGTAATAACAGACAAAACCCCTAAACCCTCTTTTTGATTTTAAAAAGTCCTTTTAGGGGGCTTTTGGCGCTAAATCTAAAAACGCTCAAAGCATCTTTTGCGATCAATAATCAAAAAGCCAAAAGCAAGCGGTAATCCCTTAAAAAGCGCTTAAAAATTTCTTTTTAACCCCTAATTTAGTGGTTTTAGATTGTTTTGAAACCAACAACCCACTCAAGGCGTTTTCAAATAAATTTTCATTTTTTGGTTGTCTAAAATGAGTGTATCCTTGCCCTTAGTTACCGTAAAATTACCCTTAAAATTCTCCATAAATTCCAATTCAAACGCCATTAAATGCTCATCTTTACACACTTTTCTTGAAATCCCGCTATCTTCAATCCCAATGTGCCTATCGCCCTGCCATACATAGCTGGCAAAATACCGGTTGCAATAGCCTTTGCCATAAATACGATTTTCTTTTTGATCAAACACAAACTCTCCCATAGAGCTTTTGGGCTTTGGTTTCTTTTTAAAAAGCTCATACCAGCGTTTTCTTTTTTCTTTTTGCTCTTGCTCTTTGGCTTCAATCGCTGTTTTATCTTCAGGCAAAGCGGTATTTAGAGAGGAATCTTGCTCTTCTTCATGCTCTCTAAAAGCACTATCAGCGAGCATGGTTTCAATGTCATACACTTGATGATTCATTTCCACTTTTTGGATATGCCAATCGTTACTAGAAAGCTTTTTATCAAACATTTTTAAAAAAAAACACCCTGAAAAGACACAAGCCGTTAAAACGCTTGCTCCAGCCAATCGTAAATTCAAACAATTCCTCCTTATTTTTTATTTTTTTAACGGGCTTACGCTTTGCGCTTCAATGGCTTTTTTAATCAAAGAAATCGCTTCTTGCATCGCTTGCGTGCTGACATGTTGGAGGGATTGTATCGCGCTTTCTTGAAAATCTTGATTGCCATTTTTACTCGTTTTGGTCGTTTTATTTTCCAAGCTAGAAATATTTTCATGCTTAATGATCACCCCAGAATGCGAATCGCCTTTCACGCTAATATCATAGCCTAGCGCAAATTCCGCCCTATAGGTAGAATTTTCTTTTTCTAAAAGAGAAAACGATAAAATCGTAAAACGAACCGCATAAGTGGGTGCGCCCGCGCCATAAGGGGGCAAAGCCACGCCTAAGCATGCTTTTTGCGCTTCTTGCATGAACATGGTTTTTAGCATGTTGCGAGGCAAGTCTATCCATTTTTGGTGCTTCCCATGCGTGATCTGCCCGTCTTGCGCTTTAAAAACGATCTCTTTAGTGTTGAATAAATCCGCGCTCAAAATGCTAATGAGCCTCACTTCAGTCAAAGGTTTAGGGCATTGCGTGATTTCAAAAGAACTCGCATTCAAATCATAAGTTCTGATCTCTGGCAGCATTTGTTTTAAATTGATGCTCAAGCAACCCTGAAGCAACAACGCTAATGCTGATGAGAGTGAAAAGATTTTTACCGCCGTAGCTCTCATGATTATTTCCTTTCTCCAAAAATCGTTTTATAGGGGTTAGCGTCAAATTTGTCTATCAAAGCAGAGCCTTTTTCCACAAAATTATCAATGTTTCTTAAGCTCAACTGCGCTTGCATGATTAAGGGAGTGAACATCGCCTTAAAGTCGTATTGCCCCTGTTTGACGCGTTTATCCACATCTAAAGCCACATTATTGACATTAGAAACGAGGTTGTTAGCGTTGCTGATTAGCGAATCAAATTGAGTCTTTCTTGAATCCAAGTTAGCGATGAGATCATCCACTGAAGCGAGAATGTGCTTGAATTTTTCCACATTTTCATCGTCTAAAATCCTATTCACATTCCTGATCGCTTTCATCACTTCTTGCACCGCTTG
The DNA here is from genome assembly GCF_014498195.1 of Helicobacter pylori. Classification (GTDB taxonomy): domain Bacteria; phylum Campylobacterota; class Campylobacteria; order Campylobacterales; family Helicobacteraceae; genus Helicobacter; species Helicobacter pylori_DO. Next base: position 61,456 of record NZ_JACTGH010000010.1, on the reverse strand, counting down.
GTTAGCATCACCGCTCAAGCGATCCATAAGCCCTTCTTTAAAGATTAAAATCCGCTCCCCTTTATCGCCACTGCCATAAAATTCTTCATTGTGGCTTTGCTCTAAGGCTAAAAATTTTAACCCCATAAACCCTCTAGAAGAAACCGCCACTTTGGAGTCTTTGCGGATCTTAACGCTGGATTTAATCATCAAATCCAAACGGACCACCCCCACTTTATCCTTTGCAAAACCCACCTTGATGACATTACCCACTTGAATCCCTTTGTAATTAATGGGCGAGTTGGTCGCAATGCCTCCCAAGTCTTTGTCCGTATAGACCACGTATTCATAATACTTTCCGTCATCTAATCCCAAATGGCCTAGCCATAAAATAAAGCCTACCATGCACACTAAGCATAAAAAGAAGAGCCCGCCGATTAAAGTGTAATTCACATGCCTTTCCAAAATTTCTCTCCTCGTGTTGAATTGAATAAATTGCCTTCATCTAGCCCTTGAGTTTGAGCTTTTTTAATAAAATCTTTTAAATCCCCATTAAACTCTAATAGCCCGTCTTTGAGCATGATGAATCGATCCACGCAATCATGCACGGAGTCTAAATCATGCGTGATCATCACCACCGTAAGCTGTAAGCTCTCTTTGAGTGTCATGATGAGTTCATCAAATTTGCCCGCGCTATAAGGATCTAGCCCGCTTGTTGGCTCATCTAAAAATAAGATTTCCGGGTTAGTCGCCATGGCCCTAGCTATACCCACGCGCTTTTTCATCCCCCCACTCAATTCATAGGGGTAAAGGTGGTAAGCCCTAGGGGGCAAACCCACTTTTTCAATCCACATTTTAGAAATTTCTTCAACAATTTTTTTAGAATAAGCGCCGTATTGCTCTAGCATGACACCCACATTTTCTAAAACGGTTAGAGAGCTATAAAGCGCCCCAAACTGGAAGCAAATCCCACAGCGGTTAAAAATCTTTTGCTGCTCTCTTTCTTTGAGTTTCCATATATCTTCCCCAAAAAGCAACACTTCCCCCTTTGTAGGGCGATTGAGTAAGATCATGCACCTTAAAAGCGTGCTTTTACCGCTCCCTGAACCCCCTAAAATCGCCATCACTTCGCCTTTATGCACGCTAAAACTCACGCCCCTATGAATAATGGCGCTCCCAAAAGCGCTATGGAGATCCTTCACTTCAATTAAGACTTGATTGTTAGTAGCGTTCATTATATGTTCAACTTAGAAAAGAGAATAGAAAAAATAGCGTCTAAGAAAATGATCCAAAACAAAGCGTTCACGACGCTAATGGTGGTCAAGCGCCCAATGCTCTCGGTATCCCCCTTGACTTCAAACCCGCGCATGCACCCCACCATTGCAATCGCAAACCCCCAAAAAGGGGCTTTGACAATCCCTACCAAAAAATGATTCCAGCCCACTGTGTCATGCAATCTGTCTATATAGCTTGGAAAGCCTAAATCCAATTGGTATTTAATCGCAAACATGCCCCCAAGAATGGCGAACGCATCAGCGATAAACACCAATAAAGGCAAAACAATCACTAAGGCTAACACCCTAGGTAATACTAAAAATTCAAAAGGGTTAAAGCCCATGGTTTTCATCGCGTCTAATTCTTCAGTGATCTTCATCACCCCAATTTGCGCAGTAAAACTGCTCGCGCTCCTCCCAGCCACCACAAGGGTCAAAATAAAAGGACCGATTTCTCTTAAAGCGAGTTTAGCCGTCATTTCCACCGACATTAAAGGCGCACCCATGTCTTGTAATTGTAAAGCCCCTTGTAAAGCAACGGCAAACCCCACGATAAACACCGTTAAAATACTCACTGGCAAAACCTTAAACCCGGATTCATTGATATGATAGAGCAAAGGAGTGATGCAAAAGCGTTTGGGGTTGAAAACGCTTTTAATGAAGTAAAATAAAATCATGCCGCAAAAATTGAACGCGTTTAAAAAGGTGTTATAAGTCTCTACGATACTCTTACCCAATTTAGTGATCAAAAGTTCGTAGTGTTTGCCCGCTTTTTTAGATTCCAAATCGTCTTCTTTTTCAAGCCAGTCTTTAACCACTTTCAAAGCGCATGCGTTATTCTCGCTCACGTTGCACAATTCAATGTTTAAAGAACGCTCCCTAACTAAATCAAATAAAAACATGCCAAAAACAAAATCCACTTTTTGGCACCCTGAAAAATCCATTTTTAAAGACCCTTGATGATCTAATAAATTTTTTTTCAACTCATCTAAACGAAACACGCTCGTTTTAAAATCCCAATCCCCTCTTAAAATCAGCACAGAGTTCGCCCCATCTTTACGCATCTCTAAAAATTTTTGTTTCTCTGTCTTCATTAAAATATATTCTCTCTCAGATTAGGTAAAATCTATTAACAAAATTTTGTTTGTTAAAGCGACTATTTTAACACAATGATAAACCAAAAAGTTAAACAATACTCTATTCAATAAAGGATTAATTATTTTTAAAATGTTTAAAAAAATCATTTTTTTGTGCGTTTTTTTGATAGGGGGATTTGTCATTCCGCCCCTTGAAGCCATGCCTATTTTGCATAATAAAACCCCTAAAAAAAATTACCAAGAAGCCCATGAAAAGCTCTATAGAAGCATCATTAACCGCCAAAAGCTCACTCGTAAAAAAAGCGGGTGGTATTTTTTAGGGGGGGTTGGCGCTGTAGAAGCCATTAAGGACTATCAAGGCAAGGAAATGAAAGATTGGATCGCCACGCTCAATTTAAAAACCGGCGTGCAAAGTTTTTTTAAAAAATATATCGGGATTAGGGGGGTTTTTGCATGGGATCTTGGGTCAGGAAAAGTGAATTACCAAAGCCATAAAGATCCTACCAACTCTTTTTTTACCATGCTTGCGGTGGGTTTGGATGTGATTATGGAATTCCCTTTAGGGAGTTATAAGCATTATTTGGGGGCGTTTGGGGGAGCTAGGGGGGCTTTAGTCGTTTATACAGACAAGCAAAATTTCAAGTTTTTTAAACATTCGGTGGTTTCAGGGGGCTTAGCGATTAACGGGGGGGTTATGCTCACGCTTTTTTTAAGACACCGCATTGAATTAGGGTTTAAAATCTTACCCACCGCCAGATTGCTTTCTAGCTCCAAACGCTTTGAGACTTCGCCCTTATTTTATGCGGCATACAGCTATAAATTTTAACCTTTTAGCCAACTTCAAAAATCCAATCTTTAGGGGCTTCTTGTTCGCCTTGCTGGATGGATAAAAGCAAATCATAAAGTTGTTTAGTAATATGGCCCGGCGCTTCAAAAAAATAAGACTTGTTGTTGTGCACGATTTCTTTAATGGGCGTAATGATCGCGGCTGTCCCGCACGCTCCAGCTTCTCTAAACGCATCCAACTCATCCATTAAGATTTCCCTCTCTTCTGTGTTCAGGTTCAAATATTCTTTAGCCAAAACCATCAAGCTTTTTTTTGTAACGCTTGGTAAAATGCTTGGCGAATGCGGGGTGATAAAGGCACTATCATGCGTGATGCCAAAAAAATTCGCCGCCCCCACTTCTTCAATTTTAGTGTGCGTGGCAGGATCTAAATAAATGCAATCATCATAGCCTTGCTCTATGGCCATTTTATGGGCCAACAGGCTTGCAGCATAATTCCCCCCCACTTTCACCCCACCGGTGCCTTTAGGCGCGGCCCTATCAAAAATCGTAGTGATAAACCTAGCCCCTCCTTTTTCTATACCCCCTTTAAAATACGCCCCCACAGGCGCGCAAAACACGATAAAAAGGTATTCACTGGCCGGCTTTACCCCCAAATTATCCCCCACGCCTATGACAAAAGGGCGCAAATACAAACTCGCCCCGCTTTTATAAGGAGCGAGCCATTTTTGATTCGCTTTGACTACTTCAGCGCATGCTTTTAAAAACAGCTCTTCGCTCACTTTGGGCATGAGCAGTCTTTCGCATGAAGTTTGCAAGCGTTTGGCGTTTTCTAAAGGGCGAAAGAGTAAAGCCTTCCCCTTTTGAGAGCGGTAAGCCTTCAAGCCTTCAAAACAAGCCTGCCCATAGTGTAGGACCGGCGAGCCTTCGCTGATTTGCAACACATTTTCGCTCACCAATTCGCCTTGCGACCAAGAGCCGTTTTTATAACTAGCGATGAAGCGAAAATCCGTTTTAATGTAGCTAAAGCCTAAATTTTTCCAATCTAAATTTTCTAAATTTGCCATTTTCACACCTTTAAATGGATAGTTTCAGGCGTGATTGTATCTAAAAAGGGGTTAAAAATCCCTCAAGTAACTGATTTGAAACGCATAAACCCTGCGCACATCAGCCTGTAAGGTGTATCCCTTTTCGTTGGTAAGAGAGAAAAGCTGGTGCGTGATCGTAGGCACTTTAATCCCTAATTCTAGGCTATTGTGTTTAGCGATATGGGTGCGGACCCCAAACTTCCATAAAAACTGGAAATTGGCCGGGCTATAACTGGAATCGCTGTGGTGTTTTGCATAGCTGGCGATCTCTTTACTGATGCTCGTTGCCCAACTATCCCCGGCTAATTGAATCCCCACGACAAAACCAAAAACCATGTTTTCTTTATTCACAAAATTCCACAGCGTATCCAGCCCTACGCCATAAGTGAATAAATTAATATAGTATTGCCCTTGATAGGAATCCCTCTCTGTCAAGGTAGTCCCACCAAAACTAAAGCTATTGTAAATAAACCCGCTCTCGCCCACCGGGATACCCTTTTTCATCACGCCAAAGCGGTTGTGCGCGTAGTCAAAAAACCCATAATAACGCATGCCAAACCATTTTTTCTTGCCAAAAAATTGCTTATAGCCCGCTTCAAAACCCGCTCCTGCATAAGGCGGGAACTTTATCAAAGGTTTTTGCAAGCCGTTGTCATTCACCATTTTAGTCTGATTTTGTATCATGCTCACCTGGTAATTGACTCCCACAAAAGCCGCGCTCTCTTCAGCGCTCGCCACAACACCCAAAGCCCCTAACAATACAATTCTTTTCAACATTCAGTCTTTTCCCTTTATTTTTTGATAATCGCTCTATATTATATTAGCTTAAAATGGCTAAGTATTACTTATAAAGAAATAATAATATATTTTTTCTTAAACTCAATTAAAAAACTAACCTTTTAGTTCATTCCAACGATTCGCCACAAACGCGCTCGTTTCTAGCGGCACCCTCAAAGGATACACTTCATCATTAAGAATGCGTTGGATTTCTTGTTGCAACTCTGGGGCGTTCTTTTCTTCAATCTCAAAAATCAATTCGTCATGCACTTGCAAAAGCAGCCTCACCGAAGGGTTATTTTTGAAACGCTCGCTCACTTTGAGCATGCCCAATTTCAATAAATCGCTGGCACTCCCTTGAAAAATCGCATTCACGCCCTCTCGCAAATAATTGCCCTTAACATAGTCATTCACGCCATTAAAATCAAACACCCGGTAACGCCCAAGCAAAGTAAAAGCTTTAGAAGTTTTTAAAATCTCTTCTTTCATGCCATTTAAATAATCTTTAATGCTAGGGAATCGTTTGAAATACGCTTCTATGTAACTTTTAGCCTCACTTAAAGGGATGTTTAAAGTTTCGCTCAATTTCTTACTCCCCATGCCATACACCAGCCCAAAATTAATGCTTTTAGCGATGGATCGTTTTTCTTTGGCTAAATCTCCACCAAACAACGCCTTAGAAGTTTCTAAATGGATGTCTCGCCCCTTTAAAAACGCCTCCATTAAATCCTTATCCTGGCTGAAATGGGCCAATAAGCGCAATTCAATTTGCGAATAATCCACCCCTAGCAAACAGTATTCTTTAGAGCTAGCGATAAAGCCCTTACGAATGAGTAAGCCTTTAGGCGATCGCACCGGGATATTTTGCAAATTAGGCGAATGCGAGCTTAAACGCCCGGTAGCTGTGCCGGTTTGGATGAAAGTGGTATGGATTTTATCATCTTTGTCTTTTAGGCGCAATAAGGGGGTGGTGTAAGTGTTAAAAAGCTTATTCAATTCCCTGTATTCCAAAATCAAAGGGATACTTGGGTGCTTGTCTAGGATTTTTAACAAGTTTTTTTCATCGGTAGAATGGCTTTTATTTTTAGGAAGCCCTAATTTTTCATACAAGACTTCGCTAAGTTGCTTGGGCGAATTGAGGTTGAAATCCACGCCGATTAAATCCAAAATTTGGCGCTCTAAAACTTTTAATTCATCTTTAAACTCCTGCTCTAAGCGCTTGAAATAAGGCGCATCAATCTTAAAGCCTTGAAATTCCATATCCATTAAAACTTTCACAAACGGCGTTTCAACTCCTCTAGCCAAAGCAAGCAAGTTTTCTTCCAATCCCCCTTTTTCAAAATACTCGCACAAACGCTTTAAAGCGTTTAATTCCAAACTCAATCGCTCTAATTTTTCCACCTTACTTTTAGTCTTAAAATCTTTGATTTTTTCATGCGGGACTAAATCTTCTTTTAAATATTCCTTTAAAACTTCATCAAACCCCACTTTTTCCGGATTCTTTAAAAACGCTAAAATTTGGGTGTCTTGGATGCGGATGTTTTCTAAAGACACCTGGTATTTGGCTTTTAAAAAGCTCAATAAGGGCTTTAAATCATGCCCAATGATACACGCATGCTGTAATATTTGAGAAAAAGCGTTTTGCAAAAACTCTAAAGAAAAGGGCGAAAATAACGCCTCTTCTAAAGGTAAAAAATAGCCTTGATCTTGTAATAAAAACGCTAGGGCTAGAATTTCTTTTTCTTTATTTAGCACCAAACGCATAAAAACCCTTGCGTTAGGATTTTTTAATTTTTCTAAAAACATGCTAAAAGATGCGGTGTTTTCTAAAACGATCATGCGCGATTTTTTAGGGGCGCTGTCTAATGTTGGTGTGCTGTCTAATGTAGGGGCGTTTTCTAAAATTAAGGGCGTAGGAGAATTTTCTAAATCCCTTAAAGTGGAAATAAAACCATATTCTTTCAATTCGTCTTTAATTTTCAATAAGGGGTTTTCGCTAGGAAAAGTGCAACTTAAAAAATCAAATTCTTTAATGCATCCTCTTTCTAAAGTGGCTAATTCTTTGCTTAAAAACGCGCTCTCTTTGTCTTGTATCAAGGCTTGATACATTTTAGGGCTGAGTAAATTTTTCGCCAAGTCTAAATTTTCATAGATTTTTTCCAAGCTCCCCAATTGCTGTAACAATTCCTTAGCGTTCTTGCTCCCAATGCCTTTAACCCCCTTATAATTATCGCTGCTATCCCCTACAATGCCTTGATAATCCGTGAATTGACTCGGCAAAATCCCGTATTTTTCCACGCAATCTTTCGCCAAAAACTCCGTTTTGCCATCAAAAAGCGCGATTTTATCGCTCAAAAGCTGGTTAAAATCCTTATCTTTAGAATAAATGCGCGTTTTATAAGGGCTTAGCGTGGCCAGGCTTGCGATCACATCATCGGCTTCAAACCCATTCACTTCCACGCAAGTAAAACCCATTTTTTGCAACCATTCTAAAGCGATAGGGATTTGTAAAAGCATCTCTTTAGGGGCGTCTTTACGATTTTGTTTGTATTCGCCTAATTTTTCGGCTCTTTTAGTTTTAGTCTGGCTTTCTAGAGCGAACACGATAAAAGGCATGTTTTTTTTATCCTTATAAAATTTTTTAATCATGCCCACAAGCCCCGTTAAAAGCCCTGTAGGAAAGCCCTTATCGTTGGTTAAAGGCTTATTTTTAGCGCTCATGTAATAGCTTCTAAACAAATACGCAAAGGTATCAATTAAAGCTAAAGTCCCCTCTTTAATGACTGGCTGCTCCATGGTTCAACCCTCTTCAATCAAGCGAATTTTAAATTTATTGTAACACAAGCTAGCGCGCTTAAAACCCCTTTTAAAATAACGAGTCTTTTTGAATGGGCGCTTCTTGGCTGATAACTTCTTTTGTGGCTTGGATTTTAGCGCTGCAGTATTGAACTGATAGTAAAATATTGCTCCATATTTAACTTACCTATTTAATAGTTATTTTATACATAAAAATATTTATAATATACATATTTAAATCTCTTTTAAGGATATTTTAGGTATAATGAAAGAATTTAATATAAAGGGCATAAATTATGAAACTATCGCAAATATTAAAGAAAATACATGCTCTCATAGAGAGCAAAGAAATGCAAAACATTTCACAACAAGAGATGGCAAATAGACTTGGAGTGTCTTTGCGAACATATACGGAGTGGCTAAGAGATGTTAATCAGCCATTAGCAATGAGAGCTATTTTAGATATGTTTTCGCAGCTCAATGATGACGATATTGTAAAAATCGTTAGGGCATGGCAGACAAGTAGGGTCAAATGAGATTTATTGGTTCAAAAATATCTTTATTAAAAGAGATAGAAAGCATATTGCCAACATATATAAAAGGGCAAACTTTTTGCGATATATTTTCAGGGACTGCCTGTGTGGCAAGATACTTTAAACAAAAATATAAAATTATTTCAAACGACTTACTATATTTTTCTTATGTTCTACAAAAAGCTTATTTGTGCAACAATGAAAGACCTACTTTTATGGGTCTAGAATTAAATCCTCTTGATTTTCTAAATAATAACATGGGAAATTTAAGTAGTGCTTTCTTTTATGAAAACTATTCTCCAAACAAACATAGCGAAAGAATGTTTTTTACAAATGAAAATGCCCTAAAAATAGATTTTATAAGACAAACCATTGAAGAATGGTATATTCAAAATAATATAAATCAGGATGAATATTTTTATCTTTTAGCTTGCCTAATAGAGGCCGTTCCTTTTGTTTCAAACACCACTGGAACTTATGGAGCTTATCTTAAAATTTGGGATAAAAGAGCACTTAAAACATTAACGCTAAATCCAATAGAATTAACCACTACAAATACAACGAAGCACTTTGTATTTAATAGAGATGCGAAAGAACTTATAAAGGAAATATCAGGAGATATTTTATATCTTGATCCCCCATATAATTCAAGGCAATATGGAGCAAACTATCACATACTTGAAACTATAGCCAAATATGATAATCCACAAATAAAAGGCAAAGTAGGAATTAGGGAATATAGAGAATTAAAATCTAAATTTTGCAACTCGAAAAAAGCTTTGAGCGAACTAGAATATATTGTAAAAGAAGCGAATTTTAAACACATAGTCTTAAGTTACAATGATGAAGGCATAATGAGTATGTTGGATATAGAAAATCTATTAAGACAATATGCTAAATTTGAAAGCTATAAGATGAAAAAGATACCATATAAAAGATACAAAAGGACAAGCGAAGAAGCTAAAAGCCATATAAACGAATTGCTTTTCTATATAGAAAAAAGGTAAAACATGAATTTAATCAATAAATTAGAATTAGATAAAATTCTTCATAAGAAGCATTTGGAAAAATATAGCGATGAAGTGTTTAATGAGATTTTAAATATAATTAAGAATGGACTAGAAAATAAGATAAAAGAGCTAAAAAACAAAGAGCGAGTCAATAAAAATGACGATAATAAGCCAAAAATTAAAGCGATCGAATATCTAAATAAAAAGGAAATTGAAATTTTGCCCAAATGGGTAAAAAATGATATAGATAAGGCAGTTATTATTGGCAAGTCAAAACAAGTTATACAATTAGAAAATGGCAAAAAATACCACTTAAAAAATAAGCTTAACGATTTAAGTGGAGCAGAATGGAACTATTTTTTAAATTCTGTTTTATGCACTAGATATAAAACTAGCGGAAAGGATAGTTATGCTCACGAAATAAGAAAAGAGCATCCTTCTCCAAAACCTCCACAGCTTATGCGAGATATAATTTCTTTTTTTACAAAAGAGAATGAACTTGTGTTTGATTATTTTGCTGGAGTAGGAGGAACATTACTTGGTAGTTCACTGTGTAATAGAAAAGCTATAGGTTTTGATTTATCTGATCGTTATAAGGACATATACATGAAAGCGAATAAGAGCTTGGATTTAAAGGAGCAAAAATTTATATGCGGAGATAGCTTAGAGCTTTTAAAGAGCAATAATCTCATGCAAAATTTGTTTAAAAATGAACTTGCTAGTCTTATTTTAATAGATCCTCCTTATGGTGATATGCTGTCTCGTCCAAAGACAGGAGAAACCTTAAAACAAAAAAAAGATACTTCACCTACCCCCTTTACAAATTTAAAAAATGACTTGGGCAATATGAATTGGCAAGAGTTTTTAGAAAAATTTAAACAAAGTGTTGGATATAGCATAAAATATTTAAAGAAAGGTGGACATTTGATTGTTTTTATTAAAGACTTGCAACCAAAAGGGAATAAGGATAATCTGCTTCACGCTGATATAATTAAAACCTTAAACACAATCAATGGGTTAAACTATGTGGGCAATAAAATTTGGGCTGATTTAAATGTTAATTTATATCCCTACGGTTACCCATTTTCATTTGTTGCAAATCAAATTCATCAATTTATTTTGGTGTTCAAAAAAAAGTAGGTTTTTCTTTTATGTAAGTTGCCTTTTGATAAAATACTTTGTAATTTTATTAAGGATGAAAAATGAGAGCTAGTAACTTATGGATACTTACAGAGGAGCGACCAAAAGATAATGTTTTAAGGACAATTATTGAAAAATTTGCACTTGATAACAAAATAGGTATTTTTATCTCAAACTTTCATATAATCCCTATTATAGATAGATGTAACGGAAATTTTACATTTTGCTATCAAGTTTTAGGTGCTTGTTCTCCTTTTATTCGTAACATTTACATTATCAATGTATCAGGTAGTTCGAGCTTTGTGGATTTTTTAATATTTTTTCAAGATTCTCGTCCCAATCAATTGGCTGATATTCCACTTTATATTATTGAAGAAACAAAAACAGATGATAGTGAAAGTCGAAATACTGGCATTTATCAAAGAGCCTCAAAATTTGTTTATGCATCATCTATTTTCCCTAATGCAAGAAAAATTATGCTCTATTCGCTCCAAATTTCTCAAAAAGATACACTCACTCAAACGAATATTTTTGGCACAAGATGTTTAATGACGCTCGGAGTTGAAATTTTAGGAAAAAGGCTTGATGAAGATTTATGTCCTTTTTATTCTATGGAAGAACTTATTGCTTTTAAAGAAAATATGAGAAAAGCACCTAAAAATAACACTCCTATCAATATTGTTCAATATAACAATAAAATTACAATATCTGGTAGGCTATCAAAAAACAATTCTTTATCTCATGATCCAAATATAGGAGCATTAAGTTTAATATCTGCAACTATTAGGAAATTAGGCTATTTAGGAGAGATAGAAATTATCTCGCACGACTTATCTCAAGAGTATATAAAAAATGACAATAAATTTATACGAGTTGCAAATATTTTGAACATACAACTTGAAAACTTAACGATTCCTCTAGTACTACCAAATCGTAATGACTATTGGCATTATGAATCATCAGGAGAAAAATTAGCTACGATATTTTTGCATTTAGTTATCGAACATTTTACTACTGCTAAATCAATATATGAAAACCACGCTGGATGTGAGCGTGGATACTTTTTTACTCCAACTGGAGAGGCAGTAGCTGTAAAAAAATATGAAGATAGGGATCGTTATAAGAGTGGCGATAAATCGGCTAAAATTGCCATCCCTGATTTAGTTATCAGTGATATAGGCAGAAATGAGATTATTGATATAGAGGGCAAGCAATTTATTAAAGTTGATATTGGCTTAAGAGAGTTAAATGGATTTGACGCTTTTGAAAAAACATATATAAGTCATTACTATCCAAACGCTAGAATAATAAGAAGTCTTGTTTTATTTGGTGGTTCAGAGAATGAATATCGGAAGTTAGTTTCCCAAAAATTATCGCAATGTGATTCAGTTAAGATAGGATTTGTATTGAGTGAGAATGGTAAAATGATTTTACAAACTCATTCCCCTGAAATTTTTAAAGAAGCTTTGAGAAATTTATATTCTTTTTATGGCTTAAAATATCAAAAATAAAATTATAACTCATTCATCCGCGCTGCAAAGCGCGATCGCAAAGTGCGCTTTAATGTTTAGGGTTTTAAGGTATTTTAGGGCTTCTTTTAGGGTGGTGCCGGTGGTGATAATGTCATCTAATAAAAAATAATCTAAATTTTTATCGCCTTTGAAGGTGAAATCCCGTGGGTGGTTAGCGCGAAATTCCAGGCTTTTCCCGGCATATTTGATAGTATTTTTGGCTCTTAAAGTCCCATAAGTGGGCTTTAAATTGCCTTGACAAAAGCCTTTTAAAAGCGCGGCAGAATGCGAGTAAAAGGATTTGATTTTATCATCAATGGCGATACCATAAAGGGGGGTGTTTAAGCCTTTTTCTTGTAAAATCCTTACAAATTCCGCGCCGGCCTTTTGAGAAAGCAAGGGCAAAATGCGAGAGCCAATCAGCGCGTATTTGCTTTTAATGAGTTCTTCTATTTCGCTATAAGCGTAAAAACTATACACGCTCACGCCCTCTAAAACCCTTACTTTTAAGCTCAAGGGCAGATCGTTTAGGCAATTTGGGCAAAGAGGCTTAAAAGAAAGCTTCAAACAAGTTAAACAACGCATTCAATAAAGGCGGTGATTTGCTCATGCAAGTTTTTAACGCTTTCTTTGGCGTTTAATTCCAAAACTTCGCACCCAAATTTTTCTCTTAGCGCGTAAGCGTGGGTTTTGAGCTTTTGCTGGATGGTGAGTAATTTTTCTGTGCCTTGGTTTTCTATTTTATCTAAACTTTTAAGGCTTAAGCGCTGTTTTAAGCCCTCTTCATCTATCACTAAAAGAACGATTTTTGTAGGCAAGATGCTTTGAGTGGCAAGCAGGTTTAATTCCAAGCTTGAAAACTCGCTATAAGCCATGCCAGAGATCAAACTCCTGTCGCTAATGATGAGTCTTTTTTCTTTTAAAGCCGGTTTGATCACGCTTTCTGCATGCTCAGCCCTATCGCTTAAAAATAAAAACGCTCTAGCCAATTCGCTGATATTTTCATTTAAAGCGATACGCCTTAAACTCTCGCCCATTCTTGTCCCCCCTGGCTCTTTGGTAAAAAGGGCGTTTTTAAACCTGTTTTTTAATAATTCTACTTGAGTGCTTTTACCCGCGCCATCAACGCCTTCTAACGCCACATACATTTTAAACCTTTGAAATCAAAGGATAAATTTCTTCAGGCACTAAATGGCTCGCATCGCCCTTATGCGCGATAATGGATCGCACGATAGAAGAGCTGATGAAAGCGTTTTGTAAAGTGGGCATGAAATACAAGGTTTCTAATTCGTGGTTTAAGGATTTGTTCGCATAGCCCATTTGCAATTCGTATTCAAAATCGCTCACCACCCTTAAGCCCCTAACTAACACCTTACAATCGTATTCTTTAGCCAAATTGGCTAACAGCCCTTCAAACGCAACGCATTCTACATTTGTAAAACTTGTAGTGGCCAGTTGCATCATTTTTAAACGCTCATCTAAACTAAACATGGGGTTTTTAGCGCTTGAGTGCGCCACAGCGACAATGAGCTTTTCAAACAATTCGCTAGAGCGGTGGATAATGTCTATATGCCCGTTAGTGACCGGATCAAAAGTGCCCGGGTAAATGCCGATTTTTTGCATCAGTTCATTCCCCATCGCGGGTATAAGTCATTTTCTATCCCTAAGCTGTCAAACCACTTCCCCACTAAAAAATCTTGCATCGCTTCTAAAGTCTTGCTCTGGGTGTAATAAGTCATCATCGGCGGTGCAATGATTGCATTAGAATGGGCGAGTTTGAGCAAATTTTCTAACATGATAGCGCTTAAAGGCATTTCTCTAGGGGCAATGAGTAAGGGGCGCTTTTCTTTAAGCATGACAGATGCGCTCCTAGAGATCAAATCCCCCCCAAAGCCATGCGCGATTTTAGCCACCATGTCCATGCTCGCTGGAATGATCGCCATTTTATGGATACCATAACTCCCTGATGCGATGCTCGCATGAATGTCTTGCTCGTTAAAAAAAGTCGCACTAGGCCGTAAATCTTTCATGGCGTTTTTAAGGTTGATATTCGATTCTTCTAACGCCACGACATGCGCGTTTTTAGACGCCACGACAAACACTTCAATTTCTTGGGGTAATTTTTCTAAAAACCGCAAGGCTAAAGGTATCCCGCTCGCCCCACTGATGCCTAAAACTAATTTCATGAATATCCTTTATAAGATTTGCGCTTTAGAGCCGCTCAACACTTTTGCTTTTAAGATTTTATTGCTTTCTAAATTCTTGGCTTGAATGACTTGATTAAGCGCGCCATTTTCTAGGGCTTTTAGGCTTATTTCTATGCTGATTTGCCCCTCTTCATACACCCCAGTGATGATGTCGTTTTTACGCACGATGATTAAAGCTTGGGTTTTATCTGCGCTTAAAAGCGTGTCAGGGGGGATAAAATGTTTCGCGCTCACTTTATCGATCGCGCCCTCTAATAAGGGGTTAGAAAGCGCACCAAACAAAACGCGTTCTTTTTGGGTGTTGTTAGCGGTGATGTTTTCGTCTTTTTTAATCGCACTAACGCTTTTAAAAGCCTGCATGCTGCCTATCACGCTATAACGCACCGGTAGGCGTAAATTAGGCTCATTTTCCAATCTTAAAAACACGACCCCATCTTTTTTAAGCTTGTTAGAAGCGCTCAATTCATAGCTTAAAATGGAAGCGTGAGAAAAACGCTCCGGGATTTCTAAGTTAATGGTTTCAATTTCTAATTTTAAGTCTTTGTATTCTTTGAGGTAAATTGCTTTAATTTCTGCTTTAAGCATGTTGGTATCCATAGCTAGTAGCGTGCGTAAAACCATGAAAAAAAGGGTTAAAATTTTCAAAACCCGTTATCCACTTTTTCTACAAATTTTTCTGAGATTTTATCATAGACATTCCCTCCGCAATTGATTTTCAAGCACACACCGCTCAAGCCTTTTTCTACGCCTAAAACCCTCCCGGTGCCAAAAATCTTATGCTTGATCAAATCCCCCACTTTAATGGGCATGTTTTTTTGGTGATTTTGTTTAGGGGGTTTGTCTTGATTGAGCAGCTTGGCTTCTTCTAAAAACACAGAGGGCGAGCAAGAAATTTTCCTCCCAAAATACGAACGCTCTTTGACATAAGAAAGTTGTAATTCTTCTTTAGCCCTAGTGATCGCTACGTAAGCCAAGCGCCTTTCTTCTTCTAAATCGCTTTCTTGATTGAACCCCCTATGCGGGAAAAACCCTTCTTCTAACCCGATCACAAACACATGCTTAAACTCCAATCCCTTACTCATATGCACGCTCATGCAACTCACTTTTTGCGCGTTTTCTGTATTATGGGTATCCAGAACGCTTTCATTCAAAAAATCCAGTAAAGAATGCGTGGGGTTAGTTTTAAAATGCTCTTTCACTAAACTTAAAAGCTCTTTAACAAAGCCCTCTCTTTCTTCGTAATTGTCTTCTTTTTCATAGCTCTTTAAAAGGTTAGTCTCTTCTAAAAACCGCTCGCAAAACTTCTCTACTGAAATTTCAAAAGCCTCCCTCAAACGCCCTATCATAGCGGTGAATTTCTTTAAAGCGTATTCGTTTTTAGGGTTTAATTTGTCTTTAAACGCCCCAAGTTTTAGCGCCTCTTCTAAATTCAAATCCTCTTCATCCAAAAGAGAAAAAATCCATTCTTGAGTGATCTTGCCAAGGCCTCTTGGGGGCTTGTTTAAAACGCGCTTAATAAAAAAGCGATCGTCTTTTTTCGCCACTACATGCATGAACGCCAAAGCGTCTTTAACCTCGGCTCTTTCATAAAAACTCACCGCCCCAATGAGCCTATAAGGGATATTCAAAGCGTTCAAGCTCTCTTCAATGCTGCGGCTAAGCCCGTTTAAGCGATACAAAATAGCGATATTTTCTAAATTCTCGCCCTTCTTTAAAAGGGCTTTGATTTGATAAGCCACATCCAGGCTCTCTTCTTTTTGCGTCAAATATTCCTTACAAACCACGCTTTTATGCGAGCCTTTGAAACTTTGAAGCGTTTTAATGTGGCGGTGTTGGTTGTGGCTGATGAGGGAATTAGCGCACGCTAAAATTTCAGCGCTAGAGCGGTAGTTGGTCTCTAATTTTACCACTTTAGCCCCTTTAAAATGCTTGGAAAAATTTAAAATGTTAGAAATATCAGCCCCCCTAAACCCATAAATGCTCTGATCGTCATCGCCCACCACGCACAAATTATGGTGCGTGAAACTCAATTTTTTTAAAAACTCCAATTGCAAGGCGTTCGTGTCTTGATACTCATCTACCATAATGTAATGGTAGCGCTCGCTAGTCTCTTTGGCGAGTTTTTCATTATCCTGTAAAATCTTAAGGCTTAAACAAAGCAAGTCGTCAAAATCCACTAAATTGTCTTTTTTGAGCGCGTTTTGATAAAGCTCATACGCTTTATAGCATTCGCTATCTTGCATGCTCAAATCCATCATGCCGTTTTTGATTTGAGAAATATTGGCTCTAAAGTTTGAAATTTTGAGCTGTTTGCACAGCGTTTTGACTTCATCGCTATCTAGCACCGAAAAATCGCACGCCCTTTTTAAAAGGCTCATGTGTTGCCTTAAAAACAGCAAACCAAAACGATGGAAAGTGCAAAGCAAGGGGAGGATAAGGGCTTGGTTTTCCAACAATTTCAAAGCCCTTTCTTGCATTTCCTTACTCGCTTTATTGGTGAAAGTGAGCGTTAAAGTGTTCTCGCTAGGCACGCCACAAGTGCCAATCAAATACGCTAAACGGCTCGTTAAAGTCTTAGTCTTACCGCTCCCAGCTCCCGCTAAAATCAATAAAGGCCCTTGAATGTGGCTTGCGGCGATTTTTTGCGCATCATTTAAATTGCCTAAAATGCTTTTTTCAAAACCCATCATTCTAAAAACTCGCTCTTTTTTTCTTGGTTTAAACGCTCTTTTAAAAGGTTGGTATCAATTTCAAAATCAAAATAAGGCGACGAAAAATCAGAGGTTTTAATGGCTAAAAAATGGTTTAGCGCTGATTTCAAGTCCCCTTTTCTTTGATACAACAACCCTAAAGCGTAACGGATATTTTCATTATTCGGATCGTCTAATTTCCCAAGCTCTAGCCATAAAGCGGCGTTATTGTAATTACTTTGCGCGATATAAGTCAAACCCGCTAGGATTTTTAAACGCGTCTCATTGTCCTTAAGATCGCTAATTAAGTTTTGATACAACGCGCCCGCTTTTTCATACTGGCCTTGAAACAAACTCACTAGCGCTAAATTTTCTAACCAATCGTTAGGGGCTTCGCCCTCTTCTAAACTGGCGATTTTTTGCTCTAGTAATCTTTCTTGATGGTCTAAATCATTGACCATAAATCCCATGTAAGTGTAGAAATGACGCCCTAAAATGGGCCCTTGCATGGTTTGATCCCAGCTGATTTTACGCGAATCTAAAAGGGTGTAAATGCTTAAAGTGTGGCGGATACTCGCATCATAATACGAAACGATTTCATAAAAAATATTAGAGATGAGATCTTTAGGGAGCATTTTTTTTAAATTCCCAAAAGATTGCACCATCAATTTTTTATCCTTGCTCTCTTTAGCGAACACCGCTTCTAGCGCGTAATAAAAAGGGAGTTTTTTAGGGGCGTTTTTAAGCCAGTCCATATCCCAATTGGTGCGGTAATTCAAATAAGCGATGAGCGAAGAGAGTAAGGCTTTTTGCGTGGGGCTAGAAAAATCCTGACTATAAAAATTCTCTGTGATTTCTCTTAAAAACTCCGTGGTGTCTTCGTGGGTGAAATGCGAGGCTAAAATTGCAAAAACCGCGCTCAAATAATCCGCAGAATTCAAATGAAAAGCCCTTAAAAAATGGAAATAGGCTTTGTGGTAATTTTCCAATTGCGCATAAATCAAGCCCGTATTATAATGGAGGAGCGCGTTATTGGGGCTATTTTTTAAAGACAAATCAAAAAAAGAAAGGGCTTTTTTTAACTGCTTGTTTTCTAACGCTTTCAACCCTTTGAGCGCGTTTTTATCCGCTATCGCCATCAAACGCCCCCTTTTAAAAGCAAGGCTTGCCCCCTCTAAATCCTTTTTTGCATCAGAATCCAAAAGAAACAGCCCCTCTTCAATCACGCCTAAGGTTTCTTTAGAGTCTAAAACCTTAAAAGGAGCGTAATAAAACAGCAAGCGGTAGATAAAATCCCTTTTGCCTTCAAAATATCGCGTGTTCCAAAAACGCTCTTTGGCTCTTTCTTTGTCCAAAAAAACAGGGTTGATAGTGGGCCTAATGGGGTAAAAAGAGTTGGCTAATAGCGTGTCTTCTTGTGTGTGGCTGGCTAATTTTAAGGCTTCGCTCGCTTTAAGGGTGTCGCCTTTTTTCAAACTCACCAATTCCAAAGCCATTAAAGCGTTTAAATCCTTAGGGTAGTTGTGCAAATAATGCTGCAAATGCTCCAAAGCCTGTTTGTAATGGCCCAAACGCGCCTGCAAAAGCCCTAAAGCAAGCTCATCTTGGGCGTTCGCGCTTTTTTGTAATTGCTTGTAAGCGTTCGTTTCATCTTTAAACATCAAAAACAATTTAGACGCTAAGCGCGCGTTAGGCTTTAAAAAGGCGTTGGAATTAGGGTGCATTAAAGGCGAAAGGGCTTCAAAATACTCTCCAGCGTAATAGGATTTGAGCGCGTAAGCGTAGGAATAAAAAGACTTTTTATAGTCTTTATACAAAGTGTTTCTTACAATTTTTAGATAATGATAATACAAATCTGCGTCTTGCAAATGATAAGCACTCACTAACGCATCAATCGCGCTCACGCTCGCGTTTTCTTTAGAAGCGATGCTAGAATCAAACAAATCCAACGCCCCGTTAAAATCCTTTTCTTTAAACTTAATCACCCCTAAATTATGGCTCGCAATCCCTTGCGAAAAAGAAGCGGCCTTGTCAAACAAATGCAAAGCTTCATCTTTTTGCCCTTGCTCATACAAAAGGCTCGCTTTTTGCATCATCGCATCCACTTGATTTTCATCGTTTCGTTTGAGGGAGTCCTTGCCGATTAAATCGGGTAAGTCTAAATTCTCTATTTGCCCCTCGGCTTGTGTGTTGTTAGCGTTGTTGGTGTTATTAGGCGTTTCGTTATTGGCGGCGATGGTATTAGTTTGTAAAGAAGTTTGTTTATTTTCTTTTTTATGCCCTAGTAACAAACTCAAAGCCACAATGAGCGCGATGAGTGAAAGCAATATTCCAAGCGCGATATAAAGCTTTTTTTTATTGTGTAAAATCTGTTTAAAAAACTCTTTAGAGCTTTTGATTTTATTAATCGTCTGCTCCAAAGCCTGCTTCAAAGAGGGGATTTTAGAATGAATGCCCTTTAGGGGGGTTTCTTTTTCGTTTTTATTTTCGCCCCCTTTCTCTTCTAATGAATTTTGCTCTTCATTCAGCACAAACTAGCCTTAAAGGTATTTTTCTAACGCCTTAGGAATATGGATGCTCCCATCCGCTTGCTGGTGGTTTTCCATTAAAGCGACCATCGTCCTGCCTACCGCCAAAGAAGAGCCGTTTAAGGTGTGCGCTAATTGGTTTTTTTGATTTTCTTTGAAACGGATTTTGGCTCGCCTGGCTTGAAAATCCCTCGTGTTAGACACGGAGCTGATTTCTCGGTAGCAATTTTGCCCAGGCAGCCACACTTCAATATCTATCGTGTTGCTTGCGCTAAAGCCTAAATCCCCACTGCACAATTGCACGAACCGGTGCGGCAATTCCAAAGCCTTTAAAATTTCGCTCGCGCTCTCTAGCATGCACTCTTGCATGACATCGCTTTCTTTAGGGTGCGTGATAGCCACAAGCTCTACTTTATCAAACTGGTGCTGTCTTATCATCCCCCTTGTGTCCTTGCCCGCGCTCCCTGCTTCGCTCCTGAAACAAGGCGTGTGCGCGGTCATTTTAATGGGGAGGTTTTCAACGCTAATAATGGTGTCGTTGTATAAATTGGTGAGCGTTACTTCAGCGGTGGGGATCAAATACAAATTTTCATTTTCTATTTTAAAAACATCTTCTTTGAATTTGGGTAATTGCCCGGTCCCAAAAAGCATTTTTTCATTCACTAACGCCGGCGTGTAGATGATTTCAAAGCCATTTTTTTCATTAAAATCCAACATTAAATAAATGAGCGCGCGATAAATTTTAGCCCCAAAACCCCTAATGACCGAAAAACGGCTTTTGGCGAGTTTCACGCCGCTTTCAAAATCAATCCAGCCATTTTGTTGAGCGAGTTCAAAATGCTCTTTGGGTTTGAAATTAAAAACCCTTGGGGTTAAGATTTTTTTAATTTCTATGTTGTCTTCTTCATTCGCGCCTAAAGGGGTTTTTTCATCCACTAGATTAGGGATTATGGAAAGCTTTAAATCTATTTGTTGCTCCAATTCGCCCACGCTTTTGGAAAGCTCATTCAATTTGATTTTATTGTTTTCTAGCTCTTTTTTGAGATCGCTTGCATCCGCTTTTTGAGCCATTTTGATGCCAAATTCTTTAGAAACCTTGTTTTGAAAGGCTTGCAAGCCTTCCAATTCAATGAGCTGCTTTTTATAATGCGTGATGACTTCGCACAAACGCTCCAATCCATCATCCATCGCATGGTTACGCTTTTTTAAAGAAAGAGCCACCTTATCAAAATCTTGCAATAAAAGTTTTCTATCAATCATTCAACCCTCTTTAATCGTTCTAAAATGCCACAATTTAGCCCATTCATCAATTTCATTTTTATCCATTTGAGCGCTCAAAGCCCCCATTTTACCCTCTAAAGAATCTTCAATAGCGCCATTAGGCAAGGCCACAAAACTATCCCCATAAAATTTCCACAAAAATTCGTTTTTTTGATTTTCTTCTACAATGATTTGGCGATACGCTCCGATCCTATTGGCCCTAACCACCACGCAAGAAGCGCAAAAAGCGCGCATCTGACACAAAAGCCGCCACCTTTCATTGGATTCAAAAGTGGCCACGCTGCTTAAAAGCACCACATCCACGCCCTGATTTTTAGCCTGAACCCATATTTCATCAAAATGCGCTTCAAAGCCAAACAAAGGGGCGAATTTCAAGCCGTCTCTTTCAAACACGAGCAATTCTTTAAAAGCGCTTTTTTCATTGTCAAAAAAGCTTTCTTCATCCCAATGAGGATAGGGAATCAGGCGTTGTTGCGTGTAATACTTCACGCTTTCTTTAGAAATGAGGGCGATTTTTTTATAGATTTTAGAATGTTCTTCTAAAAGCACCGGGGCTGAAATGATCAAGTCTGATTCTTCGCATTTTTGAGACAAAAACTCCATCGCTCGCACAGACTGCGCGTTGATTTCATTCAAATCCAATCCCATGTTATGGTGGAAAAAGGGGTTGATCACGTATTCAGGCAACACCACCACGCTTTGCTTGGGTATGGAGTTGAATAAGGATTGCATGAGGGTTTCTTTAAAAGACTCTAGCTGCAAAGCAAACACTCGCATCCTTTAAGCCTTTTTGTCTGGCGTTTGGAGTTTCTCATACTCCAAATAAGCGTTTTCTAAAAGCTTTTGAGCTAAAACCAACTCTTGCATGGCTGTTTTATACAAATCCATCCCGTCTTTTAAGGACAAGTTAGGATCATTCAAGCGATCTATGGCTTGCTCTAGGGAATAAACATGCTCTTCAAAGCTTTTTTTAGGGGCATTTTTAGCATTTTTAGTGTTTTTTTGGGGGGCTTTTTCGGTTTCAAATAATTCATCTTGCATAACATTCCTTTAGCTTTTTCTAACAAGCATGGTCGTTGAAATTTGAGCGATAGAATCTTCAGTCCTTAAAATCTCAAACCCTGCGTTTTTTAATTCATGCTTCAAACCCTCTAAACTCAAAAACCCCTCAATGGATTGCGGTAAATAAGAATAAGCGCCATAATTCTTACTGATAGCCCCTCCCACTAAAGGCAAAACCTTATTCGTGTAAAACCCTGAGATTTTATCCAGCCATGTGGGGTTGTCTTTTTTTAAAAATTCTAAAATCACTAAAACGCCCCTAGGCTTTAACACCCTAAAAAACTCTTTTAAAGCTTCTTGTCTTTCCACGATATTACGCAAGCCATACGCAATGGAGAGGATATCCACGCTGCTATTTCCAACGCCCTTTAAATCTTTGGCTTGAGCTTGGATGAAAGAAGCTTTGTTTTCAAGCTTCTCAAATTTTTTAATGGCTAATTCAAGCATGTTATTAGAGGGGTCAATCCCCAAACATTCCTTAAACTCTATGCCGCAATTTAAAGCGCTTTTTTGCCAAGCTATGAGCATATCCCCCGTCCCGCATGCCACATCCACAAGCCTTAACGCTTTTTTATTCTCCAAAAACAAAAACGCATGCTCGCAAGCCCTTTCTCGCCATTTAACATCTAGGCCAAAACTCATCAAGCGGTTGGCTTGATCGTAAGAGCTAGCTATATCATCAAACATGTTGATGATTTTTTCTTGCTTGAGGTGCTTTTCTTTTTTCATGACTTTTCTTTTTTCATGGCTTGTCTTTAAAAAGGCTTGACAACCACTAAGATCACAATGAGGATCATTAAAATCGTGGGTATTTCATTAAACACACGATAAAACCTTGCGTTTCTTCTTGTGGGGTCTTTTTCCAGATCGCGCATGCATTTTTTGCAATAAAAATGATAGGCTAAAAGTAAGATCACTAAAGCCAATTTAGCATGCAACCAACCCCCACTTTTAAAGAGCGTGGGCTCTATCAACAACATTAAAATCCCTGTAATAAGCGTAAAACCCATCGCCGGCGAAGCGATAAAGGAATAGAGCTTTTTTTCTTGGATTTGAACCACGCCTACAAACTCCTTTTTATGCGCGTTTTCGGCATGATAGACAAAAAGGCGCGGCAAATAAAACAACGCCACCATCCACGAAATGACCGCTATCACATGGAAAGCCTTAACCCATAAAAAATACCCGCTCAAAAATTCCAT
The DNA here is from genome assembly GCF_014498195.1 of Helicobacter pylori. Taxonomy (GTDB): domain Bacteria; phylum Campylobacterota; class Campylobacteria; order Campylobacterales; family Helicobacteraceae; genus Helicobacter; species Helicobacter pylori_DO. The sequence goes on along the minus strand of NZ_JACTGH010000010.1, from coordinate 38,495 downwards.
TCACTCTCCCTAATTTATCTTATTTTGTTGTAAAAACGCTTGCAAATTTTCTCTTTCGCCGCTGATTTCCACTTCCACGCTTTGGTTTGAAAAATTCTTTTTGTTTAATTGTAAGCTAAATTTCTTAATTTCACGCTGAAGAGCGTCTAATTCTTTGTAAGAATAATGAGCGCTTAAAGTTTCCAACTCCACAAAATCCTTCAAAGCGTTTTCTCTTTGAGCGTTTTCTACGCACAATAACGCGCTCTTAGCATAAGCTTTCATCAAGCCTCCCACCCCTAAAAGCGTGCCTCCAAAATAACGCACGCTCACTAATCCTATATTGATCAAATCTTCTCGCCTTAAAACGCTAAGCACAGGCATTCCTGAACTCCCTTTAGGCTCGCCATCATCGCTAAAACCCTCCGTGATTTTGCCCTCTAAAGAATAGCGGAACGCCGTTACAAAATGCGCGGCTTTAAAATGCTCTTTTTTCAATTGCAAAAGGGTTTTTTCAAAATCATCAAAAGGCATAAGATACCCTAAAAAGCGAGACGCTTTAGTTTGGTGCTTGGAAGCGATGAGGTTTTTAAGGGTTTTCACAAGCTTTCTTTAAAGAGCTGAGTTTGAACACGCACCCTATAAAACTCACGATAAAAATCGCAATAAGCACGTAAAAATGGATGGACACATCCACAAATTCCGCATGCATTTGATTCAACCGCCCGAGCAAACTGATCCCATGATAAGCAGGCACTATTTGAACGAAGATCTGTAAATAAGAGGGCAAGGATTCAAAAGGCCACACAAAACCCATCATAAAAATCAAGGGCAAAGAAGAGATTAAAACGATTTGAGTGGTGTGGGCTTCATTTTTAATCCATGCGCCTAAAAACGACCCCAAACTCAAGGCCGCAAGCATGAAAATCAAGCTATTCAAAAACACCATTAAAGCGCTCCCATGCCGTTCGATCCCATAAAAAGAAAACAGCACCCCAAAATACAACAAAACAAAAACGCTAAACGCTCCCATAAACACCAAGAGTCTTGCACACAGCCTTAAAGCGATTTGCTTTTTATCTAAAAAGGCTAATTCCAAACGCCTGGAGCTAGTAAACATGCTGCTTGCAATGAGCATCACCTGGTGTAAAATGAAAATAAACACGCTAGAGAGCGCGTAATTCAAATACCCCTCACTAGGGTTATACAAAGCGATAGGCCTGATTTTAATCCCGTCTGTCCCTAATTCAGCTTCTTCTATTTGGGCGTTGCGTTTGAACCTTATTTCATCGTTTAAAGCGTTGATGCTCTCCACCACCGCATTCGCTAAGGCGCCATAAATCAAAAAGTAATTGGAATTCGCATAAAAATCTATCGTTACAGGCACTTGCTTGTGGATATTGGCTTCAAAATGCGAAGGGATATGCAAGATCCCATAAATTTTTTCTTCTTTTAAAAGCTTTTTGGCTTCCAGCATAGAGGGGCTAAAAAAAGCGATTTCTAACTCGTTGGAGCTTTGCGCCATGAAAGCTAATTGCCTAGAAAGAAAGGAATTGTCTTCATCTACAAGGGCGATTTTTTGTTGCGTTACGATGTCTTTCAAATAAGGCAAAGGGTATAATAAGCCATAGATTAAAGGAGCACCTATAAGGATCAATAAAACGCCCTTATGAGAAACAATAGCCCTTAATTCCATTAAAAGGATTTTAAAAAAATTCATGCACTAGCCCTGTCTTTTTTAAAAGAAAAATAAAAAACCAAAAGCCCTAAGACTAAAAAGATTAAAAAGAACACAAGCGGCATTAACGAATTTAAAGACTCGGTAAAATCCGTCTTATAATAAGCCTCTTGTAAAAAAAAGCGCATAAAATGGCTAATAGGCAAGCAATGGCTCCAAAAATCCCCAAAAATTTCCATGTTGTTTTGCGGGTAAGTAACCCCAGCAAACGCAAAGCTTGGAGCGGTATAGACCCCAATCGCACCCGCAGTTTCAATAACGCTTTTTGAAATGCCATAAACCAGCACCACAAAACCGCTCATGATAAGCGCCATCAAGACTACCGCTAAAAAGACCAATGACAAATGCGCATAATTCCCCTGCATGCCAATAAAATTAAAATAAAACGCCATGCCCATCCCCCAAAAGCTAAACACGCACACATTCGCTACAATACTGATCAAAAGCTCGCGCATGTTAGAGGTTTTTTGAATGAAATTGAGCATGCCAATCGCAATGAAAATAAGCCACATGCAAGGCAGCATCACGCTTAAAAGGTATTGCGTGTAATTGTTTTCTTCATTGTATAGGGCATGCAATTGCAAAACAATAGGCACCGCTTGGGCTTTAGCCGAAATCAAATTGGAATCTCGCACTAAAGCTTTGGTGGCTAAGGTTTTAGCGTCTAAAGTCAAAGCGGTTTGTAAGAAGGCGTTTTTGAGCGTTTTCCCCACTAAAACATACTCAGCGTTATAATAAAAGGGCAAATCCACCTTTCGCCCCATTTTAATTTTTTTCTCTAAATCTCTAGGCAAAACCAACGCCCCATACGCTTCAGCGGAGTTTAAAAAGCGTTTGGCTTCTAAAAGGCTAGCCACTTGGTGTTTGATTTGAAGCGCGCTCGTTGCGCCTAATTCAAACGCTACCTGATGGCTTGTGGTGGTCTTATCCAAATCCACCACCACGATAGGGAGCTGTCTTGGGATTTCTTGTTTAAAGATTTGCGTGCCTAAAACCCCTAAACAAAAAGGCAATATAAAACACACGATAAACAAGAACTTGTCTTGTAAAACCCATGCGCTTATCAATCTGAACAAAACAATCCTTTTTAAGGTTTAATGGTAACTAACACGCTCATCCCTACCCTAAAATTTTCCAACTCTTCTAAGGGTATGGCCTCCACTTCATAGCTTTTCATGTCGTAAGTGTTGGAATTATTCGTCGCTTTCCAAGTCGCAAAATCCCCCATCACGCTCAAATATTTGACCCTGAATTTCGCGCTTTTTTTCAACGCTGGGATATAGCCTTCAAATTCCTTGCCCACTTTAAACTCATTCAAATACTTTTCAGGCACGCTGATTTTTAACCAACTATCCTTTAAATCTATCATTAAAACCACAGGAAAGCCCTTAGGGCTAAGCTCGCCACCGCTTAAAAGCACATTACTCACTTCCCCATCAATTGGGGCTGTAGCTTTGACGTCTTTTAAATAAGACTCCACTTCATTCACTTGCCCTAAAGCCGCGCTCTCTTTAGCCTTAGCGGCAATCTTACTTTCAGAGCTCGCCCCCCCTAAAGCCATTTTATACTTTTGGTAAGCCGCGCTCTCGTTGTATTTAGTGCTTTCATAAGCCGCATAGGCTTCATCGCGCTTTTGCAAACTCGCCACGCCGTTATCATACAAATCTTGAACGCGTTTATAAGTCTCTTTAGCCAAATTCGCTTGGGATTTTGCCGCTTGCCAAATGTCCCTCGCAGAATTGATCGTTTCGTCTCTTGAGCCTCTTTTGACTTCATCGCTAAGCGCTTTAGCGGCTTTATGCCCGGCCTCAGCTTGAGCGAGCTTGGCTTCTAATTCAGGGCTAGAAATACTAAAAACCAAATCGCCCTTTTTAATGTGATCGCCTTTTTTAACAAACACCTTTTCAATGCGGCCGGGGACTTTGGAGCTCACGCTGTATTCTCTGGCTTCCAAAAACCCTTGCAACACTTCAGCCTTAGGGCGATAAGCTAAATAAAAAAGCACGATTAGCCCTAATAATAAAGCCCCACCCCCTGTAAGAATCGCTTTATTTTTATCCAACATGCTATTTGACATGATTTTTTCCTTTAATAAACAAATTCATAAAATAAATCAATATGATCGCTTAACGCCATTAAATTCGCTAATGAAACGATGTATTTATAAGCCACGCTTTTTTGCTCCACAATGATAGAAGAAAGCGTGTTCCTCGCATCAATGACTTGAGCGTTCGTGCTTAAGCCTTGTAAAAAAGCCTGCTCTTGGAGTTTTAAATTTTCCTTGGCTAATTCCACGCTAGAAAGCAAGCTTTTGTATTCTTTCAAATAAGAAAGCGTCTCTTTATAAGTCTTATTCACTAATAATTCCATGTTTTTTTTAGCTTGGATTTGTTCGCTATTAGCTTGCAACTCGGCTAACTTGCTCGCTTGGTATTTTTGGATACGCCCTGTGGGGGAGAGTATGGGCATGCGCCCCGCCACGCCCACAAACCAACTAGGGATCATGTCTTCAAACACCGAATTGTTTTGTTTCATGATATAAGATCCAAAAAAACTCACTTGGGGCAAGAATTTAGCGATCTGTAGTTTCGTGTTTTCTTTAGAAATTTGAACCTGATTTTCTAAAGTCTTTAAAGCCGGGTAAGAATTGAGCGTGGAAGCAACAAAAAAGCTCAAATCGGGCAGATTTTTCTCCGTGTGGATCTCCAATTTGCTTGAAGGCACTAGATCGTCTTTACTAGACAAAATAGAATTGAACGAGAGTTGCGAAACTTCTAACACGTCTTTAGCCTTAACGCTAGCGATATGGGCCTTATCATAAGCCACTTGAGCGCCTAAGGTTTCTACCCTAGCGATTTGCCCTACTTTTTGCATTTTCAAAGCGTTTTGGAAATGCTTATAATGGCCTTTTTCTACCTCTTCTAAAGTTTCAGCCACTTCTGCGTTTAACACCATGCCGTAATACACGCTCACAAGCTCTTGAAAAGTGGAAAGCTTTTTCAAGCGATACACTTCATTAGCGTCTTTTTGCATCAAATCCGCAATGCGCACCATCGTGAATCTTGCCCCACCCATATAAAGGGGATAAATAATGCTCAAAGCCCCAATCACCACATTTTGCTTAGAAAACAATAAGGGGGCCTCTAAAGTGCTGCTCAAAGCCCCAAAACCTTGCATCACCCCTTGCATGCCCGCTTGGATTTGAGGGGTTAATACTTGAGGGGGGATATTTTGCTGGATGTTTTGCAAGCCTTGATGGATCTGGTTGGTGGCTTTTTGCACGCCCGGTTGTTTTTGGCTGGCAAAATCCATTTTAATGGGGTTAGAAAGATACACATAAAAAGCACTCAAATCAATTTGAGGCAAAAAAGAAAGCTTAGCCGCTAATTTCATTTTACTCGCTCGTTTAATGGCGTATTCTTGCGCATGCAAGCCTTCATGGTTGGATAACACCCTATTCCATGCGTTTTTTAAAGAGAGTTTTTGGGCGTTAGGGTGGTTCAAGGGTGCGCTGTCTTCAGCCAAATTCAAAGAAGAAGGCTCGGTTTGAGAAATCCCATCAACAGCGCTTAAAGAGCTATTGAATAATAAGCCCAATACAAAGAGGGTTGTTTTTTTCATGCTTCATTTTCTCCCTGATCTTGTTTAACCGCTTTCAAGCGTTTTATCCTAGCCCCATCCACGCTTAAGACTTCAAAAGCATACCCATGCGAAACGATTGTATCCCCCTCCATAGGCATGCGCTCTAACAAGCTAAAAACATACCCCCCAAGCGTTACCTGCTCGCATTCTTTGTCAAATTGGATATGAAGCACTTCTTCTACGCTTTCTAAATCCAGCATGCCCTCTAATTCAAACACGCCCTCTTCAAGCTTGTTCACGCCCTCTTGTTTTAAATCGTATTCGTCGCTAATCTCGCCCATGATCTCTTCAATAATGTCTTCCATCGTGAGCAACCCGGCCGTGCCGCCGTATTCATCAATCACCAAAGCGGTATGGATTTGCTCTTTTTTCATTTTAATAAGGATTTGAGAAATGGAAGCGCTCTCAGGGACGATGATCATTTTCCTAACGATTTGATTGAAATCATGCATTTTGGGGGTAAAAATAGAGCGAGAGAGCAAGTCTCTGATATGCACCATGCCGATAATGTTATCCTTAGAACCCTTACAATAAGGGTAGCGCGTGAAATGGCCTTTTAAAACAATGTCTATATTTTCTTCATAGCTGTTTTCTTCGTCCAAACACACCATGTCTTTTCGTGGGGTCATGATTTCTTTAGCGCTCGTGTCAGAAAAGTCCACCGCGTTTTTAATGATTTCCCCCTCCACTGAATCAATAATGCCCTCTCTCAAACTCTCGCCCACAATGATTTTCAACTCTTCTTCAGAATGCGTGCCGTCATGCTCTTTAGGATTGATGCCCACTTTTTTTAAAAAGAAATGAGCGATCACATCAAACAGGCGCACCACCGGGTAAAACACGACCCAAAACACATGCAAAGGGCGCGCGGCAAAAAGAGCGGCTTTTTCAGATTTAGCGATCGCTAAAGATTTAGGCACAATCTCGCCCAACACGACATGCAAAAAAGTGATGCTTAAAAACGCTATGACCACGCTCATTGAATGGATAAAAATAGGATTTTCTCTCAAATCCATAGACTCAAACAGCGCGGCTAACAATTTTGCGATAGTGGGCTCACCCACCCAGCCTAAAGCTAATGAAGAAAGGGTGATGCCTAACTGCGTGGCGCTCAAATAAGTGTCTAGTCTTTGACTCATCTTTAAAGCGAGTTTAGCGTTGGAATTACCGATTTTAACCAGCTCTTCTAAGCGGGTTTTACGCACTTTCACAAGGGCAAACTCTGAAAGCACAAAAAAAGCGTTCAACAGCACCAATAAAAAAGCAACCATCAACATCAAAATCGACTCAGACGGATCCAAATAAGCTCCTTGATTCCTCCCAATGATTTAAACCTAAAACCTAACGATAAATATAAAATATATAAAATCTCAGAATTTTAACATAAAAGATTAAGCCTAACTTTAAAAATCAAGCCTTCAAAAACCCTAGAAATACTTTTCTATAAAACCAAGAGCCACAAAAAGAAGCGCGCCTAAAAGCGCAGAAACCGGCACGGTTACCAACCAAGCGGTAACAATCTTTTTTAAAATGGAGCGTTTGATCACTTCTTCTTTATACACTTTTTTAAGCGACTTTTTTTCTTTCTTTTTCAATTCCAAAGCGATGGCGGTGTTCTTGCTTTTTTTCAAGCTCTCTAGCATGAGCGATTTTTCTTTCAAATTGGCTTTATCAAAGCGCTCTAAAAAACCTTCAATTTCTTCTAAATCTTCCCCAAAGTGCGCCGCTACAATGTTGTCTCTGATCCTAGCAAAACGCCTTCTGGATTGCTCCCTTAAGCGCTCCCTTAAAAAGCCCACCCCAAACACCGCGCCCACCACAATATGCGTAGAGCTTACCGGTAAGCCTAATTGAGAGGCTAAAAGCACGGTAATGACCGCTGAAAGCGCGATGCAAAAGGCTTGCATTTTGTCTAATTCTGTGATTTCAGACCCCACCGTTTTAATGAGCTTTGGCCCATACAAACTCAAGCCTAAAGCGATCCCGGCTGCCCCCACTACCATAATCCACAACGGCACAGAGCTTAAAGTATTCCCTATAGGGCTATTTGCATCTTCTAAAGTTTGACTGATGGCCGCTAAGGGGCCTATAGCGTTAGCCACGTCATTAGCCCCATGCGCAAAACTTAAAAGCGCAGCAGCAAAAATCAAAGGGACATTGAAAAGCTCATTAATGCTTTCATGGCTATTTTCTAATTGCGGGGCTTTCTTTAACACAAATCTTTTAAAAAGGATAAAGATTAAAAGCGCAAGGATGCAGCCGCAAGCCAGTTGGATTTCAAAACCCACCGCATAGAGGCGTTTTAAAACCTTAACCATCAAATACCAGCTAAAGGCTAAGCTCATCAACGCTACCAAATAAGGCACGACCTTTAAAGCCGCGCTCTTTTTATCTTCTTTATAAGCGATAGTCTTTTTAATGAGCATTAAAAAGAACATGGCTATCAAAGCCCCCATTAAAGGCGAGACTACCCAACTAGCCACAATGCCGGATAAAAAATGCCAATTGACCGCTGCCATTCCAGCTGCTGCCATTCCAGCCCCCATAATCCCCCCCACTACAGAGTGTGAAGTGGAAACGGGAGCGCCTATTAAAGTCGCCACATGCAACCACAACGCCCCACTGAGTAAGCTAGCCAACATGACATTAATGAAAACATGCGCATCATTAATAAATTCAGGCGAAACGATACGACCCTTAATCGTAGAGACCACTTCCCCCCCAGCAATGATCGCTCCAAGCATTTCACAAATCGCAGCGATCAAAATCGCCCCGCCCATGCTAATGGCTTTAGAGCCTACGGCAGGGCCGACATTATTAGACACATCGTTCGCGCCAATATTCATCGCCATATACCCCCCAATCACAGCCGCAAAAATAAGCAACAATCCCTTAGAATTAGCCTGCCCAAAAATGAGAGCGAGCAAAGCAGCACCGATGAGAAACAAAAGAGCGAGAGCGATCTTTAAAGTGTCTTTTTGGAGTTTTTTGGAAGCTTTTTCAAACTCTTTGATGTTTCTAATTTCCATATCGTCATCAAAACCTTATTCTAATAGTGGTCTTATTCTATCCAATTAGCCCTTGAGCCACTCTTAAAAAGCGTTGTTTGATAAAAATGGCTCATTATATGGTATCTTAAAGTAAAATTTTAAAAATAAGGTTTTTAAAAATGATAGAATTTAGCGATGAAGATTTACAAAAACCGGTGCGTATTGTGATAGAAAAGATCCGCCCTTACTTGCTCAAAGATGGCGGTAATATTGAAGTGCTAGGGGTGAAAAGCATGAAAATTTATGTGGCTTTAGAGGGAGCGTGCAAGACTTGCTCTAGCAGTAAAATCACTTTAAAAAATGTCATTGAAAGGCAGCTTAAAATGGACATTCACCCCAATTTAGAAGTGGTGTGCTTAGAAAACGCTAAGGAGTTTGATAAGCTTTAAGGATTATAGGCATGCAAAAGTTTGATTATGAATTTAAAAAGCGCGCGTTGATTAAAGATGGCTTTTTAGCGTTCAAGCAAGCCCATTACGCTGAAGCGTTACGCCTTTTTTCTGAAGTTTTGTTTTTGGATAAAGACAACCAAAAAGCCAAAGTGGGGGCGTTATTAAGCGACATCGCTAAAGATTTCCCTAAAGAAGCCCATAGCTTTTATGAATTGTATCAAAGCTTGATCGCTATGCAAAAACGGAGTTTAAAAAACCAGGCTGAAGAGCAAATCATCAATTTGATCGCTTCTTTTGATGAGGGATTGAACCAAATGACTGAAAAGATTGATGCGCAAATTTCTCAAAAAGGCGAGGAGTTGAATGGCATTTTGTATGCGGATTTCAAACGCTTGAGTTTGGAGCGCGGCTTTAAGGAAGCGTTTGAAGATTTGATGTTCAGCTCTAGGGTGATTTTTGACAATAAAGAGGATTTTTATGAATTTTTGAAAGAATTGAACCATTATGGCTATTATGAATTAGCAATAAATTACATTGAAAACATGCATGAAGATTCTTTTATTTATGATGAATTTTTGCGTTCTCTTTTAGAAGACGCCTTAAAATCCAATAAGGCTTAAAGAATGAAGCTTAAAAAAACCCTGACTTATCAAAACCGTGCCTATTCTTTTTTAAGCGATAACACGAATGAAGTTTTAGAAAACCCTGAAGAAATCCTTTTTGTCAAAACGCCTTTAAACGAAAAATACGCCCCCTTAATTGCAGAAAAAAACCTGGCTATTTTAGATTTTAACGAGCTTAAAAACTACTTTGATTTTAAAATGAAAATTGTAGGGATTACAGGCACTAATGGTAAAACGACCACAGCGAGCTTGATGTATTCCTTGCTCTTAGATTTGAATAAAAAGACCGCTCTTTTAGGCACAAGAGGGTTTTTTATTAACGATGAACGCATCAAAGAAAAGGGCTTGACCACGCCCACTCTTTTAGAGCTTTATAGCGATTTAGAAGAAGCGATTCGTTTGGGGTGTGAATACTTTATCATGGAAGTGAGCTCCCATGCGATTGTCCAAAAGCGCACCGCTGGGCTTGATTTTGCCCTTAAAGTCCTCACTAATATCACAAGCGATCATTTAGATTTCCATCAAAATATAGAAAATTACAGAGATATTAAAAACAGCTTTTTTAAAGATGAGGGCTTGAAAGTCATCAACAGAGATGAAACAAACGCCCTTTTTAACCCCATTAACGCACACACTTACGCGCTAGATAAAAAAGCGCATTTGAACGTTCAAGCCTTTTCGCTCAACCCCTCCATTAGCGCGTCTTTATGCTACCAACAAGATTTAAGAGATCCTAATCTCAAAGAAGTCGCCCTTATGCATTCCCCCCTTTTAGGGCGTTACAACCTTTATAATATTTTAGCGGGCGTTTTGGGGGTCAAACTACTCACTCAATTACCGCTAGAAGTAATCGCGCCGTTATTGGAAAACTTTTATGGGGTTAAGGGGCGTTTGGAAATTGTGCATCCTAAACCTTTAGTGGTCGTGGATTTTGCCCACACAACAGACGGCATGCAACAGGTTTTTGAAAGCTTTAAAAGTCAAAAAATCACCGCTCTTTTTGGGGCAGGGGGCGATAGGGATAAAACCAAGCGCCCTAAAATGGGAGCGATAGCGAGTTGTTATGCGCATCAAATCATCTTAACTTCAGACAACCCTAGAAGCGAAAACGAAGAAGACATCATTAAGGATATTTTAAAAGGCATCAATAATTCTTCTAAAGTCATTGTAGAAAAAGACCGAAAAAAGGCCATTTTAAACGCTTTAGAAAATTTAAAAGACGATGAGGTGTTGTTGATTTTAGGCAAGGGCGATGAAAACACTCAAATCTTTAAAGACAAAACGATTTTTTTTAGCGACCAAGAAGTCGTTAAAGATTATTATCTCAATTTAAAACAAGGATGAACATGCAAGAATTCAGTTTGTGGTGCGATTTTATAGAAAGGGATTTTTTAGAAAACGATTTTTTAAAGCTCATCAATAAGGGGGCTATTTGCGGGGCGACGAGTAACCCTAGTTTGTTTTGTGAAGCGATCACAAAAAGCGCGTTTTATCAAGATGAAATCGCTAAACTCAAAGGCAAAAAAGCTAAAGAAATTTATGAAACTCTGGCGCTAAAGGATATTTTACAAGCCTCTAACGCGTTAATGCCTTTGTATGAAAAAGACCCTAACAACGGCTATATTAGCCTAGAAATTGACCCTTTTTTAGAAGATGATGCGATTAAAAGCATTGATGAAGCCAAGCGGTTATTCAAAGCATTAAACCGCCCTAATGTGATGATTAAAGTCCCGGCGAGTGAAAGCGCTTTTGAAGTCATTAGTGCTCTGGCTCAAGCCTCTATCCCCATTAATGTAACTTTAGTCTTTTCGCCTAAAATTGCCGGTGAAATCGCTCAAATCTTAGCCAAAGAAGCGCGAAAGAGAGCGGTCATTAGCGTGTTTGTCTCACGATTTGACAAAGAAATAGACCCACTAGTGCCAAAAAATTTGCAAGCTCAAAGCGGGATCATGAACGCTACCGAGTGCTATTACCAAATTAATCAGCATGCTAATAAGCTAACAAGCGCTCTTTTTGCATCCACCGGCGTTAAATCCAACGCTTTAGCTAAAGATTATTACATTAAAGCGCTGTGTTTTAAAAACTCTATCAATACAGCCCCCCTAGAGGCTTTAAACGCTTATTTGCTTGACCCCAACACCGAGTATCAAACCCCTTTAAAAATCACAGAAATTGAAGCGTTTAAAAAAGAATTAAAAACGCACAACATTGATTTAGAAAACACCGCTCAAAAACTCCTTAAAGAAGGCTTGATAGCGTTCAAACAATCCTTTGAAAAGCTTTTAAGCGGTTTTTGATTTTTAAGGGTTTTTTGGATAGAATAAGCCCTTATTTTATTTTAAAGGATTGACATGTTAGAAGGCGTTATTAGAGAGAGTATTACTAAAGCTAACGCTAAAGCTTTAAAAAAAGATGGCTATCTAATCGCAAACGTTTATGGGAAGGGTATTGAAAACGTGAATGGCGCGTTCAAACTAAACCCCTTCATTAAATACCTTAAGGAAAAAAAGCATTTGATTTTCCCGGTGAAATTAGGGGATAAGACTTTTGAAGTCGTGGTTCAAGAATACCAAAAAAACCCCGTTACTAACGAGCTTATCCATGTGGATTTACTCGCTGTTACTAAGGGCGTGAAGTCCAAGTTTAAAGTCCCTGTCAAACACCAAGGCACTCCAGTGGGCTTGAAAAATAAAGGGATTTTGATGCTCTCTAAAAAGCGTATCAGCGTGGAATGCGCTCCAGAGCATTTGCCCGATCACTATTTAGTGGATGTAGCCCCTTTAGACGTGAATGAGTCTATTTTGGTGCGCGATTTAGAAAAACACGAGAATGTTAAGATTTTAGATCATGATTCTATCGCTGTGATCGGTGTGATTAAGGCGAAGTGATTTCAGGTGATGACGCTTTTAGTAGGTTTAGGCAACCCTACTTTGCGTTACGCTCACACCAGACACAACGCTGGTTTTGATATTTTAGATTCGCTCGTTAGCGAATTGGATCTTTCTTTCACTTTTTCTCCCAAACACAACGCTTGTTTATGCGTTTATAAGGATTTTATCTTACTCAAGCCCCAAACTTACATGAATTTAAGCGGCGAGAGCGTTTTAAGCACTAAAAATTTTTATAAACCTAAAGAGCTTTTAATTGTCCATGACGACTTGGATTTACCTTTAGGCGTTGTGAAATTTAAAAAGGGTGGAGGAAATGGGGGGCATAATGGCTTAAAATCTATTGATGCGTTGTGTTCTAATTCTTATTACCGCTTGAGGGTGGGGATTTCTAAAGGAATTGATGTGGTTGAGCATGTGCTTTCAAAATTCCATAACAACGAAGAGCCCTTAAAAAACGCTGTGTTTGAACATGCCAAAAACGCCTTAAAATTTTTTATAGAAAGCCATGATTTTAACGCCATGCAAAATCGTTTCACGCTCAAAAACCCTTTAAAAATAGAAAATTAGGGATTTAAAGTGCGTTTGTTTAGATTTGTGGGGTGGTATTATTTCAAATACTTTTTAATCGTGCTTTTAGCTTTAGAATTGTTTTTTGTAGGCATTGACAGCTTGAAATACGCCGATAAAATGCCCGATTCTGCGAACATGATCATCTTATTTTTCACCTATGATATTTTATTTGCACTCAATTACACCTTGCCCATTTCCTTGCTTTTGGCAATGGTTTTATTTTATATCGCATTCATTAAATCCAACCAATACACCGCCCTGCTCTCCATTGGCTTTTCCAAACGCCAGATTTTAAACCCTATTTTTTTCATCAGCTTGTTTTTCACGGCTGTTTATGTGGGGTTGAACGCGACTCCTTTTGTGTACATGGAAGAAAAAACGCAAAATTTGATCTATAAAGACAATTCTTTGAGCGTTTCAGAGCATTTGTTAGTGAAATACAACGATGATTACGTGTATTTTGATAAGATTAATCCCTTATTGCAAAAAGCCCAAAACATCAAGGTTTTTCGCCTGAAAGATAAAACTTTAGAATCTTATGCTGAAGCTAAAGAAGCTTTTTTTGAAGACAAATATTGGATTTTGCATGACACTACTATCTATGAGATGCCCTTAAATTTTGAACTGGGCACAAACGCTTTAAGCACCACGCGTTTAAAAACCTTTAAAACGCTCAAAAATTTCCGCCCTAAAGTTTTAGACACCATTTATCAAAACAAGCCTGCGGTTTCTATCACAGACGCTCTTTTATCCTTGCATGCTCTAATGCGCCAAAACGCCGACACGAAAAAAGTGCGCTCGTTTTTGTATGTGTTTGCGATTTTGCCCTTTTTTGTGCCGTTTTTAAGCGTTTTAATCGCTTATTTTTCGCCCAGTCTCGCCCGCTATGAAAACCTGGCTCTTTTAGGGCTAAAGTTTATCATTATCACGCTCGTTGTTTGGGGGCTATTCTTTGCTTTAGGGAAGTTCAGCATTTCAGGGATACTCATTCCTGAAATAGGCGTGCTATCGCCCTTTTTTATATTCTTAGCTCTTAGTCTTTGGTATTTTAAAAAGCTTAATAAGAGATTATGATTTTTAAATCTTACATATTACTAAGTGGTTTTATCCTCTTAGTTTAAAGGTGGCTAGTGGAAAGATTTAATCTAAAAAACCGCCGGTATATCGGCTCAAAAACCAAGCTTATAGAGTGGGTATTTGGGAATTTAAAATTAAATAATATCAAAAGCGTGTGCGATATTTTTGCCGGAAGTGGGGTAGTGGCTGGTCAATTTGCCACTATTCCTAACATTAAAAATATTATTATAAATGATATTTTATTTTCTAATGAAGTCATTTATCATGCTTTTTTTAGGGGGCAAGACGCTGATTTTAAGGTGCTTGAAGAACTGAAAGAATATTATACTCAAGCTTTAAAGCTAGAAGAAAATTATTTTAGCCAACATTTTAGCGACAAATTTTTCAGCTATAAAGATTGCGTCAAAATCGGTAGCATTAGAGAGCATATAGAAAGCTTGAATTTAGATAAATTAAATAAAGATATTTTATTAACAAGCTTGATTTATTCAATGGATAAAATAGCTAACACGGTAGGGCATTATGAAGCTTATAGGAAAAAAGAGATTTTGCAAGATAGATTTATTTTTGAGCTTATTAGCCCTATAAAGCATGATAAAAATATCATGATAGAGAGAAAAAACGCTAACGAATTGGCTAAAACCTTAAAAATAGACTTAGTCTTTATTGACCCTCCATACAATTCAAGGCAATACAGCCGGTTTTATCATCTCTATGAAAACCTAGTGCAGTGGAAAAAACCCAAACTCTATGGAACAGCTTTAAAGCCATTACGCGAGAACATGAGCGAATATTGTCGCTCTAATGCCAAGAAAGAATTGAGCGATTTAATTGAAAAACTAGATTGTAAAAGGATTGCTTTAACTTATAATAATACCTATAATTCTAAGTCTAGCTCTTCGCAAAATAAAATAGGCTTTAAAGATTTAGTGGAAATTTTAAGCCAAAAAGGAAAATTAAGTGTTAAAGAAAAGGCTCATGGTTTTTTTAATTCAGGAAAAACTGATTTTAAAGAGCATAAAGAATTTTTATTTATAGTGGAAGTGAAACCTTGAAAAAAGGCATTCGTTCTCCCTTTTTCTATGTAGGGGATAAATATAAACTCATGCCACAACTCAATAAGCTATTCCCAAATAATATTAATCAATTTATTGAGCCTTTTGTGGGTGGGGGTAGCGTGTTTTTAAACACTAAGGCTAAAAGATACTTAGCTAACGACATAGATACCAATATTATCAATTTGCATAAAACTTTAAGCAAGTTCAATACTTGTGAGCTTTTTGATGAATTGTCTAAAATCATCATTCATTATGGCTTGTCTTTCTCTTTTAAGGGGATTACAGCCCCTGATGAATTAAAAAAACAATATATAAAAACTTACTACGCCAAATACAATAAAATAGCTTATGAAAAACTAAGGGCTGATTTTAACTCCAATCAAAACAACATGCTCTATTTGTATTTACTTTTAATTTATGGGTTTAATCACATGATTAGATTTAATTCTAAAGGGCTTTTTAATTTACCTGTAGGTAATGTGGATTTCAATGAAAATGTTTATAATGCCCTAAAAAACTACATAGATTTTATACAGCAAAACACCATTATTTTTCACAATGATGATTATATTGATTTCCTTAACCACACCACTTATTTAAAAGATGATTATGTTTATTTTGACCCCCCTTATTTAATCTCAAATAGCGAATACAACAAGTTATGGGATAGCGATAATGAGATAGCCTTATATGGCGTTTTAGATAGCCTAGATAAAAAGGGAGTTTTATTTGGTATAACTAATCTTATTTATCACAAGGGAGAGACTAATTTTATTTTAAAAGAATGGGCTAAAAAATATTATATTTTTAATATCAAAAGTAATTATATCAGTTATAATGACAATACTATTAAAGAAGATAGTCAAGAAATCTTTGTAACTAATTATAGGTGATTAATTATGACTAAAAAACCGGCACGAAAAATTTTAAGCTTTTCAACCACTATGCGAAACCCTAAAAGAATAGGACAATTTTTAGCTGTTTTAGGAAAGTTTGAAAATCAAATCCTTCAATCTTCAACGATCGTGCAAATTATCAAATCCGTTTTGGCTCATAGGCTTTATAGACCTACTTCTATCAATCAAAATAAAGAATTGAAAGAAAAATTTGACTCCAATGAGTATGTCTTTAGCGATGAAGAGTTAGAACGCATTATAGAAATATCCCCACAAAATCATAAAGAGATGGGTTTTGAGCATGGATGGGAAAGTCGGTTTGACACTTGGTATAAGCTTATGTGTGAGTTTGGTTTTTGCTACTATGCAAAATATGAGAAAATACTCATCAGCGATAGCGCTAAGATGCTTATTCTTGCTTATTACGATAAAGAAAACGATACTTTTAAAGAAAGCGTTGATGAAAGCGTAGTTGGGGCTATATTTTTAAACGCTCTGTCTAAATATGAAGTAGGAAACCCTTATAAAAAGAACTTAAACCATAACAACCCCCTCAAACTATTACTCTCGCTTTTAAAACGACTCAAAAATGCCCATCTAACCCCCCTATCTGTCAAAGAAATCCCTGTTTTACTTTGTTGGAAAGACGATAACGCTAAAGGGCTTTATGACTACATTATTCGTTTAAGACAAGAAATTGTTGCTATCAATAAAACAGAATTCAGCTACTCAGATGAATTTATCTATGAAAAATGCCTAAAACTTTTAGAAAGTGTTAATAAAATACGATTTAAAATGAGCCAAATCACTAACGAAGCCGTTGATGAATACATTAGAAAAATGCGTATTACAGGACTCATTTCATTGCGTGGTAATGGTAGGTTTATTGATATTAATACTAATGAAAATAATAAAATAGATTACATTTTACAAACTCATAAGGCTTTTAAAGGGGACTATTTAAACGACACTCAAGCTAACAAACTCGCCTTTTTTAACTACATGGCGATCGTGGATAGCTTTCTTGTTAATGTTACTCCAATCAGCGCTGATGAGAGCGTTAAATCAAGCAAATTGAACGAACTAGCAAACACTTATACCAAAGATTTTATCAAGCAAGAATTACTCATTACTTGTAACAAGCAAGAATCAAAAGATAGTTTTTTAAGACTCATTGATAAACCTTTGCGCTTGGAATTTTTAAGTGCTATTTTCTTGAAACAACATTTTGAAAATTTAAGCGTGATACCCAATTATAAAAGCGATGATGAAGGCTTGCCCATATACACAGCAAGCGGTAACAAACCTGATATTGTAGCTATGGACACAAAAGCCCAAAGTTATATAGAAGTGAGCTTGATTAGGGATAGAAGTCAAAGTACCTTGGAAATGATACCTATTGCCAGACATTTAAAAGAATTGATTAAAAATAGCGCTGATATTAGAGAAAAATTTAGTGTTTTTGTAGCTCCAAATATCCATGATGACGCCAAAGAATATGCGGGATTTGCCCATTTCAAAGACAATATTAATATATGTTGTTATGCTATCAATGATTTTATCAAAAAAGTAGAAAATAGCGCAGAGTTATTGCAACTCAATGACAACCCAAAAGCTTGACAAATCAAGCTTTCATATATAAGTATAAGCTATAGGCCTTACCCCAAAACCCTACCAAACTTAAAAAGTATAAACATAACGCAAATACATAGAATACTGACGGCGTAAGGTTTGGGTTAAGCTGAAATTGGTTTCTGCTCCTGTGATAGTAGTCGGGTTCCCATTCTCTAGCGGGCCTTGTTTTTTCGCTCTTATAGTAGTAGAGCCTTTGAAAAAGTGGTTAGGGAGCGTGGGGATTTTGATACCAAACTCAATGCCATGGTGTTCAAAAATATTGGTTCTAATGCCCACATTCACTAAAAATTGGAAAATCGTGTGATTCACCTTAGCGTTTAATTTTCCTGTGGTATAGACGCTATTAGGGTTAATCCCCACATCACAACTCGCCGGCGTCGTGTCCCCGCAAGTGATTGTGCCATCAGCGTTAGTCATGTAAGCGTCAGCGTCCGTATTGACGCCATAAACATACCCGTCCTTAAAATACCCCACACGATTATTGGTCCAAGTGTTACCCGCAAAATTCACGCCTAGAAAAAACCCGGCCGTGGCTTTAGGCTTATCTATAATGTTAAAAAGCATGTCTGTGCCAAAACCATAAGTATACATGTCCGCTTTTTGATCGCTCAAATAAAAAGGCGATATAGCGTTAGCGGCTCTGGAGTTAGAGAAATTGGTATGCCCATAATCAAAAAAGCCATAATAGCGCAACCCAAACCACCTTTTTTTACCGATAAAATGCTTATAGCCTGTCATCACGCCTAGCCCATACATCGGCTGGTTACGGCCAGGAATGTTTTTATTGGTGCTAAGCATGGTGCGAGAAGTCCAATTGACTACGCAGTTAGCTTTAGTATAGCCTGGCGTTCCTGGCGTCCCTGAAGCTGGCTGACAGCCACCGGTCTGCCCGTCAGGAACTTTGCCATCATCATTAGCCGAAACATCGCCAAAAGGCACTTGAAACAACTCGCCGTTTTTATAAGCGTTTGTCTTTTGATCAGCCCTACCCACTTCCAAGCTAATCCCCACAAACGCGCCATTCTTTTCATGGGCATTTAAGGGGTTTGTCAGCCATAACGAACTCAAAAGAGCGCCTAAAATTACCGAGCCTTTTTTAGAAATATCTAAAGATTGAGCTATCAAAACAGATTCCTTACGATTAAAATTTTTACCAACCATTTTGCAATCTTGCATTCTATTTTTCTTCTTTGTCATAAAATTGAGCATCACTCTCTAGGGTCTCCGCTTAAGTGTTACTTTTTTAATTATTTTATTATAGCTAATTGCAATCTTAAAAGTCAAACAAAAACCACCCCTAAAATTCCCATAATAGTGGGCTACTTGACAATAAAACCCTTTTATAGTAGATTAAAAACTCTTTAATTTTCCCATGAATAAAGGATTTTAAATGGATGCGATTTATCCTTATGTGTTGGTTGTTCATTTATTGTGTGCCATTATTTTTATTGGCTACTTGTTTTTTGATGGGGTAATTTTCCCCAATGTGAAGAAAATGTTTGGCGAAGAGTTTGCCAATAAAGCGAATACAGGAATCACTCAAAGAGCGATCAAAATCATGCCCTTATGCGTTTTAGGGCTTGTTTTAACAGGGGGCATGATGCTTAGCCAATACATGGGGGGCGATAAAGGCTGGTGTGAAACCCCTTTTCAAAAGATACTCATGCTTAAAGTGATCTTAGCGTTAAGCATTTTTCTTTTGGTGCTTTTTTCTTTATCGTGTAAGTTTTTGGGTAAGAAAAACCCTATTGGTAAATATATCCACCCTATCGCTCTAACTTTTGGCTTTTTAATCGCCATTTTAGCCAAAACAATGTGGTTTGTTTAAGAGCGTTTCAACCTCAAAGAATTTAAGACCACTAAGAGCGAGCTAGTGCTCATGCTCAAACTCGCTATTAAAGGGTTGATGTATCCTAGCATAGCGACTGGGATTAAAATAGCGTTATAAATCAAGCTCAAAACAATGTTTTGCAACACCACTTGATAGACTTTTTGAGCGTTATCAAACGCTTTTTCCAACAAACTCAAATCCTCTTCTAAAAGCAAAATATCGCATGCGCTTTTACTCAAAGCGCTTTTTTCAAACCCCAAAGAAACGCTCGCTTTTTTTAAGGCTAGCGCGTCATTATTGCCATCGCCTATCATCGCGCACACGCCTTGATAAGAGCTGACGATTTGAGCCTTATCTTCAGGGGTCAAATTCGCATGATACTTAGAAATCCCTAATTTTTTCGCGCACTCTTTAACCGAGCTTTCATTATCCCCGCTTAAAATTTCTAATTCTAAGCCTTTATTTTGCAAAGCCTGAATGACTTCTTTAGCGTTAGCTTTCAAACGCTCTTCTAAAATGAATAACGCGCATAAAGTCTTGTTTTTCGCAAAGCCTACCATGATATTAGCGCTCTCTTTAACCTTTAAATCAACCCCCATGGATTTTAAAAATTTCAAACTCCCCACTAGCAAAGTTTCGTTTTGATAATTCGCTTTTAAGCCATGAGCGAAAAACTCTATCTTTTCTAAATCAACCTCATCGCTATCTAGAGTTTTAAGGATCGCGCTATGGGCTAAATGCTCCCTAGTTTTTAAAAGGCTCTTCAAAAGCCTTTCATCAAATTCTTCGTAAATGATTTTTTCTTTTAAAAGGACTTCTTTTTGCGTGAGCGTGCCGGTTTTGTCTATAAAGATTTTTTCCACTTTAGCCAGGGTTTCTAAAAACAACGCTTCTTTAAACACGATCAAAGGGTTTTTAAACACCCCTATCACTAGCGCAATGGGCGTAGCTAAGGCGAACGCGCAAGGGCAGCTGATGACTAACACGCTAATACACACCATTAAGGCTTTTTCAAAATTACCCCCCAAACCAAATTGCCATAATAAAAAGCTTACAAAGGCTAAAAACAACACCGCTTTAGAAAAAATATCCGCAATTTGATTCGCGCTACTCTCAATTAAGGGCTTTTCTAAAAAACTCTTTTTTAAAGTTTCTAACAAACTAGAAAGGCGTGAGTTTTGAAAATTTGCGCTCACTTGATAGCTAAAAGGCACGCCCACGTTCACATAACCCCCTAAAATTGGATCATTAACCCCCAATTCCAAAGGCTTAAACTCCCCACTGATCAAAGACGCATCCACGCTCGCGTTATTTAAAAGCACGCCATCTAATGCGATTTTAGCCCCGCTTGGCACCCAAACAACAGAGCCTATCGCCACATCTTTAGGGTGTTTTTCTATCTGCTTGCCATTTTCTACAATAATCACGCTATGGATTTCATGCGATTCTAGGGCCAGACATTTTTCATTCGCAAACAGCCTGGCTTTTAATTCCAAAAACTTAGAGCCAAAAACAAGCGTTAAAATCGTGCTGCTCGCTTCAAAATAAGTTTCTTGGGACACCAACATGGCATAAAGAGAATAAACAAACGCCGACAACGCCCCAAAAGACACGCTCAAATCCATGCCCAAAACGCCATTTTTTAGCCCATAAAACGCCCCCTTAATAAAAAAACGCCCCACAACCACTAGCACCAACAAGCTTAAAAAGAGCGATACGAGATCCAAATTCCTTTGCATAAGCTTATCCATGCCGCTACCATAACTCGCGCTACCATAGCTTGCGTATTTGGCAATGGCAATAAACATCAAATTCATGGTGGCAAAAAACCCCACGCTCAAAGTGAGCAAATAGGAGCGCTGCTCTTTTTGGGCTTTTAGGGTGTAATTTTGCACGTTATAAATTTTAGCCCCATAGCCCAAACTCTCAATTTTTTGAATAATCTCTTTAGGGTTTAAGGACTTCTCAAACACGATTTGCAAGTGGTGGGTGGTGAAATTCACGCTCACTTTTTTAACCCCCTTTAAGCGCTCTAAAACCTTTTGATTGAGCCACAAGCAAGCGTTACAATGCGTTTTTTCTAGCAAAAGATTAAGGATTAATTCGCCCTTATTGTTTTCTTCAAGGGCCTGTTCTAATTCTAAAATATTCATTGAATCTTGGGGCGTTACGGGGGCTAAAGTGGAATCGTTTAATTTGTCATAAAAGCTCTCTAAATTCAAATCCAATAATAACGCATACACCCTAGCGCACCCCGTGCAGCAAAAATACAATTCCTTATGATTAATGGTCTCTTTAAAAAGCTCACTTTCTTTAAACTCCAACTGGCAATGCGAACATTTCATTTTTGAATCCTTAATTTAGAGGTGCTAATTGAGAAGCGCTTTGATAGAATAAGTGTTACAGATTTGATAGATGCTTAAAACTTCTTTGGTGTTGTCGCTTTGGTTTTTGGAATGGTGCGTGATTAAAGGGGGCAAGACTTTTAGAGCGCTTTTGGAATTATTCCTAGTCGCTCCAAGCATCAAATGGGCGTTTTTGTCTTTAAAACTTTGGACAAACCTTAAAGTTTCTAGCGTGAGTTTAACGCTTTTCAAACTCTCTATGACCAAGCAAAGCGACAAGGCTTCATAGCAAAAAATAAAATACCCTTTAGGTTTTAGGCATTTTTTCACTTTAGCCACCAAAGAAGCGAAGTCTAATTCGCTCTGGTGCCTCGCATGCCCTTTAATTTTAGATTTGATAGAGCCCAAGGCATAAAAAGGAGGGTTGCACACAATCACATCATACAAAATCGGGGGGTTGAAATCTAAAAAATCGCCCTCAAACACTTGAGCGTTAGGGAATTTAAGGGCGTTTTTTTGGGAGCAAAACGCCATTTTGTTATCCTTTTCCACCAAATGAACGCTCGCTAGCGGGTTGTCTCTAGCGCAGAGCAAGCCTAAGATCCCACACCCTGATCCTATGTCTAAAATCACGCCGCTATTTTTGATAAAAGGGCGTGAAAAATCGTATAAAAAAAGCGAATCGCTATTGTAAGAATAAGCGTTTAAAGGCTGGTATAATCTTAAGAGTTTTCTATCCATAAAAGGGCTTCATTTTCTAAGATTTGCGCATGCAACAACCGCCCTTTAAAAGGGGTTTTTAGAGCGAATGCGCTAAACGCTTCACCAATCATAGACGCATGCGAATGCAAAAGCAATGCGTCTATTTTATCCCTCAAGCTCTCAAACAATTCCCACCCCCCTTCAATGAAATTAAACCCCTTCTCTAGGGGTAAATCTTTGGGGTCATGGAAAGTGTTGACCAAACGATTAGGCGCAGAAAAAACTTTTGAATGGGGGTTAATTGGACGCTTGGATAAAATAGCGATATTGGGGTTTTTATTTTGATAAAAGCTGTCGCAAAAGCGAGCGTCTAATAAGGGGTTATCCGTTCTTATGGTTTTCCCAGAAATAATAAGAGTGTCGCATATTGCACGCTGGTTGTGCGTGAAAATAATGCTTTTTTGCCCGGTGATCTTGCCATGATGGTAATCCCCATTCATTCTTAAAGCGAGTTTGAACAAATTAAAACGCCCCTTTTGTTCCATTATCCTAAAAGGCAAGAGCAAGTCTTTAGCCTTGTTTTCTAAATTGTGGCAAATTATTGTTTCAATACGAGCCTTTTGTAGCCTTGCTAAACCCCCTTTTTTAGCTTCGTTTTCTTCTGCGGCAATGACCACTCTTTTAGGTTTTAAAATTTCTAACAACTCGCTACAAGCCGGGGTTTTGCCATAAGAATTGCATGGCTCTAAGGTGATTAAAAAAACGCAGTCTGTAAAAGCGTTGTTGTGGTGTTTTTTTAAAAAATCGCTTAAAGTTTTAGGGTCTTCTAACTTTTCTAAATCGTTTTTCAAACTGGGGCGTAAAATCTTTAGCGCTGATTTAGCGGCTAAGACTTCTGCATGCGGGGTTTTGGCTTTTTTGTGGGTTTCTAAACTCAAGATCTCATGGCGTTTATCTAGCACCATGCAAGCCACGCTCGGGTTTTCTAAGGCTAGGGTTTGATGCTCCCATGCCTTATTCAAGCACATTTCTAATAAACTCTCATAAAGTCTCATGACGGGAAAAAAGGCAAAAGCAAAAAGCCTTTAATCGCTAAAGCGTTAATAATATCAACAAAAAACGCTCCCACTAAAGGCACGACGATAAACGCTACATGCGATGGCCCGTAGTGGTTGGTGATGGTTTGCATATTCACCATAGCCGTTGGAGTCGCTCCAAGCCCAAAACCGCAATGCCCCGCGCACAACACCGCCGCATCATAATCCTTCCCGCATATCCTAAAGGTTACAAGCACCACATAAAGGATCATAACCACCACTTGAACGCTCAAAATAACCGCTAACGGCACAGCGAGTTTTAACAATTCCAATAAATTCACGCTCATTAAAGCGTAGGCTAAAAACAGGCTCAAACTCACGTTCCCTATGACTGAAACCTCTCTGTCAAACACGCTATGGATTTTAAAAAACGACAAGGCATTTCTTAAAATAACCCCTACAAACAAGCACCACACAAAAGTCGGCAAGGTGAAACTTTTAGGCATCAAATGCGATAAAAAAGTCCCCACTAATAAAGCGATCGCAATCAAAGCTAAAGTTTCTACAAAACTGGATGCGGTGATTAGGCGTTGCTCTTTAGGGGTTTCAAAGCCTTTAGACACCACGCCCTCTAAAGTGTCTTTTTCTTTGGTGTCTTTAGGTTCTAGTTTGTATTTAGAAATCAAATATTTAGCGACAGGCCCTCCAATAATCCCCCCGTTCACCAAGCCAAAAGTCGCGCACGCCATGCCCACTTCTAAGCTGGAGCTAAAATTATAAGGCGCTTGGGTGAAAAAATTAGCCCATGCCGCGCTAGTGCCATGCCCTCCCACTAAAGCGATAGACCCCCCTAAAAGCCCCATTAAAGGATTGACCCCTAAAAGGCTAGCGATAGAAATCCCCACCACATTTTGACACACCACAAACCCCGCCACAGCCAGCAAAAAGATCGCAAGCATTTTCCCGCCTTTTTGTAAAGATTTGAAATCCGCGCTCAAACCAATGGTGATAAAAAAAGTCAGCATTAAAGGATCTTTTAAAGAAGAATCAAACTGCAAACCAAAATTGTAAAACTGACGCGCTAACATGATAAAAAAAGCGACTAAAACCCCGCCCACAACAGGCTCTGGAATATCATAATCGCGTAAAAACTTGACTTTAGAAATCACATAACGCCCCAAGAGTAACACTAAAACCATGCACACCAAAGTGGCATAAATATCCAACTTAATTTCTTGCAAGCTTGCATCCTTATTAATCAAATTTATCTTATTATAATATAATACCCCCCTAAAAGAACGAGATTAGTTAGAAAGTAGGTGTTCCTTGCATACAGTATTACAAATTGGAGCTGGTGGCGTAGGCAGTGTAGTAGCGCACAAAATGGGCATGAATAGAGATGTGTTTAAAAATATCATTTTAGCGAGCAGGAGCTTAGACAAATGCTATGCGATTAAAGAAAGCATGCTCAAAAAGGGTTTGGGGGAAATTGGCGTTGAACAAGTGGATGCTGATGATACGCAAGCCTTAGTCGCTTTAATCCAAAAATACAAGCCTAAAGTCGTTGTTAATGTGGCTTTACCCTATCAGGATTTAACGATCATGCAAGCATGTTTAGAGACTAAAACGCATTACATTGATACCGCCAATTACGAGCACCCGGATTTAGCGAAATTTGAATACAAAGAGCAATGGGCGTTTGATAAGGCTTATAAAGAAGTAGGGATTTTAGGGGTTTTAGGGGCTGGGTTTGATCCGGGCGTGACTAACGCTTATGTCGCTCACGCTCAAAGACACCATTTTGACACTATCCACACTTTAGACATTTTAGACTGCAACGCTGGGGATCACAAACGCCCTTTTGCTACGAATTTTAACCCTGAAATCAATTTAAGGGAAGTCAGCTCTAAAGGGCGTTATTATGAAAATGGTAAATGGATTGAAACCAAGCCTTTAGAAATCAAGCAAGTGTGGGCTTACCCGCAGATTGGCGAAATGGATTCGTATCTTTTATACCATGAGGAATTGGAATCGTTAGTCAAAAACATTAAAGGCTTGAGGAGGGCGAGGTTTTTTATGACTTTCTCTCAAAATTATTTAACCCACATGAAATGCTTGGAAAATGTCGGCATGCTAGGCATTAAAGAAATAGAGCATCAAGGCGTAAAAATCGTGCCGATACAATTTTTAAAAACCTTGCTTCCTGATCCAGCGACTCTAGCCAAAGACACCACCGGTAAAACCAACATCGGGTGCTATATGACCGGCATTAAAAACAACCAAGACAAAACGCTCTACATTTACAACGTGTGCGATCATAAAAAATGCTATGAAGAAGTGGGTTCGCAAGCCATAAGCTACACCACCGGCGTGCCAGCGATGTGCACGGCTAAAATGATTTGTAATGACACTTGGAGTGCGGATCATTTTAGGGCCGGGGTGTTCAACATAGAAGAATTAAACACCGATCCCTTTATGGAAGAATTGATCAAACAAGGCTTGCCTTATGAAGTGATTGAACGCTAGTTTTAGGCTTCAATCTTCACTTGGCGCAATAAACACCGATTCCCTTTCTATCGTAATATTCTTATCGTCCGTGCTATAAGCTTGTATGGTAATAGGGATGAGAGCGTCTCTAGCGTTCTTGTATTCTGTGGCGTTACCCTTTAGGGGTTTTCTCAAAATCACTACCGCTTTGATCTTTTGCCCGGCTTTAATGGCGATAGGGTTTAAAGGCTTTTTGATTTGGATGTCTTTTTGCCCTAAAATTTTGAAATAAAACTCATGGTCTTTATTGTCCGTGTTGTGGAATAAAAACACGTAATCGTTATCCACATACCCACTAGAGCGCAATTCATACAGATCGCTGTTGCGGTTAATGTCTAAGAGCATGCGTTCTTTTTTAAACGAAGTGATGGCTAAAAGAGCTATCACAATAGCGATAACCCCCATGTAAGCGATCGTTTTTAAACGCACTAGGCGCACTTTTTGGCGCGTGTTAATAGCGTTAGTTGAAGACCATTGGATGAGTGAAGGGCGGTTGTATTTAGCCATGGTAATCGTGCATGCATCCACGCATTCTAAGCAATTGATGCATTCTAATTGCAAGCCCTTCCTGATATCAATGTGCGTGGGGCAAACCTGCACGCAATGCAAACAATTCACGCATTCGTTTTCTGGGCTGCGTTTTTTGGGGGGTAAAGAGAATAGATGGCCCTGATTATTATAAAGCGCTCCGCCGCGCTTTTCATCATAAATGGGGTTTAAGGTGTCATTGTCATACAACACCGATTGCACCCTAGCGTAAGGGCATAAATAAATGCAAAAACGCTCCGCAACCACCACTATATCAAACAGCACCACTAAAGCACTAAAAAGCCAAAAACCCATAGCAATAGGGTGATCGCTAGGGTTTTTAAGATACATAAAAAAGTCTTCAGGGGCGATGAAATAAAAGAAAAATAACATCATTAGCCCCGCCACAACAGGAGCGAACAATAAAACGCTCAATACTTTACGCATCTTATAGCTTGGGGTGTTTTTAGGGCTTTCTTGCTTGTTGCTGATCTTTTTATGGAGTTTGAAAATCTTTGTTTCAATCACATCTCTATAAAGCACCCTTAAAAAGGTTTGCGGGCAAGCCCACCCGCACCACACACGCCCAAGGCTAGTGGTGATGAAAAAAATCCCTATAAAAAGCAAAATAACCATAAAAGGCATGACATGCAATTCTTCAGCGCTAAAGATCTTGCCTAAAAAATGCAGCTGCTTATGCTCAAAGGAGATCAAAAACAAATGCGCCCCATCAATGCGAATGAAGGGCGTGATTAATAGCGCTAAAGAAATCAATAAAAACCCTATATAACGCTTCAAGCGAAACGATTTTAAAAAATGGCTAGAAGTTTCAAGCATTCTCAATATCCTAAAATTTTTAAGCCACTATACCCTAACAACTTAACGCTTTCACTTAAAAAGCAACATGTTATAATGATTGCTATTTTATTTGAAAGGGTATTTATGGAAAGCGTTTTAAATTTCCTAACCAATATCAATGTGATTTTCACCCTTTTGGGTTATCTTATCGGGGGGATTCCTTTTGGCTATGCGTTAATGAAAATCTTTTATGGCATGGATATTACTAAGATTGGATCGGGGGGCATTGGTGCAACGAATGTCTTGCGCGCTTTACAAAGTAAGGGCGTAAACAACGCTAAACAAATGGCCCTATTAGTCTTAATCTTGGATCTATTCAAAGGCATGTTCGCGGTGTTTTTGAGCAAATTGTTTGGGTTGGATTATAGCTTGCAATGGATGGTCGCTATTGCGAGCATTTTAGGGCATTGTTATTCGCCTTTTTTGAATTTCAATGGAGGTAAGGGCGTTTCTACGATCATGGGTTCTGTGGTGTTGCTCATCCCTATTGAAAGCCTCATCGGCTTAACGGTGTGGTTTTTTGTGGGTAAGGTGCTTAAAATCTCTTCACTCGCTAGCATTCTAGGGGTAGGCACAGCGACTGTTCTTATCTTTTTTGTGCCTTATATGCATATCCCAGACAGCGTCAATATCCTTAAAGAAGTCGGCACGCAAACGCCGATGGTGCTTATTTTTATTTTCACCCTTATCAAGCATGCGGGCAATATTTTCAATTTATTGACCGGTAAAGAAAAGAAAGTCTTATGAGAACTAAACAAGGCGTTCATATCCATAACTTCGTGTTTGAAACGATTTTAGGGATTTTAGAGTTTGAACGCTTAAAACCCCAAAAAATAAGCGTGAATGTGGATCTTTTCTACACGGAATTACCTAATAAGGCTTATTTAGACTACATGGAAATCCAAGAGCTTATCCAAAAGATGATGCAAGAAAAACAATACTTTCTCATTGAAGACGCCCTTAAGGATTTGAGCCAAATTTTAAAAACGTGCTACAAGGAGATCTCTGAGCTTTTTTTGAAAATCAGCAAGTTAGAAATTTCTCCCAATTCTCAAGTGGGGGCGAGCGTGAAAATTTACTATGAAACCAATCTTTAACCTCTTTTTCCTCCTTATGGTTTTAAAAGCGCACCCCATAAACCCTTTATTAGAGCCACTATATTTCCCGAGTTACGCGCAATTTTTAAATTTAGAATCTCATTTTATCATTAAAAAAAAGCGCGCTTATAGACCCTTTCAATGGGGGAATACCATCATTATCAAACGCCATGACTTAGAAGAACGCCAGAGCAACCAGCCAAGCGATATTTTCCGCCAAAACGCTGAAATCAATGTGTCTTCTCAAACTTTTTTAAGAGGGATCAGTAGCACTTCTTCACGAACAGCGCTTGATTCAGCCGCTCAATAATCAACCGCTCAATAAAATGCTAAAACTTTATTCAATCACATTTTTCTTCATATTTTCTTAATCCTAAAACAAATTTAAGGTATTATTAAATAGAATAATGTAATAATAACCTTAGGTTTAAAACTTGACTAAATTTTTTAGAAAAAAGTAAATAAAAAGGCTAAAAGAAATGCTTAGAAATCAATTTCGTATCGTGTTTGTCTCTTGTATTGTCGCTAGCAGTTTGCAAGCTCAAGAAAATACCCACACTTTGGGTAAGGTAACCACTAAGGGTGAAAGGACTTTTGAATACAACAATAAAATGTATATTAACAGGAAAGAGCTCCAACAGCGCCAAAGCAACCAAATCCGTGATATTTTTAGGACTAGGGCGGATGTGAATGTGGCAAGTGGGGGCTTAATGGCGCAAAAGATCTATGTTAGGGGGATTGAGAGCCGTCTCTTAAGGGTAACAATAGATGGCGTCGCTCAAAATGGTAACATTTTCCACCATGACGCTAACACCGTGATCGATCCTAATATGATTAAAGAAGTGGAAGTGATTAAAGGGGCAGCGAACGCTTCAGCAGGTCCTGGTGCGGTGGCGGGTAAATTGTCTTTCACCACGATTGACGCTAACGACTTCTTAAGAAAGAACCAAACTTATGGGGCTAAAGCGGAAGCGGGCTTTTACACTAACTTCGGGTATCGCATGAACGCCACTGCAGCCTATCGCGGTAAAAATTGGGACATACTCGCTTATTACAACCATCAAAATATTTTTTACTACAGAGACGGGAACAACGCTTTTAGGAATCTCTTCCACCCTAACTACGATTTACAAGATCCAAGCAATAGCGACATTGGCATAGGGACTCCAAGCGAAGTCAATAGCGTTTTAGGTAAAGTCAATGGCTATATCAACGACACGGATACCATCAGCTTAAGCTACAACATGACAAGGGAGAATTCCACTAGGCTTTTACGCCCTAACACCACTTCAGCTCTCTCCAAAGCCAATGACCCAGGAAGCCAACCAGCGCCTTTTGTGATTGACTTTGGGAAAGAATTAGCCCATACGATCAACTTCAACCACAATTTGAGTCTGAAATACAAGCATGATGGAGGTACTAGTTTTAGTCAGCCGCGCGTTGAATCCACTGCCTTTTTAGGGGTAAGGGGGGGCGATTATAACCCTGTGGTGAATCCTTTCGCTTACAATTCTAACGAGCCGGCTAATCCGGATTACATCCCTGAAGTGAAAGAGTGGTGCAACAACCCAGATAATATCAGCCAGTGCACGCAAGGGGCTATCAGGCCTTCTAATGGAGGGTATCAAATAGGCTATGGGCAGCCGGGTTCGATCAATTGGCAAGGCGCTTCTGCAATTTCTACAGGATCTAATATTTATCATGGGCTTGTCCCTAAAAATCCTGATTACGACATGACCCCCCCTAACGCTCAAAACCCTAGCGCAAACGATTGGACTTTAGGGAATGCGGACGCTGAGGGGACTTTAGCCAGAAGGATTTTCTTAATCAACTCAGGCGTTAATTTTAAAGTAACCCACCCCATTAGCGAAGATTACGGGAATGTGTTTGAATACGGCATGATTTATCAAAACCTGAGCGTTTTCTCTGGATTGGATAAAGGCAAAAACGGCTATTATAAAAACAACATTGATCCTAACGACCCTAACGGGCCGGGCTTGCCTTACCGCCATTACTACACCGATCAAAGCTCTCAATACCCTCAAAATCTGAACACCCCTAACCCGCTCTATCGTAACATGCCTCAAAATTCGCATGCGATCGGTAATATCATCGGTGGGTTTATGCAAGCGAACTACAATATTTTAAGCAATGTGATCGTGGGTGCGGGAACTCGTTATGATATTTACACCTTGCTAGACAAAAACGGCCGCACGCATGTAACTTCTGGTTTCTCGCCTTCTGCAACCGTGCTTTATAACCCCATTGAAAGCATTGGCTTGAAAGTGAGCTATGCGTATGTAACTAAGGGGGCTTTGCCTGGTGATGGCGTTTTGATGCGCGATCCCACGGTGATTTATCAAAGGAATTTGCGCCCTGCGATCGGTCAAAATGTGGAATTCAATGTGGATTACAACAGCAAGTATTTCAATGTGCGCGGGGCAGCGTTCTATCAAGTCATCAATAATTTCATCAACAGCTACGGGCAAGACACTTCTAAAAATGGCGGGGGTAATGCGACCGCAAAAAACATGTCAGGGAATTTACCCGAAACCATTAATATTTATGGTTATGAAGTTTCAGGGAATGTGCAATATAAAAATTTCGTAGGGACTTTCTCAGTGGCTCGCTCTTGGCCGACAGCTAGGGGGCATTTATTGGCGGACACTTACGCTTTAGCTGCAACGACTGGGAATGTGTTTATCTTAAAAGCCGATTACAATATCCACAAATGGGGGCTTACTTTAACTTGGCTCTCACGCTTTGTAACCAACATGTTTTATGAAGGCTATTCTATCTACTACCCTCAATACGGCTTGATGAAAATCCATAAGCCTGGGTATGGTGTGCATAATGTCTTTATCAACTGGACCCCCACTTCTAAAAAATGGCAGGGTTTAAGGATTTCAGCCGTGTTTAATAATATCTTAAACAAGCAATATGTCAGCCAGGCTTCCGTGTGGCAAGCGAGCGCGGACGCTCCAGCAAGCGATATGATCCCTAAAAATAAACGCATGGCGCTCCCGGCTCCTGGATTTAATGTGCGTTTTGAGGTATCCTATCAATTCTAAAATGAAAGAAATCTTAGGATTTCTTTTTGAATTTTGAACATGGAAACAAGCATGAAAAAGCCCTATAGAAACCGCCAAACTCTATGGAAAAAGTTCCGCTCGCTCAATAAACTCATTAAAATGCTCTTAAGGATTTTAAAAAAGTAGTTTTATCAAAAATTTAGCGGGTTTAGTTTAAAATAACGCTTATTTTAGCTCTCAAAAAAGGAAAAGCAAACGCGCTTTCATCATGGCTAACATCACGACTAAAGAAACGCTCCTAATAACCCCGGATCTTTTGAAAAACCCTTATCAAAAAATCATCAATGCGAGCACGAGCGTTTTTGATGAAAAGCATGGGCGATCGTTTTTTAGTGCGCAATTTTATGAAAAAATTGAACCTTATTTAAAAGAAGTTTTAACCCATCCCATTGATTTAGAATGCGATCTCAACACCGCTAAAAAAAAGAATCGCTTAACCCCTTTAAAACAGCTTTTTAAGGCGTGTTTTAACACCGAAGAAATTTTGATTGTCAATAACAACACCAGCGCGGTATTCCTCATCGCTAACGCTTTAGCGCAAGAAAAAGAAATCATTGTTTCTTATGGCGAATTAGTGGGGGGGGATTTTAACCTTAAAGATATTTTATTGAGTAGTGGGGCTAGGCTGCATTTAGTGGGGAATATTAATCGCACTTATTTAAGGGATTACCGCTTGGCCTTGAATGAAAACAGCAAAATGCTCTTTAAAACCCACAACCCCGCTTTCAAAAAAGACACGCCTTTTAGAGATTTGCAAGCCCTGGCTAAAGAGCATGATTTGATTGATTATTACAATTTAGGGGATGTGGATTTATTAAATAGAACGGCTTTAGAAGAGGTTTTAGCCCTAAAACCATCGCTTTTAAGCTTTAGCGCGGATAAATGCTTTAACAGCGCGCAAGCGGGCATTATTATGGGGCAAAAAGAATGGGTTGAAATGTTAAAAAACCACCCCCTTTATAGAGCCTTGAGAGCGGATAAGATCACGCTCACCTTGCTTTTTTGCAGCCTAAACGCATGGGTCAATCATCAAGAAGAAATCACCATTCATGCGCTACTGAACCAAACTAAAGACGCCTTATTGCAAAAAGCCTTGAAACTCTACGCCCTTTTAAAGCCTTTAGAATTGAACGTGAGCATCGCCTCTAGCTTTTCTAAAATAGGGAATTTGCCCGATAGAGAATTAGAATCCTTTTGCGTGAAAGTCCAGCCCAAAAACACCCGCGCTTTAAATAGTGAGAAACTTTATTTAAAGCTTTTTCAAAAAGGCGTTATTACAAGGATTTCATGCGAATTTGTGTGTTTTGAAGTCTTTAGCCTGAATGAAAAAGATTTGGAAAAAATCGCTCTGGTTTTAGAAGAAATTCTTAATAAAGCTTAAAAATTCGCTATAATAAAATTTCTTTTAAACGCGCCGCTCCCCACAATAGAGAATGACAAAAAACGATAGAACATCAATTTAAAGGAACTTAAGAATGGAAAAAATCAGCGACCTTATAGAATGCATTGCGTATGAAAAAAATTTGCCTAAAGAGATGATTTCAAAAGTGATTCAAGGCTGTTTGTTAAAAATGGCGCAAAATGAATTAGACCCCCTAGCGTGCTACTTGGTGGTTGAAGAAAACAAGCAGCTCCAGCTTATCCAGTTGGTGGAAGTTTTAGAAGATGATGATGAAAGATTAATTAACGACCCTTCTAAATACATCAGCTTGTCTAAAGCCAAAGAAATGGATCCAAGCGTTAAGATCAAAGACGAATTGTCCTATAGCTTGAGTTTGGAGAGCATGAAGCAAGGAGCGATCAACCGCCTTTTTAAAGATTTGCAATACCAGCTAGAAAAGGCGTTAGAAGACAGCCATTTTGAAGCGTTCCAAAAGCGCCTTAACAGCGTTTTAATGGGGCAAGTGATTTTAGTGGATCACAATCAAAACACCTTTATTGAGATTGAGCAGCAATTTCAAGGCGTTCTTTCCATGCGCCATCGCATCAAGGGCGAGAGTTTTAAAGTGGGCGATAGCATTAAAGCGGTTTTAACGCAAGTCAAACGCACGAAAAAAGGCTTACTATTAGAGCTGAGCCGCACCACCCCTAAAATGCTTGAAGCTTTGTTGGAATTAGAAGTCCCTGAAATTAAAGATAAAGAAATTGAAATCATCCATTGCGCGCGAATCCCAGGCAACAGAGCGAAAGTGAGCTTTTTTTCCCATAACGCTAGGATTGATCCCATAGGCGCGGCCGTGGGGGTTAAGGGCGTGCGCATCAATGCGATCAGTAACGAATTGAATAAAGAAAACATTGATTGCATAGAGTATTCTAATGTGCCTGAAATTTATATCACTTTAGCGCTCGCTCCAGCCAAAATTTTAAGCGTTGAGGTTAAAAAAATCCCTATAGAAGAATTGAGTGCTGAAGAAAAAGAATCCGTTCAAGAGCGTTTCATTGTCAATAACCATTTGCAAAAGGCTAAAGTGCGCTTGTTAGACATTGAAAAATCTAAGGCTATCGGTAAAGGCGGGGTGAATGTGTGCTTAGCGTCCATGCTTACAGGCTATCACATAGAGTTTGAAACCATTCCTAGCGTGAAAGAAAACGCGGAAAATGAAAGCGAAAAAGAAACGCAAAAAGTAGGGGTAGAAGCTTTAGAGTCTTTGTTTAAGAATTAGGGGTATCTAAAATTCAATCTCTAAAAAAGCTTTTAACTAAAAAATTTGGAAGAAAGTTTTTCGATGCGATTTTAAATTAGTGGTTTGTAGCTGTTATAGAAATCGTTTTTGTAAGATTAGGATAAAATAACGCTCACCCCCTAATTTTTATTTTGCTAGAGATTAGGGGGTAAATTACCTTCAAAGGATTACTATGTCCAAAAAACATGGTAAAAAGCCCTTGTATTATACTTAAAAATACTTTTTTTAAGTATAGGGTTAAAATCGTTGTTAAAAAAACCCATTAAGCCAAAGGTTTCCCCTATTTAAGGGGTTTCCTTTAAGGTAAAGCGCTTTTTATTCACTGCCCGTTTTCAATGGTTTTGATTTCTTCATCGGTGAGGTGGTAGAGCTGATAGACTAAGGCGTCAATTTCTTTTTCTAATCCTTGGGTGTTGGCTTTGGGGTCTTTTTCTTTTGCTTTTAAGATCCGCTCTGCGCAATCGGTGATTTTTTGGGCTAATTCTTGGTTTTCTGGCGTGATTTTAGGAATGGGTATTTTTTCTAAAGCATGCTTATTGTATTGATAACCACTTTTGCCTAAAATACAACCTCCGCAAAAATTTTTAAAATAGAATGTAATCAGTTTAGAATTGAGCAAAGCAGTCAAAAGCTTAAGATTATAAGCATCACTAACAATCATAAATGCAGTTTTTTCTAAAAATATTCCGCTGTTTTCATATATAAAATACGCCCCCTGTGAAGTCTCTGGATACACAATTTTCTCTTTTTCAAAATCCTCTAAATACGCGCAATTCCTTAAGTGATAGGGGGTGTCTCCTTGATCGCATCGTGTTGCAATAGTATCGTAATGAGAGTCTAAATGCACTTTAATTGCGGGGTATTTTTCTATATCAATGGGAGGGATTTTGGATTTGAGGG
The DNA here is from genome assembly GCF_014498195.1 of Helicobacter pylori. Taxonomy (GTDB): domain Bacteria; phylum Campylobacterota; class Campylobacteria; order Campylobacterales; family Helicobacteraceae; genus Helicobacter; species Helicobacter pylori_DO. The sequence goes on along the minus strand of NZ_JACTGH010000010.1, from coordinate 3,323 downwards.
CAGAAGTGTAGCCGTTATGGGTGTTAATCACCCACAAATGCGCCCACTCATAAGAATACCTTTTAATGTCTTTCCCTCTTAAAATGGGCTTGATGAGCGCGTCTGTGCGCTTTCTTTCTTCTTGCGTCTTGCAAGCGTTTAAGATTGCGTCTCTTTTTTCAGTGGGAATGATAAAGGCTTCGTTCGCACCGGTTTTAATCCCATAATTGATTTGAATATCCCAATCCTTGAGCGGGGTGCCAATGCTCTCCATTTTGTCCCTCAAATCTAAAAGCGTGGCGTTGGCAAAAATAAAGCTTTCTGTTGAAAGCGCGTTTTGTCTCATGGGGAGATGGGGGGGTGCTTTTCAAATTTTCCTTATCGTTTTCTATGGGTTCGTAATATTTAAAAACGCTCTCTTTAGGGGGCTCTTGTTTGATGAAACTCATAATACTAGTATCCACGGTGGCGCTCTCAAAGACTTTTAAGGCGTTTAATTCCATGTAGCTAACAATGGTGGTTTTTTTGAGCAGCAATTCTCTTAATTTAGCGCCGTATTTAGCTCGCGCGTATTTGTTGGAAGTGATGAAAGCGTTAAACCCCTTTTCTTTTAAAAGGTGGTAAGATAGGGCAAAAAAGTAGGTGTAAATGTCGCTTGAGCTGTTATAGAAATCCTGGTATTGCTTTTGTAATAAAGGCTTTAAGTCTTTGATGTGTTCTTGGCGGATATAAGGCGGATTACCTATGATGCAATCAAAGCCTAAAAAATCCCCCTCATCATCTAGCACTTCCGGGAATTCAAAACGCCATTCAAACGCATTTTGATACTCTCCACCACTTAAAGCATCATCAAGCTTTTTTCTCAAAGCTCTAATACGCCCATAAGAAGCAAAAGCCTCTTCCTCTTCTTTAGGGCTTAGTTTAAGCGTGCCAAAAAGGCTTGGGATAAAGTAATTTAACCCATCTAGCAAACTCTTATCGTCTAGGGCAAAGAAATTGTATTTTTTGATGTGTTTTTCAATAGCCTTTTCAAGCTCTGCTTTGGTTTTAGGATCTTTAAGCGTGAGGGAAAAAGTGTTTTTTAAGTCTTGGATTTTGTTGATAAGATATTGCTTATTTAAGGGATAGAGAGGGTTTGGGTCTTTGTATTGGGCGACTAGATCTTTGTATTCTTGGATTTTTTGCTTGATATTGGGGATCTTTTTGAGATCATCATTCAAATTAAAGCGTGAGATCAAGCTGTTAGCGCACTTAATGTTAATATCAATGTTGGGGAGGGTTTCAAGATTGTTGGTGTTCTTGCCCTCTTCAAAAATATAATAGCTGTATTTTAAAAGCTCTATCCATAGCCTGAGCTTGGTGATTTCGCAAGAATTGGGGTTAATATCCACGCCAAAAAGGCAGTTTTCAATGATGTCTTTTTTAAGCTCAAAAAGTTCTTTTTGGATTTGGTGGTGGGGGTCGTTTTCGCTATGCGGTATGGTGTAGTTAAAGACTTTATTCTCTGGCGTGTGAATGATGATTTCATCGTTTTCTAATCTAAGCTCGTGGCGATACAAGGAAGCAATAAGCCCTAACTCATAAGCAATTAACACCATTTCATTGAGCGCTGAAACCAAGAAATGCCCGCTCCCCACCGCCGGATCGCAAACGCGTAAAGTGAGAAGGAGTTGCAAGTATTCTTTGCGTTTACCCTCTTTATAGCTGTAGTTATCTTTAAAATAATTTCTTAATTCTGTTAAATTTTCACACTCTATGTTATAGGTTTGATTAAATTTATCCAACACGATTGACTCGATGCTCTCTTTGCACATGTAGCTTGTGATGAAGCTTGGGGTATAAAAGCTCCCCTCTTTATAGCCGTTGAGTTTTTCAAAAACAAGCCCTAAAACGCTAGGGTTAATCAAACGGCTTTCGCTGGTATCGGTATTATCTTTAATATCTTTAGGGGTGGTGGTGAATTTATAAGCATGCAAAAATGCAAAAAAGTATTTTAGCAAAGGCAAATGTTTTAAATCTTTTTGATAATTTTCATGTTTTTTGAGAATGGAATTTTTATAGATTTCTAGCTTTTTATTGTCTAAAAGTTTGATTTCATGCCCCTTTAATTCTAAAGGCGTTTTATCAAACAAACTGGAATTCAAATAAGGGATTTTTTCTAAAATCTTGTTTTCTTTAATTTCTGGTAAACGCTCGCTGTTTTTCTTGGCTAAAACTTCAAAAAAGAGGGTGTTTAGGGCGTTGAAATCTTTAAAGTTTTCTATGGTTAAAAAAGGTTCTTTAAAATGCTTGAAAGAAATTAAAAGGCTTTCTAAAAGCCGTAAAAACAAGATGCGGTTATTCCAAGCGATGAGTAACGCCATGACTTCTTCATCGTCTAAATTTTTGTATTGCTCTTTTAAAGTAGCGCTTAGGGAATTTTGGGTGCGGCTGGGCTTGATTAAAATTTTCCCTTTGTCATTTTGCTCTTCTAACCCTAAAATGTAAAGCAATTCTTCATAAAAATCTTTGTTAAGCGTGTTAGCGTCAGAATATTTTGGAATTTTGAGCAAAAAATTAGGGCTTAGGGCTTGATAGATTAGGGCTAAATTTTCTTTTTTGAGAGGGATATGGTGGTATTTCAAAGAACGATCAAGCTCATTAAGGCGCTTTTGGCAAACATCATAAAACGCTTCTGTGCGTGTATCGTTACCCTTTCTATCGTGGCAATTTTTAAAGGCGTTTTCAATTTCTTTATCTTTATTAAAAACCTCAAATTCGTTCGCATCAATAATATAAAGCTCTTTAATAGTGGCTAAGATAAGATGCTTAAGGTTGTTATTACCATTTTTTCTTTCTATGAGATAATACAAAAGGCTTTCATGCAAGGCTTTAACATTCAAATCACCCTTTTTAATAAATTCGTTGGGGTTTTTAAGGGCTTTAAATTCAATGATCACTTCCACTTTGTCATTGTCATTAAGAATAGCACTGTCTATTTTTTTGGTGGGCTTAACCTTGTATTTAAAAACACCTTTCAATAAATCATTAAAAGCATCGTTTTGGTGATTTTCATTTTCTTGTTGGTTGGTTTCTAAAAAGGCGTCAAAAGCTGTTTTGAAAGCTTCCAATTGCTCTTTACTTGGGTAGTTTGTGTTGGATAAATCTATTTTTTTATAATCCATGTTAATTCCTTACATCGCTTAAAAACACATGCTTTAAAAGTTTATCGTTGTTTGTGAAACCACCCCTTGCTAAAGCAAGGAGCTTCCTAACTAAAGCGCCCTAATGGACACTAACACGAAAGGCTTTGTTCTTTAAAGTCTGCATGGATATTTCCTACCCCAAAAAGACTTAACCCTTTG
>NZ_JACTGH010000001.1:0-258774 GCF_014498195.1 Helicobacter pylori | reverse complement strand
CAGTGGATGTGATAGCACCAGCACCACCGGCTCTGTTTGAAACACCTGCGATGATGATATTTTTCCACACCATAGAAACCTTGGCCTGTTCGATTAAATCCATAAGCTTTTGCGCGGTTTCAAGAGCTGTAGCTATGGAAGTTTTTCCACCTGATTGATTGCTAGAGCATTCTTCTGATAAGGCACAGAGATTGCCTTGAGCTTTTTGGAGGTTTTCGGCAAGCGCTTTCATTTGATTATAAGTTTCTTGGCTCATAAAACATTTTTGTAATCCTGTGCAGTTCCCATCTTTATTGATTCTTCCAAGAGGAGAATTAGATCCATCACGCAAACCGGTCACATGAAAACTGAGAGCGTTCCCTGCATAAAGACTCCAAAAAGCCAATACCGAAGTGATAACGGCTTGCGTGGTGTTGTAGATGAGCGATGTTTCTTTGTTTGTGTGGTTGTTACTCGCAAAGCTTTTTAAATCGCTTAAAGCGTTGCTGACAGCCTGACTGTTGTTCGCCGTTTGAATGCTTCGTTTTAACGAAGCCAGTTGGGCTAAAGATTGGCTTAATTGCTCGTATTTGTCGTTCAAATTTTTCAATTCGCCGGTGTTTTTGACCATTTGCACCGCTTCACCGATTTGATAGCCCGCGCCCACAAAAAAGCCGTTGTCTTCAGCGTGGAGCGATGATGCCACAAGCGAGAGAGAGAGAGAGTAAAAATTGTTTTTTCATAAAAGTGTTCCTTAAAGTAATTTTTTTATTGTAAACATGAATAGAAATGAAAATTTATTTACAATATGTTTAACTTTACCATAAATTTATTGGATTTCAAAAAAAAAAAAAAGATTTTGGGGTGTTTTTAATCTATTTATCTTTAGAGTGTTAATTTTTGTAATAATGAAACCATCTTTTGAATTTTATAAGCAATATTTAATGAGAACAGAATTTTGATAACGCTTAAGCATTTACCCCAAACGCCAAAAGCGTTTAGGATTTCTGCTTAAAGAATTTGAAGCTTTGATAGAGAGAGTGGTGTGGTTTAAGCTTTAGTGCTTATCGCTGTGATCTTCATCATGGTGGTCATGGTCTTTATCGTCATGATCTTTGTCATGTTTTTTGCCATGCTTCTTGCCATGCTTATCGTGTTTGTGCTTTTTCCCATGCTTGCATGATCTCAACCCAAAATCATCATCCATGTCTTCCATGTTGCCTTTTTTAAGCGCTTCTTTAACGGCTTTTTGGCGGGCTTCAAAATCCGCTACGGTCATGCTGTCTGTGTTTTTAACTGCATATTCATGCAATTGTTTATGAAATGCCTTTCTCTTGTCTTCAGGCATCTTTTCCATGCGCTTTTTCAACTCTTTTGTGTAATCCACAATATCCTGCGGAGCGACAACGCCAGCCATTTTAGCCAAATCTTCATCGCTCGTTTTGCTGAAATCTTTGGCGTTCAAAGCCACAAATAGCAACGCGCTAACAGAAAGTATTTTCAACGCTTTTTTCATTTTTTATCCTTTTAAATTAAATTTTATCTCACTTAGGAGAGCAATGTTCGTCTTTTTTTTTAACAGCCCTACACCAAACTTTTCTCGTATCACCGCTACAAACGCTCACATTAAGCCCTTTCGCCTTAATTTCTTCATCGCTCAAACCTTTGGTTTTTTCTTCTAATTCTTTACGCACTTCTTCACGCATTTTTTTGAAATCCTCTTCACTCATTTTGGAAAGATTCTTCCTAGCGATCCGGCTGAAATTCGCGCGAAATTTCTTAGCGTCTTCAGCTTTTAAAGCTTTAAGGCGTTTAGACACTTCCATGCGATAATCAATCGCCTCATTAGAAGGCAGAGTGCCTGCTAATTCTAAAAGCTCCTTATCTTTGAGTTGCGAAAAATCCCTAGCGCCTAAAACCTGTAATCCAAGCAAAGCTAACAGGCAAAAAGCCAAACTCTTTCTCATTCCCAATTCCTTGTTGTCTAAATTTTTGCCACACAACGACAGCAAATTTTGGCATTCTACCATGTTAATTTTAATTTATTATCAAACGCCACTAAGAGCGCTAAAAAATGGGGTTTTAATTTTATATAGCCATTGTGTCATCATTTAACTTTTAATTTATAAAGGTCGTTTTAAACCCTAAAATTTTAAAATACCCTTTTGAATGATTGGTTTGTATGGCGTTGGTAGTTTTTGGCTTATTTTGAGTGAAAGGATTTAAGCAAGATGTTTGTGGTTTTTATAGAAGGTTTTGGTTTAGCGATTTCTTTGTGCGCGGCGGTGGGGGCGCAATCCTTGTTTATTGTGGAAAGAGGCATGGCTAGGAATTATGTGTTTTTGATTTGCGCTCTGTGTTTTATGTGCGATATTGTCTTAATGAGCATGGGCGTGTTTGGCGTGGGGGCTTATTTCGCTAAAAACCTTTATTTGAGCTTATTCTTAAATCTATTTGGGGCAGTTTTTACCGGATTTTACGCTTTTTTGGCTTTAAAAACCCTTTTTCAAACCTTTAAAAAGAAGCAAGTCCAAACCCCCAAAAAACTCTCCTTAAAAAAGACCTTATTATTCACTTTAGGCGTTACCTTACTCAACCCGCAAGTGTATTTGGAGATGGTGTTTTTGATTGGCGCGAGCGCTTTGTCTTTTAATTTAGCGCAAAAATTTGTCTTTTTAGCTGGCACTTTATCGGCGGCTCTTTCTTGGCTTTTATTGTTATGCGCTTTATCGTTGCGTTATGGCTCTAAACTTTTAAACAACCAAAAAATCTTTATGGGGGTGAATCTCTTTGTAACCGCTATCATGGGGACGCTTAGTATTAATTTATTTAAAGATTTTTTAGCGCTATTGAGCAAAACCTAAAAAGGGGCTAGTTTTAAGTCATTTTGCATTACAATACTCCTAAATGAGTTTTAAGGATTACAATCAATATGCAAGTTTTAGCGTTAAAATACCGCCCCAAACATTTTAGCGAGCTAGTCGGTCAAGAGAGCGTGGCTAAAACGCTTTCTTTAGCCCTAAATAACCAGCGTTTGGCTAACGCTTATTTATTCAGCGGGTTAAGAGGTTCTGGGAAAACCAGCTCTTCTAGGATTTTTGCTAGGGCTTTAATGTGCGAAACAGGGCCAAAGGCTGTGCCTTGCGATACTTGCATCCAATGCCAGAGCGCTTTAAACAACCACCATATAGATATTATAGAAATGGACGGAGCGTCTAATAGGGGGATTGATGATGTCCGTAACCTCATAGAGCAAACGCGCTACAAACCAAGCTTTGGGCGCTATAAAATCTTTATCATTGACGAAGTGCATATGTTCACTACCGAAGCGTTTAACGCGCTTTTAAAGACTTTAGAAGAGCCTCCTAGCCATGTGAAATTCCTTTTAGCGACAACGGACGCTTTGAAATTGCCCGCTACCATACTCAGCCGCACCCAGCATTTCAGGTTTAAAAAAATCCCTGAAAATTCCGTTATTTCTCATTTAAAAACCATTTTAGAAAAAGAACAAGTGAGCTATGAAACAAGCGCGTTAGAAAAACTGGCTCACAGCGGGCAAGGGAGCTTGAGGGACACGATCACTCTTTTAGAGCAAGCCATCAATTATTGCGATAACGCTATCACAGAAAGCAAAGTGGCTGAAATGTTAGGGGCGATTGATAGGAGCGTTTTAGAAGATTTTTTTCAAAGCCTAATCAACCAAGATGAAGCGCGATTAAAAGAGCGTTATACCATTTTAGAAAATTATGAAACCGAGAGCGTTTTAGAAGAAATGATGCTTTTTTTGAAAGCGAAATTATTAAGCCCTGATTCGTATTCTATCCTTTTGATAGAGCGCTTTTTTAAAATCATTATGAGCAGTCTCAGCCTTTTGAAAGAAGGGGCAAATGCCAGTTTTGTGCTGTTGTTATTGAAAATGAAATTCAAAGAAGCTTTAAAACTCAAAGCCCTAGACGATGCGATTGTAGAATTAGAGCAAGCCCCTTTCAATCAAAGCCCTAGCATAAGTTATAACGCCCCTAAACAAGAATTTAAAAATATAGAAAAAAGAGAAAAAAGAGAAAAAATAGAGAGCATAGAAAAAAGAGAAAACACAGAAACCCCGCAAACTCCCATGCTTTCAGCTAAAGATCGCATTTTTCATAACCTTTTCAAACAAGTTCAAACATTGGTTTATGAGCGCAACTACGAATTAGGGGCGGTGTTTGAAAAAAATATCCGTTTCATTGATTTTGACAGCCAGACTAAAACCTTGACTTGGGAGTCTTTAGCTACCCATAAAGATAAAGAGCTTTTAAGAGAGCGTTTTAAAATCATCAAAAGCATCGTTGATGGGGTTTTTGGCAAGGGCGAAAATATCAAAATCGCTTTAAAAAATCATTCAGAAAATAAAAGCGCTTTAGAAGTGGTTAAAGAGTTTAAATTCCCTTATTCAAAGCCCAAACCAACCACTGAAACGACGGCTGAAATGAAAGAAAACGACACTAAAGAGGCGATTAAAAAAGAAACTAAAGAAAAAGAAACTAAAGAGGTGATTGAAAAAAAAGCTAAAGAAAAAGAGGTTCAAGAAACCCAACCCAAAGAAGCCCCAACAGCGTTGCAAGAATTTATGGCTAATCATTCCGATCTCATTGAAGAGATTAAGAGCGAGTTTGAAATCAAAAGCGTGGAATTGTTATGAGAGCGCATTTAGACGAGTTAGACAAAGTGGCTGCTGCAATTTTAAAAGATGATTTTAAGGGGGTGGTGCTTTTAAAAGGCGTTGTGGGGAGCGGTAAAACGACTTTGGTTCAAGCGTGCTTGAAACACTTGGGCTTAGACATTCAAGCGACTTCGCCCACCTTTAGCCTGATGCATGCTTATAGCGAGAGCGTGTTCCATTACGATTTTTACATGCGCGATTTAGAGGCTTGCTTGGAGCTTGGCATGTTAGAGTGCTTGTTGGAAAAGGGGATCCATTTTGTGGAATGGGGCGATGAAAAATTAGAAAAAATTTTAAAAAAATACGATTTAGCTATTAAGGTTGTGGAAATTAAAACCGAATCAACTAGCCGTTTTTATACAATAAAGATCGTTTAAAGGGTCGTTTGAATGGATATTTTAAAAGCAGAGCATTTAAACAAACAGATTAAAAAAACCAAAATCGTTTCAGACGTTTCTTTAGAAGTGAAAAGCGGCGAAGTGGTGGGGCTTTTAGGGCCTAATGGGGCGGGTAAAACCACCACCTTTTATATGATATGTGGGCTTTTAGAGCCTAGTGGGGGGAGCGTTTATTTAAACGATGTGGATTTAGCTAAATACCCCTTACACAAGCGCTCTAACTTAGGCATAGGCTACTTGCCCCAAGAATCCAGCATTTTTAAAGAATTGAGCGTGGAAGATAATCTAGCCCTAGCAGGAGAGACCACTTTTAAAAACTCTAAAGAGAGCGAAGAAAAAATGGAAAGCTTACTTGATGCTTTTAATATCCAAGCCATAAGAGAGCGCAAGGGCATGAGCCTGAGTGGGGGAGAAAGAAGGCGCGTAGAAATCGCTAGGGCTTTAATGAAAAACCCTAAATTCGTGCTATTAGATGAGCCTTTTGCGGGCGTGGATCCGATTGCGGTGATTGACATTCAAAGAATCATTGAAAGCTTGATTGGATTAAACATCGGCGTGTTGATCACTGATCACAATGTGCGAGAGACTTTGAGCGTGTGCCACAGGGCGTATGTGATCAAAAGCGGTACGCTTTTAGCGAGCGGGAACGCTAATGAAATTTATGAAAACGCTTTGGTGCGTAAGTATTATTTAGGGGAAAATTTTAAGGTGTGAATATGGCGATCTTACGTGCAAACCTTAGCCCTAAAAACAAATTAAACGCTACCTTAAAAGGGTGGCTCCCCATTTTACAAAGCGAGCTTGAAGATTTAGAAGAAGTGTTGAAACAAAACGCTTTAGATAACCCCTTAATCAAAATTGAAAACAAACGCATCAAAAATTTTAGCGATCGCTTTAATCCTAAAAAGAGCAGCGATCATTTAGAAAATTTCGCAACCGCATCTAAAAGCCTTTTTGAAACCCTAGAATCTCAAATCATTCCCCCCCTTTTTCCTACTGAAACCTCTCAAAAAATCGCTATGGATATTATCAGCGGGTTGGATAGTGAAGGGTATTTTGAAGAAAACATTGAAGAAAGGGCTAGAATTTTAGGGGTAGAGAGCGAAGTTTATGAAAAAGTGCGCAAGCGTTTTAGTTACCTTAATCCCGCTGGCATTGGCGCTAAAGACGTGAAAGAGAGCTTTTTATTCCAGTTAGAGGGTAGGGAATTGGACAATAACGAGCTTTATGAAGAAGCGCGAAAGATCATTTTAAATTTAGAAAAACACCATGAATTTTCTAAAGATTTTTATTATGAAAAGGCTTTAAAGATTTTAAAATCCTTTAAAAACCCCCCAGCCATTGAGTTTTTAGAAAAAGAAATAGAAGTCATTCCTGAGCTTTTTATTTTAGAAGTGGATAATGAAATGATTGTGCGTTTGAACGATGAGAGCTACCCGACGATCAGTTTAGAAGAAAATCGCTTTAAGGATAACGATTATTTGAAAGAAAAATTGAAAGAAGCCAAAGATTTAATTGACGCATTAAATTTGAGGAAAGCCACGATTTATAAAATCGGTCTGATGCTTTTAGAATACCAATACGATTTTTTTAAGGGTAAGGAATTACGCCCTTTAAAATTATTAGATTTAGCCAATGAGTTTAACCACTCTGTAAGCACGATTTCAAGGGCCATTTCTAATAAATATTTGGCATGCGAAAGGGGGGTTTTCCCTATTAAACATTTCTTTAGCATCGCCTTAGACAATAGCGAGACTTCAAACGCTGTGATTAAAGACTATCTTTTAGAATTGATCAAAAACGAAGACAAAAAAGAGCCTTTGAGCGACGCTAAGATTTTAGAACTCATTGAAGAAAAATTCCATTTGAAAATGGTGAGAAGAACGATCACCAAATACCGCCAACTGCTCAACATCGCTTCTTCAAGCGAAAGGAAAAGGCTCTATTTGATGCGTGCTTGAAAACCATGATTTTAGGGCTTATTTTTATTTAATACCATTTGCCCTTGTATGCGTGTGAGTTCAAACTCTTGGGATACTTTAGCGAGTTGGTATAAGCTTTCTGTATTGCACATGTCTAAAGCCTTAATGTAAGTCTCTTTTTGCTCTTTGGTGATCACAAATGGCACTAAATTTTGCTCTAAAGCGCTATAAAAGATTAGCATTCTGCCCACCCTACCATTACCATCGCTAAAAGGGTGTATCCTTTCAAACAAAATGTGTTGTTCTAAAATGGCTTTTTAGTTTTTCTTCTTTATCTTGTAAGGTCTTCATCTTATAATTGAGGTTATCGCACCATTCTTTCATAGCCATAGGCACTTGAAAATGGGGGATCGTTTCAAAACTAGCTCCTAAAATGGTATTATCAGTCGTTTTGAAAGCCTCCTTATTAGGGAGTAAAAAATTCATTAAAATCCTATGCAACTCCCTTATAAAAAACTATCAACGCTTTGTCCTTTATTCAGGTTTTCTAACAGAAAGAAGAGCATGTTTTGATAGTTTTTCACTTCAAAGAAGGCTCTTTGGGGCATTTCTCTAGGAATGTATTCGGTGGTTAAAATACTTATGGTTTCAGCAAGGCTCAAAGGATTGTTTTCAATAGCGGTGCTATGATGAGCCATGCGAATGGTTAAATCCATAGCGTAATCGTTAAATTCTAATGATTCTTTATAGTTCATTATTTGAAATCCCTAAACAATTTCCCTAAATCCAAATCAAGCAGTTCTGTTTGGGATCGCAATTCTAAAAGGTTTTGAGCCCCTTTAATCAAATCGTTACTGGAAATGCCATGAGAAAGAGAGATTTGGGCTTCTAAAAACGCGCTCAAATGATCGCACACCTTTAAAAGCTCCCCGCAAACCCCAAAATATTCATCGCTGTTATAAAGCATAAACAATTCTTCAGCGTCTTTAGTGAAAATGATTTTGTTAGACTTGTCTTTGCAGCGGTTTTTAAACTCGTTTTCGGTGAAATATTTTAAATCTTCTTGAACGCCCAAAGACACAAAAGAATAGACTTTGTTTTGCATTTCCTTTTTTTCAATTTCTTTAATGCAGTGATCAAGCCCCGCAACGCTTTGTTTGATAGGCGTGATAATGTCTCGGGTTAAAATCTCGGGCAAATCATGGAAAAGCCCGCCCAAAAAATGATTGATCCGCATGCTTTTACAAGCTTTTAAATCAAAGCTCAACAAATACCCCATAAGCGCCACGCATAAGGTATGCCCTAAGACACTGGTTTGCGGCACTCTTGGGGTCTGACTCCAACGCTTTTGGAAACGCAACTGCCCAAACATGCTCACCAATTTTTTCAGATCTTCTTTTTCCCCAAAAAGCCCCTCAAACAAATGCTCGTTATTGTGGAGTTGCTTGTCAATTTTATCTTTAATTTCTTTCACGCCATACATGTTGGGGTTAAAATGATAAATAATATCAAATTCCCATTTGGACGCATAAAAATGCGCGCTCTCTAAAATTTGAGTTTCTAAAATTTGGGGCCTGTGGCTTAAATACTCTTTGAGTTCCTCTAAAGAAAAATACGCGCTGATTTCATCTTGCAAACTTTGCGCGACATAGGAGGCTAATTCTTGGCTGTGCGTTTGTTGGAGAGCGTAAAAAATAGGGGGTTTAATATCGGTTAAAACCAAGCGCTCCAAAAACTCAAAGCAAAAGAACTTGATTAAAAGATCTAAATCTAAGTCATGACCCCCATCTTTTAAATCTTTAGCGAGCAGATACGCAATCATCGCTTTATGGGCTTGTTTGTCTAATTCCACAAATTCCAAAGGGCATGCTTGGTCATTCCAGCGTCTAATAGACGCACCCACAAACACACGCCTTAAAAATTGAGATTTGAGTTTAGGGGCTTTTAGGGGTTTAACAGGATGAGCCGCATACATGACTTTCCTTTTTATACTATTTTGAATGTTTAAAACTATGAGCTTATTAAGAAGCGTTGATTTTATCGCACAAGATTGAAAAATCTTAACGCACCACTATCAATACTAACTTAAATTTTATTATACGAAAAAAAGATAAAAATAAGGCTTTTATTTAAAAAAATGTTATTTTTATCAATTTCTTTCTCACTCTAAAACACCCACCCGTAATTAAAAAACACCTTAAAATGGCTAGCCCCTTCATTGAAAACAAAAGAGTTGGTGTAATCGCTACCACTAGAAACGACGCTAGCTTTTCTTTGGATTAAAGGGATGCTAATCCCTACAGAATATTTAGAATGCTTATAGCGGTAATTCAACCCAGTAGCCACATCTAAATTACCGCTCCCTTTGACTTTATTCAACACATAATAGCTGTTATACAAGCCCCTTAACCCCCCAAAGATGCCAAAAGATGAAGAAAAGTTTCTTCTCGTTTGAATATCTATAGGGCTATTTTTATTAGAGTAAGTGGTGATGAAATCCAACAACAAATCTATCCCCCCACCATAGCTCAATTGCTGGACTTTTTGATTAAGGGCTTTAGAATAGTTGTATTTGATAATGCCATAATAAGCTAGCCCCATGAAATCATTAAAGTAATTTTGATAGCCTATCTTAGCATTAACCCCTAAAATAGGGCTTCTAAAGCTTTGCGATGTGCTTGAAGAATAGTGGTTGGTAACGCTAGAAGTGACAAAGGTTTTTTGAATGGTGCCAAGCATGGAATTGGCTAAATCTTGCGTGTTCAAACTAGCGTTTAAGTTGTAGTTCTTTTGAGCGCTCAAATTGGCGTAATCTATGGGTAAAGCGTTTTGATTAATAAGCTGCTGCCAAACCGCTGCTGTTACCCCTAAAAAGCCAGCCGGGACATCCGCGCAATTGTGATAGATGGAATTAGGGTAGTTGCTAGGGAAAGCGCTCTGACCTTGACCCCCATAAAGCGAACACACATTATAGGGGAGGCCATCAGAATCTTTTGGCTTGCCATTATTATCCTTTTCCACTTGACCATCTTTCGTTACCGGCACTCTTTGATAAGTCATGTTCCCGTTATGGGTGTAGCCTTTGGTGTGGCTGAATTCATGCAAGATGGTTCTTAAATCAGCCAAATTGATAGTCTTAAGGTCATTGCCAAAGAGTTTCTGGGGTTCTAAAGCATAGGCTTCTACTCCTAATGTGCCATATTCACCATCATTACCATACCCATTGGCTAACCCTACAACCCCTGAATTTTTTAAAACAACCGCATCAATTTCTATTTTTTTTCTAAAATTATTAATAATACCTTGTTTGTTGAGTATATATTGTTGATCGACTTTAGTATCAACACGCCCATTTACTCCGGGATTTACGCATTTTGAAGGATCATTATCGCAATCTGTTGAGCTGTTAGTGAATTCAAAAGGAGCGTTTAAGATCGCATCGCCCCAAGATTGGGAGTCTAAGACAGCGGTCATGTTCAACATCAAATTAGTGAATTCCTCTGCGGTTTGTGGGGTGAAATTTTGCCAACAATCATTTTTTGTATTACCATTATTATTGTAAGGACAAGTGTTGAAATTGCTTGGATTTTCATTACTATATTTCATTATCAGATTTGTCTTAATCTTATTGAGCGTTTCAAACACCCTTTGCGTGTTAGCGTCAGAAATAGAAGTGCTAGTGGCTTCAAATTTTGGAAAAAAGAAAGTATAGGGGCCAATTTTATCAAACGCCTCTTTTAAACTATCAAATGCCTCCCCGGGTAAAACAATCTTAGAGTGTTTGGGGATGGTCTCTATCACGCCTAGATCAATTACATTGCCTTGAGCGTCTGTAAAACTAAGCTTAACATTGCTCAGATTATAAGGCAGGAAGTTTTCTATAGTTAATTTACCGCCAATATACAGCACTTTAACAGGGGATAAAGATGAAAAGTTTAATTGTGATATAGATTTAGCGTCTGTGAATAAATTAGCCGCTCTTTTTAAAATCGTGTCTGTGGGTAAATAATTGTAAGTTGCGTAAGTGTTTTTTGTGGTGGTGTGTCTTTTTTCTTGCGTTTGTGCGCCTTCTAATAGCCCTGTTTCAAACCCAGCTTCTATGAAAAAGCCATTTTTCTCATTCGCTTCTAAAGCGCTGAATAATAAAAGTGGGATGAATAGTTTTTTCATGGTTATCTCTTTTTAGTTTATAGTGCCTTTATTGTACAATTTTAAGGGGGTTGTTTGTTTGTTTTTTGGAATTTAAAGTTTTTACAAGGGATTAGTGTTTCAAATTGAAATAAAATTTTAAAACAAGCGTTTGTTTTGGGGATCATTTAGTATTAATTGGGCTGTGTTAATGAAAGTTTGATAGTTAAAACCTTTAACCTCTCTTAATTTTTCTAAAAAGCGCTTTACTTAGCGCACTTCTTTATATCAATATTCCAGTCAGCACCGGATTTAATTTGGTATTTTTGCGCGAAATTATCCCTATTCAGCGCCACGGAAACGTTCAACAAGCTGTTTAGATAGACCAACGGCTGGCCTTTTAAAACATCGCCAAAGCTCGCAACATACGGCATTTTCCCTTCGTATTTTTTCTTGGAACCTTTAAAAATCGTTACACACAGCGTGTCATTGAGTTTGATTTTTGCTTGATTGAGCAACTTATCGCTGATATTGCTCCAAACATTGCCATATTGAATATCCAAAATCGGGATATTGCCTTTCACTTCCCCTTTTGTGGCTTTCGCTTTTTGGTAAGGAATTTCAACAACTTTTGCGGGAAGCTCTGGCCCGACCTGCTCGAATGTGATCGCCCCAGAAGCTAGGCGTGCACCAGTATAGGCATACACATCACGACCATGGAAAGTATAGGATTTTTCAGAACCTTTCAAGCGGTTAGCTTTTTCGTCAATTTCACGCACGCTATCAATCCCCAAAGTTTGCGCCACCAAAGTCAGCGTGCCGTTATCCGGCGAGACGAAATACTGGCCGTTTTTAGTTTTCAATACCACCGATTTACGATTAGTGCCTACGCCCGGATCAACTACGCTCACAAATACCGAACCTTTTGGCCAATAACTAGCGGTCTGATACAGGCGGTAAGCACCTTCCCAGATGTTATACGGAGGGATTTCGTGCGTTAAATCAAAGATTTTAAGATTGGAATCAACGCTGAAAGCGACGCCTTTCATCGCCGAGACAGCCCCATCTTTTAGGCTAAAGTCGGTTTGTAAAATCAAAGTGTTATCTGCATAAACAGACGATAACCCTATGCACGCTGATAAAAACAACGCTGAAATCGTTTTTTTCATCTGTATTATTTCCTGAATAACAAAAGTGGAGTGAAGCGTTTTCTCATGGTTATCCTTTGTTGGATTAAAGTGCCTTTATTATACAATTTAAGGGAATGGTTTGTTTGTTTTTCACAATTTAAAGTTTTTATAAGGGATTAAAATTTCGTATTGAAACAGAATTTTAAAATAAGTCTTTATGTTAAAATAATTTAAAATGATTTACCGCTAATTAGGCTCTCTTAAGGATAGGGGGTTTCACTTAAAACGCAATATCGCCAATATTTTCACTATTCTCTATATAGTATTTAAAACGCTCTTTTTCTAATTCGTTTTTTAGGATTTGTTGTTCTTCTAAAAGCAGGCGTTTTTGATCTTCTAGGGTGTTGATTTTACGGCTAATATAATAGATATTATTGCTCAAATAGATTTTAGGCGCTAACAGAGCTAAAAACGCGCCCCCAAAAACCAACACCCCTATTAAAGCCATTAAAGAAAGACCATGCGAATTTTCATTTGCAGTTCCAGCAAACAATTCTTTCTTTTCGTCCTCTTCTATGCGCACAAAGCGTTCTTTTTCATTTAAAGAATGGTTTTTGATATTCATGGCTTACTCATATGACTTATTCATGGTTTGAATTTAAAAACCCTCATTTTAGCGCTTCGTGAACGCCTGTTGTTTTTAATTTCCTCTGGGCTTGGAGTGATGGGCTTTTTGGTTAAAATTTCGCCTAAAGCGTGATTGTTAGAGCAAGCGCATTTAAAACTTAAAGGATCGCAAACGCAATTTTTAGCGTAATCTTTAAAAGCGTTTTTCACTAACGCGTCTTCTAAAGAATGGAAAGAAATCACGCACAAAATCGCTCCCTTAAGGTTTCTAGCGTATTGTAAAAACTTTTTTAACTCTTCTAATTCGCTATTGACTTCTATGCGAACGGCTTGAAACACTAAAGTCGCTGGATGGATTTTTTTATTTTTGGAAAAAGAGCTTGAAAAATCGCTCAAATCCTTAGCGTCTTTGAAGGGTTTTTTAGCGCGCCTTTCTGCAATTTTGTGGGCGATTTTTTTGTATTCTTTGATTTCGCCATAGTCTCTAAAGATTTTTTCTAACGCCACTACAGAATAAGAGTTGATGACTTTTTGAGCGTTCAAATCGCTCTCTAAATCCATGCGCATATCCAGAGCGTGCGAGTGGAAATTAAACCCTCTGTTATCATCATCAAGCTGCAAAGAGCTCACCCCTAAATCCACTAAAACCCCCTTGATTCGCTCGCCATGAATCTCTAGGGCTTCTTTAAAGCGTTTGGCAAAACCCCCGCTTAAGAGGTTGTAACGCCCTTCAAATTCTTTCAATCGTTCTTTAGCGATTTCTTGAGCGAACTTATCCTTATCAATGCCAATGAGTTTCAGGTGCGGTTTTTGGGATAAAAGGGCTTTAGAATGCCCCCCTAACCCTAAAGTGCAATCAATCAAAACCCCTTCTTCTAAAGGCGTGAATGCTTGCAAAACTTCTTGCAACAAAACGCTTTGGTGCAAACTCTCTATTTCTTGCAAACAACCCCCTTAAAACCCCATGAATTTTCCAAACGCCCACTCAATGGTATTGGTTTTGTTGGTTACGCTCAAAAGTTTCTTTAATAATCAATCTTAGCTTTTTAAGATGCAAAAACCCAAACTAAAACCCTTTTCATAAAGACTAAAAAGGGCTTAAAGATACCCTTTTATTTAAAAAGTGTAGTTATACCCCAAATAAAGCGAATAATCCCGTTTCAAATGGTAATAAAGATTAGTAGCGTTAGGACCCGCGCTCAAAAACTTGTTGATGAGTAGCGGCACTCTCACGCCAAATTCCACGCCATTATGCTTGTAGATATTGGCTCTCACCCCAAAATTCAACCATACTTGAAAAGCGACGGTTGAAGTGTTGGTGCTATAAGGAGCGTTAGGGTTACAATAAGTAGGGGTACAAACATCAGGACCTTTGGCTTCAATGATTTGCTCTTTCCAATAGTTCGCTGCGGAGCTTTTCCAAGTGTTACCGCCGATAGCGACCCCACCAAAAATACCAAAAGAAGCGTTATCGTTATCAATAATATCAGCTAACAAATCGCTCCCCACACCCCAAGAAACCATATCCAACTGGATTTTATTAGGCGCATAAACTTGCTTACCTAAAGTGGCATGCCCGTAATCAAAAAGCCCATACACTCTAAAACCAAACCACTTGCTTGTCATATCAAAAGACTTGAATTGGAAGAACTTCTTATAACCCACATTCAACCCAAAACCATTCAAAGCCCCATTAGCGTATTTGGAGTGCCAATTGATATTGGTGCCTCCTGGGTTATGCTTATTAGCGGTAAGACCTGGGGGGCAACCTACAACACTCCCTGTACAATCCCCTGTATTATAAATATTGCTATTCAAACGAGCTTGTCCAAGCTGGTAATTAGTCCCTATATAAACACCATCACCTTCGGCTAACAACGAAGAGCTTAAAACTGCGGATAGAAGCCCTAAAGCTACAAACTTTTTCATAAATTCCATTCCTTTACATTCCTATCTTTAAAATTGTCTCATAAAATAATAGCATGTTTATCCTTAATCAAGCAAATATTTTTAACTCTTATGAATAAGAAATGATAATAAAACCATTCTTTTTTGAAGTATAATAGCTCCTTTTAATCCATTTTCTTATTTTAAGGAAACTCTTGCAACATAAAACCATTATGGATAAGATCATTATACAAGGGGCTAGGGAAAATAATCTCAAAAATATTTTTTTAGAAATCCCTAAAAACCAGTTTGTTGTTTTTACCGGATTAAGCGGTTCGGGTAAATCCACTCTGGCGTTTGACACTTTATACGCTGAAGGCCAAAGGCGCTATTTAGAGAGTTTGTCTAGCTATGCTAGGCAATTTTTAGACAAAGTGGGTAAGCCTAATGTGGATAAAATTGAAGGCCTAACCCCTGCGATTGCTATTGATCAAAAAACCACTTCTAAAAACCCTAGATCCACTGTGGGGACGATCACTGAGATTTATGATTATTTAAGATTGCTGTTTGCAAGGGTTGGGGAGCAATTTTGCCCCACATGCTTAGAGCCCATTAGTTCTATGAGCGCGAGCGATATTATTTCTCAAATCTGTCATTTAGAAGAAAATTCTAAAATCATTATTTTAGCTCCCATTATTAAGGATAAAAAAGGTTCGTTTAACGATAAATTAGAGAGCTTGCGTTTAAAGGGGTATGTGAGGGCTTTTGTTGATGGGGTGATGGTGCGTTTAGATGAAGAAATCCATTTGCATAAAACCAAAAAACACACCATTGAAGCGGTGGTGGATAGGGTGGTTATCAATAGCGAAAATGCTTCACGGATCGCTAGCGCAGTAGAAAAAGCCCTTAAAGAAAGCTATGGGGAATTAGAAGTGGAAATCTTGCAAGACAACGCGCCAAGCATCAGAAAGCATTACAGCGAACATAAGGCATGTTTTAAGTGCAAGATGAGTTTTGAAGAATTAGAGCCTTTGAGTTTTTCTTTCAATTCGCCTAAAGGGGCGTGCGAAAGTTGCTTGGGTTTAGGGACAAAATTTAGCCTAGATATTAGTAAGATTTTAGATCCTAACACGCCTTTAAATCAAGGAGCGATTAAAGTGATTTTTGGGTATAACCGCAGTTATTACGCTCAAATGTTTGAAGGCTTTTGTGCTTATAATGGCATTGACAGCGCGCTTTGTTTTAATGAATTGAATAAAGAGCAGCAAGACGCTCTTTTGTATGGGAATGGCACTGAAATCAGCTTTCATTTTAAAAACAGCCCTTTAAAACGCCCTTGGAAAGGCATCATTCAAATCGCTTATGACATGTTTAAAGAGCAAAAGGATTTGAGCGATTACATGAGCGAAAAAACCTGTTCTTCGTGCGAGGGGCATCGTTTGAAAGCCTCCAGTTTGAGCGTTCAAGTCGCTGGCTTGAAAATGGCGGATTTTTTAACTAAGCCCATTGAAGAGGTCTATCACTTTTTTAATGATCCCACGCATTTTAGCTATCTTAACGAGCAAGAAAAAAAGATCGCTGAACCCATTTTAAAAGAGATTTTAGAAAGGGTGTTTTTTTTATACGATGTGGGGCTAGGGTATTTGACTTTAGGGAGGGATGCGCGAACGATTAGCGGAGGGGAGAGCCAAAGGATACGAATCGCCAGTCAAATCGGGAGTGGTTTGACAGGGGTTTTGTATGTTTTAGACGAGCCTAGCATTGGCTTGCATGAAAAAGACACGCTCAAACTCATCAACACCCTTAGGAATTTACAAAAAAAAGGGAACACGCTCATTGTCGTAGAGCATGATAAAGAGACGATTAAGCATGCGGATTTTGTTGTGGATATTGGGCCAAAGGCTGGAAGGCATGGGGGTGAAGTGGTTTTTAGCGGGAGCGTAAAAGAGTTATTGCAAAATAACCATTCTACCGCTTTGTATCTCAACGGCACTAAAAAGATTGAGCGCCCCAAATTTGAACTCCCTAAAGAAAAGCATTTTTTAGAAATTAAAAATGTCAATATCAATAACATTAAGAATTTGAGCGTTCAAATCCCTTTAAAACAATTGGTGTGCATTACGGGGGTGAGCGGGAGCGGTAAAAGCTCGCTGATCTTACAAACCCTTTTACCCACCGCTCAAACCCTTTTAAACCATGCTAAAAAAGCTCAAAGCTTGAATGGGGTAGAGATTGTAGGGTTGGAGCATTTGGATAAAGTGATTTATTTGGATCAAGCCCCCATAGGCAAAACCCCACGAAGCAACCCTGCCACTTACACAGGGGTGATGGATGAAATCAGGATTTTATTTGCCGAGCAAAAAGAAGCTAAAATTTTAGGCTATAGCGCGAGCCGTTTTAGCTTTAATGTTAAAGGGGGGCGGTGCGAGAAATGCCAGGGCGATGGGGATATTAAAATAGAAATGCACTTTTTGCCTGATGTGTTAGTCCAATGCGATAGTTGTAAGGGCGCTAAATACAACCCTCAAACTTTAGAAATCAGGGTGAAAGGCAAATCCATTGCCGATGTGTTGAACATGAGCGTGGAAGAGGCTTATGAATTTTTTGCTAAATTCCCTAAAATCGCTGTGAAGTTAAAAACGCTTATAGATGTGGGCTTGGGCTATATCACTTTAGGGCAAAACGCTACGACTTTAAGCGGGGGGGAGGCTCAAAGGATCAAATTGGCTAAAGAATTGAGTAAAAAAGACACAGGCAAAACCCTTTACATTTTAGATGAGCCTACTACCGGTTTGCATTTTGAAGACGTGAATCACCTTTTACAGGTTTTGCATTCTTTAGTGGCGTTAGGCAATTCCATGCTAGTGATTGAGCATAATTTAGACATTATCAAAAACGCTGACTACATTATAGACATGGGGCCTGATGGGGGGGATAAGGGCGGGAGGGTCATTGCGAGCGGCACGCCTTTAGAGGTGGCACAAAATTGCGAAAAAACCCAAAGCTATACGGGAAAATTTTTAGCTTTGGAATTGAAATAGCTTGCATTTGTTTGTTAAAACGATGTAGGGCTGAAAATAACAGACAGCTAAATATTAGAGAGCAGAAAAATTACAAAGCTAGCGGCAATAATAGCCACTTGATCATGCAAGAGTTAGCAAGGAAGCCATGCCTTTAAAATCCATCGCATGAGAGTTTGAAAAATGAGAAAATATTAAGGAAAATAGAGACCAAGCCGACACTCTCTAACCATTACAGAAACGGCAATAGCGTCTCAAACCTTAATGGGAATATTCCTACCACAAACAAATTTAAAACACAAGAGCCACAACGAATGAAGCAAGAAAAATGCGCCATAGTTAAATCCATGCTAAAGATTATAAAAAGCTTGAAATAAGCAGGTTATCAGCCATTAAAAATCGTGAGAGTGGGCGCTATTATTTTCGTCATGTAACCCAAATTACAAGGGGTAGGGTTAAAAAACCTCTAAACTCACTATTTTTAGTCCCACACAAAAATTATTAATAAGGCTTTATTACCATTAAGTGTTAATCATAAATTATAAAAAATGCTAAAAAACATTTTTTATAGTCAATAGTAAAGAGTTTGATTTTAATTTTAATTGCACGATAATTTTTGTAGCGCGGTCTTAGGGGTTAAAAAATGACTTTTAATTTAAAAAACTAATTAAAACCCAACAAGATTTTATTTATTATTGTTTTCTTTCCGCATTATAATCGCTTAATGGGATCTTTGCCGAGAAGGTTGCCAAACAGAGTCCCCTTCAACAACTCGTAAAACACCTTGCTTGTTATTTTAACGGCTGTCTTCTTTGAGTCTTTAAGGTATTTGGGGAATTGCCTTTTAACTTCTCTATCAATCATAGACCCCCACTTTTTATAGCGGAATTTGATCGCAAATTCCGTTCCTTGTATCCGCTCTATTTTGCAACTCCTAAACCCAACCCCCAAATACTTCCTCACCAACCACTCAATGTTGTAAGGCCCTTTGTCCAAAAAACGCCTGATATTTGCAGAATTGGTTTCATAATATATTGTAGGCTCGTCATTTTCAAGCAAATCAGCAAGAGTGGTGTTGTCATTATCAATCACAGGGGACGCATAAAACCCTAAACACTCATCAACCCCTAATTCCTTAACGATAAACAATCTGCAACTGATAAAATCACCATCCTTATCATTAAGAACATCAATGATTTTATAAGAGCTACCATACCCATAATAGATTGAGTTAGGTTTCTGTGGTTCTTTATTGGCCTTTAATCCATTAAATTCATCAAAAATACCCACCATGAGATCACCATCATTTGCTAAAGCGGTTTTGCTATTCAATCTAACCATCGTTTCCTTACTCAACTGGACAACAACTCCGTTAGTCTCTTTATCCGCTCCAACACCAATCGCTCTATAACCAAATCTATCCACTCTTTTACTCAATTTGTTACACAACAAACCATGTAATTCCTTGTTTTTTGATTTCTTAACCATAAAATCATTCGCCAACATAAAAACTCCCCATTAATTGAACCCCAATCTTTAAATCCCTTTAAGCAAAAATCCCAAATTAAGCGTTTCTAATAAATGCTTTTTCTTAATAACTCCATGAAATTATAGCGTGATCACTCAAACTTATTAAACTTATCTGGTTGCAGATGTTTTATAAAGAAGCCCTACAAACTACCTTTCCAAAAACAAATCTTTCTCTTGGATTTCTGTTTCTTCGCTTAAAATCGCCGCTCTTTCCACGACGCCTAAAAGCTCTCGCACATTCCCATGCCAAGAGTATTCTAAAAGGCGTTTTGCGGCGTTTTTTGAAAAAGATTTTGGCCCCAAATGATACGCCTCGCACACTTCTTTAAGCTTGATTTCAGCAATGGGTAAAATCTCTTCTACCCTCTCTCTTAAAGGCGCGATAGTTATAGGCACGATTTGCAAGCGGAAAAACAAATCTTCTCTAAATTCTTTTGAAGCGATTTTTTCTTTCATGTTAGCGTTGGTAGCGGAAATGAAACGAACATCAATTTTAACGCTCTTATTATCCCCAAGGCGCGTGATTTCTTTTTCTTGAACCACTCTTAAAAGTTTGCTTTGCAATTGAAGGGGCATTTCAGCGATTTCATCTAAAAAGATCGTGCCTTTATTAGCGCTCTCAAAAAGCCCCATTTTAGGTGCTGTGGCGTCCGTGAACGCCCCTTTTTGATACCCAAAAAGCTCGCTTTCTAATAAATGCTCTGGGATAGCGGACATGTTGATCGCTATAAAAGGGTGCTTGGAGCGTTGCGAATGCTGGTGGATGAAATGAGCAAAAACTTCCTTACCCACCCCGCTTTCGCCTAATAGCATGACATTAGCGTCCGTGCTTGCGACTTTTAAGGCTTGCCGTTTGCTCTCTTCTAAAGCTTTTGAAGCGGCTAAAAAGCTGTGTTTGTGTGGTTTTTTTAAAGGTTTTTCTAGAGGGTGTTTTTTTTGAAATTCTAAAACTTTTTTGGTGCGATAGATGGATTCTAAAAGCAATTCTGGTTTAAAAGGCTTTTGGAAAAAGTCTTTCACGCCTAAACGAATGGAATCAATGGCTTTATTCAAGGTCGCATTACCGGTAATCACAATGGATTCATACTTGCCTTCTAAAAGGCGTAAAAATTCTAAGCCGTCCATATGGGGCATGTTAATATCCGTGATGACTAAATCAAAGCTTTCATCAAGTTTCGCTAATGCGTCTTTAGGGTTTTTAAAACTCACAATCTCTAAATCGTCTTGAAGCTCAAAAAAAAGCTCCAGACTTTTACGCATGTTAATATCATCTTCTACAATGGCGATTTTCATTCTTCTTCCTTTCTAAAAATATCTAAAAACAGCGCATCTCCCACTAAACTCGCTCTAACGCTTAAGGCTTTGAGGTCAAGAATGCTTGTGGTAGTGGTGCCGTTTTTATAGCTGTGATCATAATGCGTGATAGCGACTTGACTTTTTAAAATGCAGTCTATGACTCGCTCTTTTTCTTTTTTCAACGCTATTTCTAAAAGGAAGCGTTCTGGCTTTATTGGGAGCAAGGGGTCTTTCAAATTAGGTGAGTTGCGAGTGATGATGGAGCAACGATAGTCTAAAACATAGGGGGCTGTTTTAATGCGGCTAACGATAGGCTTAGAGACAGAATACTCTTCGCCCATCACTCTAGAATCAACGATTTTCAAGCGGTACGAAATCAAAAATTCTTGTTCTTCTAGGGGGCTAAGGGCATGCAAAGAAACCCCTAAAAAATAAAATAAAAAATAAAAGAATAAAAAAAAACGCATCACTCAAACAAATTTTGCACCGAAGAGGTTTCTAAATTTTCTGGCTCTTCTTCTTTAGGGCAAGAATTGACATACACGACTTTATCAGCGGTGTTTATGAGTTTTACCCCACTGGCATTTCTTCCGGTTTCTCTAATGTCTTTAATGGAAACTCTAATCATTTTCGCGCTCGCAGTAAGGATCATCAAATCCAGGTTCTCATCATCTACGCTGATAACGCTTACCAAATTACCGGTTTTTTGAGTGAGCTTCATGCCAATGACCCCCTTACCTCCACGAGATTGCTCTCTATACGCTTCAGCTAGAGTTTGCTTGCCAAGCCCGTTCTCGCTCACGCTCAAAAGTTTGTTGCCATCACCGCTAATGACGACCGCACCGACAACAAAATCATTTTCATTCAGTCTAATCCCCATAACCCCACGAGTATGTCTTCCTATTTCGCGCACGTCTTCTAAAGGGAATTTAATGAACATGCCCAAATAAGATGCGATGAGCAAATGCTTAGCGTTGTTATCCACAACTTTTGCGCCCACTAATTCATCGCTTTCATCTAAAACAATCGCTCTGATACCGCTATAACTCCTATTACCGCCAAATTCGCTCAAATTGGTGCGCTTCACCACGCCATTTTTCGTGAAGAAAGCTAAAGAGCGTTCATCGCTAAAGTCTTTAGTGCTTAGAGTCGCCATGATTTTTTCATCCGGAGCGAGCGAGATTAAATTCACAACGGCTTTACCCATAGCGATCCGGCTCGCTTCTGGGATTTTATAGACTTTCAAATGATACAATTGCCCCTTATTGGTGATAAAGAGCAAAATATCATGCGTGTTAGCCACAAAAAAGTTTTCAATGAAATCGTCTTCATAAGTGCTGCCTGAAAGCTTGCCTTTACCGCCACGATTTTGCTTTTCATAAACTTTTAAATCCACTCTTTTCACATAGCCTTTATGACTCATGCTCACCACCATAGGCTCATTAGCGATCAAATCTTCTATGTCAATATTTTCATAAGCTTCTTGAATTTCAGTGCGCCTTGGAGAAGAAAATTGCTCTTTGACTTCTAAAAGCTCTGTTTTGACGACTTCATTCAAGCGATCTTCGCTCTTTAAAATGCCATTGAGATCACTAATAAGCTCTAGCAAGTTTTGGTATTCTTCTTTGATTTTATCTCTTTCAAGGCCTGTTAAGCGCTGCAAACGCATTTCTAAAATGGCTTTGCTTTGGATTTCGCTCAAAGTAAAACGCTCCATTAAGGCATTTTTAGCCGCTTCTGGGCTTGGGCTTGTTTTAATGAGTCGCACGATTTCATCAATATTGTCTAATGCGATCAAATAGCCCTCTAAAATATGCGCCCTAGCCTTAGCCTTTTCTAATTCAAAAATAGTGCGTCTTATAATAATGGTTTTTCTGTGGTTTAAGAAAAGGCGCAACAACTCTAAAAGCGTGAAAATCTTAGGCTCTTTATTATAAATAGCGAGTAAAATAATGCTAAAAGTGGTCTCCATGGTGGTGAGTTTGTAGAGGTGGTTTAAGACAATTTCACTCATCGCGTCTCTTTTTAATTCAATCACCACTCTAATGCCCTCTCTATCGCTTTCATCGCGCACTTCGCTAATGCCTTCAATTTGTTTTTCTCGCGCTAAATCGCTGATTTGTTCCACTAATTTGGCTTTATTGGTTTGAAAAGGCATTTCATCTAAAACGATGATTTCTTTATTTTTTGTTTTTTCCACATGCACTTTAGCCCGCACTTTCACGCGCCCTCGCCCCGTTTTATAGGCTTCAATAATGCCCGCCTTGCCATAGATGATCCCACCGGTAGGAAAGTCAGGCCCTTTGACAAATTCTAAGATTTCATCTAATGCAGCGTTAGGGTTTTCTAAAACATGCGCTAAAGCGTCTATGATTTCATCTATTCTGTGAGGGGGGATAGAAGTCGCCATCCCTACAGCGATCCCATTAGCCCCATTGACTAAAAGGTTAGGCAGACGGCTTGGTAGAATATCTGGCTCTTTTAAGGTGTCATCGTAATTAGGCACAAAATCAATGGTGTCTTTATCAATATCCCTTAAAATTTCTTCACTCGCCTTGGTCATTCTGGCTTCAGTGTAACGCATCGCTGCAGCGTTATCGCCATCAATAGAGCCAAAGTTGCCCTGCCCATCCACTAATTCCAAGCGCATAGAAAAATCTTGCGCCATTCTCACTAACGCATCATAAACCGCAGTGTCGCCATGGGGGTGGTATTTACCAATCACATCACCCACGATCCTAGCGCTTTTTTTATAAGCGACTTTGGAAGTAAGGCCTAATTCATGCATCGCATACAAAATACGCCTATGCACAGGCTTTAAGCCGTCTCTAGCGTCCGGTAAGGCGCGCCCTATGATCACGCTCATGGAATAAGCCAAATAGCTCTCTTCAATAGAAGAATCAATCCCCACTTCTACAATATTTTTTGTTTCATTAACTAAATGATCTTGCATGTGTCTCCCTAAAATTTAATTAAAATAAAGCGTTAAAAGGTAACGCCCCCAAATCAAAGCCCAAAAAATAAGCCCTATCAGTTGGGCCGAGCTGGCCATGTCTTTAGCCTTTTTAGCTAAAGGGTGGAACTCGGTGCCAGTAAAATCCACAGCCTTTTCAATAGAGCTATTGATGAGTTCAACCACCACCGATAAAAAGCAAGGCAAGATCAATAGCCCCCATTCTAAAAAATCTTTGGCCAGATAGCTCGCTAGAACGATGCAAAAAAGAGCCAAGATGACAATTTGCCTGAACGCGCTCTCTTCAGCCCATGCGCATTTAAGCCCGTCTTTAGAATAAAAAAGGGCTTTAAAAAGGCGTTTAAACCCTTTAGCTTTGGGGGGGACTTTGAAATCACTCATGGCTTATTTTGTAAGATTGAAAAAAATTCACGCTAAGGCTATCCAACAAGGCGTTAAAAGTCAGCTTGGTGTTGTCTTTAGCTTGGGCGTTAAGAGCGATTTGGGATCGTTTGTCTTTAGCCATAGAAACAAAGGCTTGCAACAATTCTTTAAAATTTTGTTGGAGCGCGGTATCGTCTTTAAAATGGGACTGGAACAAAGCCATAAAATAGTTTTCTAAAGAAGCTAACGCGCTTTCATAAGAAACGCTAGGGGTTTGAGATCGCAAACTAAAATAAGGGGAAAAAAAGCCCAAACTCTCTTTATTTTGTTGGTAAAAGGACTCTAAAACGTTTTTAAAATGGCGCACTTGGATAGAAACGCTCAACTTTGGCGCTAAAAAACGCAGTTTGTCTTGCAACTCTTCTATGGCTTTAGCGTCTTTAGAATTCAAGGTTTTAAAAATATTTTTAAGGGAGAGATTTTCTTGCGCCTCCATTAAACCCTCTTGAAAAAAAGTGTAAGCAAGGATATTCTCTGCATTAGTCAAATCGCATTTTAAGTTGTCGTTTAAGGTTTTTTCATCTAGAGCGTTGAATTGTAAAGAGCAGTTCAAGCGCGTGGGTTTGAATTTTTTCAATAAGGCATTCAAGTTTTTTAAGGGGATTTGGCTGATTTTTTGCTGAATGGATTGTTCTAAAATAGGGGATTGGATTTGAGAATGGACAGAAAGGGTAAGAGAGCTTTTATCTAAAGAATGGAGCTTGATATTTAAATCTTTAAAATCCATAATAGGGGAGTTTTGAGGATCTAAAAAACGAAGTTCTTTAGAAACGCATGCGATTTTAAAAAACCCTTCGCATTCAAAAGGAGCGCCTGCAATCCCCATGCCCTTAATATGGGGGCGTTGATCCAAATAAGCGTTAAGATAAGCGGTTAAAGATTTTTTAACCGACATGCTAGTGAAGAAGATAAACACCCCTAAAAGCACGCAAATTAAAGCCCCGATAACCACCATCCAAGACATGAATTTTTTAGTCAAAAACACCCTTTATTCTATTGAAAGCATAGTGATAGAACCCATAAAATGCGTTTTCTTATTTTTAGAGATACTGACAATATCTTGCAGTAATTTTCCACAATTTTCTTCTTCCCAAGTGTGGTTTCGCTGGTGTATATAAGAACAGAAAATATCGTGTTTGTTAGGGCAAAAAAGTCGTTAGCAATACCTTGTGTTACTTTCATAGCTTTCCTTTTAGGTGGATTAAGATTATACCGAGTATTAAATCAAAAAAAAAGAAAAAAGCTTAAATTTTTTAATTTGTAGCTAAATTTGTTAGGATTGAAGAAAATTTGCTTGAGTTAAACTAACCCAAGCTTTTAGCGTCAAGAGGCATAAAGCCTCTTCATAAAAAGGATTGAGCGATTTTAGCGTCTTTCTGGGGGCTGTATGCCTAGCCAATCTTTATAAAACGCCTCTATATCAGGCTCAAAATCATGGATCACAGGATACCAAGGAGTTGGGGCTTCAACATCTAAAAGGATGCCGCAATCCGGGCAAATATACTCCCGATACACTTGCCAGTTGGTATCACTGGCTAAGAGTTTAGGATACACCTCTTCCATTTTTTCTGCTGTATCGCGCACATAGATGTTTGCATGCAATTTCCAATTCTCCTCTGGAGCGCAAAACGCATGACCGCATGAACACTTAATAACCCACTTCTTTTGAGCATCTTGCACCACAAACAAATGCGGCCCCAAGGGTAAGACGATTTTGTCATCAAAACCTACCTTATCTTGCAACACCTTCAAATACATTTGGAATCTTTCATGATCTTTAGGCATGCTCAGCATTTTTAAGACAGTGTTCCAATCCAAGTTCCCCTCTACCAAATTTTTAATTTGTTCTTGTGTGTATTTTGACATAACCATTCTCCTTTCTTTATTTCTCATCAACCAACAGAACTGTGCGCACATCAGGCAATTTGCTCAAATCCATCCTGTATTTAGATCCATAGGTGAATACGCCAAGCTCATCTTCTTTCACGCTCCAGCTCTTTGGCAAGTTCCAGAATGTTTTAAAATCGTTTAAAAACTTGGGCGAGAGATCAAAGCTAGTCGCATACATGTGCTTAACCTGTTTGGAAGCCTCTTTTTCAAGGATAGCGTTTCTTTCTTGCTCCATCCATTGTTTTACCGGTATGGATCTAGCCTTTCTGTTTTCAAGAATTTCTTTTCTTCTGGCCTTCGTTTTGGCTTCATCGCCGACCCACACGCCGTCTTTATTTTGACTCACCACCGCGCCATAAACCTTGTAAGCGTATTCTGGCAATAGCTGTTTGCTGTTGAGATCTTCTAAAATCGCGTTCAAATCCCTTTCAATCGGATCGCCAAATCCAGGACCGCCTTTGATGTAATTCAAATACAAATCATAATTGTCAAAGCAGTTCTCGGTGGTGATGCATTGCTTATCCCTTTTGACTTGAGACGCATGAGAAATGTGCTTTTCATAATCTCGATCCGTTGGGTTAAAATCGCCTCCCAAAGGCAAGCTGGCGTTATTTTTAATCCTGTTTTTCAAATCGGTGTTGTGCGCTTCAAACCTATAACCACTAGCCGCTGGATAGCCCCCCATCATACCCCAATCGCTATTCATATAGCCATTACCCATAAAGAACATGGTCCAATCATGTGCACCCCACACCATTCTTAAGGTTTCAAACCCGTTACCGCCTCGATATTTCCCATACCCACCGGTATTGGCTTTGACATTCCTGCCTAGATAAAGAAGAGGTTCTGCCATTTCCCAAATTTCAACATCGCCCATATCGCCCTCTGGATTCCAAATAGCTGCTGCGTGATTCAAGCCGTCTTTTATCGCACAAGCTCCAGTCCCACAAGAACTCGTCTCAAAGCTATTCACCGCATGGATTTCTCCATCCTGGTTGATACCACCGCCTTGCAACCAATTGGAAGTGTTAGCGTTTCCAGAATTAACCTCTTCTAAATACCCTCGGCTGTAATACGCTTGAGACAAGCCTCTCCACAAAGCGCTCCAGCCTGATACCAAGAAATGCCACGCATAAGCATGCCCGGTGCGCCTGTCATCTGGATTCATCCAAGTCCCTTTTTTGAGTCTGAATTGAGTCGCAAAATAAGCACCATCGTTGATGCGAGAAGTGGGGATTAAGGTTTGAGTCATCATCACCCAAATACCGCTAGTAAAAGACACTTGGTTGCAATTGAAAGAATGCCATCCCCACCTGGACGCGCCATCAAAATCCAATTTCCATGTAGCGTCTTTATTGATAGTGATTTCCACAGGAGAGTGCATGATTGTGTCTAGCTTAGCAAATTCAGAGCACACGCCAATATCCTTATGCGCATAAGGTACATCCACAAACGCTACCTTTCTATACTTGCCCGGTATGGTCATGGATTTGATCCTAGAGATAAGGCCTCTTCTCCCCTCTTCAATCACCTCGTCAATAAATCGCATGTAAGAATCAATGCCGTCTTCTTTAATGACTTCCATCACTAAATCCCTAATCATATGACACCCTGCAATCCTAGTCCTTTCATCTAGAATCCAATATTTAGGCGTGCGAACCGATCTTTGAGATTCATGCAACCAATCTTTAAAGCTTTCATCATTCGCTCCTGTCTTACGGCAAGTGATCATGTATCCATCCCCAAATCTTTGAACCTGTCCAGTGCTCATCGATCCTGGAGTAACCGAACCGGTATCAATCACATGCGTAACGCCGCCTACCCACCCAATCAATTTTTCATCGTGAAAAATAGGCACAAGAGTCATAATATCGCATGGGTGCACATTCCCAATCGCGCAGTCGTTATTGGTGAAAATATCCTTGTCATTGATGCCTGGGTTATCTTCCCAATTATTCTCTACCATGTATTTGATAGCCGATCCCATAGTGCCTACATGGATAATGATACCCGTAGAAGTCAGCACGCTATCGCCCACAGCGTTATAAAGCGTGAAGCACAATTCCCCCTCTTGCTCAACAATAGGGCTTGCCGCAATCCTTTTAGCTGTTTCTCTGGCATGCACGATACCGCCTCTTAATTTAGAGAACATCTTCTCATAACCGATCGGATCTCTTTCTTTAAACTCTAGTTTTTTGAGACCATTATAATGCCCTGTTTTTTCTGTCCTGGCTAGGATTTCATCTCTAGCTTGTTTTAAAGTTTTGCCGTTTTTCAATAAATTTGCCATTTTGAACTCCTTTATTTAATTTCTTTCAAGTGGAACAATCGGTGTTTGTCTAGTCTTGTCGCAAAGCCCTTGGGTATCACGAAAGTGGTCGCATCTGATTCTACGATCGCAGGCCCTACGACTTCATTTCCAGGCAGTAATTTTTCCATTTGCCACACATCTGCATCCACCCATTTTTTATGCCGATAGAATTTTCTAACGCCTATTTTGGCTTCTTTTGGGGGCGTAGCACCATGCTCTTTTTCAACCGGAATTACAGGTTTTTGCGTAGCCACAACACCACGCATGATCACGCCGGTCACGCTAAAGCCAAGCTCTGGAGAACACGCTGATTCAGAATAAACGCGAGCGTAGGTTTTTTCATATTCTTTGACAATCTCTTCCCAATCAGCCACGCTTGCAGCTTTTGACACAGGAGAAGTGATCTCTAAATCATTCAATTGCCCCATATACTGCATCCTGTATCCAGGTCTTAAGATCACATCTTTTTCAGAGAATCCATTGATCTTGAACTCTTCAATCACTTTAAGGGTCAATTCATCCCATGCGTCTTGAATGATCTTGCATGCTTCTATTTTGGACTTGTCTGAAGAATACTGCGGAATGGCAATATCCACGCTCTTATCGTATCTGTATTCAAAATCAGCGCAAGCGCAACCAAAAGCGCTAAATCCAGCCGCCCACGCAGGCACTACCACATCCTTAAACCCTAAACCTTCTGTATAGCCATAGGTATGCACAGGCCCCGCGCCACCATATGAAAAGCACACAAAATCAGACGGGCTATACCCTTTAGCGCTAATATTGGATCGCAAGTATTCTTTAAGCTCCAAATCAAGCAACTCAATCACACCCGCAGCCGCATCTTCTACGCTAATGCCTAGCGGATCAGCGATTTGTTCTTTAATGTGTTTTTTAGCCCTATCCACATCTAATTTGATCAAACCGCCTAAGAAATTATCTGGGTTCAAATAGCCTAAAACAATATGGCAATCGGTTACTGAAACCGTGTCTAACCCGCTGTCCTTCCAACAAGTGCCAACTCTATACCCCGCGCTGTCAGGCCCTAGTTTAACCGATTGGCTGTGCGGATCAATGCGCACAAAACTCCCCGCACCAGCACCAACGGAATCCATAGCCACAAGCGGTAGAGATAAAACAAGGCGTGCCATATCAGGGTCAGAAGCGATGTTAAAATTGCTCTTAACGATAAGCGCCATATCAAAGCTCGTGCCGCCAATATCGCTGCATGCAATATTGTCATAACCCAGCGTTTCGCCTAGCAATTTAGATCCAATCACGCCTCCAATAGGGCCACTCACAATAGTCCTAGCGAGTTCTTTAGCTTTCCAGCTAATGGTGCCTCCATGCGTTGCCATCACACGAAGATCAAATTTAGCACCATGCTCTTTGAATCGGTTGCTGACTTTAGAGAGGGTTTGTCTGCTTGGCTCAGCCGCATAAGCTTCTAAGATAGTGGTGTTCATTCTGTGGCTTTCTTTTCTTTGAGGGTAGTAATCCACAGAAGCAAATACAGGAATATTTTTACCCAATTTTTCAATTTCTTTTAACGCTATATCCCTAACGATCCGCTCGCTTTCAGCGTTTTTATGAGATTGCAACAAGCAAATCACAATGGCTTTCGCGCCCGCTTCTAAAAGCTCCTTAACAGCAACTTTAACCTCTTCTTGACGCACTGGGATAACCACTTGCCCCTTGACATCGGTTCTTTCTGTAACGCCTCTAATCCTTTTTAAAGGAATCAGCGGATCATCATACTTGTGCGTGTTGATATGCAACCTTATCTTCTAGCGCATACCCCAAGTAGGATTGCAACGCTCTGCCCATAGAATGCATTTGCTCAAAACCCTTATTGCAAATTAGGCCCACTTCCATTCCGCGCCTTTGGACGACCCGATTGAGCATCGCCGTGCCTGAATACACGCAAGTGACCAACTCTGGATAAACCTTACTGACATCTGATTTCCAATGCGATAAAGCGTCTTGCGAGCTATTATAAATAGCTAAACTCTCATCTTCTGGGTTGCTTTGGGCTTTACCAACTACGAAACTGCCATTTTCTTTCACAAAAAATGTGTCCGTCATGGTGCCACCGGCATCAATACCCATCACCTGAACTCTTGCGTCTTTCATTTTTTAGACTCCTTGTATTAAAGTGTTGCTCAAGGCAACCTATTAGAAGTATAAGGCTGATTTTTAAATGGAAATCATTTATTTCAAAGTTGTTTGTAATAAGGGAAAATTTGGTGTAATAAAGTGAAAAGTAGTAACAAATTCATTCAAAACGCTACCGATATTCATCTTAAATTGCCCAAAAATATCATATAAATATCATATAAGAAGAAAAATATTAAACTGATATTAAATCAAAAGGCGAAATTCAATTCTAAAGTGCCGATCTGATGGTGCTTAGGCTGGGATTGAAAGGTTTTACTAATATCAGTGATCGTAAAAGCCACCCTGAGGCTGCGCCACATCATCGCCGCTCCTATTTCACTGGCATAAACAAAGTATTCCAAATTAGCAATGCCCCTAGTTTCAGGGCTATTGCCTTGAATGAATATGTTAAGGGGTTGGAAGCGCCCAAAAGCCCCTACAAAAAAATAGATGGAAAATTTATCGCTATAAGGCATGCCTCCATCAAAAGCGGTATTGACCTTATTGACCCCATAATCAGTGTCCAAGTTATACCCAGCCCTAAAGAGCGAGCCGAGTTGGAAATAATCCCTCGCATTACCCAATTCCACATTAAACCCAGGCATTAACTCCATAGAAAAAAAACGAGTCTTTAAAAGGGGGACTTTTTTGAGCAATTGGTA
This sequence comes from Helicobacter pylori, assembly GCF_014498195.1. Classification (GTDB taxonomy): domain Bacteria; phylum Campylobacterota; class Campylobacteria; order Campylobacterales; family Helicobacteraceae; genus Helicobacter; species Helicobacter pylori_DO. The sequence continues at coordinate 227,738 of NZ_JACTGH010000001.1, read as the reverse complement.
GTGCAATTCAAAGATAAATTCGTTTTTGAGCTGTGTGTTCCAGCCATAAAATTGGGGGTCATGGCCCCATTTATGAATGAGATGCTGCGTTTGAGCGGCCAAAGAATCTTGCCCTGTCGTGCCTAAAGAAAGCGTGAATAACTCCATGAAAGTTTTATGGCGGTTATACACATTCAAATTCACCCTCAAATACCCCCCATAAGGGTGGTTGTCATGCAAATGCACCAGTTTTCTGTTTTCAAGTGAAGGGGTGTACATGTCTTGGGCGAGAGAAATGCCAAAACGAGTAACCCTAGGGCTTTTATTGAAAAACCCTAAATACGAAGTCCATTTCATCGCTTTATTTTTAGAAAAATCAAACTCTTTAGTAGAAAAGCCTATTTGGTTGCCTGCGGTATAATACTCATCAATGTAAGGGTTGATATAACCATCATTTTCAGTCATCAAATTGATAGAATAGCGTTTAGAGGGCGTTAATGGGGTTGAAGGGGTGGGAATAATCTCTTTTGCCCATGCAAACGTTCCTAATAATAAACATAAAATAAATTTGAAAAACAAAACACTTCCTTAGGTTATTATGGGGGTTATTGTAACGAAATAAGGCTTAATTACAAGAGCGTTTAAAGGGTAAAAAAAGAAAACTTTACCCATTGAAAAGAGCATGGTTTTAGGCATAAGAAAAACTCACACCAAAAAATAAAACACCCCGCACACCACTAAGCCTACAAAAATTAAAGTCAAAACGCAATAGCCCATAATATCCTTAGCGCCCAAACCCGCAATGGCTAACGCAGGCAAAGCCCAAAAAGGCTGTATCATATTCGTCCAAGCGTCTCCCCAAGCGATAGCCATAGAAACCACGCCCGGATCCACCCCTAAGCTTTGCCCAGCAGGGAGCATGATAGGAGCTTGAATCGCCCATTGCCCTCCGCCAGACGGAATAAAAATATTGACAATCCCCGCGCTCAAAAAAGTCATGAGCACGAAAGTTTTTTCATTAGCGATGTGCGTGAAGGCTAAAGAAAGCATTTGCGCTAAAGAATGCCCCCCCACGCTATGGCTTGCCATCATTCCCATAATCCCAGCGTAAAAAGGGAATTGGAGTAAAATCCCAGCCACGCTCCTAGCGGAATGATTGATCGCTTTCACATAAGCTAAAGGGGTTTTATGGAGCAAAATCCCTAAAAAAAGGAAAATCGTATTGACAATGTTTAAACTAATCCCTCCCCCTTTAAAAAAATAAACACCAAGATACCCAAAACCCAAAAAAACCAAAAGATAAGAAAGCAAAGCGCTGTTTTCTAAAAAATGCGCGATCGTTTTGTCTTGTTGGTGGTCAATGAGTTCAATCTCTTTGTATTCGTCTTTTAAAAGCTTTGAATCAATCTCAACGATTTCTTCTTTTTTAGGGTGGATCATTGCCATTAAAAAGGGTAACCCTATAAGAATGATCCCTATAATGATTAAATTATAAGAAGAAAAAATCGTCTGACTGATAGGAATAGCTTTTTCAATCACCCCAGCGCTTATTTTGGACAGACTTTCATTTTGGGTGGCAACGCTTAAAGGGATAGAGCCTGATAAACCCCCATGCCAGATGACAAAACCCGAATAAGCGCTAGCAATGAGCAACCTGTAATCCACCCCTTTAACATTTTTAGCGATCTCTTTTGCAAAAATCGCACTGATCACTAAGCCAAAACCCCAGTTGATCCAATTAGCGATTAACGATAAAGAAGTAACCAACCATAAAGCCGTGTAATACCCTTTAGGCAAAGACGCCAAGTATTTTAAAAGTTTTTGGACTAATTTAGCGCTAGCTAGAGCCTGACCTAGCACCAAAATAAGGGCCATTTGCATAGAAAAACCTAAAAGCGTCCAAGCACCATTCCCCCAACTAGAAATGACAGACGAAGCGTCCTGCCCTGTCAAACAATAAACAAGAGCAAACACGACAAACGATAAAAGAGCGACCAAGACAAAGGAGTCCGGCAAACATTTAGACGCCAAAAACACGCACGCTGAAGTCAAATGCCTTAATAAAAACATAAACACCCCCTTTTATAAGCTATAGATGCACTTCAAATTCAGCTTCTGTTTTTTCTTTCACTTGATCAAGGCTGACCCCCTCTTGCAATTCCACTAATTTCATGGCGTTATTGGAAAACTCAAACACTGCTAAATCCGTTATCAATTGATGCACCACGCCTTTTCCCGTTAAGGGCAATGAGCATTCTTTTTTCACTTTAGACTCCCCGTATTTGTTACAATGCTCCATGATGACAATCACTTTTTTAGCGCCATGCACCAAATCCATAGCCCCTCCCATGCCTTTTATGAGCTTTTTAGGGATCATCCAATTAGCCAAATCCCCATTTTGTGAGACTTCCATCCCCCCTAAAATCGCTAGATCAATATGCCCCCCACGAATCATCGCAAACGAATCCGCGCTGTTGAAAAACGAAGCGCCCGGCACCACGGTTATGGTTTCCTTTCCTGCGTTGATAAGATCCGCATCAACGCCCCCTTCTAAAGGGTAAGCGCCAATCCCTAATAGCCCGTTCTCGCTTTGGAAAACGATATTCATCCCGCTCACTTCATTAGCCACAAGCGTGGGCAAGCCTATCCCTAAATTCACATACATGCCCTCTTTCAATTCCTTTGCCGCTCGTTTAATGATAGCCTCTCTCATTTCGCGCTCCTTGTCGTGATTTTTTCTATCCGTTTTTCAAATTTCTCGCCCTTATAGATGTGTTGCACATAGATTCCTGGCAAGTGTATTTCATCTGGGTCTAATTCCCCAGCTGGGACAATTTCTTCCACTTCAGCGACGCATATTTTTGCCGCCATCGCGCACAAGGGGTTGAAATTTCTAGCCGTTTTTCTAAACACCAAATTCCCAAGAGTATCGCTTTTATAGGCTTTGATAAGCCCATAATCGCCTGTGATCGCTCTTTCTAAAATATACTCCTTGCCGTTAAACTCCCTTGATTCCTTGCCTTGAGCGATCAAAGTCCCAACACCGGTTGGGGTGTAGTAAGCGGGTATCCCAGCCCCTCCAGCACGCAAGTTTTCAGCCAGAGTGCCTTGCGGTGTCAAAACGACTTCAATTTCTCCATTCAGCATTTGCGATTCAAAAATCTTATTCTCCCCCACATAGGAAGCGATAATCTTTTTAATCTGCTTTTTTTCCAAAAGAATACCCAACCCAAAGTCATCAACGCCGCAATTATTGCTCACGACAATCAAATCCTTAATGCCTTTCTTATAAATGTAATCAATGGCGTATTCGGGTATCCCGCACAGCCCAAAACCGCCCACTAAAATAGTATCCCCATCTTTTAACCCGCTCAACGCTTTGTCTAAATCGGTTATAACCTTGTTCATCTCATTCTCCTTATTTTTGTTCCACTACCACTGATAGCCCTTGCCCGCCGCCCACACACAATGACGCGCAACCCACGCCATGACCACTACGCTTCATCTCGTGTAAGAGAGTAACCAATATCCTAGCGCCGCTCGCGCCAATAGGGTGGCCAATGGCTATTGCGCCTCCATTCACGTTCACGATATTGGGGTTTAATTCAAGCTCTTTTAACACGGCGATGCTTTGCGCGGCAAAAGCTTCATTGAGTTCAAAAAGATTGATGTTATTGAGATTCATTTTGACATTTTTAAGGTTGTTTTTAATCGCAATACTAGGGCATATACCCATTATATCCGGACTGCAACCACCCAAACCAAACCCCTTAATAGTTGCCATGGTTTTTAACCCCAATGCTTGTGCTTTTTTAGCACTACATAAAATGATAATACTCGCGCCATCATTGATCCCTGATGAATTCCCTGCCGTTACCGATCCGTCTTTTTTGAAAGCGGGTTTGAGCTTTGCAAGGGATTCTAGTGTCGTGTCTCTAGGGTATTCGTCTTCTTTAAAAACCACCACGCCTTTTTTGTTCGCTATTTCAATGGGCGTGATTTCTTCTTGGAATTTCCCTGCATTAATGGCGGCTCTTGCTTTGAGTTGCGATTGGAGCGCGAAACTATCTTGATCTTCTCGGCTTATGTGGTATGCTTGAGCGACATTATCAGCGGTGATTCCCATGTGGTAATCATTGAACGCGTCCCATAATCCGTCATGTATCATGGAGTCTATCATGTTCGCATTCCCCATTCTTTTCCCATCTCGCATATCAAACGACAAATAGGGTGCTTTGCTCATGTTCTCCACGCCACCGCACACCACCACTTCATCGCGCCCAAGCATGATGCTGTCATGCGCTAATTGGATAGCTTTCATAGACGATCCGCAAACCATATTGACGCTGAAAGCGTTTTTGTCATTAGGGATGCCAGCGTCTAGTTGGATCTGCCTGGCGATATTTTGACCCAAACCAGCACCTAAAACATTGCCCAAAATGACAGAATCCACATCGCTAGGCTCAAGAGTACTCGCGTTCAAAGCGTCTTTAAGCACGCAAACACCCATTTCTCTAGCACCCACGCTCTTTAAAGAGCCTAGAAAACTCCCCACTGCACTCCGCTTTGCCGCCACTATAACCACTTCATTCATGTCTTTGCCTTTAAGTTGATTTACTCATCATAGTATCACTTTTAAGTGATTGACACCCTAACAGGTTTGATTTTGTTTTAGGTTTTGTTTTGGATTGAGGGAGATCCGTTTATTTTTTTCACAAAAATATTATTTTAGCGTTCAATGATTATTGCATAAGTTTTGATATCCAACACAGATTAGTTTAAAACTATAATTATTAGCTTTTAAGCTATAGCCTGTCTTAATGATAGACTATATATTTATTAAAAACTAAAAGTTTTATTAGTGCGCAAATTAGTATAAATACCTATATTTTCATCTTTATCTTCTACTAATAAATAATGATGGCTTTGCTGATACTTGGTTTTATACTGATTGGTGATTATCCAATAAGGTTTAAGCAAACTCCCTAATCTCTTTCTCTAAAGCGTTAATAAAAACGCTTGAATAGGATTTTTCTTTAGGGAATTTGGCTAAAAAATCATTCAATAGCCCAAGGTATTGCTCCTTATTTAAAGCCCCTTTTAGCACTTCGTATTTTAAAAAAAGCCAGTAAGTGTTAAGCACATCGCTTTGGCAATAGCTATCAATAATCTCTTTTTTCTCCTTTTGGCTTATCTTAGGGTTGTAATAAATCGCATGCACTAAATCCCCGCTCACATCAAATTTACCAGGAATATTCGTCATAGAACAAATGCCATTTAGATTCAACCCCCTAACGGATCCATAATGGCTCAAGCTATCCATTAAATCCAAATGAAACTGCTCGCTATAACGCACGCGGTAATTTTCCCATTTGTTTTCTTGGTTGTAAAAAGCGTCTAAAGTTAAATTGTATTTAAGGGCTTTGAGCGTGAGTAGGGGCATATCAAAACCTCTGCCATTGAAGCTTATTAGGCGCGGTTGCTTTTCGTTAAAGTATCTAAAAAAGTCCTCTAAAAGCTCTTTTTCGCTTGTAAAACCCTCTTTATTCTCGTGTTTTTGACCAAAATTCCCCACTTTGATAAACTGCCCGTAATCATCGCCAATGACTGCTGCAATAGAGATGATTTCATGCAAATAAAGAGGCAAAAACTCGCTCCCGCTTTTTTCTTTTTGCTTTTCAAAACTCCATTCACAGATTTTTAGCGCATCATTTTCTTCTAATTGAAAATGCTCTTTACACAAGCTCACGCTAGGAATGGTTTCTATATCAAACACGCACAACATCACACGCCTCTTTCGCATTTTAATATTCTTGTCTCGCTTTTATTATATAACAATTAGTCTTATAGCGCTATAGTGCTGACTTTTAATCTAAAAACGATATAACTAAAAATTAAAAGGCTTTAATGTGGAGCATTCAAACCCAATGAAAGAAATCACTATCGCCCTTGTGGGCCAGCCTAATGTGGGGAAATCGTCCCTCATCAACGCTTTGAGTAACGCCCATTTGAAAGTGGGGAATTTTGCCGGGGTTACCGTGGATAAAATGGAAGTGGGCTTGATCCATAAAGAGCATCAAATCACTATCATTGATCTACCTGGCACTTACGCGCTCAATGACTTCACCACTGAAGAAAAGGTTACTAAAGATTTTTTAGAAAAAGGGCAATACGATCTCATTCTTAATGTGGTGGATTCCACCAATTTAGAGCGTAATTTAGCCTTAAGCGTGCAGCTATTAGACAATAAAAAAATGCTTCTTGTGCTTAATATGTGGGATGAGGCGCAAAAAGAAGGCGTTAAAATTGATACAGAAAAGCTTTCTAAAGAATTAGGGGTTGTGTGCGTGCCTACAAGCGCAAGATCCAAAGAAGATCGCTTGAATACCGAGCTTTTATTAGACGAAATTGTCAGACTTTATTCTCAAAACACTATAAACAATGAAAACATAAAAGTCCCGTCTCAAAGCTTTAAAGAGTCTTTAAAATACAGCCAGAGCGCTCAAAGAATCGCTAAATCAGTGATCAGTGAAAACCAACAAAACGCGAGCTTTGAACACACTTATAAGATTGATAAGATTTTAATGCATCCGCGTTATGGGATTTTCATTTTTTTAGGGTTTATGTTTATCATTTTTTCCTTGAGCTTTTTAATAGGGGGGGGAGTGCAAAAAGCGCTTGAAACAGGGTTTAAATTTTTGAGCGATGGCATCAAAGAAAATGTGGCTAATGAAGATTTAGCGTCTTTGGTGGGCGATGGCATTATTGGGGGAGTAGGAGCGACGGTTTCATTCTTGCCTTTAATTGTGGTGTTGTATTTTGGGATTTCTTTACTAGAGACGACAGGCTATATGAGTAGGGTAGCGTTTTTACTGGATGGGATCTTGCATAAATTTGGTTTGCATGGGAAGAGTTTTATCCCTTTAATCACCGGTTTTGGCTGCTCAGTTCCCGCTTACATGGCGACAAGAACCTTACAAAATTATAACGAACGATTGATCACGCTTTTTGTGATCGGCTTTATGAGTTGCTCGGCAAGGCTGCCTATTTATGTGCTGTTTGTAGGCTCGTTTTTCCCTTCTTCAAGCGCGGGGTTTGTGCTGTTTTGTATTTATATTTTGGGGGCGGTTGTGGCGTTAGTGATGGCCAAATTACTCAAATTAAGCGTGTTTAAAGGACAAACCGAATCTTTTATCATGGAAATGCCCAAATACCGCTTTCCCAGTTGGAGAATGGTCTATTTCAGTATCTACACCAAATCGCTTTCCTACCTAAAAAAAGCCGGGACTTACATTTTAGTGGGAGCGATTTTAATCTGGTTTATGTCTCAATACCCTAAAAGCGATGCGGCCATGAAAACTTATAAACAAGAAAGCTTGTTAGTGGATAAAAACACCGCTCTTTCAAGCGAAGCTAAAGAAGAAAAATTAAAAGAATTAAAAGCAGAATTGGATAAAAAGAATTTAAAAAATAGCATTGTAGGAAAAGGTGGGGCGTATTTAGAAAAAGTCTTTAGCCCTATGGATTTTGATTGGCGTTTGAGTGTGTCGCTTGTAACCGGATTTATGGCTAAAGAGGTGGTGGTTTCTACTTTGGGCGTGTTGTTTTCTTTAGGGGATCAAAATGAAAAATCTGACGCTTTTAGAGGGATCTTAAGAAAAGAAGTCAGCGTGCCAAGCGGGATCGCTTTTATCGTGTTTGTGATGTTTTATATCCCTTGTTTTGCAGCGACCATTACTTTTGGTAGGGAAGCTGGAGGGATAAAGTTTGTAGCGTATTTATTCATCTTCACAACCGTTGTAGCGTATGCGTTTTCCTTGATAGCTTTTTATGCGACTCAAATTTTGGTTTAAAGGCTAACCATAAAGGGTTTAAAAACCCTTTATTTGTTTAAAATTCCCCCCATTAGAAATATTAAAAAATTTTTATTTTTCTTTATATCCCAATCCTTTCTATCAACATTCGCATTAATCGGCATTTTTGATAAAAAAAGTCATTAATATTATCTAAATAATAATTTTTTAAAAATTTAAGCTAAAACTAATAATGGTTATTATAAATTTCACATTGTTGTAAAAAAGAACATTTTTCATAAAAGGTGGTAAATGAAAAGAATTTTAGCCTCTTTGGTTGTTTTGAGTCATAGCGCGCATGCTGTCAAAACTCATAATTTGGAAAGGGTAGAAGCTTCAGGGGTGGCTAATGATAAAGAAGCGCCTTTAAGCTGGAGGAGCAAGGAAGTTAGAAACTATATGGGTTCTCGCACGGTGATTTCTAACAAACAACTCACTAAAAGTGCGAATCAAAGCATTGAAGAAGCTTTGCAAAATGTGCCGGGCGTACATATTAGAAACTCTACAGGTATTGGAGCTGTGCCTAGCATTTCCATTAGGGGGTTTGGTGCGGGAGGCCCAGGACACTCTAATACGGGAATGATTCTAGTCAATGGGATCCCTATTTATGTCGCACCCTATGTTGAAATTGGCACGGTTATTTTTCCTGTAACCTTTCAATCTGTGGATAGAATCAGTGTAACTAAAGGTGGGGAGAGCGTGCGTTATGGCCCTAACGCTTTTGGCGGTGTGATCAACATTATCACCAAAGGCATTCCTACCAATTGGGAAAGTCAAGTGAGCGAGAGGACCACTTTTTGGGGCAAATCTGAAAATGGGGGGTTTTTCAATCAAAATTCTAAAAACATTGATAAAAGCTTAGTTAATAACATGCTTTTTAACACCTATTTAAGAACGGGGGGTATGATGAATAAGCATTTTGGAATCCAAGCTCAAGTCAATTGGCTCAAAGGGCAAGGGTTTAGATACAACAGCCCTACCAACATTCAAAACTACTTGCTAGATTCGTTGTATCAAATCAATGATAGCAACAAGATCACCGCTTTTTTTCAATATTACAGCTATTTTTTAACAGACCCTGGGTCTTTAGGTATAGCCGCTTATAATCAAAATCGTTTTCAAAACAACCGCCCTAATAACGATAAAAGCGGGAGAGCGAAGCGATGGGGAGCTGTGTATCAAAACTTTTTTGGGGACACGGATAGAGTCGGTGGGGATTTCACTTTCAGTTACTATGGGCATGACATGTCAAGGGATTTTAAATTTGATTCTAACTATTTAAATGTCAATACCAATCCTAAATTAGGCCCTGTTTATACCAATCAAAATTATCCAGGATTTTTTATTTTTGATCATTTAAGGCGTTATGTGATGAACGCTTTTGAGCCTAATTTGAACTTAGTCGTCAATACCAATAAAGTTAAGCAAACTTTTAATGTGGGCATGCGCTTTATGACGATGGACATGTTCATTAGATCCGATCAAAGCACATGCGAAAAATCGGATATTATCAATGGGGTGTGCCATATGCCCCCATATGTTCTTTCTAAAAAGCCTAGTAACAATCAAGAAATGTTTAACAACTATACAGCGGTATGGTTGAGCGATAAAATAGAACTTTTTGATTCTAAATTGGTGATAACTCCAGGGCTTAGATACACCTTTTTAAACTACGATAACAAAGAGCCAGAAAAGAACGATTTTTCCGTATGGACCAGTAAAAAACAGCGTCAAAACGAATGGAGTCCCGCCCTTAACATCGGCTATAAACCTATGGAAAATTGGATATGGTATGCGAACTACCGCCGCAGTTTTATCCCCCCACAACACACAATGGTAGGCATTACTAGGACTAATTACAACCAAATTTTTAATGAAATTGAAGTGGGGCAACGCTATAGTTATAAAAATCTATTGAGCTTTAACACCAATTATTTTGTGATTTTTGCCAAGCGTTACTATGCGGGAGGCTATAGCCCACAGCCTGTGGATGCCAGAAGTCAAGGGGTGGAATTAGAATTGTATTACGCGCCGATTAGGGGTTTGCAATTCCATGTGGCTTACACTTATATTGATGCACGCATCACTTCTAACGCTGATGATATTGCTTATTATTTTACAGGCATTGTCAATAAACCCTTTGACATTAAAGGGAAGCGTTTGCCTTATGTGAGTCCTAACCAATTCATATTTGACATGATGTATACTTACAAGCACACGACTTTTGGTATCAGTAGCTATTTTTATAGTCGCGCTTATAGTTCCATGCTCAATCAAGCCAAAGATCAAACCGTGTGTCTGCCCTTAAACCCAGAATACACAGGGGGGCTAGAGTATGGTTGTAATTCAGTGGGGTTATTGCCCTTGTATTTTGTGTTGAATGTTCAAGTAAGCTCGGTTTTATGGCAAAGCGGTAGGCATAAAATCACAGGGAGTTTGCAAATCAATAACCTTTTCAACATGAAGTATTATTTTAGGGGAATTGGCACAAGCCCTACAGGGAGAGAGCCAGCACCAGGGAGATCCATTACAGCGTATTTGAATTATGAGTTTTAAATTAATTTCAAGCTATCCTTTTATAGCTTGAATGTTTGATATTAAACCATTTTAAAACTCGCTACTAAATTTTCGGTCAATAGATTAAACCCATCTACCAGAATAAACACTAAAATTTTAAAAGGCAGAGAAATCATTACAGGCGGGAGCATCATCATGCCCATCGCCATTAAAATAGAGCTGATCACCATATCAATCACCAAAAAAGGCAAGTAGAGTAAAAAGCCGATTTGAAACGCTGTTTTCAACTCGCTTATCATAAATGCCGGGATTAAAACGCTCAAACTCACCTCATCAGGGGTTTTAGGGTTAGGGAGGTTTCTAATCCTAAAAAAAAGGGCTAGATCCTTTTCTCGTGTGTTTTTAAGCATGAATTCCTTGAAAGGCAGAGCGCTTTTTTCAAACGCTTCGGTGTAAGAAATTTTTTTATCCATATAAGGCTTAATCCCTGTATCATAAGCCTTTTTTAGGCTAGGTTCCATGATAAAAAAAGTCAATATCAAAGAGAGCGAAACTAAAATTTGAGTGGGTGGGGTTTGTTGCGTGCCTAAAGCGGTCCTTAAAAAAGAAAACACCACGATCAAACGGGTGAAACTCGTCATCACTAAAATCAATGACGGGGCTAAAACTAAAAGCGTGAGTAGGGCGATGACATTAAGGGTGGTTACAAGCTGTTTAGGATCATTAGGAGCGTTTAAAGAGAGATTGACGCTGGGTAGCGCGCTATCAGCGCTCATTAAAGGGCATATTAAAGGGCAAATGAGGATTAAAAAAATGAAAAAACGCAAAATTCTAGCCTTAAATCTTTGATGAAACAAAGCCAAATTATAAGATAAGGCATGTTAAAATTCCCTAAAAAAAGGATTTTAATGCTTTCTGTCATCATACTGGCCGCTGGTAAAGGCACTCGCATGCATTCTAGCCTGCCTAAAACTTTACACACGATTTGCGGGGAGCCTATGTTGTTTTACATTTTAGAAACGGCTTTTTCAATCAGCGATGATGTGCATCTTGTCTTGCACCACCAACAAGAACGCATTAAAGAAGCGGTGTTGAAGCGTTTTAAGGGCGTGATTTTTCACACTCAAATCGTGGAAAAATATTCAGGGACAGGTGGGGCCATCATGCAAGAAGATAAAACGCCTATCCCCACTCAACATGAGCGGGTTTTGATTTTGAATGCGGACATGCCCTTAATCACTAAAGACGCTCTCGCCCCTTTATTAGAAAGCCATAATAACGCTATAGGCTTACTCCATTTGGCTGACCCTAAAGGTTATGGGCGCGTTGTTTTAGAAAACCATCAGGTTAAAAAGATTGTAGAAGAAAAGGACGCTAATATCAAAGAAAAAGAAATTAAAAGCGTGAATGCTGGCGTGTATGGGTTTGAAAGGGAGTTTTTAGAAAAATACTTACCCAAGCTCCATGACCAAAACGCCCAAAAAGAATATTATCTCACGGATTTAATCGCTCTAGGAATCAACGAAAACGAAACAATTGACGCTATTTTTTTAGAAGAAGAGTGCTTTTTAGGGGTGAATAGCCAAACAGAAAGGGCGAAAGCTGAAGAAATCATGCTAGAAAGACTGCGAAAAAACGCCATGGGCTTGGGGGTAGTGATGCAATTGCCTAATAGTATTTATTTAGAAAAAGGCGTGAGTTTTAAGGGGGAGTGCGTTTTAGAGCAAGGGGTGCGTTTGAGTGGGAATTGTTTGATAGAAAATGCACGCATTAAGGCTTATAGCGTGATAGAAGAGAGCCAGATCATTAATAGTAGTGTGGGGCCGTTTGCCCATGCGCGTCCTAAAAGCGTGATTTGTAATAGCCATGTGGGGAATTTTGTAGAAACTAAAAACGCTAAACTTCAAGGCGCTAAAGCAGGGCATTTGAGCTATTTAGGGGATTGTGAGATAGGGAAAAACACCAATGTAGGGGCTGGCGTGATCACTTGCAATTACGATGGTAAAAAGAAACACCAAACGATCATCGGTGAAAATGTCTTTATAGGGAGCGATAGCCAACTAGTTGCCCCCATAAATATCGGCTCTAATGTCTTAATCGGCAGCGGCACCACCATCACTAAAGACATTCCTAGCGGTTCGTTGAGCCTTTCACGCGCCCCTCAAACCAACATTGAAAACGGGTATTTTAAGTTTTTTAAGAAATCTTAAAGAGTTTGAAAAATCGCTTTTACAGAAAAAATTGCAATGTTTTAAAAAGTTCTCTTTTTATTCTCAATTATTTACCTTAATCCTGTAATTTGTGTAGAAACAAAACACTTATTGAGCTTTTTGTGATATTTTTATGATCTATAACAATGATTCTAATAGGATTGTGGTATAAATATTCTTATCAAGGTGCGCCAAACATGCCTTGAATCTCAATTTTATGAAAGGATTTGTTATGAATGGATTAAGAACATTTAGTTGTGTAGTGGTTTCATGCGGTGCAATGGCTAATGTGGCTGTAGCTGGTCCTAGAATAGAAGCAAGGGGTGAATTAGGCAGATTTTTAGGAGGAGCTGTTGGGGGTGCAGTGGGTGGTGCAATGGGAGTAGCTGTCGGAGGTGCAGTGGGTGGAGTCGTTGGTGGTCCTGCTGGTAGCACTTGGGGTGGTCGCATTGGTGGAGCTTTTGGTGGTGGAGTAGGGAGAGAATTTGGTCGTGAAATAGGCGATAGGGTAGAAGATTATATCCGTGGCGTTGATAGAGAGCCGCAAGCTCCAAGAGAACCCACCTATGATCGTCATTTCGTGTATGATAGGTAGCTTTGGGCAAGAAAGGAGAGAGCATGAATGTCAAAAATCGTTTGAGCGATTGGGAATATCAATGGGCAGTGGCTCTAGTCTATACGATATGTATCTCCATAAACGCTAGGATTTTTTATGACATAGATGGTTCAGCTAGCGATTCGATTTTTGACCCTAAAAATAGCTATTATATGTGGCTAGTGGGTCTAATAGCGGCTTTGTTGTCTAACCTTTTATTTGACCCACGAGGTAGGGATTGTTATAAATCTTTCCCAGTAAGATACCCTAGGTTTCTCAAAGCCATTTTTAAGGCTAGGTTTTTTGGCGCGTTTTATAATGTTGTGTGGGGAGCAAGACTAAGGGATTTTTATATGATGCTCTTAACGATGCCCTTTATTGCCGCTATCCATGAGGTTTCGGCGTATTGCGGGCATCCTAGCAACTTCCTTGTAGAGGGTTTGGTCATTCTTGGCCTTGTGTGTGTTTTTGGGATTTGTTCTAGGCTTTGCGCTAAATTAGGGTGGTGATTTAACCCAAATGTCATTAAATGGAGGGGTATAAAAAAATTAAAAAACTTTAAAAATCATTCTCATTAATAGAGCAGATCCAACTTGAACTTTTCTTTTTCTTAAGTTTTTTATTGATACAATGCCAAATTTAAAAGAAAATGATTTGATTTAAAGGAAAAATTTTGATTACGGTGGTTAAACGAAACGGGCGCATTGAGCCTTTAGACATTACCAAAATCCAAAAATACACTAAGGACGCCACGGACAATTTAGAGGGCGTGAGCCAAAGTGAGCTGGAAGTGGATGCGAGGTTGCAATTTAGGGACAAGATCACTACTGAAGAAATCCAACAAACTTTGATTAAAACCGCTGTGGATAAGATAGATATTGACACGCCTAATTGGAGCTTTGTCGCCTCAAGGCTTTTTTTGTATGATTTATACCATAAAGTGAGCGGTTTTACAGGGTATAGGCATTTGAAAGAGTATTTTGAAAACGCTGAAGAAAAGGGCCGCATCCTTAAGGGCTTTAAGGAAAAATTTGATCTAGAGTTTTTAAACAGCCAGATTAGGCCTGAAAGGGATTTCCAATTCAATTATTTGGGGATTAAAACCTTGTATGATCGCTATTTGTTAAAAGACGCTAACAACAACCCTATTGAATTGCCCCAGCACATGTTTATGAGCATTGCGATGTTTTTAGCGCAAAACGAACAAGAACCCAATAAAATCGCTTTAGAATTTTATGAAGTTTTAAGCAAGTTTGAAGCGATGTGCGCGACCCCCACTCTAGCGAACGCTCGCACCACCAAACACCAGCTAAGCTCATGCTATATTGGCAGCACGCCGGATAATATTGAGGGGATTTTTGACAGCTATAAGGAAATGGCATTGTTGTCCAAATACGGCGGAGGGATTGGTTGGGATTTTTCTTTGGTGCGCTCTATTGGGAGTTATATTGATGGGCATAAAAATGCGAGCGCTGGCACGATCCCTTTTTTAAAGATCGCTAATGATGTGGCGATTGCGGTGGATCAATTAGGCACACGAAAGGGTGCGATTGCGGTGTATCTGGAAATTTGGCACATTGATGTGATGGAGTTCATTGATTTAAGGAAAAATAGCGGCGATGAAAGGCGAAGAGCGCATGATTTGTTCCCGGCTCTTTGGGTGTGCGATTTGTTTATGAAAAGGGTTTTAGAAGACGCGATGTGGACTTTGTTTGACCCTTATGAGTGTAAAGATTTGACTGAGCTTTATGGGCAGGATTTTGAAAAACGCTATTTAGAGTATGAAAAAGATCCCAAAATCATTAAGGAATACATTAACGCTAAAGATTTATGGAAAAAAATCTTAATGAATTATTTTGAAGCCGGTTTGCCTTTCTTAGCCTTTAAAGATAACGCCAATCGGTGCAATCCAAACGCTCATGCAGGAATCATTCGATCGTCTAATCTATGCACGGAGATTTTTCAAAACACCGCACCCAACCACTACTACATGCAAATAGAATACACCGATGGCGCCATAGATTTTTTTGAAGAAAAAGAGTTGGTAACGACAGATAGTAATATCACTAAATGCGCTAACAAGCTCACTAGCACGGATATTCTTAAGGGCAAGCCAATCTATATCGCTACTAAAGTCGCTAAAGACGGACAAACGGCGGTGTGTAATCTGGCGAGCATCAATTTAAGCAAGATCAACACTGAAGAAGACATTAAAAGGGTTGTGCCGATCATGGTTAGGCTTTTAGACAATGTGATTGATTTGAATTTCTACCCCAACCGCAAAGTCAAAGCCACCAATTTACAAAATAGAGCCATAGGGTTAGGGGTTATGGGTGAAGCGCAAATGCTCGCAGAACATCAAATCGCTTGGGGGTCTAAAGAGCATTTAGAAAAAATTGACGCTTTAATGGAGCAAATCAGCTACCATGCGATTGACACGAGCGCGAATTTAGCGAAAGAAAAAGGGGTTTATAAGGATTTTGAAAATTCAGAATGGAGTAAGGGGATTTTCCCCATTGATAAAGCCAATAATGAAGCCTTAAAGCTCACCGAAAAAGGGCTTTTTAACCACGCTTGCGATTGGCAAGGTTTGAGGGAAAAAGTCAAAGCCAATGGCATGCGTAATGGCTATTTAATGGCGATTGCTCCTACTAGCTCTATTTCTATTTTAGTGGGCACAACCCAAACGATTGAACCCATTTATAAGAAAAAATGGTTTGAAGAAAATTTGAGCGGGCTAATTCCAGTGGTAGTGCCTAATTTGAATTTAGAAACCTGGAATTTTTACACATCAGCCTATGATATTGACGCTAAAGATTTGATTAAAGCAGCGGCCGTACGCCAAAAGTGGATCGATCAAGGCCAAAGCATTAATGTGTTTTTACGCATAGAAAACGCCAGCGGTAAAACCTTGCATGAAATCTACACGCTCGCTTGGAAATTAGGACTCAAATCCACTTATTATTTGCGCAGCGAAAGCCCTAGTATAGATGAAAAAAGCGTGTTGGATCGATCGGTGGAGTGTTTCAATTGCCAATAATATAAGCTTAAATAAGCTAATCTTTGCTAAAATGAGATTCAAAATTATTTAAGGAAGATGAATGCTTTTTGCTATGATTGGTTCAGGGGGGTTTATCGCTCCCAAGCACTTGCAGGCTATTAGAGACACGGGGCATTTTTTGGATTGCTCTTTTGATATTCATGATAGTGTGGGGGTCTTAGATGAGTATTTCCCGCAATCAGAGTTTTTTACCAATATTGAAGATTTTGAAAAGCATTTAGAGCAGTCTAAGGCTATGGGTAAAGAAATCAACTATTTGAGCGTTTGCACGCCCACGCACACGCATTTTGATCACATCCGTTTCGGGTTAAGAAACGGCATGCATGTGATTTGTGAAAAACCCTTAGTTTTAGACCCTAGCGAAATACAGGAATTAAAAGATTTAGAGGTGAAACACCAAAAAAGGGTGTTCAGTCTTTTGCCTTTGCGCTTGCATTGCGACACGCTGGCTTTAAAAGAAAAAATTAAAAGCGAATTAGACAAAAACCCTGAAAAGGTGTTTGACATCACGCTCACTTATATCAGCGTTCAAGGGAAATGGTATTTTTCTTCATGGCGGGCGGATGTGAATAGGAGTGGGGGGCTAGCCACTCAAATGGGAGTGAATATCTTTGATGCTTTATTGTATTTGTTTGGAGGCGTTAAAGACAAGGTTATCAATAGAGAAGAGCCTGATTGCGTGTGCGGGATACTCTTTTTAGAGCATGCCAAAATAAGATGGTTTTTTTCCATCAATCCAGAACACATGGGAGTGGCTAAAGAAAAAGTTTATCATAAAATGATCCTAGAGGGTGAAGAAGTCAATCTCACGCAAAGCTTTGATAACCTGTATATAGAAAGCTACAAACAGATTTTAGCTCAAGGGGGGTTTGGTTTGGATGACGCTGCGGCGTCTATCAAATTGGCTTATGAATTGAGAAACCTCTCTCTTAGCGAACCCAATGATGATTCGCATGCTTTGTGTTGTAAAAACAAAACAGACCAATAAAAGCATGACTTTTAAAAGCGTTGTTTAGGGGGGTTGGTTATTAGCGTTTGATTAGAATAGGGTTATTTTTAATTTTCTTTTAGAGAGGTTTATAGGGGGGTTTTACTTTTTTAAGGGTTTTTATGGATATTTATGCGTTATACATAACGATAGGGCTTTTTACTGGCATTCTATCAGGGATCTTTGGCATTGGTGGGGGGATGATCATTGTCCCTATCATGCTCGCAACCGGGCATTCTTTTGAAGAATCCATCGGCATTTCCATTTTGCAAATGGCGCTTTCATCGTTTGTTGGCTCTGTTTTGAATTTCAAAAAAAAATCGCTTGATTTTTCTTTAGGCTTGTTGATAGGGGCAGGGGGGCTGATAGGGGCGAGTTTTAGCGGTTTCATTTTAAAAATCGTTTCCAGTAAAATTTTAATGGTTATTTTCGCTTTTTTAGTCGTGTATTCTATGATCCAATTTGTTCTAAAACCCAAAAAAAAAGATTTGATAGCGGATACTAAACGCTACCATTTGCAAGGTTTGAAATTATTTTTAATTGGCGCGCTCACAGGGTTTTTTGCTATCACTTTAGGGATTGGTGGGGGGATGCTCATGGTGCCTTTGATGCATTATTTTTTAGGGTATGATTCTAAAAAATGCGTGGCGTTAGGGTTATTTTTTATCTTGTTTTCTTCCATTTCAGGAGCTTTTTCTTTAATGTATCACCACATCATCAATAAAGAAGTGCTTTTAGCAGGGGCGATTGTGGGCTTAGGCTCAGTTATGGGCGTGAGCATTGGGATTAAATGGATCATGGGGCTTTTGAATGAAAAGATGCATAAAGCTTTGATTTTAGGGGTGTATGGTTTGTCGCTATTGATTATTTTATACAAAATCTTTTTTTGATGATTTTATACCACTACTATTTTAAGACCCCTAAGAGTTTCCCTTTAGAGTATTTGCATTTGTGCGCTAATGAGAGCCATTTATTAAGGCTGGACTTTGATGCGACCCATTTTTCTCATAACACCCCTATGAATGCCCCATTAAAACTCAGCGTTCAAGCCTTGGAGCGCTATTTTTTGGGACAACTTTTTGAATTTGATGCGCCTTTAGATTTGATAGGGACTTCTTTTCAAAAACAAGTTTGGTCTGCGTTATTAACTATCCCTTATGGCAAGACAAAAAGTTATGATGAAATCGCAAAGCTCATTAATAACCCTAAATCTTGCAGAGCGATTGGCAACGCTAATCATAATAACCCTATTTCTTTGATCGTGCCTTGTCATAGAGTGGTGCGTAAAAATGGCGCTTTAGGGGGGTATAATGGGGGCATAGAAGTCAAAAAGTGGCTGTTGGAATTTGAAAGCAAAATTTTAAATGAGCGAGCTAAAAATTTTTTAATTTCTTAAAAAATGGGGTTTTGGTTATTCTATGGTAAAAATCCTTTTTTTAAGGGAGTAGGGGGGTGTTTTAATTTTCTTCCCAAATGCTCGCCGCTTCTTCTAAACGCTCTTTGTCAAAATGCGTGTAAATCCTGCTCGTATTCAAGCTCGCATGCCCTAGAGCTTCTTGAACTAAAATCAAATCATGGCGTTTTTGATAAAGCAAGGTCGCAAAAGAATGCCTTAACATGTGCGCCCCATTTTTCTCCCGCCTGAGTCCTGCAAAATTGATGATGCGTTCCACTTGCTTATACAAATACGCTTGCGTTAAAGCCATGCCTTTTTGGTTGCAAAACAATAAATCGTTTTTAACAGGATACAATTCCCTTTCTGTGAGCCATTCTTTTAAAAGGCTCTCAATGTGGAAAGCTTTGAGCATCACCGCTCTGTATTTATCGCCCTTACCTTTAATCAAAATCGTATAACAGCCATTTTCTAAAGTAAAATCCTTTATTTTAAGCTGTAAGGCTTCGTTAGAACGCATGCCTGTAAAAACGATGATTTTAATGAGCAGGCGGTTTCGTGCGCGCACTTTAGCGGACATTTCTATTTTATCAATGCCCTCTAAAAATTTTTCTAATTCTTCATTATTCAAATGAGTAGGGAGCTTGTTGCCTGCGCTTTGATTGACTCCACTGATGTTTTTAAGCGTGATATTATAGATATAAGATTTTTCATTTCCATCTTGATTTTGCTTGTCTATATAGCTAAAAAGCCCTAACAGGGCGATCCTGTAATTTTTCTTAGTAGCTAAACTCAAACCCCCGGTATAAATACTCAAAAATTCAGCCAGCATGACTTCATCAATGCTTTTGAGCGATTTTAAAGAAAGCTTTTGAGCGTATTCGTAAAATTTGAGTAGGGGCAGTGCATAGGTATTGATACCTAATAATCCGGCACTGCGGGCTTTTTTGCAAATTTTTTCTAATTGGCTTGAATTGATGAACGCATGATTGAATTCGTTCAAGCATTCAAAAACCTTGTTTTGGTCTTTCACTTGGGAATTAGACAGGCTTGTGCATTTGTAACGCAAAAAGCGCCCAATCCATAGCAAAAGATTTTCTACAGGGTCTTTTAATTCTTCTAGGGGGTGCTTCATTTAGGGTTTGTTAATAGAGTTATAAAGTTCTTGTTTGCTTTCAAAAAATAGAATTTCTAATTCTTTTTCCCTATGTTTATGTTTCACATTTATATGGCTATGCTCAAAAGCTTTAAGAATTAGTGGTGTTAAACCTTCTTTTTTAAATTGATTTTCTTCTTTTGTGGAATAAGATAGATTATTGTTGTATTTTATGGGAACAAGTTCAATCAAACATTGTTTGTCTTCTTCATTTAAATTGTATTTAATTTCAAAAACAATACGATTGTAATATTTAGTGTTATCACTTATAAAATCTTCTCGAATAAAATCTATATTAACACACTCACAACCTATATGAATAGATAAATTATTATTATCATTAGTAAAAAAAAGATGGAAAGCGTAAGAAAAATTTTTAGGATACCTACTGTCTTTGAGATAACTCTTTAGATTAAGATTGATATTATAAGAGCTATCTTTGAAAAATATAGATAACAGACCGCTATCTAAAAGAGAGTTTTTATAGTAAAAAATTTTATTAGATGGGGTATAGCCTTTATTGTTTAAATATGCTATTAAAAGTTCAGTACCACTTAATTTAGAAAAAAATATTTCGCTATCTTTTTCACTACTAATAATAGGCATAAAACACCCATTATCTGCATTTTCCATTTCTTCAGATCCTACAACCATGATTCCTTTATTTCTTTATCAAAAATTCATTTAGTTATGAAAACCGCACTTTTCAAACTTTTAAATCTAACCATTATACCACGCTACGCCACTAACTACAATATAAAATTCCAAACAAGATTAAAATCCCCCTTTTAAATAAAAATTCTTTTTATCCCTTTGATTTGACAAAGCGAGCGATGCGTTCAATCCCCTTTTCAATCTGCTCTTCTGAGCATGCAAAAGACAAACGAACATAGCCTTCCAATCCAAAAGCCTTTCCAGGCACTAACGCCACGCCTTCTTTTTCTAACAATTCATGGCAAAATCGCATCGAATCCCCCCTACAAAGACCGCCAATGTTGATAAACAGATAAAACGCCCCATCAGGTTTTAAAGCATTCAACCCTCCAATCGCATTGATTTTTGCGTGGGCTAAATCACAGCGCTTCTCAAAAGCCTGACGCATCGTTTCAATTTCCTTATCCACCAACCCATCAAGTGCCACAATAGAAGCCATTTGCGTGATAGAATTGATATTGGAAGTGCATTGGCTTTGCAAGTTATTCATCAATTTGACTAATTTTTTATCCTTGCTCGCCGCATAGCCCATACGCCAACCTGTCATCGCCACTGACTTGCTCAAGCCATTAATGGTAATGGTGCGTTTTTTCATCTCTTCACTCACCGCTGCGCAAGAAACAAACTCCCCATTATAAACAAGCTTTTCATAAATTTCATCGCTAAGCACCCAAACTTTGGTCTCTTTTAAAACTTCGCCCAAAGCCTCTAATTCCGCCTTGCTATAAAGCATGCCGGTAGGGTTTGATGGGGTGGTGAGAATGAGCATTTTTGTTTTGGGGTTTAAGGCGTCTTTAAGCTGTTTGGGAGTGATTTTAAAATGGCTTTTTTCATCGGTTTGAATGAATTGACTCACCCCTCCGCTGTATTTCACAAGCTCAGGGTAAGTTACCCAAAAAGGCACAGGGATAACCACCTCATCGCCCTCCCCTATTAAGGCTTGAATCGCATTGAACAAGCTTTGCTTAGCGCCATTGCTCACCAGAATTTCACTCGGTTCATAATCCAAGTTGTTTTCTTTTTTCAATTTAAAAGCGATC
This sequence comes from Helicobacter pylori, assembly GCF_014498195.1. Lineage (GTDB taxonomy): Bacteria > Campylobacterota > Campylobacteria > Campylobacterales > Helicobacteraceae > Helicobacter > Helicobacter pylori_DO. The sequence continues at coordinate 206,232 of NZ_JACTGH010000001.1, read as the reverse complement.
GCTTTTAACAATTCAGGGATACCAGCCACTGGAGTGTATTTCGTAAAGCCGTCATTTAGGGCTTTTATAGCCGCATCTTTGATCGCTTGTGGGGTGTCAAAATCAGGCTCGCCCGCTGAAAAACTTAGAATATCTTTTCCTTGCGATTTTAATTCTTTAGCGAGCGTGCTGATAGCGATCGTTGCGGATTCTGAAAGGGATTGGACTTTAGAAGAATAGGGCATGCTTAATCCTTATTAAATTTTTGGATTATCATAACATGATCAAAAAGGTTTTAATTCTAATTTTCAAAAAACTTTCAAAATGTTTCAAAAGAAAGCGGTGGTCTATGCAAGAAAACTCTAATTGAAAAACTTCAATTAGAGAAAAACAAGCGTTTTAAATCAGAAATTGTAACGATACCCTACGTAAAGGCTGTATTGACGGCGGTAAGTGAAGCTCAAGTTCCCATGGTTAAAATAATAAACATTGATAGTGGGAATCTTCACGCCAAAGTCAAATTCTTGATGCCGGCCAATATGGGTGCGGATCCCTAAATTAAAAAGGAACTGGAAAATCGCCGGATCAAGGCTATAGGAAGTGTGCTTATAAGGGCTTTTAGTTTCCAAAAAGGCCCCTGTCGTATTACCCCAAGAGTTGCCCGCGATTTGAGCCCCAAAAAAGAATCCAAAACTCGCATCCTCTTTATTGATGACATTATACAAAGTGTCAATACCCACACCATAAGTGAACATGTCAGACAGATTGCCCATTGTCCCTACTTTGGTCGCGCATGGCTCATTGAGTTTGCACACCCCACCATTATCTGATGTCAAAGCGTTCGCCCCAAACACGGCATGCCCATAATCCATAAAGCCGTAATAGCGTGCACCAAACCATCTCTTCTCCCCAAAAAACTGCTTATAACCCACAGTAAGCCCTAAGCCTTGCATAACGGCCAGATAGTCGGTTTTACCCACAGGGAACTTAGGATAGTTAAATTCACTGCTTTTGGGGGGGTTTTTAACGCTTTGTGAAGCCTGACCGACTTGATAGCTAATCCCCAAATACCAAGCGTTTTTCTCGCCTTTCACTGCTTTATAATCTTTTGGTTTTTCCAATTGCTTTTGCACTTCTGTGCTACCTTCTGCTGCCAAAAGACTATTACCTAACACTACCGATAAACAGAGCGTTTTAAACACTACAAACTTTTTCATACAACATTTTTCCTTCTAAAAGTCTACATTTCGTATAATAATAACATAATAATCTATAAAAAACCTAAATTCTTAAGAAAAACACCCCTAAAACTTAAAATTTTAAATTTTCTAAGGGGTTTTAGCGGTTTGGCTCTGCGATTTTTTCTGTTTTTGGGGGGATTTTGGGATAAACTTTAAGAAAAAAGGGTAATCCTTCTTTCTTTATAACTTTCAAGCGCTTGTTGCGCAATTTTTAGTATCCATCACTCAAACCTCTTCTTGCTGATCTTTTCAATCAAATCCACGCTTTTTTCAGAGAGTTTGATGACCCTACAAAGGAGTTCAAAAATGTATTTTCCGCGCCGGCGTAATGATTCGGGTTGTTTTCAATCAAGCTGTCTTTATCGGTAGTCTTTTGATAGCGTTCGATCACCCAGTCAATCGCGCTTTTGCCATTCACCACATAGTCAAAGGCTTTTTTGGGGATTTGAGTGATGGTGATATTTTGGTTATAAAGGATGCAATCCCCTTTTTTATCCTTTTTCATTTGAACCACATCATAATAGCCCTCCACTTCGGCGTTCTCTAGTAGGTTATGTTTAACGCTCTTGTGCATTTCCCCATTCTCATAGTTCAGGTGCAATTCGGCCAATTCTTTGCCAAGAATAGAGAGTTCCTTAAAATCTTCGCTCAAAGCGATGCGCGGCGCTTCTTTGGCGAGGGAATTTTTGTATTTTTCCAAATAGCCTTTATGGTGGAAAATCGCATAAATGTAATAAAAAATCTCTTCTTCAGTGATAGCATTATCTTTATAATGCCTCCTAAACAGGTTGAGCGCATAGCCGCTGATAGCATAATGGCGATTCCCCAAATCATCATAATAATACAAGGGATAAGCTTGGGTGTTCGCCATTGTTTGGAAATCAGTAATCTCGTTTGCAATCAAGCAAGAAAAATTTCTTGAAGCCATTGAACTGGTATTAATCACCACATTATGCGCGCTTTTATCCGGGAAAATTTTTTTCATTAAATAAAAACTCCAAGCAAGCTCTCGCTCATAGTAAAAATATTGTTTATTAAAGGGGCGATACAAACTAACAGAGATTTTTTCTTGTGAAAAATCATCAAGTTTTTTCCCTTTTATCAGTTGCATTTTAAGATTTTGAACCCAAGCAATCTTCGTTTTATCGGTGGTGATTTCTTGGTCGTTGAGGTGTTTATAAAGTTTGTCTGATTTGACGCCTTTGGCGCGTTGTTTGAAAGCTTCCCTGAAATGCGCATTAAAGCGCTTCAAATCAGCGTTATAGGTGTCAATGCAGTTTTGCACCGATTGTTTTAAAGCGTTTGGCGAAAAGTTATACACCCAAGGATCATGCCCGCTCACCACACCAATAGAATTGAGATCAAAAATGCTGTCGTTTTGGAGTGTTTTATCTCTTTTTAAAGGGATGAGTTTGTCAAAAGCGTCATTCCTTTGGTTGATCCAATCGCCTTTATTATTCGGAATGATGGTTTCAAAAGCGATTGCCTCTAGGTTTAAAAAGTTAGCGAGCCGATTGAGTTTTTCTTCTCTTTTTAAATAATCCCCAATATCGTAGTAATGGATCGTGCTATTTTTCACGCTTGTGTCTTTGACAAAAAAGATAATCGCTATCGTCGCTCTTGATCCGCTATCAAAAATTTTCCCTCCTTCTTTTTTAAAAGTCTCCCCTGAAGTCCTAGCATTGCCCCTCAAATTCAATACATAAAGATGCGAAAATTCTTTGGCCACGCATTTCCTGAACCCGTCCGCGCTTTTAGAGTCAATAAAACTCCCGTTCACCACAAAGCCTACCACCCCCTTATCTTTTAAAAGATCGCTCGCCATGCGCATACTTTGAATGAGCGTGTCTCGTGTGGTTGCCCCCACTCTGGCGGTGGAATTTTTGCCATAAGTGTCATAAACTAATTTTTCAAGCTTAGGGTGGGTTAGGTTTTGGTTGTTATCGTTTTCGCTTTTGGCACCGGCTGAATAAGGCGGGTTGCCGATGATGACTCTGATGTTTTGCTTTTCCATAGTGGTTTTGATTTCTTGGTTTTCTTTCAAATCTTCAAAGCCAGGGATTACCCCCTTAGCGCTTTTTTCTTCCAAATAATCCAGGCTGTCCGTGAGCGCGATGTTTTTGAAATTTTTTAACGAGCTGTCCCTATTTTGCGCGGCTTGAGTGATATTGATTAAAGCGATGTAATAAGATAAAAGCACGATGTCAAAAGCGAACAGATTTTTTTGAAACTTCTCTTTTAAGGCTTCGTCGCTAATGAGATTATTTTCTTTTGAAAGCAACCGGGCGATAAAACTCCCGGTGCCGGTGAATGGGTCAAAAATCGTGATGCTTTGATCGTTAAAATCCGTATTAAAATGCTTTTTCAAAATGCCGTCAGTGGCCCTTAAGATGAAATCCACCACCTCTATAGGCGTATAAACGATCCCTAGTTTTTCGCTTTGCTTTCTAAAGGCTTCTTTAAAGAAAGTGTTGTAGAGGTTTTTAATGAGTTCTTGTTGGCTTTTTTGGCTTTTGGCACGCATGGCTTCTGTTTTCACGCTTTCATAGAGGTTTTTAAGATCTTTAGTTTCCCCTTCTAGCCCTAGATCGGAGAGTTTTAAAACCATTTTATCTAAGGCTTTTGCGATAGGGTTTTTAATATTGTCCCCAAAAAGCGCATCAAAAATGGGCTTAGTGATGATATGAGAGGTGATCATATCTAAGGCTTCATATTCTTTGATGCTTTGGTGGACATTGCCTCTTAAGGAATCCAAAAAGCCGTGGAAAATTTCAGGGTTTTTTTCAAAAATATCTTTCAAGCGATTATTCAAGGTTCTTGCGATATTGCCCGTTTTTTTGGCGAAATTTTCCCAATAGTTCCTGTCCCCTAATTTAGTGGGCATGACGTTATACACAGCGTCCGCTAGATCTTGCAATAAGATAGCGTCAAAAAGGGTTTTTTGGGCTTGTTTGGGATCGGATTGCTCGGTTTTATCTTTTTGCAACTCTTCCTCATCGTCTAAATTGCTTGCATCATCGCTCCCAAAGATTTTGATTTTTTCTTTGAAAGTGGCTTCATCAACGAGGCTTGAATCATGGCTTCTTAAAGCTTTTATCACTTTCCAAATGTTTTTGAAATTGGTGTTTTTGACGGCTTCATCCAAGTTCTCAATTTCACTCTCTTCTAAAGCGATAGGCAAAATGATATAGCCTCTTTTCTTGTTTTTGGCTTTTCGCATCACCCTACCCACCGCTTGGATAATATCCACCATAGCGCTTTTGCCATCAAAAAAGATAACGCTATCAAGCGCTGGGACATCCACCCCTTCACTCAAACACCTGGCGTTACTTAAAACCTTACAAGTGTTAGGTTTAAACTGGTTCAAGTTTTCTAATTTGTCAAGCCTCTCCTTACAATTCATGGTGCCATCAACATGATCGATTTTGATTTCTAGGTTTTTAAAACTCTTTTTCTTCAGCTCTTCATCATAGCATTCCATGATCGTTTCAAAGGAGTCTTTGATATTCTTGCTCGTTTGTATGCTTTTACAAAAGCTTATGGCTCTTTGAGAAAAAAGGTGTCTCTTTTGTTTTTCAAGTCGTTGTCTTCTTTGTTTTCATCGTCTAAAGCGATCACATCCTGCTTGGCTAGCCCTTTATGCGTGCCAACGATCTTACACACAAATTCGTTATTAATAAGCTTTTTATCTAATTTAGTGCCTTCGGCTTTGAGCTGGCTGATCTTTTTATTCACGCTGTTAGTAACGCCGCTTAAATTTTCTGAACGCACCGCTAAAATGATGACTTTGTAATCGGTTAAGAGATCTAAAGCGATCGCTCTTTCAAAATTGAGCGTATAGATTTCTTCGCCAAAAGTATCCGCATCATCCATGGAATAGATAACGTTATCGCTCTCTTTGGCTTTAGCTTTAGAACTTTCGCTATACACTTTAGGCGTGGCGGTCATATACAGGCGTTTTTTAGCTTTGATATTTTCATCGCTGTGGCAAAGCGTGAAAGCGTTTTTATCGTCCCTTTCATTACTAGAATACATAGCCCCTACCGTTCTGTGGGCTTCATCGCAAATGATGAGATCGATTTCGCCCAAACCCGCTTCTTGCGCTTCTTTAATACGCAACGCGCTTTGATAAGTTGAAAAGATAATGAAGCGCTTGTTTTCTTTTTGCGCTTTTTCATAAACGCTTAAAATGTTTTCAAGGCGGGTGGAGGACTTTATAGGGAGCTCAGAAAATTTAATATCGTCATTGTCTTCGTTCTTACTTTGCCCGACTTTATCATCGCTGCACACGATAGAAGCGTAAAAAGGCTCGCTTTTTTCTTGCGCGTATTCTCTAAAAGTTTGAGAAAGCAAAGCGATGCTTGGCGCTAAAAAAAGCGTGATCTTGGGATCTAAAGCTTCCATGATTTTTAAAGAAGTGTAGGTTTTGCCGGTCCCGCATGCCATAATGAGCTTGCCTCTAGCGTTTTTGGGGTTAGAAAAATACTCTTTAGTCTTTTCAATCGCTTCTGTTTGGTGGGAACGTGGCTTTTTCTTATCGCATAAGGGGATTTCGTCTTCGGTTTTTGTGGGATCAAACTTTTCCCAATCAATGCGAGAATAAATGAAATCCTCTTCAGTGATTTCATCAATGTCAATCCCCATTCCTGTGCTTCTGATTTGTTCAATTGCTTTAAGGGCTTCAGAGGTTAAATGAGAACTGGAGATGATGATCCCTTTTTTAAACCTAACCTCCCCCACCCCGCTTTGCAATTGGGTTAAAAAAGGTGAAATGTCGTTATATGAGATGCTATTTTGATGGAATTTGCATTGCACGGCGATGTATTCTTTGTTTGAGGTCGTAATGACTATATCAATCCCCTTATCGCGCTCCTTCCCTCTTAATTCCCAATCGTTCCAAAGATCAATAGACTCGTATTCGTTAGCGCTGTCATGCTCTTGTAAAAATTGCTTAGAAATTTTTTCAAACAAGCTCCCTTTATGGCGAAGGTTAGGTATGGCGTGCAGTTTTTCTTTAATGAGTTCGTAGGCGCTGATTTCTTGCATTTTTCATTCCTTATAATAGTGTTATAAAGTTTTACATTATATAAAAAGATGTTGGAAAGTGGGGTTAAAAAGGCTTTTTATTCAGCGCTTTTTAAAGCTTTAGCGATGAGTTCTAAAGGGTGTGAAAAAGAGGGGGTGTTAGGGTCATCTAAAGACTTTAAGGCGTTGTTAAGCTGCATGTGGCATGCCCCACATTCTGCGCTCAAAATTCTAGCTTTGGTGTCTATGATTTCTTTAGCCCTAAGAAGCCCCACTTTTAGAGAAAACTCCGCCTTTTCGGTTTGCATCGTAATCCCCCCAAAACCGCAGCAATTGTCTGGCATTTCTTTAATTTCATAATGCGAATTGAGCAAGTTGCGCACTTCTTTGTGAGCGTTTAGGGTTTTTTTAGCATGGCAAGGGTTATGATAAGTGATAACCTCTTTTTTACCTTTAGGGATTTTTTCTAAAAGGTTTTTTAAGGGGGTGTGTTTCTCTAAAAACACGCTCGCCAGATAGATTTTAGGCGTGATCTTTTCCAAGCGCTTCACATACAAATCCTTATCTGTTTCGCCTAAAAACACCTTGTAATAATCATTAATAAGCATGCTCGCACATGTGGCTTCAGGCACAATGATCGCATCCACTTCATCTAAATAGCTTTCAAACCATTCTATGTTTTTTTTCACTAAAAAAAGCGTGGTGTTTTTATCGCCGGTGAAATACGCAGGCGCTGAGCAGCATTCTTGCTTAGGGATGATCGCTTGAATGTTGAGTTTTTCTAAAATATACAACAAGCTTTCCCCCACTTGCTGGTAATGGTAATTGCTCAAGCACCCTATAAAGATCGCCACTTTTTGAATGGGGTTTTCTAAAGGCTTCATTTCTGCATGCTTTTGTAAAAAACTTTTTTGATTTAAGGGAGGCAGAGCGCTTTTTTTAAAGCGTTTGAATAAGCCTTTAAACGCCACTCTAGGCTCTAAACTATCCCCTACTTGCTTAAAAATACAAGGGGCTAAAAAATGCGCCACCGAAAACACCCTATCCATTTTTTTGCGGTTTTTTAAAAGGGAAAAATAGGATTTTTTATACCAAGCGATGCCATGCTTTTGAGCGATTTTTTCTCTGGCTTTTTCTATTAAAGTGTCTATGGGCAAATGAAAGGGGCAAGTTTGAACGCAAGCGGTGCATAAAAAACAAGTTTCTAAAAGGTGTTTTAAATTCGTGTCTAATTTGAGCTTGTTTTGAGCGTTTAGGCGCATCAAATCCAAAAAGCCTCTAGGCGAAGTCGTTTCGTCTTTATGAATGCGGTATATGGTGCAACCTGGCACGCATTTAGCGCATTTAACGCAAGCGTCCCCTACTTCTTCAAAAATATTTTCATTCATAGCGTTTTACTGAAATGTTTTTCGCCCCCACGCAAATACGCGTCAAACTCCATAGCCATGTTTCTTACGAGCATGCCCCCTGTTTTGGTCATCTCAAAGCCTTTAGCGTTAAAAGAAAGCAAGCCCGCTTCTTCATAAGGCTTTAATTTTTCTAATTCTTTTTTAAAATGCGCTTTAAAATCAATAGAAAATTTTTCTTCAATCTTAGAGTAATCCAGTTTTAAATTGCTCATCATCTGCATGATCACTTCTTTTCTTAACACATCTTCTTGACTGAGCGCTACACCCCTTTCTACCGGTAAATGACCCAAATCAAGGGCTTTTTCATACTGGTGCAAGTCTTTATAATTTTGCGTGTAATAATCGCCCCCTTCGCCAATGCTCGTAACGCCAATACCAATGGTTTGAGTGAATTTCTTAGTGGTATAGCCTTGAAAATTACGGTGCAACTCCGCTTTTTGAAGGGCCAGATACAACTCATTATCGCTTTTAGCGAAATGATCCATGCCTATCATTTGGTAGTTGGCTTTTTCTAAAAAACTAATAAGGGATTCTAAAATCTCTAGCTTGTCTCTAGGGCTTGGCAATAGGGTTTCATCAATTTTACGCATCGTTTTTTTCACCCAAGGCACATGCGCGTAATTAAACACCGCTAATCGGTCCGGATTTAGTTTCAAAACTGACTCCAAGGTTTTTAAAAAACTCTCTTTAGTCTGGTTGGGTAAGCCATAAATCAAATCAAAATTAATGGATTTGATGCCGTAATCTCTAGCGAGCTTCACGGATTCTTGAACCATTTCAAAAGGTTGGATCCTGTGAATGGCTTTTTGGACTTCAAAATCAAAATCCTGCACCCCAAAACTCAAGCGGTTGAACCCCCTATCAAACAAGGTTTGCATGTGTTCTTTAGTGAAATGCCTAGGGTCAATCTCACAACTCATTTCAATATCTTTGCTGAAATTAGGGAAAACTTCTTGAATGCTTTGCGTGATTTCATCTAATTGAATGGGCGAAAAAAAGGTCGGCGTGCCGCCGCCATAGTGGAATTGCGCCACTTCTCTGTTAGTGTCCATCGCATTTTTTAAAAGGGCGAGTTCTTTTTTAAGGTAGCTGATATAGCGGACTTTTTTCTCTTCTAAACTGGTGTAAATGACAGAACATGCGCAAAAATAACACGCGCTCCTGCAAAAGGGCAAATGCGTATAAAGCGATAAAGGCATGGGGTTTTTGAGGTTGTCATGGTTAAAAAACGCCGTTTTTAAGCTCTCTTCATTAAAATTTTCTTTAAACTCCACCGCCGTGGGGTAGCTGGTGTATCGCGGCCCGGGCTTGGAGTATTGTGAAAATTTTTCAAAATCAATGGTTTGCATTAAAAATTTTCCTCATCGCTATTGTCAAAATTTTCAAAATTATTCTCATTAAAAGGGGGTTGTTTGAACATGTTGTCAAAATTAAAAAATAAATTAGGGTGTTCTTTTTTGATTTGTTTGACAAAGTTTAAGGTGTTGATATTGGGCAAATTCCCGTCTTTTTGGCGTAAATTTTCTAACAATTGCAAAGAAACTTCGCGCACGTCTTCAAAATCAATCGGCGCTTGGGTGATAATATCCCTTTCTAATTCCGCCCTAAGCCTGGCTTCAAAAGCCTTTCTGGCGTTTTCTGCCAAAAGAGAGATCACATTGTCCGGCACTAAAACGTAATCTTTATCTTCTTCATCAGAAATAAAATAGGCTTCATTTTTTTTAAACGCCCCTTTTTCTAATTCTAAAAGCATTTCATTAGCGCTGATTTTTTTGAGAAAGGCTCTGTTTTTTTGGGTGGTTAGGCTATGGATAAGTTTTTGTGATTTGGTTTTAGAAACTCGTTTTTTAGGTAATTTTTCCACTTTATATCCTTTTTAAGCTGATTGTATCCAATTTCGTTTAATTCTCATTATAAATCGTTTTTAAATACTCTATTTTTGAAGTCAAATTGAGTAATACCATATCAGCTAACACCAATGAAAGCAAACTCTCGCACACCACACTCCCTCTAATCGCAATGCAAGGATCATGCCTGCCCTTTAGCAAGCATTCGCATTCTTGATTGTTAATATCTATGGTTTGTTGAGGTTGGAAAATGCTTGGCGTGGGTTTGAAATGCGCTCTAACAATAATTTCTTCCCCATTGCTCATGCCCCCTAAAACCCCTCCGCTACGATTGCTCAAAAACCCCTTTTGATCCATTAAATCGTTATACTCTGATCCTTTTAGTAAAGAGCTTTTTACCCCCTTGCCTATTTCAACCGCTTTCACCCCGTTAAGCCCCATCATCGCTTCAGCGATTTTAGCGTCTAATTTAGCGTATAGCCCTTGACCTAAGCCAATGGGGAGTTTTTGATTGGTTTTTGTGCCCCTTGCCCTGATCAAAGCCACGCCCCCTATGCTATCGTGGTTTTTGATAGCGTTTTGAATGGCTGTTTTTTGCGCTTCTTCTTGTTCTTCATCTAGGGCAAAAATCTCGCTTTTTAAGGCGTGATTGAAATCATAATTTTTGGCTTTAATGCCCCCTATTTCTATAATCCCGCTTTCACAAACAATACCGATTTCTCTTAAAAGCATTTTAGCAAACGCCCCAGCAGCCACTCTTATAGCGCTCTCTCTGGCCGAACTCCTCCCCCCACCCCTAAAATCTCTGATGCCGTATTTATGAAAATAAGTGAAATCCGCATGGCTAGGCCTAAAAAGGTTTTTAATGTTATCATAATCCTTACTCCTAGCCCTTTGGTTGTGGATTAAAAACCCTATGGGCGTCCCTGTGCTAAAACCTTCAAAAACCCCGCTTGTTATTTCCACTTTATCGTCTTCTTTTCGTGGTGTAGTGAAAACATTCCTCCCCCCTTGGCGGCGCTTCATTTCATTTTCTAATAACGCATAGTCTATTTTAATCCCGCTAGGCATGCCGTCTAACACCCCCCCTATCGCATCCCCATGCGATTCCCCAAAAGTCGTGAGCCTTAAAAAACGCCCCAAAGTGTTCATTTTGCTTCCTTCAGTTTTTGAAGCGCTTGATAAGCGCATTGCTGTTCGGCTTCTTTTTTGCTTTTGCCTTTAGCGGTTGCGTATATTTTATCTTGAATGTATAGAGCCATTTCAAATTCTTTATGGTGATCGGGGCCTTTTTCTTTGAGCAATTGGTAAGTGGGGACCACGCAAAATTGCGCTTGGGTTAATTCCTGTAAAGCGGTTTTATAGTCCATAAACAAATGCTCCAAATCCAAACGCTTGTAAGCGCGATTGAGTAAATTTTGTATGATTTTTTGCACCTTAGCTAACCCCGCTTCTAAATACACCCCAGCCATTAAAGCCTCAAAAGCGCTTGACAGGATAGAGGGTTTTTCTCTCCCCTTAGAAATTTCTTCAGAAGAAGAAACGCGCAAATAATCTTGTAAAGAAATCGCTTTCGCTAATTTCGTAAAACCATGCGCGCTCACAATAGAAGCCCTTAATTTAGAGAGTTTGCCCTCATCGTATTGATAGAATTTATGGTATAGCAACTCCCCTATCACCAAACCCAACACTGCATCGCCCAAAAATTCCAAGCGCTCATTGTTTAAAGCGAGCTTGCATGATTTATGCGTTAAGGCTTGCTCCAATAAACGCTTGTCTTTAAAAGAATACCCCAAAGCTTTTTCTAGCGTTAGATAAGGGTTATTAGGCGTTACATAAGGGCTGTTTTGAGAGCGTTTGTTTTTCATCGTTTTTCCCTTTAAGTGGTCGTTTTGACCCGTTTTTGCGCCTCTAATTTAGCGAGGCTATCGCAGCGTTCATTCTCGGCATGCCCGTTATGCCCCTTGATCCAAACAGCCACAATCAAATGCCCTTTAGAAACTTCTAAAAATTCTTTCCATAAATCCACATTTTTGACTTTAGAAAAATTCTTTTTTTGCCAGTTAGTTAGCCACACATTGATCGCTTGGCACACGTATTGCGAATCGCTATAAAGCGTGATATGGCATGGGCATTTCAAAATTTTTAACGCTTCATTGAGCGCTCTTAATTCCATGCGGTTATTCGTGGTGAAATGTTCGCCCCCACTGACGATTTTTTCTTTATCCTTATAGCGTAAAATCGCCGCATACCCGCCTGGCCCGGGATTGCCTAAAGAAGAACCATCGCAAAAAATTTCAATTTCTTGCATTTAATCCACTCTCATAGCTTTCTTTAGAAATTTTAAGCACCATATCCATAAACGCTAACTGGTAACACACAGGACACCTATGGCTTTCAAAAGGAAAGATTTGTTTGCAATGCTTGCAGCGGTATTCAAAAGTCAGACTCGCTTTCATAGGGCTATTCAATAGAGCGCGTAAAACCTCTAATTCAAAAACTTGGCAAGGTTTGTTGTCCAAAAGCAGCCCTTGAGATCGCGCAATGTCTTGCAAAAGGGCGTGTTTTTCTAAAATAAAAGCAGGGATATTCATATCCCATAAAAGATCGATCACATTTTCTAGCCGTTCGGTTGCATCAATCTCTTGCCAAAAAAGCTTTTCATCATAAGATTTTAAATAATTTAAAGCGATTTTTTTCAAATCTAACGACGCCTTTGAAACATGCAAGATTTTAGCCGCATCTTCTTTGTTCTCTATTAAATGCATGAGATAAAGGTAATTTTTAATCGTTTCAATTTCAGGCACTTCTAATTCTTCCAAACATTCCAAAGTCTCTAAAGCCTTTGAATAATCTTTTTCTAATTCATACGCATGCAAAAGTTTCAACAACGCTCCCACATTCCTTGGGGAAAAGCGCAAAATTTCTTTCACGGTGTCTTTTGTTTTTTGTAAATACCCCACACTAAAATAATTTTCAGCTAATAAATCTAAAACAGCGATTTTTTCTTCATCTTTTAAGGAGCGATTTAAAAGCCCTTTTAAGATTTCAATACTCATTTGTACATCCGCTTTAGAATACGCTCTGGCTAAAAACATCAAACTGGAAATTTTAGCATGCTTTAAAAGCTTGTCTAAATTCTCACTGCTCGCGTAAGCGTTTTGATTTTGGGCGAATTTTTGTAAAAATTTTTTGTTTCTCTTTCGGGTGAAATACGCCCTAGCCTGTTCTAATAGAATGACAAGAGCGATAATGAAAGTGAATAAAGCGATAGAAAATAAAGAATCTTTATAGAGGAAATTGAAGTGTTGCACAATCTAAAAATCACTCTCTAATCATCACAATCCTAGACTTAACGCGCAATTTTTCAAAATGCTCTTCTAAAATCTTATCTTTAGATTCTTCCACTAATTTTTGGGCGATGAATTGCTTGGCCTGACTGAAGCTCACTTCGTTTTTACCCTTTTTTTCTTTGATATAAAAGGTGATGAACTGCCCCCCACCCCCATTCATAACGGGCGTGAAAGAGCCTTGCTCATGCGAAATAAAGACTTGAGCGATTTGAGGGTTTAGGGTTTTCATCTCTATTTTTTCATTAGCCTTACTCACCCCTGGAATTTCCAAATTAGGGTCTGCCATAGCCCTTTCTAAATCTTCTTGACTCGTTGAAGTGTAGCGCACAGTTTCTATTTCTGTGGGGATACTGAATTGCTCCTTGTGTTTGTTGTAATATTCGCGCATTTTGGTTTCAGAGCTAGTATCCACATTGGTGAGCAAAATATTACGCAACAATTCTTGCATTTCTAAATGCTCCTTAAGCTGATCTCTATAGAGTTTATAATGCCCCTCAGCCATAAGCATTTGTTTGAAATGGTCTAAATCCATGCCTTGCTGTTGCGCCATCATCGCCATTTCTTGGTCTAGCTTGTCATCATCTACATGGATTTTCAAGCGCTCAATTTCTTGGTTTTTAATGCGCTCAGCGATCAAACGATCCCTGGCTTGAGCTTTGCTCACTTTAGATTTTTTTTGCTCTTCTTGGATTTGATACAGCGTGATAGGCGAGCCATTAACGAGCAAAGAAATGCCCCCTACGACCTTATCTTCAAGGGTGTTGTTGGTAGCGTTATTAGGATTACCAAAAATGGAATTGAATTGAGAGCTAGGGCTTGTTCCCTTATTTTTTTCAAGAGTTTGAGAGGTTGTCTCTTTTTCTTCAAGTTTTGGCGCGTTATTTTGAACGCCTTGATTTTGCGTGCCTTGATTTTGAACCCCTTTAGCGCCCTCTTTGATTTTAGAAGGCGTTATTTTTTGAGCGGGATTTTTGGAATCCCCATGATGGACTTCTGCTCTGGGCTTTCTTTTGGCTTTTATTTCTTTCTTTTCTTCGGGGTTTTTCTTTTCTTCTTTTTTATTCTTCAAATCCTTATTCTTCAATTCTTGGCGGATTTTTTTATCCAAAGAAGACTCTTGCTTCCTCCCTTCTAAGGCTTCCACTTTAGATTCCGGCTCTGCATAAACGATCCCAATAAACAACAAAGCCTTCAAAACATAAGAAAAAATTTTCCTCATCAACCCAATTTCTCTTTCAAAATAGCATTCACCACGCTAGGATTAGCGCCTTTTAGATTTTTCATCGCTTGCCCTACAAAAAATCCAAAAAGCTTGTCCTTACCGCTTTTGTATTCAAGCACCTTATCAGCGTTGTTTTTAAGCACCTCTTCTACCACTTTAACAATCGCTTCTGTGTCATTGACTTGAGACAAGCCCATTTGTTCAATGAGCGCATCCACATCGCCCCCATGCTCTTCTAAAAGCCTGTCTAACACATCTTTAGCGCTCTTACCTGAAATCTTGCCCTCATCAATGCGTTTGGCTAAAGCGCCTAACACATGAGCGCTAACCCCGCAATTTTCTAAAGTGGTTTCGGCTTTCAAGCGCCCTAATAATTCCACGCAAAGCCATGTCACGCTTGTTTTAGCCTTAACCCCAAGATGGAGCATGCTTTCAAAATACTCCGCCAATAACGGATCGCTCACCAATAAATTCGCATCGTCTTCTTTAAGGTTAAAATCTTTCATGTAGCGGATTTTTTTTGCGCTAGGCAATTCATTGATCTTTTGAGCTTCTTTTAAAAGTTTTTCATCAATAAAAACAGGATACAAATCCGGATCTTTAAAATAGCGGTAATCCGCCGATTCTTCTTTATTGCGCATAGAAAGGGTGATCCCTTTGGCGGTGTCAAAAAGGCGCGTTTCTTGAACCACCTCTTCATTATAGCGCCCCTTCTCCCACGCTGTGCTTTGGCGCTCTATCTCGTATTCAATCGCTTTAGCGATGAATCTAAAGCTATTTAGGTTTTTAATCTCCACCCTCGTGTAAAGCTTTTCATCGCCTTTGGGCCTAATGGACACATTCGCATCGCACCTGAAATTCCCCTCTTGCATGTTCGCATCAGAAATCCCTATAAAACGCACGATGGCATGGAGCTTTTTCAAATACGCTATGGCTTCTTCACTATTTTTCATGTCCGGCTTACTGACAATTTCTAATAAAGGGGTGCAAGCACGGTTCAAATCCACCAAAGAACAGCTACTCTCATGGATATTTTTACCAGCGTCTTCTTCCATGTGGGCTCTTTCAATACGCACGATTTTCGCGCCCTCTTTAGCGTCAATCTCTAATTTCCCATCGCTCACAATGGGGACTTCAAACTGCGAGATTTGATAAGCCTTAGGCAAATCAGGGTAAAAATAATTTTTCCTCGCAAAAAGGGAATACTGGTTGATGTTGGCTTCAATGGCTGTGCCTAATTGGATGGCTTTTTTAACCACTTCTTTATTCAATACCGGCAAAGCTCCCGGTAAGCCCAAACACACAGGGCAGGTGTTAGAATTAGGGGATTCTCCAAAACTTGTAGAGCAAGAGCAAAAGATTTTGGTTTTGGTGTTGAGTTGGACATGGACTTCTAACCCGATTACAGCTTCAAATGGCATTATTTGTCCTTACTCTTTTTATTGCTCACAATGGCAAAAGTCAAGTCGTTGATTTCGGTATGGGCTTTAATGAAATCATTGATCTCTTTCAAACTCATTTTTTGGATTTGATCCAAGAGTGTTTGGTTGAAATTTAAAGGCAAACCTAAATAAAAATAATTGTAAGTGGTGTTCAAGCGGCTAGAGATCGTTTCATTCCTTAAAGGCTCAGAGCCTAGTAAAAACTTTTTAGCGTCGTCTAATTCCTGTTGCGTCATGCCTTTTTCTATAAATTCTTTGACTATTTTTTTAACTAAAGCAACGCTTTTAGCTTGAGTGCTGAGCTTGGTTTGCAAATACCCGCTCGCAAAATGCGCGACCTTAGAAAAATTGGAGCGGATATACACGCTATAAGCCAAGCCCTCTTGAACCCTGATTTTTTCCATCAAACGAGAGCCAAACCCCCCCCCAAGCACAAACATCATGACTTTAGATTTCGCTAAATCCTGTTTTAGATCCTTGATTTTAAAGGGCGCACCAAAATACACGAAAGCCTGCTCAGTGTCTTTATAGAGGACTTTTTCGCTTTTTTTATCGCTCGTTTCAAAATAAGGCTCTTCATACGCTTTACCTTGCGGCAAGAAATTAAGAGCGTTATTCAAACGCTTAAGAGTTTGATCGATTTTCAAATCGCCCCCAAGCACCACTACGAGCTTATTGAGCTCAAAAACCTTAGCAAATTGCTGTTTCAAATCCTCTAGCTTGATTTTTTGGAGACTCTCTTTAGTGCCTAAAGCCACGTTAGCTAAAGGGGTGTTAGCAAAAAGTTCTTGCTTTAAAGTCAATTTAGCCAAATAATCAAAGTCGCTTTCTTTTTGTAAAAGCGCGGCCAACATTTGGGTTTTGACTTTTTCTAAAGTGTTTTGCGTGAAATTAGGGGATTTTAAAAGCTCTTTTAAGCGCGTAATGGCTTCATCTTCGTATTCTTTTAAAAATTCTAAAGTGATTTGCAAATCTTCTGCGCTAGTATCCACATTCAAACTGATCGCTTTTTGCTCTAAAAGTTGCGCAAACCCCACCGCGCCAAGCTCTTTAGTGCCTTCGTTTAAAACTTGCGCGAATAGTTTCGCCAAACCCAACTGGTTTTTATCGCTTAAGCTCCCACCCCCCCTAAAGGCTAAATGGATAAACCCCATAGGCAACAAATGGTTTTCTTCATAAATCACAGGGACTTTAGCTTGATTGATTTCTTGGTGTGTCAAAGCGCTCGCTTGTAACCCCATAAAAACTCCTAATAATAAAGTGATCAAAATTTTTTTCATGCTGTTTATACCTTTGCTTTAGCCGGATAACGCTTTAAGATTTCATAGGCGGTGTTTCGTTTAGCCGCCACGCTCCCAATGTCTTCAATAAGCTCTATCATTTCCGCTTCATTCATGCAAAAACTCGTTCCAGCCGCTTTCACTACATTTTCTTCCATCATCACACTCCCTAAATCATTCGCTCCAAACAATAAGGCTAACTGCCCTATCATAGAACCTTGAGTAACCCATGAACTTTGTATGTTTTGAATGTTATCTAAAAAAATCCTACTGCATGCCAAATAGCGTAAATACCGATTGGAACTCGCTTTTTTAATGCTTGGGATTTCTTCTTTTAAGGGGGTGTTGTTGGGCTGAAAACTCCATAAAATAAAAGCCCTAAAGCCGCCGGTTTCATCTTGCAAATCGCGCACTCTTTGTAAATGCTCCACTACATCTTCTTCATTATCCACGCTCCCAAACATCATGGTAGCCGTGCTTTTAATCCCGCAAAGGTGTGCCATTCTATGCACTTCAATCCACCGATCGCTGCTCAATTTTTTAGGAGCGATCACATCGCGCACCCTATCGCTTAATATTTCTGCTCCCGCTCCTGGAATGGAGCTTAACCCAGCGTTTTTCAACCTTTCTAAAACTTCTTTTAAAGACAATTTAGAGATTTTAGAAATGTAATCAATTTCAACCGCGCTAAAACCATGAATGGTAATGGTGGGGAATTTTTGGGCGATATGGCTGACTAAATTTTCATAATAGTCTATTTTGAGCTGCGGGTGCACCCCTCCTTGAAAAAGGATCTGCGTGCCGCCAATAGCGAGCAATTCTTCAATCTTTTGATCAATTTCTTCATAACTCAACACATAGGCGTCTTTTTCTTTTAAGGTGCGTTTGAACGCGCAAAACTTGCAATCCACAAAACAAATATTGGTGTAATTGATATTCCTATCCACAATAAAAGTCGTCAAGTTTTCAGGGTGCAAGCGTTGCTTCACCCTCAAAGCCCTTTGCCCTAATTCTTTCAAGGGCGCGTTTTTCATTAAATCCAAAATTTCTTCTCTGTTGATGCGCATTTTAAAACCTTGTTCCCATAGAAAATTCAAAGTGTTGCGTGTAATCGTCCATGTTAGGGTTGAAGCATAGCCCTTTACATTTCTTGCCATTGCCATCGCCCCATTGGTTGAAAAACGCTATAGGGAAAATCAACACCAAAGGCCCCATGGGCGAAATCCATTCAATCTGTAAGCCTGTAGAAGCCCTCCAAGTCGCCCTTTCAAACCCAGCCCCTATCACGCCATAATCTTTAAAATTCGCTGTCGTGAGGGGAGCGTTATAGAAGAAACTCCCCCTAGTTGGGGTTTTAAAGGTTAAGAAACCAAAGTCAAAAAACCACGCTAAACGCATTTTAGCCGCTTTTAACACCCCATAGCTCAATTCAGTAGAAGCGGTGAAAATCCCATCGCCTCCAAGCCACAAGCCAAACTCATCTTTAGGCGTAACTGAGCCGTTCCTAAAGCCTCTCACCGTGGTTACGCCCCCCATATAGAAGGTGGAGTTTAAGGGCAAGTAATCATCGGTGTTATACCTAAAGATATAACCCCCTTGCGTTTTAAAGCGAGCGATCAAATCTATCAATAAATATTTTTGCAAATGGTGGTAAGCGGCGAATTTACCATAGACTTTAGTGTTACGGACATTCCCGCCTAACCCGTTCCACGAATTGAGCGTGCCAGAGCTTGGCAAACCAGACATCGTCGCATAAGAGCTAAAGATAACCCCATTTCTAGGGAAATAATAATCATCAGTGTTGTCATAACTCACATCAAGAGTGAAAGAGCTGGTAATAGGCGTATGATAATCCCTATCCCAAATACCTTTTATTTCTGGTGAAGTGGTGATCGCTCCAGGACTAGAACAGCTTTCAGGGACCAATGGAGTTCTACCGCCTGATAAGCGGTTGATAATCACCGATGCGGGTGTGGAACATTGCCTTGGAGAGACCACTTCATTCACAGAGGAATAGTAGCGGTTGTATAAGGGGCTGCTGAAACCAAGGAGCTTGGTAACATTCAAGTTATACCCTAAGCTCACATGGGTTCTGTTACCCAGCATGCGCCCGACATTCACCCCAAAGCCTCCGCCTTGTTGGATGTATTGGTAGCTTATCCTGTAATCCGCATAAAGATTGATCGTAGAGCTATACCAGCTATCAAAAATCCTTGGATTAGTCAAGCTCAAATTCCCGGCAAACATACGCCCCGCTCCTCTTGGCATGCCCGGATAAGATCTACCCCCCCCTGTAGCGATGTTAGCATACAAGCTCATGCTTTGGCCGGTTCCAAAAAGGTTTCTTTCGCTCACGCTCCCATTAAGCATAAGCCCTCCATAAGAGCCATAACCTAACCCAAATTGCAACTGCCCAGTGCGCCCCTCTTCTACGCTCACTAACAAATCCATAAGCGAGCTATTAACTCTTTTTTCTTCAATTTTGACTTTAGAGAAAAACCCTAAACGCCTTAAAGAATTTTCGGAATTTCTCAGTTTGGTCAAGTTGTATTTATCTTTAGGCCCTAGTAACAATTCCCTTCTGATGATCCTATCGCTCGTGCGTTGGTTCCCTGAAATGATGACATCATTGATATACACCATATCGCCCACTTCAATACGATAAATGACTTTCACAAGCCCGTTTTTTTCATCTTTATCCAAGTCTGGCTTCACCACCGCAAACGCATAACCCTTATCGGCGATTTCGGTTTTTAAAATTTGCGCATCCGCTCTTAAATGCTCAATATTAAAGACATCTTTTCTTTTAACTTTAAGGGCTTTTTCTAAGGTTTTTAAGGGGACTACCGGGTTGTCAATCTCTATTAAAATGTCTGAAATCCTGTATTGGATCCCCTCTTTGACTTTATAATGAAGCTTAGCGTCATGGGTAGAAAAATCCGTTTTCAAAAAAGGCGAAGAAATATGAGCGTCTAAATAACCCCTACGCATATACACATCTTGGATACGCAAAGAATCGTATTCTAATTGATCTAGACGCAATTTTCCGTCATTCAAGCCCCACATCCAGCCCATGAAATCTCGTTGCTTGTTCGCGCTCAAAGACTCAATCATGCGGCGTTTTAATTTCGCGCTTCCCTCATAAATGGATTGTTTGATATAAATACTATCCCCCCTATTCACATCAAACACGATTAATAACGCGCCCTCACTGACCTTTTGGGTGCGCACCTCCACCACGCTCCCATAATAGCCCTGACCTTCTAAAGCCGTTTTTAAAGCCGTTTTAGCATGCTCTAATTTTTGCTCATCAAAGGTGTCGCCCTTTTTGATCCCCATTTGGGATTTTAAGCCGTCTTTTTCCTTTTCAGTCCCATAACCCTTGATTTCTACCCCGGCAATCCTGGCTTTTTCATCAAAATGAAACTCTAATATACCGCTTTCAAAAGTGGCATAAACGTCTTTAAAATACCCTTGATTGAACAAAGCCAAAACAGCGGTGTCTATTTTTTTAGAATCCACCATATCGCCCACACGAATCTTTACAATTTCATTAGCGAGCATGTCAGACATGTAAGAAAGCCCGACATAAGAAATGGATTTGACTTTCATTTCTTTAGGCGTTTGATTGGATTGAGAAGTTTCTTTTAGAGCTTCATTTTTTGGAGCTTCTTGAGAGGCTTCTTTTGGTGGAGTCAAATCGTTTGGTTTAGAGCCGTCATTTTCTAAAGCTTCAACGCTGGTATTGATACATGCGAAAACAAGAGAGGATAGAATAAATTTTTTAATACTGATTTCCTTAATAGATTTTAGCTTGAGTGTTGTTAGTAGCATTATTATAACTAATCATTCTTAAAAACGCTAAAAATTATTAAAATTTTTGTATAAAATTATACAAACTATCCCTTTCTACCGCAACAAAACCAGCGTCCTTGATTTTAAATACCAAATCTTCTTTTTCTAAACCATGCCGGCTCTTCGCGCCTGCCGCGCTTTGAATGCTCTCTATTTCTATCGTGCCGTCTAAATCGTTAGCGCCAAATTCTTGAGCCACTAAAGCCAAATTCAAGCCCAAAGTCGCCCAATAGGCTTTAATGTGGGGGATATTGTTTAAAAGAATGCGAGATATAGCGATGGTTTTTAAGATTTCTATCGCGCTAGGGGATTTTTCCACTTTCAAATAATTGTTTTCTTTTTGATACAACAAGGGGATAAAAGCGTTAAAGCCCCCCTCTTTATTTTCTACTTTATTTTTAGGGCTTTGAGTTTTTTTGATCCTTAACATGTGATCGATGCGATGGATTTTATCTTCAATATGCCCAAAAAGCATGGTAGCGTTACTCATTTTGCCTAATTTGTGCCAATAAGCATGGATTTCTAACCACCGAGAAGAGCCCACCTTACCACTACAGATTTTACGCCTAACTTCTTCATCAAAAATCTCCGCCCCCCCACCAGGCATGGAATCTACCCCGGCTTTGAGCATGTCTTCTAGCACCAATTCAAAAGGTTTGTTGAATTTAACGCTTAAAAAATGCACTTCTGCGGCGGTCATGGCTTTTAGGTGTAAGTTAGGCATTTCTTGTTTGATGGTTTCAAACACTTTTAAATACCACTCATAAGAGTAATTAGGGTTATGAGCGCTCACGATATGGACTTCTTTAATCCCCTTGTTGTAGGAATTTTTAACCTTTTCTAGGATTTCTTCTAAGCTCATTTCATAAGGGTTAGGGTTTTTTCTGTGGGCTGAAAAAGCGCAAAATTTGCAAGCGTCCGCGCAAATATTACTGGGGTTTAAATGCCTATTGACATTAAAATACACGATTTTTTGGTGCATGTTTTGGCGCATGTGATCCGCTACTTCCCCTAGCGTGTATAAATCATAATCATAAAGCTTCACTAATTCTTTACTTTCAGTAACTTGATTATCTAATACTTTTTCTAAAAAGTCCATGGTTAAATTGCCCTTTCATTTTAAAGATAAACATTGTAGCATTTTTAGATTGAAGAATGCTTTTTATATATTATATAAAAATATCCCTTTTAATCCCTCCCTATTGATACCAACCCCTTTTTTTACCTAATTCTCATTAAATAGATTTTTATGATAAAATCTAAGCTTTATCAAGCCATTAGCCGGTGTTCTTTCTCATTTTTATAAATTTTTAAAAATTTTCATACTCTTGTTTACTTTTTCATTATCATTTATGCTATAATTATGGGACAACTTAAACCAACACAAAGGAGATACTATGTTATCAAAAGACATCATTAAGTTGCTAAACGAACAAGTGAATAAGGAAATGAACTCTTCCAACTTGTATATGAGCATGAGTTCTTGGTGCTATACCCATAGCTTAGATGGCGCAGGGCTTTTCTTGTTTGACCATGCGGCTGAAGAATACGAGCATGCTAAAAAGCTCATCATCTTCTTGAATGAAAACAATGTGCCTGTGCAATTGACTAGCATCAGCGCACCTGAGCATAAGTTTGAAGGTTTGACTCAAATTTTCCAAAAAGCCTATGAACATGAGCAACACATCAGCGAGTCTATTAATAATATCGTCGATCACGCCATAAAAGGCAAAGATCATGCGACTTTCAATTTCTTGCAATGGTATGTGTCTGAACAGCATGAAGAAGAAGTGCTTTTCAAGGATATTTTGGATAAAATTGAGTTGATTGGTAATGAAAACCATGGCTTGTATTTGGCTGATCAGTATGTCAAAGGGATCGCTAAAAGCAGGAAATCTTAATTTTAGGGTCATTGAGTGCAAAAACTAGCCGTTTTTGATTTTGACTCCACGCTAGTCAATGCTGAGACGATTGAGTCTTTAGCGAGGGCGTGGGGGGTTTTTGATGAAGTGAAAACAATCACTTCGCAAGCCATGAATGGCGAGACAGATTTTCATAAAAGTCTTATTTTAAGGGTTTCTAAACTCAAAAACATGCCCTTAAAACTAGCCAAAGAAGTTTGTGAAAGTCTGCCTTTATTTGATGGGGCGTTTGATCTCATTAGCGCTTTAAAAGAGAAAAATTACAAAGTGGTTTGCTTTAGCGGAGGCTTTGATCTAGCGACGAATCATTACAGGGATTTATTGCATTTAGATGCGGCTTTCAGTAACACGCTGATCGTGGAAAATAACGCCTTAAACGGCTTGGTTACCGGGCATATGATGTTTTCACACTCTAAAGGCGAAATGCTCCTCGCTTTGCAACGCTTGTTGAATATCAGTAAAACGAACACTTTAGTCGTGGGCGATGGAGCGAATGACTTGAGCATGTTCAAACATGCCCATATCAAAATCGCTTTCAACGCTAAAGAAATTTTAAAACAGCACGCCACGCATTGCATCAATGAGCCTAATCTAGCCCTAATCAAGCCTTTGATTTAAAAAAATTTTTTTGTAAAATTCCTTTAAAAGGATAACCATGTTTCAGCCCCTATTAGACGCTTATATAGACAGCACCCAAATAGAAGAGACAACCCATAAGCCCCCATTAAATGCAGCCCTAGCCAATTGGTGGCCTTTGGATAAAAGAGAAAGCAAAGGGTTTAGAAAAAAATTTATTTTATATTTCATCTTAAGCCAACGCTACAAAATCACCCTCCACCAAAACCCCAACGAACCCTCCGATCTCGTCTTTGGCAGTCCTATTGGATCAGCCAGAAAAATCCTATCCTATCAAAACACTAAAAGAGTGTTTTACACCGGTGAAAACGAAGTCCCTAATTTCAACCTCTTTGATTACGCCATAGGCTTTGATGAATTGGACTTTAGAGATCGTTATTTGAGAATGCCTTTATATTATGATAGACTACACCATAAAGCCGAGAGCGTGAATGACACCACCGCACCCTACAAACTCAAATCTGACAGCCTTTATACTTTAAAAAAGCCCTCCCATCATTTTAAAGAAAACCACCCCCATTTATGCGCAGTAGTGAATAATGAGAGCGATCCTTTGAAAAGAGGGTTTGCGAGCTTTGTCGCAAGCAACCCTAACGCTCCTATAAGGAACGCTTTCTATGACGCTTTAAACGCTATTGAGCCAGTTACTGGGGGAGGGAGCGTGAAAAACACTTTAGGCTATAACGTCAAAAACAAGAGCGAGTTTTTAAGCCAATACAAATTCAACCTGTGTTTTGAAAACACTCAAGGCTATGGTTATGTGACTGAAAAAATCATTGACGCTTATTTCAGCCATACCATTCCCATTTATTGGGGGAGTCCTAGCGTGGCGAAAGATTTTAACCCTAAGAGTTTTGTGAACGTTTGTGATTTTAAAAACTTTGATGAAGCGATTGATTACGTGAAATACTTGCACACGCACCCAAACGCCTATTTAGACATGCTCTATGAAAACCCTTTAAATGAAATTGATGGGAAAGCTTACTTTTACCAAGATTTGAGTTTTAAAAAAATCCTAGATTTTTTTAAAACGATTTTAGAAAACGACACGATCTATCATAATAACCCTTTCATTTTCTATCGTGATTTGAATGAGCCTTTAGTATCTATTGATAATTTGAGGGTTAATTATGATGATTTGAGGGTTAATTATGATGATTTGAGGGTTAATTATGATAATTTGAGGGTTAATTATGATGATTTGAGGGTTAATTATGATGATTTGAGGGTTAATTATGATAATTTGAGGGTTAATTATGATGATTTGAGGGTTAATTATGAGCGCCTTTTACAAAACGCTTCACCTTTATTAGAACTCTCTCAAAACACCACTTTTAAAATCTATCGCAAAGCTTATCAAAAATCCTTACCTTTGTTGCGTGCCATAAGGAGATGGGTTAAAAAATAAGGCGTATTTTAAGACTGATTGAGAAATTGGAGCGCTATTTTAAAATGCACTAACGCTTCTTTTTTGAGTGTGGGGTTTTTGAGCATGTTCTCTAAAGCATGGGTGCTTAAAAAATGTTTGGTTTTTAAAGACACGATGCGCCCAAAGGATTCTTCTTTAGAAAGGTTTAAAAGGCGTTTGGGCAAAATCTCGCCAAATACCACAATGACTTTTGAAGCGCTGTTGTCTAATTGCCAGATCAAATGGGGCAGGCATGCGTTGATTTCTTCTTCTAAATTGAGGCTGTTAGAGTCGCATTTAAGGAGCGATAAAATACTGCAATCTTTTAAGGGGTAGTTAAAAACCTTTTGGATAATGCTCTCTAACATGGCTGCTTTTAAATTGTTTAAGAAATGTAATTGGCTATCCAACATGGGGGTGAGCGTGATAAAAGCGAGCTTGGAAGTGGGGTTAAAAAGTCCGATCACCGGTTTTGAATGTTGATGGCGTTTGCACAGATTGCAATTTTCTATACCCTCATGAACTTGTTTGTTAAGGGGCTTATTTTGGGGCTTGGTAAGGCTGGTATTGGTGTAAGTTTCGCCCAAAAGACGCTCCATATAAAGGGAGCGTAAAGTTTGGAGGCGTGAAAGTTGCAAAGCGTTTAATCTTTATGCTTTTTGAAAGCGTGAGGGCTTAGCATGTTTTCTGGCTTGAAAATATCGTCCAGTTGCTCTTTAGTTAAGATTTTCTTTTCTAAAGCGATGTCATAGATAGAACGATCGCTTTTTAAGGCTTCTTTGGCGATCATAGCAGATTTTTCATAGCCGATATGAGGGTTTAGCGCGGTAACAATGCCAATGCTGTTAAAAACATAATCGTGGCAAATCTTTTCATTAGCCGTGATGCCTTCCACGCATTTAGTCGTCAAAGTTTCAATCGCACGCCCTAAAATCACAAAGGAATGGAAAAGCTTGTAAGCGATAACCGGCTCAAACACATTGAGTTGCAATTGCCCTCCTTCTGCGGCTAACGCCACGCTCAAATCGTTCCCAATCACCGCAAAGCACACCTGATTGACCACTTCAGGGATCACCGGATTGACTTTACCGGGCATAATAGAGCTGCCCGGCTGCATTTTAGGCAAATTGATTTCATTCAACCCGGCTCTAGGGCCTGAGCTGAGTAGCCTCAAATCGTTACAAACCTTAGAAAGTTTCACCGCAATACGCTTTAACACCCCACTCACTTGCACATACGCCCCCGTGCTTTGAGTGGCTTCTATCAAGTTATTAGCCATGACAAAGGGGCGGCCCGTTACTTCTTGGATTTTCTTTTCAATCAGACTGCGATAATCCGGGTGCGAATTGATCCCTGTGCCAATGGCCGTGCCGCCTAAATTAAGCTCTCTTACCCAATTCCTAGCGTCTAAAACCTGCTCAATATCCCTATCAACCATCAACGCATAAGTTTCAAACTCTTGGCCTAAAGTCATAGGCACAGCGTCTTGAAGCTGGGTGCGCCCCATTTTAATCACATGGGAAAATTCCTTAGCTTTTTGAGCGAAAGCGTCCCTTAAAGCCTTCATGGGAGCGACTAAATTGCTCAAGCGCTCATAAATCGCAATTTTTAACGCGCTAGGATAGGCGTCATTAGTGGATTGAGAGCGGTTGACATGGTCGTTTGGGTGGCAAAATTGATACTCGCCCTTTTGATGCCCCATGTATTCTAAAGCCAAATTAGCAATCACTTCATTCATGTTCATGTTCGTGCTTGTGCCAGCCCCCCCTTGAATCATATCCACAATGAATTGATCATGGTATTTGCCATCAACCAACAAATCGCACGCATGGCAAATCGCAATTTTAAGCTTTTCATCAATCAAGCCTAATTGCGCGTTCGCTAAAGCAGCCGCTTTTTTGACTTGAGCGAAAGATTTGATAAAAACAGGATAACTGCAAAGCTTGTCGTTGGTGATGAAAAAATTTTCACTCGCTCTTAAAGTCTGGATCCCATAATAAACCTCGTCGCTAATTTCCATTTGCCCAATGAAATCATGCTCAATACGCATAAAAGCTCCTTGTGTAATAATTGAAAAATATTCTAGCTATTGTAACCAAATCTTGGATTATTTTTCTTTTAAGCGCGCAACTTTTGCCCCTAAAGCGTTGATTTTATCCTCTAATCTCTCATAACCCCTATCCAAGTGGTAAATCCTATGCACCCTACTCACGCCCTTAGCCACTAAGGCGGCTAAAATGAGAGCCGAAGAAGCCCTTAAATCGGTCGCCATCACATCGCTTCCGGTAAGCTCTGTGGATCCGCTAATGGTAGCCACATTTGTTTTTAGGCTGATATTAGCCCCCAAGCGTTGCAACTCGCTTGCATGCATGAAGCGGTTTTCAAAAAGCGTTTCTTCAATGATACTAGTCCCCAAACACTGCGTGGCTAACGCCATGAATTGCGCTTGCATGTCTGTGGGAAAGCCTGGGTATTCTTTCGTGGTGATTTCAAAGGCTTGGCGTTTTTTGGCCGGATAAATTTCTATAGAATTTTCTTGAATATCTAGCGAAAAACCAATTTCTATGAGCTTGTCCGTGATCGCTTGAAGGTGGTTAGGGATGATACGATTGATTTTAAGCTGGTTGTTAGTGATAGCCCCCACGCACAAATAAGTGCCTGCTTCAATCCTATCGGGTATGATTTGAATGTCTTTTAAATTCAAAGCGTCATTTTCTACCCCCCTAATCTTTAGCTCACTGCTGCCAACGCCCTCAATTTCTACCCCCCCACTCTGTAAAAACATGCACAATTGAGCGATTTCTGGCTCTTTAGCGGCGTTAATGATGCGCGTGATCCCTTTAGCTAAGCTTGCTGCCATGAGGGCGTTTTCTGTGCCTGTAACGCTGATTTTATCAAATAAAATATCATTCCCTTTCAAGCCTTTAGGGGCTTTTGCATGGATATAGCCTTGCTCAATTTTGATTTCAGCCCCTAATTGTTGCATCGCTTTTAAGTGTAAATCCACTGGCCTTGCTCCTATAGCGCACCCACCGGGCAAACTCACCAAGCATTCTTTAAAGCGCGCTAATAGTGGGCCTAAAACCAAAATAGAAGCGCGCATTTTACGCACCAAATCGTAAGTGGCTTCGGTGTGGCTCAGGGATTTAGCGCTGATTTGAAGCGTATGTGGGTTAAGCCATTCTAATTCTGCACCTAAATTTTGCAACAATAACGCCATCGCCTTTATATCCACCACTTGGGGCAAGAATTTGATTTTGACTTCTTGGCGGCTTAAAAGCGTGGCGGCTAAAATGGGGAGCGCAGAGTTTTTCGCCCCTGAAATTTCTACCCCCCCTTTTAAAGGGACTTGTCCTACAATCTCTAAAAAATCCAATTCTATCCTTTTTCTTTTTTATTCTTAAGGGCTAAGCCGGTAGCGTTAGCGATTTTTTGTCGGTAATTAGGGTTAGCGTTTTCTAATTCTTGCCCAAAATTAATAGCGTCTTCTAATTCAAAAAATTCTGAAGCGACTAATTTTTGGATCGTTTCTAGCCACAGAGTTTCTTTGTCTTTAGGGCAGATTTTAAAACGCTCATTGAAGCGGTTTTTCAGTTTTTCTAAAGCTGGCACGCTTTGAAGGTTTTTGATTTGTTCGTTTAAATTTTCCAAAGAAAGGCTTTTATTAGGAATATTTTGCTTTAAAGGGGGGCGAGTAAGCCTCCAAACAAGCCCCCCTAAAAACACAGGGATCAAACATACAAAAAGGATCAAATACATGCAAGCGTAATAAGTCAAATTGCCCATGTTGATAAGATTTATAAGCGTTTTTTATAATAAGCGTTACTCGCTTCAATATAGCCTTCCACGCTCCCGCAATCGTATCGTTTGCCTTTGAATTGGTAAGCGATGATGCGTTTTCTTTTGGCTTGAGTGAGTAAAGCGTCTGTGATTTGGATTTCATTGTTTTTACCCGGTTTAGTCTCGCTTAAAATTTCAAAAATATCCGGAGTTAAAATGTAGCGCCCTATCACGGCTAGGTTGCTTGGGGCGTCTTCTTGGCTTGGTTTTTCCACCATGTCTTTAATCTCATACACCCCCTCTTCTAACCATTCGCCCCTAATCACGCCGTATTTTGAAACTTCTTCTAACGCCACTTCTTCAATGGCTACAATGGAGCATTGGTATTTTTGATACAATGAAGTCATTTGCTTTAACACGCTAGGATAATCATGGCTTATGCATAAGTCATCGGCTAAAATCACCGCAAAAGGCTCATTGCCTATGAGGGCTTCCCCGGTTAAAATCGCATGCCCTAAGCCTTTCATTTGCTTTTGGCGCACATAGGAAAAACAGCATTTTTCTATAATATTACGAATGCTTTTTAGGGCGTTTTCTTTGTTAGTGCCTTGGATTTGATGCTCTATTTCATAGCTCGTGTCAAAATAATCTTCTAAACTTCGTTTATTCCTGCCTGTAACGATCGCCATCACTTCACAGCCCGCTTCCATCGCTTCTTCTACAGCGTATTGGATTAAAGGTTTATCCACAATGGGCAGCATTTCTTTAGGAATGGTTTTAGTGATCGGCAAAAAGCGCGTGCCATAGCCAGCGGCAGGAAAAAGGCATTTTTTAATCATGGTTTGTCCTTTGAATTAAGAGTTTGTTCTAAAAATCCATCAATAGGGATGAAATTCCCAAAAATTTCTTGATAAATCAAGTAATTGAGCATGACCCTAAAGCCATACATGCGAGTCTCGCTATAAGGCATAAGCTCCATGCTAAGCCATGGCTCAAAATGATTTTTTTCTTTAAATCGTTTGGAGCTTTCTAACCACCTCCTTAAAAACCCAGGCCCAGCGTTATAAGCGTAGGCGACAAAAAGGGGGTGGTTGAATTCTTTTTTCAAATGGTTCAAGTAATAATTCCCAAATTTGAGGGCGATATTGGGGTTAAACATGTCGTTTAGATCAACATTATCCATGCCAAGGCTTTTAGCGAAAGGCCCTACATTAAAGGGCATGATCTGCATAAGCCCTAGAGCAAAGGAGCGAGAGATTAAAGCCGGGAGCAAGAAACTTTCTTGCCTAGCGATCGCATACGCCATAGCCTTTTCATCTGTATTTTGCCATTCAATAATGCCTTCATAAGGGGATAAATAATAATAAATCTTGTCTTTATTGCGTTGGCTTAAAAGATAGGTCAATTCAGGGGCGCTTTTTTCATAATACAGGCTTTTTAGCATCGCATTAAACGCGCTCTCATCTTTCAAACTCAAGGTTTTTTCCTTAAAAATTTGCCACGAAAAAGGATCGTAAGTGTTAAAAGGAGGGTCTTCTTGACTTAAATTTTGGATGTGAGAAATGATGCGGTAACTGGGCGTGGTTTTTAATTTTCGGCTCGCATAAAGACTATAGAGGTTTAAAGCTGGGCTTTGTGAAAGGCGCTCCAAAGTTTTTTTCTTTTTAGAGACTAAATACTGCCAAAAAATCGCTCTGTCTTTTGAAAAATCATCATCTTTAACCACCGCTTCTGAGCGTTCAAAATACTTGAGTGCTTTAGAGGGTTTTTTGCGCAAGATTTCGTTAATCCCTAGGATAAAAAAGGTTTGCGCGTTGCTTTGGGTGGCGTTACTTTTAGCCAGAGCGTCTTTAAAATGATCCAATTTAGGATCTAAGATAACCTGATAGATCAAGCGGTTAAACGCCGGGTAATCTTCATCTAAAAGGCGGTTTAACTCTTTAATAGGGATATGCTCTTCAAAAATTTGGAGCTTTTTTTCATAACTCAAATGATTGAAAAGCGCGCTAAACACTTGCGCGTTAGCTTTAAACAAAGAAGCGCTCACATGCTTACTTTGCAAGATTTCTAACTCTTCATAAAGAACAGGATAAGCCTCTTTGATTTTTTCTTGTAAAGGTTTAAGGGTTTGAAGGGGGATTTTATCAAAATCTCTGATTTTTGATTTTAAAGCGATAGCGATACAGCTATTTTGGAAAGTGTCTGTTGTTTCCAACATGCTTTCTAGAGTAATTTGTTTGCAATAAATATCTTCAGGCAATTTAACATCAGGGCTTTTTTCTGAATTTTCTACGCCTTTTTCTTGCATGGCTTTTTGTAGGGCGTTGTTTTTATTTTGAGTCAATTCATAGGCTTTTTTAGCGTTTTCTAAAGTGGTTTTTTTATCGCTAATATAACGCCATAAATAATAATCCCTAACGATCCCGGCGGGCTTTTTTTCTAAATCTTTTAAACTCAACTCGGTTTGAGAAAAACTAACACCAAGCATACCGATAAAAAACAAGGTAAAAAAACGCATGCGGTTATTTTCTTTAAAGGTTTTTAGCGAGCATGAAAAGCCACTGAATGAGCGTGAGATCCAAGAATTTCAGAACAATGACCACCACTAAAGGAGAGAAATCCAACCCGTTAAACACAAGCTTGAATCTAGAGCGTAAAAAATAAAACACCGGCTCACACAAGCGAGCGAGGATTTGCATGATGGGGTTATTAGGGTTAGGCTGCACGAAGCTGATAAGCACATAAATGATCACCACCCACATATAAATCGTAAGAAGCGCGCTTAAAATCACCGCTACCGCATTGATAAGGGTAGAAAAAATCATGCTTTGAGCCTTAAAACTTCTTGATAATGGCTTTGGATATAGGGGAAAATCAAAGGCAATTCAACGCCATGCGAGTTCCCGGTCAAAAGAATGCGTAAAGGTTTGAAAAAATCCTTACCCTTAAGCTGGCTCAATCGCATGGCTTCTTTTTTAAAACTTTCAAAATCCTTATACGCTTGAAAATCCATGCTTTTTAGAGCGTTAAAAAGCGCTAAACAACGCTCTTTAAAATCTTCGTTCTCGTAAGTTTTAACAATATCTTTTGGCTCTAAAAACAACGAAATTTTTTCTTTCAATTCTAAAAGCGTGCCGCATTCTTCTATAAACAATCTTAAAAGCCCTAGGAGATTTTTATCTTTTATTGAAGTGAGTTCTAATAACTTTTCATCGTCTAAAAGCTTTAAATGCTCGTGGTTTAAGTGTTTTAAATATTTTAAATTAAAATGAGCCGGGGAATTAGAAAGATTTTCTAAACTAAACCATTCTATCGCTTCATCAAGGCTAAAAACTTCCTTGGGCACTTTATTGCCGATAGTGATGAGACAATTCACAATCGCAACCGGTAAAAACCCTTGATTTAAAAGCCATTTCACGCTGGACGCTTCGTCTCTTTTGCTCATCTTTTTACCGCTTACTTCATCTAAAATAATGGGCAAATGCGCATAAACAATCGGATCGTTTGAGCCTAAAGCTTGCCGGATTAAGATTTGTTTAGGGGTGTTACTCACATGATCTTCGCCTCTAATGATCAGACTGATTTCATAGAGCAAATCATCGCATGCGCAAGCGAAATTATAAGTAGGGCTTTTATCCTGTCTCAAAAGCACAAAAGAATCCAATTCATCAGGTTCAAATCTCACTTCTTTTTTAATCGCATCGTTGAAAGACACCGCATGATTTGGGGCTTTTAAACGCACCACAGGGGCATGGTTTTTGTCTTTTTCTAAAGTGGCCCACTCGTCTAAATACCTGAAAGGGCGTTTTTCATTTTTGGCTTTTTCTTTTTCTCTTTCTAAAAACTCCACGCTCGCATAACAATAAAACGCTTTATTTTCTTTCAGTAATTTTTCCGCCATTTCTCTGTGGTAATCTATGTTATGGCTTTGATACACGAGCTTGTCCCAACTTATCCCCATAAGCTTTAAAATTTCTAAAATTTCTTGATCTTTGCCTTCAATGTTACGCTCCTTGTCCGTGTCTTCAATGCGAATGAGAAAGGGTTTGTGTTGCTGTTTGGCTACAATGTAGTTGAAAATGGCTGCCCTTAAATTCCCTATGTGCATATCCCCTGTAGGCGAAGGCGCAAAACGAAGCATAAAAACCCTTTATTTAAAAATAGTTTTTGATTATACCTAAAGAATACTTAATTGTGTTGTGGTAGTTCTGTTTTTATCAAACATGAATAGGCATCATTTAAGAGATTAGCGCTTGGCTAACGCCAAGCTCTTTATGGTTGGTTATCAAAAAGCTAAAAGCGTTTTTATTCAATCACTTCATAAATAACTTCTGTTTTCCAGCGGGTTTTAGGGGTGATTTCTTGGTTGCGATAACCAAAACAAGCCATTACCGACACGCCAAATTCCGCCGTGTTCAGATAGCCTTTTTCCTCTAAATAAGCCTCCACTTTTTCTTGATCATACCCTTCAATCGGGCAAGAATCAATCCCTAACATGGCCGCTGCCATCATCATGTTCGCCATTTGGATATAAGTCTGCTTGCTAGCCCAATCAAACAAAGATCGTTCGCTATTGAGTTTCATATCATTCTCTTGGAAATTTTTGATGATTTGAGCGAACCTGGAATTAGTGTCATAATCCCTTTTTTTAACCTCATGCATCACTTTTTTAACGTAATCGCTGTCATAAGTAACGCCTTTTCGCACAAGATAAATGACAAAATGGCTCGCTCCCTCTAAACCAAAAAGTGCCCCCCAGGCCATCGGTTTTAAATCTTCTTTCATGCGTTCATTTTTTAATAAAAGCATTTTCCATGGTTCAAGCCCGATTGAAGAAGGGGCTAATCTCCCCACTTCAACCAAAGCTTCCCAATCCTTTTGGGAAATACGACGATTAGGATCGTATTTTTTTGCAGCAAATCGTTGGTGCTGTAAAGCAACCACTTGTTCTCTGTCCATTTTAATGATCTCCTTTTTCTAAATAATGATAAACGGCTGCCATATCCAATGCGCCTAAACCGGATTTTTCTGCTTGAGAATAAAGCTCTTGCACTTTAGATAAGAATGGCAATTGAATCGCCTCTCCTGCTTCATTGTTGGCTAAACGAATGTCCTTGAGCATGAGCTTCAAACTGAAAGCGGCCGGATAGCTATCTTGCAGCCACATGCCTTTTTTAGCTTGAAAGAGAGGCGAATTCATGCCAGATTGGCCAATAATTTGCAAAAATGTCTCTGCATCAACCCCTAAATGTTTGGCTAATAACAAAGCTTCTGAATAAGCAACCCCCATTTGAGCCAAAAGGCTATTGATGGATAATTTGGCTTTCATCCCTTGACCAATCTTACCCAAATAAAAGGTTTGACTCCCCAAATGCGCCAAAACAGGTTTGAGTTGAGTGATCACTTCTTTTTCACCTGCCGCTAAAATCAATAACGCCCCAGCTTTGGCCGCACCAACCGATCCCGAAACGGGTGCTTCAAGGTAAGTTACTTGATGCTTTTGAGCGGTTTTTTCTAAAGCCAAGCTCTCCAAAGGAGCGATGGTGCTCATATTCACCACGATTTTTTCAGACATCTGTTCCCAAAATTTTGGCACTAAAACAGCATCAATCGCCGTTTTATCCGAAAGCATGATAAAAACCAGATCAACTTTAGCGGCTAAATCTATAGGGTTAGTATAAACCGCTACGCCTTTTTCTTTTAAAGGGGCCACTTTGCTCTCTGTTCGGTTATAAACCGACACTTCTAAATTTGCATCGCACAAGCGAGTCGCCATAGGAGTCCCCATAGCCCCTAGTCCAATCCATCCGATTTTCATTCAATTCTCACTTATTAGCGTGAATACGCCACTAAACCATCTAACCAAGCTTGATGGCCGTTTAGCATCGCATTAGGCACAGATTTCGCTAAAGCTTTAGCAGGGACTCCTAACTGAGTTTCTTGGGTTAAAATACGCACACGATCATTATCTAATTTTTCAACTAGCCATGCGTGATAGGCTTCAAGATACTCATCGCCTCTAGCTTCATTCCAACCTCTCCAAGCCAAACGCAGTATGGTGTCTTTCAATTCAAACTCTTCCACTTGCGCTTCAATGAGAAAGCCAAAAGTTTCAAAACAAAAACGAGTCTTATCTTTAAGAATAGTATTGTCTTGATTATGCATGTGGACATTCCCTGAATTTTTGTAATACTTTTCCCAATGGGATGCGTCTCTTAAATGTTGCACCACTTTATTAAAGTCCAAACCTTTGACAATGACTTCATTAGACACAAAATTATCAGTCTCTCCTGGTATCCATTTTTCAGGCCATTGAATCGCATTCATCGTTATCATGTTTTCTCTGTTTTTAATTTTTTCTGCCTATTGGCGAATGATTTATAGCATCATTAGGTAAATAATGATCTTTAACCCATTTTATCAGCCATTCTAAAGCGTTGTTTTTAGGATTTTCAATGACTGAATTTAAGCATGCGTTTAAAATTTCGCCGATTTTTTGGTGTTGATAACCCAAGCTTTGGAGCGCGCCGCCCTTAAGGGCTAGGTGTTCTTTTTTAAAAGGCTCGTTAGCGTTAAATATTTCTTTTAACAAGCTTTTAATTTTTAAAGCGTGTTTGGGGTTTTTGAGCGCATAAAAATCTAAAGCTAAATTAAAAGGCTCTAAATCGTAGTTTTTCAATAAAAACTTCAATCCTGTTTTGTTATGAATATTTAAAAAAGCTTTGTGGCATTCTTTAGCTTTTGAAAATAAAACACAAGTTTTTTTAGGGTAGCGTAAATTTTCTAAACTTTTTTGATGCTTGAAAAACCCTAATAATCTTAATTCCAAATTCAAAGGCGCGTTTTTTAAAAACCCTAAATTTTCTATTTTTTCTTGAATAACCAACTCTAAAATTTCTTGATATTCTTTAGCCACTTCATAGGCGTTTTTCCCCATAAGAAGCTTATTCAATTCGCTTTGTAAGCGCTCTTTAGAAAGGTGTTTTAACAAATCCTTACACGCAAAAACCGCTTCTTTAGTGCTTGGCGCTATCTTAAAGCCTAAAGTCGCGCTGAATCGCAGCGCTCTTAAAATCCTTAAAGCGTCTTCAAAAAACCTCAATCGCGCTTCCCCCACGCATTCAATCATCTGATTTTCAATCGCGCTTCGCCCATTAAAAGGATCAATCAGCCCTTTTGTAGGGCTATAAGCGATCGCATTCATGCTAAAATCGCGCCGCTTTAAATCGTCTGTTAAACGCGCGCTAAAAACCAACTCTTTAGGCTTTCGGTGTTTGATATGCCCTTTTTCCATTCTAAAAGTTGTGATTTCATAGCTCTGATGGTTTTTAAGAGCCGTGATCGTGCCATGTTTGATACCGGTTTCTAGCACCCTAAAATGGCGCTTTAAAAGAAGCTCTTTACTTTCATTGACTAAAGCGTTTGAAGTTAAATCGTAATCTTTGGGGGTAATGCCCATTAAACAATCGCGCACGCACCCCCCTACCAAGTAAAGCTCATAAGGGGATTTTTCATAAATGTCAAACAATTCTTTTAATCCTTTTTCTAACTCAAACACGCTTTTTACTCTTAAAATTTCTTTGTGTTATTATATCTTTTTAGAATTTTTAAGGAATGTTGATGGAACAAGAAATTTGCGTGATCGGTTTTAGCGGCGGACAAGACAGCACCACTTTAGCCGTGTGGGCGAAAAAGCGTTTTAAAAAAGTCTGTTTAGTGGGGTTTGATTACGCGCAAAAACACTCTGTGGAATTAGAATGCGCTCAAAAAATCGCTTCTCTTTTACAACTCCCTTATGAAATCATCCCATTAAATTTTTTAGAAAATATCACCCACTCCGCGCTTTTTAAAAACTCTAACGATTTAATGGGGCATTCGCATGCGCAAAATAAAGATTTACCCAACTCTTTTGTGCCTAATCGTAACGCTATTTTTATCACCCTTTTGCATTCTTATGCGCAAAAAATAGGGGCTAGCAACATCGCTTTAGGGGTTTCGCAAGCGGATTTTAGCGGCTATCCGGATTGTAAAGAAGATTTCATTAAAAGCATCGAGCATGCGCTCAATTTAGGATCAAACACGGCGATTAAAATCCTAACGCCTTTAATGTTTTTGAATAAAGCGCAAGAATTTCAAATGGCTAAAGATTTAGGCGTCTTGGATTTAGTCATCAAAGAAACGCACACCTGCTATCAAGGAGAGCGAAAGATTTTGCACGCTTATGGTTATGGCTGCGGTGAATGCCCGGCATGCCAATTGAGAAAAAAAGGCTATGAAGAGTTTCAAGCCATGCTGTAAAAAATAATTTTTTAAAGAATGGGGTTTTTAAAACTTTGTTTTTATAATAAGTTTCTTAAGAGAACAGGGGATTTTGAAATAATTCCCCCTACAACCCCCAACTAAAACCCCTAACCCAAAAAGAGCGTTTTTTTAAGAGTTTGTCGCTTGATTAAGATCAAGCTGTTTTATATTTTTGTTTAAAAAATGCCTTTGAGCGTTTTTACAAAACAATCAAAGAGCGGTAAAAAGCGTGTTTTTAATGTTTGTTTTTAAAATTATATGTATAGTTAAGATAAACGCTCACCACTCTTTTATAATCCAATTTATCCCCGTAATCATCGCTATAATAATTGACTTTAAACGCTGGCACTTTAACCCCTAATTCAACGCTAGAACCCCCAAGATAGTTTTCATCACCATAGCGATCAATATCGTATTCATCATTATTCCAACGAACGCCAAATTTTCCTTGCAACTGAAAAATCGTGTGGCTTTTGACTTGATTGAAAGGGGTGAGATTATTACTCGCAAACCAAGTGCTAGCCCCTAGTTCCATGCCAATCACAAGCCCTGAAGATTTTCTAAATACATGCCTTGATGCTTTTTTTAATGTATCAGCGTCTAGCGTTCTGCCGGTCATGTCTTTGTAAAATATAGAAAGCCCTTTTACCCTTCGTTCAACATATTTTTGGGACGCTCGCTTATCGTTAGTCCAATTAATGAGCAAATCCGTATTGAAACCATAGGGTAAAAAAGCTATTAAACCGCTGCCAGGAACAGAACCAACGCCACCAAGTTGGTAACCGAAAAAAAGAGAGTGCCTAAACCCTATAATCCTTTTTTTACCCAAAAAATATTTATACCCCAAGCTGAGTTCATTAAAGAGACCGCCCGATCCACCATTTCCTGCGAATCGGTTAGCGATCTTTGTTGAATCTTTCACTGCATTTAAGGCGTTTTGTGCATCTTTTATGGCTTTTGTGTTAGGGAATAATGAATTTTTTGCGTTATTGATCGCTTGATTTAAGGCGTTTTCTGCTGAAGCTTTTTCGCCGATGCTACCTTGTCCTTGAATATAGCTTCCTTCTGCAAAATTTAAACCTAAATAAAATCCGTTCCTTTCAGCGTGGAGCCAAAACGAGAGAGACAGAGAGAGTAAGAGAGCTTTTTTCATGGTTTTTCTTTGGTTTAAGATTTGATATTATAATTAGGTAGTTTATCATAAAAATTAAGATTTTAGTTATTGGGTTTTAACGAAAAACAAAATTAAAATGAAATAGCCACAAAACCACCGCTTAATGAATATTAAATTAAAAACATGTTAATCTTTGGTTATTTTTAAATTAGGAAATCCCATGCATCAAAACAATAAAACTTTTTTACCCAACCAATCCGCTCACCTCTCTAAAATCATTCTTTTTTTAAACGCTGGATTTTTAGCCTATCTGTTAAGCGCTTGTGGGGCGAATGTGCCTATAGAAGAAGTGATAGTTAAAGATCCTAAAGAGACTAAAGCCCAAGAAGTCGCTAGAGAAGAAAAAGCCATCCAGCAAGAAAACGCCACTATTGATGCGCACACCACGCCTTTAATCAATCGTTTCACTAATTATAACGCTTATGGTTCTTTAAACGGCTTTTACAATTCAGTGGATAATCTCAATTCGCCCATGCAAAACGGGATGTATGGAGGCTATTACATGCCTTATTATTACATGCCCTATGGTTTCATGCCTTATGGGTATGGAGCGCCTGGATACTTCCCTTACGCTTTTTATTGATTGAGTGGCTTTAGAAAGCGTGGTGGTGTTGGCGTTTTTACTCAGACACGCTTGTGTTTTCTAATGGTTATTTCTAACATGCTAGGGTGGTGTGATAGAAAAAGACTATATTAAGAGGAGATATTCTTATGCGTATAGTTAGAAATTTATTTTTTGTATCGCTTATGGCTTATAGTAGCGCGTTTGCAACAGATTTAGAAACCGAGACTAAAAGCGAAAAAAAAAGCAGTAAGAAGTTTTACAAACTCCATAAAAACCATGGATTAAAAACCGAGGCTAAAAACGACAAAAAGCTTTATGATTTCACTAAAAATAGCACTTTAGAAGGCATAGATTTAGAAAAAAGCCCTAACCTTAAAAGCCATAAAAAAAGCGACAAAAAGTTTTACAAACAACTCGCTAAAAACAATATCGCCGAAGGGGTGAGCGTGCCGATTGTTAATTTCAATAAAGCTCTGTCTTTTGGGCCTTATTTTGAAAGGACTAAAAGCAAAAAAACCCAATACATGGACGGCGGGTTGATGATGCACATCCGCTTTTAAGCCCTTATTCATAATCCAAAAACGCATGCGTTTTAAGAGCAAGGGTTTTAGGGAAATACCGCACAAACAAATCCAAAAACACTTTTTCGCCAAAGAAATCCCCAGCGATCGTTACTTCTTGGACGCTAAAATTCTGCGCATTATCCCAAATGAAATTCCCTAAAAACTCCGCTAAAGAATCCAAAATCCCCAAACTCAAGATTTCATTTTCCACGCCTGCGAGCCTGAAACTCATCGCGCTGTGCATGATCTTTGAAAAGTTTAAAGCCATTTTCAAAGAATCGTCTTTAAGGATTTTATAATCAATCCTAGGGCCTTTAGGGCGTAAGCATTCTTTAGCTAAAGAAATAACGCTATGCGAATGAAAATCCTCGCTATACCCCAAAACAAACCCTAAAATTTGAAAAAAATCCAATAAATTCGCACCCCCTAGATTGTATTGAGAAAGCCCTGCAATGCGCGCGTAAAAATCAGGGAATTTAGCCGCGTAGTTTTGTAGCATTCTGGAGGCTTTTTCATCTTGTTTGAGGAGGTCAAATATTTGATTGAAATCAAAACTAACGCTTAAAAGCGTTTTTAAAGAACCATTAGCATGCAATAACAACCTTGTAGGGTGCTTGAAACTAAAATACAAAACGATAGAATTGGGGGTTGCACTTAAAAACTCTAATTCATCTTTAAAGGGAAGGGTAGAAAGGTTGTTTTCTAACACGAATTTTTTAGTGGGCGTGATCAAGCGTTTAGGGGTTTTAAAAAGCGCTTCATAATGTAACAGCGCTTCACAAGAACGGCTTTCATGCATAAAAACAAATTCTATCCCCTCATCTTGTAAAATATGGCACAATAAATTCAATATGGGGTCAAAGGGTAGTTGGGCTATGATTTCATCGTTTTTAAAAGTGTCCTTAAACACGCTTTTTAAAGAGGCTTTGATGGAGGGTTTTTCCAAACTGGCTAAATATTTAGCGTCCTCTAAAGGCAATTTAGTGCAGGTTAAAACGCTAGAAAGATCGCTAAAAATAACGCTTGGAGAGGGATTTTTTAAAGAAAGGGATAACGCTCCCCTAGAAGTGAAAATAGGGATAAAATCCTGCGTTTTGAGCATGCCTTTTAATTGGGTTAAACAATCTATAAGCTCTTTAGGGCTATGAATCATTTTCCCTTTAAAAGCGGTGTTTTCAATCAAGTCCAGAGTGTCGGCATATAAAGATGAATTGTTGTCTAAAAAATCTTGATGCTCTTTAGCGTTCATAAAAAGGGGCTTTGAAAGGCTTGTTGTTTGGAAAGGATTTTCATCTAAAGGCTCTGTGATTTCCTTTAAAGACAAAAAGCTAAAATCTAAAGAAAAGGGCAGAATTTCGCTGAGTTTTTGCGCGAATTCTAAAGTGATCTCAGCGCTCGCTTGGAGGTAGAAAGAAGTGGTATTATCC
This sequence comes from Helicobacter pylori, assembly GCF_014498195.1. Lineage (GTDB taxonomy): Bacteria > Campylobacterota > Campylobacteria > Campylobacterales > Helicobacteraceae > Helicobacter > Helicobacter pylori_DO. Next base: position 165,803 of record NZ_JACTGH010000001.1, on the reverse strand, counting down.
TTATAAACGCTATAAAAATGCACTTGCAAATTGCATGCCATTCGCTCTAAAAGGGGCGTAAAATTCAGGCTTGTTTCTTCATTAACGCATTTAAAAAGAAAAACAAACACCAATTCAAAAACCCTTATAAGAGAGTTCAGCGATACAATCTAGGGCGATATGATCGGTGCGTTGCATTTTAACCCCCCATGCGTTGAGTTGGGTTTCTATGGCTTTTAGGGCTGTTTCTAAAGCGTTTAAAATTTCGCTTGAAAGCTTGAAAGTGGTCTCGCTCCCTATCACAAAAGGCACAAGCCCCACGATAAAAGTTTTAGGCAAATCCCCTAAAAACTCCGTGAGCCTTAAAGTGTGTAGCATTTCCACTTCATGCGCGCTCCCAGCCCATGTGATTTCTTTAGGAGCGTCCTTAAAATCAAAAGCATAGACTGATCCAATTTCAACGCCCTTAGCGCTCACGCAATCCAAAATCAAAACCTTTTCATACGAAGTGATCAAAGGAATGAGTTGCTGAGCCATAGTCCCCCCATCCACAATATCCACGCTAGGGAAAAAAGAAAAATTCTTTTTAAGGTAGTGGGCTAGATGCACCCCAATCCCTTCATCGCCAAAAAGGATATTGCCAATGCCTAGAATTAGGATTTTTTGACTCATTCTTTGGTATAACCATAGCCATTAATCATAGAATCCGCCCCTGAACTATCATACCTGATAGAATGGAAAAACACCATATAAACATGCACAGGGACAAACAAAATAAACCCCCAAGTCGCTAAATGGTGGATAAAACGCACATTCGCTAACCCCCCACAAAGCGCTTCAAACCACTTAAAAGCGCTTGCTAAAAACGCCCCAAGCCCCGCATGATAGACATTATAATACAGCACTATCCCGCTCAAACTCATCAACACGATCAAAACAACCAAAGTGAAATAAGCCACGAGTTGGATAGGGTTATACGCTCCTTTAGTATGGGGTTTGCCGCTGATAAGAAAATACGCTTTCATCTGATCGATCCAAGCTTTTGGGCTTAAAAGTTGGCCAAAACTCCTGCGTTCCATCAAGCTTTCTTTCGTGAAAAAAAGATAGGTTCTAAAGATTAATGCGCTAATGAGTAAAAACCCAAACATGACATGAAAAGAGCGCACATAAGCTTGTAAAAGATACACCCCTTTATAAAAGCTTGAATTAGGCTGCAAAAAAGGGTAAGCGATGTAAAACCCCGTAGCGATTAAAGTAAAAATACTCAAAGCCCTAACCCAATGGAAAAAGCGCACAAAACCTGAATACTCTTTGTGCAAAACGACCTTATTCATTTTATCCATGCGTAACCCTTTTAGAATTTAGCGAAATTAGGCTCTACTTTGAACTCGTTTAAAGACTGCCCTTTAAAATCCATCACATGCACCGAGCATGCGATGCATGGGTCAAAAGAATGGATAGTCCTAATGATTTCTAAAGGTTGGGTTAAATCAGCGATTTTAGTGCCAATCAAGCTCATTTCATAAGCCCCCCTTTGGTTTTTGGAATCTCTAGGCCCCGCATTCCAAGTAGAAGGCACTACCGCTTGGTAATTTTCCACCACGCCGTTTTTAATGCGCACCCAATGGCTTAGCATGCCCCTTGGCACTTGACCAATGTAGCGCCCTTTATATTCTTGATTTTTATCAATGCGATAAGGAGTGCAAGTGCTTTGATCGCTTTTTAGATTTTCCACTAACGCATCAAACGCCAAAAGGCCATTATCAGCGATCGTTTTGGCTTCAATGCACCTTGCAGCTGTGCGCCCAAGCGTTGAAAACAACGCCTCTAAAGGCAGTTTAGTGTCTTTTAAAAACTTCGTAGCCACTTCAGTAACATAAGGGTTTTTCGCCGCTAAACCTACCACTACGGAACTTAAAGGGCCTACTTCCATGGGCTTACTATCGTATCTGGGCGATTTGATCCAAGAATATTTATTTTTAGTGTCAAGCACTTTAGCAGGGATGATTTTATTTTCAATCCCCACGCTCTCGCCGTCTTTTAAACCGGTATAATGCGGGTTCGTTTGCCCGTCATAAGGGTGGAGTTGCACCTCTTTAGTGTCTTCATATTGATACCAAGAATGCGTAACTTCTTCTTTAATCAAACTCTCATCAATGGGGTGCAGTTTAGAAATATCCCCATCAAGCACCACCCCACTACTCAAAAGGTATTTATCCTTCCCGAGCAACACTTCTTCATAAGCGATAAAATTCCTTAAGCCGCAGCCTTTAATAACGGATGGTTCGTTAGCGAACATTTCGCCCGCCATCACCAAATCAGGGTAGTAAGCATGGTTGATAAAATTGGCCACCACTTCAAACTTGCTCTTCCATTCAGCCAATCTCGTCGGATCCAATATGTCCATAACACTCGTAACACCCCCCACCGTTAGGCTTTGTGGGTGAGGCTGTTTGGCCCCAAAAATAGCGGTCATTTTCGCCGCTTCCCTTTGGATTTCTAAAAGCTTGAGGTAGTGGCTTAAGACGATTAAATTTTGCTCTGGGCTTAAACGATAGGTTTTATGCCCATAGTAGCCGTTACTGAAAGGCCCCAAAGATCCGCCTTTAGCGAAATCACTCAAGCGTTTTTGAACCGCTTTTAATTCACCGGCACCGGTATTAATGGGATAAGGGCTGTATTTGAAAGAAAGTTTTGAAGCTTCAAAAGGGTCGGCTTTTAAAGCGCTCATAATATCGCACCAATCAAGCCCATGCAAAGTATAGAAATGCACCACATGATCATGAAAGAGTAGTGCCATGTTCATCAAAGATCGCACTAATTGCGCGTTTAATGGGGGGGTGATGCCTAGAGCGTTTTCTACCGCAGTGATACCAGCCTTATAATGCGAATAAGTGCATACCCCGCAAATCCTTTGAGCGATAAAACCCGCATCTCGTGGGTCTCTGCCCTTAATGATCGTCTCTAGCCCCCTAAAAAGCGTAGAAGAAGAAAACGCATCAGTGATCACATTGTCATCATCTACGATCACTTCAATCCTTAAATGCCCCTCAATCCTGGTGATAGGATCGACTATTATTTTTTTTGACATGTTAATCCCTTACTCTTTGTTTTTGATCGCTTTAGAAAGGAGCGCATGCGCAACAATGCCAATAGCAGTTGCACTCAATAAAGTCGTGCCTACTTTATCCGCCACTTTATCAGCCCCTAATCCGTCAAAAGCGGTTTTAATGGAACGATTCGCCAAAGGCTCTTCAAAAGGACTCATCGTGTCCCAAAAATTAGGCTCAGAACACCCTATGCACCCATGCCCTGCGCCTATGGGCCAAGAAGTGTGTGAATTGAAGCGGAGTTTGGAGCAATTGTTGAAAGTGTAAGGCCCTTTACAGCCCATTTTATACAAACAAAAGCCCCTTTTAGCGTTTTCATCGCCAAAATGCTCCACAAATTCGCCCGCATCAAAATGCCCTCTCCTTTCGCACAAATCATGGATCCTGTTCCCATAAGCCCAAGAGGGGCGGTTATACGCATCCAATTTAGGGAGAGCCCCAAACATCAAGTAATAAAGCACATTGCCAACGATATTTTTTTCACTAGGCGGACAACCGGGAACATTGATCACGGGTTTGTCAATGATTTTATGCAAGGGTTGCGCGTTAGAGGGGTTAGGGTAAGCCGCTTGCACGCCCCCAAAACTGGAGCATGTGCCTATGGCAAAAATAGCGGCTGCGTGTTGAGCGGCTTTCCTGCACTCTTCAGCCCCCGTTTCAGCGTTTGGGCCTTGAGTGAGGAAGTATTCGGTGCCTTGGGGGATACCGCCCTCTACCATTAAAATGTAATTGTTTTTATGCTTTTCTATGGCGTCATGCAAACTTTTTTCAGCTTGAAAACCGCTCGCTACCATAATGGTCTCATGGTATTCTAGGTTGATGTAATCAAAGATAATGCTATCAATGGTGGGGTCTGCACTCCTTAACAAGCTCTCGCTGCAGCCGGTGCATTCTGCCATGTGCAACCAAATCACGGGCAATCTGTTAGCCACTTCTACCGCTTTCAAAGTCAAGGGAGCAAAACTAGCCGGCAAAGCTAGAGTCGCACTCATCATGCCCGCCCACTTCAATAAATCGCGCCTAGAAATGCCCGCACCTTTAAACTCATCTTGCAGGTTTTTATGCTCGTTGTGAGCGTTAAACGAACTAATTACTTCAAGGCGTTCTTCAATCTTTTGATAGGTCTTTTTTTCATCGTAGAACATGACCACTCCTTCACTAGAAATTTTCATTATCTTAACATAATAAAAATAATGTAGTGGCAATTGATTATTTTTTAACTTTTATTTTAGATGAAAGGAATTTCTTTAACATTAAGTTTCATTTGGATAGAATGCCACCCTATTTTATTAAAAAAGGAACAAAATGAAAAAAGTACTCATCATTAATGGGGCCAAAGCGTTCGGGAGCTCTGGAGGGAAACTCAATGAAACCTTGACTGACCATGCAAAAAAGACCCTAGAGTCTTTAGGGTTAGAAGTGGATACTACAATCGTGGATAAGGGCTATAATCATAGCCAAGAGGTGGAAAAGATCGTTAGCGCTGATGCGACGATTTGGCAAATGCCTGGCTGGTGGATGGGAGAGCCTTGGATTGTGAAAAAATACATTGATGAAGTCTTCACTTTAGGGCATGGGAAGCTTTATGCTAGCGATGGCAGAAGTTCGCAAAACCCCACTAAAAACTACGGGAAAGGGGGCTTGATGCAAGGCAAAAAATACATGTTGAGCTTGACCTGGAACGCTCCCATTGAAGCCTTTAACGATCCTAGTGAATTTTTTGAAGGGGTGGGTGTGGATGTTGTGTATTTGCATTTGCATAAAGCGTTCCAATTTTTAGGGCTTTCAGCGTTGCCCACTTTTATTTGCAACGATGTGGTGAAAAACCCCCAAGTAGAGCAGTATCTTAACTCCCTCACCACGCATTTGCACCAAGCTTTTGGCAAGTGATTTTAAGGTTTTTTAACCCCCCCCATTTCTTTGGGGGGCTTGTTTATTCTACAATAAAGTTCCTAGGATTGAGATCACAGCCTAAGATAAGATCCCTAAGATTATTGCCCACCGTTTGATAACTCGCATTGCTGACAAAGTAGAATCCGTCTTTTTCAAAAGGCACAACAAGAGTGCCATCTCTATCCCTTAATTGCGCTTTTGCTTTATCCCAACAAATATATCTTGGCTCTTCATCCGTGTAGCTTTCAAAGGCCTCTCTGGCGTTTTCTAGCAAGTAGTCTATGACAGCGCTAGCTAATTCCTTAGCGTTTCTTGCCATGCGCCTTTGGCCATTGGGGAGCTTAACGCTTTGAAGATTATGATTAGTTAAATTATCATCAAGGGTTTTATTAATCTCTCTTTCGCGGTATTCTTTAGGCAAATCTTTAAACAATCCCACTTGACAGAATTGATCCGCTAAATATTCGCTCCTAGCCCTCACTTCCTCTATCCCCCAAGAATGGGTGTTATTGATGAAATAGTCGTTTAAATGCAAGGAGCTGTATTCTTCCATAAGCGCAATTTTTGCCTCGTAAGATTTGTTGCCAAGCTTTTGATTTTGCCCTGATAAGGTTAGATTCCCAAAATTATTGAGATAGTCTTGCTCAAAAGTGAAATAGTCCCCCACCCTATCGCGCCATTCTTGGGTGGGGGTTTTGGGGTAGAAATGCTCTACTTCTAAATTCTCTTCTTTTGGCGGTTCGGCGTTGCTTAATTTTTCAATCTCAAGCAGGATGAATTTGCACACTTGATTTGCTGCATAAGCGTTACGCACAAGAAACGCCGTTTTAATACGATCATCATTAGGGAACACTGTTTGACCAACGCTCTTGCCCAGATACCGCTTCAATGCATCGGCTGAAACATTTTCCCCTAGCTGTCTGTATAAAGGATAAAGAAATTTGTTAAGCGTATTAGAATCTCCGCACACGCTCCGGCGCACGAAGTAGCTGATAAGGATTTGCAAAATTTCGCAGAAGTTTTCATAATCCAATTTGCCTTCTTCAAAGTCTCTCGCGCAACGCAAAACAAAGGGCTTTGCCACGCCAAATTTGATTTTCACAAGATCTTTAATGCGCAGGCGTAAATTCGCTAACTGTTGCGGGTCTCCACGATGTAAAAAATAATGATCTCTGTCTAAAAAGATTTGATAGATTCTGCCATACTCACGCATATCGCTCATAAGACCTTGTATGTCATTAGGGAAATTGTCTCTGTGGTGGTCTTTTAGCGCGTAATACACTTCACGCTCTTCTTTTTTTAATTTATCTTCAAAATAGATTCTCAAATAGGTTAGAATAAATTCATTCAAATCCTTTTCGCCAAGCCAATCTTCTAAAGGAACCCAATAAGTATTATAAAGACGATTCTGGTTGTCAGAATTTTCCCCCATCATCAGGTAGTTGCGGATGAGATCCAACCCTTTTAATTGCACGCCAGTAGCGTTAATGCTTTCAAACACCACTTGCGGATCGTCTTCGCCTAACTCTAAGCCTATAGCTACGATTTTAAGCCGCAAAAACGCGCCATAAATCTCTTCAATGCGATACCCTTTTTCTAGATACTTGTCAAGCTCTTTGGTGAAAGATCTATAATTGTTCCTAATGTGTGATACGCCTTGTATTTCATGCGATCGATTTTGCATGACAAGCTCAAAGGCTTCTTTGTCGCTTTTAATGGGCTTTAGGCGCAGTCTTTGTCCCGAAAGATTGAGTAGTCCGTCAATCTCTTTTTTTATCCCTTCATTTTGTATCTTTATCTCTATGGCTTTAAGCAAAAGCATGATAGTGGTAATCCTTTGCTGCCCGTCAATGATGACAAATTCTTGGAGTTGTCTCAAGCTCTTTTCATCGTCAATCAAATGCAAAATATAAGTAATAGAACCCATGAAATGCGTTTTCTTGTTTTGAGAAATACTGACAATATCTTGCAGTAATTTTTCGCAATTTTCTTCTTCCCAAGTGTAGTTCCTCTGGTATACAGGGATAGAAAATATCGTGCCTGTTAAGGCAAAAAAGTCGTTAACGGTGCTTTCTTTCACTCTCATCGCTTTTCCTTTTGAGTTAAACTACAATCGCACCGAGTATTAAATCAAAAAAAAAAAAAAAAAGATAGCTTAAATTTTTGAAAAAGTCGCAATTTGTGGCTGAATTTATCCAAAAAAATAAAAGAGCTTTGCGCAAAGCAAGTAGTAATCTCTTAAAAATGCGATCTTTAGGGGGTTAAGTTAATGGGAGCGAGAATGATTCAAAATACCCCTACTAGGGTATCTCATAAGAATTGTATGGCATGAACAAGCGCCCGTAATTAGGATTCACGCGCAATAAATGCTCTTTGAAATTCCCGTAATTACGGCAACTTGACTCAAAACCATTATCGCACGCATACGAGAATAAATCCAAAGCCCTTTGATCATCTTGAGGCACGCCTAAGCCTTTTTGATACAGCACGCCTAAATTGTTACAGCTCCCCAAAATCCCCCCATCGCATGCCATTTGAAAATACTTCGCCGCGTAGTGGTTATTTAATGGAGCCCCTAAATCCCCATTCGCATAAATCCAGCCTAAATTCGCGCACCCCATCATGTCCCCAGCGTTACAAGCCAAATAATTCAAATCCACTTGACTGAGTTGCGCCTTATCAATACCATAAATATTATTCACGTTAGACATCAAACCCAAATTATAACACCCCATATCGTTCCCATTTTCGCATGAAAATTTATAATAACTTATCGCTTTGTAATAATCTTTTGGGACCCCACTCCCATTAGCAAACATCCACCCTAAATTATTGCATGCGAGCATGTCCCCCCCTTGACAAGCCACCGCATACAATTGCAAGGCGTTTTCTTTATCGTTTGAATCAGCGTTTTTTTTGTTTTCATACATTTGAGCTAAATTCGCGCAAGCGGTCGCATCGCCCCCACTGCAACCCATTTCATAATAGCGAGCGGCTTTTAATCTGTTGGTTTGGATTCCTACCCCATTAGCATACATCGCCCCTACCGCAAAACACCCGGCCGCATTACCATTATCGCACGATTGGGAAAAAAGCTTAAAAGCCCCTTGATAATCGCCCTTTTTAGCCAGTTCAATACCGGCAGAAAGCTCGGTTTGAGCGTTTTCAGGCGATCCTAATTTGTCTAACAGATTGGAGTTATCGTTTTTAGGGGTGATTTGGGTGTTAGGGTTTGGCGTGCCCTTAGCGTTAGCGGGGTTTAATTCAGGGGGCGTGTTTTTTGGGGCTTGATTGTTTTCTTCAGCGCCGCTAAGCTGTAAGACTAAAAAAACAAGCCATAACAAACTTTTTTTGAGCATTCTTTTAATCCTTAATGCAGGTTTTGATTCAACTCAATTTTTTTCATGCTCCTAAAAGCGATCAGCTTGCCATTTTGGCTATTGGAACGAAAATGCACGCCATTTTTTCCGGAAAGCTCCTTGCCTTTGTAAAGATTGTTGGCATGTTTTTCTAAAGCGCTATTCACTTCTAAAAGCTTTTTAAACTCATTTTCTTCAATTTCTACCACGCTCCCGGCTAATATGGCAACGCCTGCATCCACAATACAGCCATCGCCTAAACTAATACCGGTAACGCTATTAGCCCCTAGCAAACAATTCTTCCCGATGCTAATGGGGTTGTTATTCCCTCCGCTTAAAACGCCTAAAACGCTCGCTCCCCCACCAATATCAGTGCCTGTTCCAACCACCACCGATGAAGAAATACGCCCCTCATTCATGCACACTCCCATAGCCCCTGCGTTAAAATTCACATAACTAGCCCCGGGCATTTGGGTGTAACCTCCGGTCCCTAAATACGCCCCAAAGCGCGTTTTTGAGCTATCCAGTAAGCGGATATTGTCAAACTCAGGGATTAATTGCATCAAATAGCGTGGGAATTTATCTATAAAATCAATACTAGGGAAATGGCCTCGCATTTTTAAAGCCACTTCGTTCATTCTAAGCCATTCTAATTCATAAGGCTTGTTGCCGCTCCAAGCCGCATTAGAAAGCTGGTTAAAAATGCCCTCTAAATTCAAACTCCTTAAAGGGGCTTTCCCTAAAGAGAGCGCTAAAAGTTTCATATACGCGCTCTCCACGCTCTCGCAAGGCTTATCTTCATACAAGATCACCAAGCGATAAAGAGACTCCCCATCGCTATTTTTCAAACGATTTTCTTCTAAAGCTTTTAAAAGCTCTAAAACCACTTGGATGTTTTTATGAGCCATTTTATTGGAATAGGCTTCATTCAAAAAGGGCGTATAAAAATCCAACGCTTTTAACACAAAACTTTCATCAATCTCAATGACGCGCTCGCTCGCGCTCTCTTTTAGGATTTTTTCTTTAGAAAGCGAGTTGCAAAACACCGCATAAGAGCCTAAATTTTCATCTTTCCAGTTCAAAACGGGGTAAGTGGCGCATAAAATCTTTTTGGAAATAGGGGCAATATCCACTCTGGCAATGCCAAAGCCTAAAGGCTCTTTATAGTTATTAGATTGCTGGTAGTTGCTCACAAAATTTTTAAACTTATTCATCATGCCTAATCCTTTAAACTTTTTTCTCTTTCTTTAGCTAAATTTTCCACTTCTATCACAAAAGTTTCAAACAAATCCTTTTCAGCCAATTTGTGGATGACTTTACCCTCTTTAATGATCAAACCGCTGCGATTCCCAAAAGCGATCGCCATGTCTGCATGCTTGGCTTCACCTAAAGCGTTCACCACGCAACCCATCACGCTAATGTCTAAAGGGGTTTTAATGTGGCTTAGGCGTTTTTCTACCTTGCTCGCCATATCCACTAAATTGGCTTCAATCCTCCCGCAAGTGGGGCAAGAAATCAAATTGATCCCCTCTTTCAAACGCCCGCTATGGCGTAAAATCGCTCTGGCCACTTTGATTTCATTTTCTAATTCCCCTGTGATGGATACGCGCATCGTATCCCCAATGCCCTCCATTAAAAGCCCCCCTAAAGCCATGGCGGATTTGATGCTAGAACTGAAAAGATTCCCCGCCTCCGTAACCCCCAAATGGAAAGGATAGATCACAAGAGAGCGAAGCATCCTGTAAGCTTCTATGGTGCGAATCACATCGCTCGCTTTTAAAGAAATCTTAAAATCAGTGAAATCCAAATCTTCTAAAAGTTTGGCGTTATACAAAGCGCTTTCTACCATGCCTTTTGGGGTCGGCCCGTATTTTTGATCAAATTGCTTTTCTAAACTCCCGGCATTCACGCCAATTCTTATAGGAATGTTTTTTTCTTTACAAGCATCAACCACCGCTTTGATTTTGTCTTTAGAGCCGATGTTTCCGGGGTTAATCCTAATTGCATCCACGCTTTGAGCGGCAATGAGAGCGAATTTATAATGGAAATGAATATCAGCGATTAAAGGCAAAGGAGACACTTTTTTCAATTCTTTTAAAGCCAAAGCGTCCTTTTCATTGCTCACCGCCACCCTCACTAAATCAGCCCCAGCGAGTTTGAGTCGGTCAATTTGATTTTTAGTGCTTTCAATATCAGCGGTTTTACTAAAGGTCATGCTTTGCGTGCTTATGGGAGCATCACCCCCTATGGCCACGCCACCGATAAAAATTTGCTTGGTCTTAACTCTATTTTCTAGCATCAAACCTCTTCATCAGTTAAATTCTTATGTGCTATTATACTCTTTCTTGGTGGTTTCATACCATAACGCTTAAATTTTAGGTAAGATCAACTATTCCATTTTAAGATTAAAGTAGCCCTATGACCTTTGAGCCTTATCCTTTTGAACGATTAAGAGCCTTGTTTAAAGAGATCACCCCTAAAAAAAAGGGGCTAGATCTAGGCATCGGCGAGCCGCGATTTGAAACGCCTAAATTCATTCAAGACGCTCTCAAACAGCATGCTCATTCGCTCAATATCTACCCTAAAAGCGCGTTTGAAGAGAGCTTGAGAGAGGCTCAAAGAGGTTTTTTTAAACGCCGTTTCAAGATAGAATTGAAAGAAAACGAATTAGTCTCCACGCTAGGATCTAGGGAAGTGTTATTCAATTTTCCTAGTTTTGTTTTATTTGATCACCAAAACCCCACTATCGCCTACCCTAACCCCTTTTATCAAATCTATGAAGGGGCGGCCAAATTTATCAAATCTAAAAGCCTTTTAATGCCTTTAGTTAAAGAAAATCATTTCACGCCAAGCTTGAATGAAAAAGAGTTGCAAGAAGTGGATTTAGTGATCTTAAATTCCCCTAACAACCCCACTGGAAGAGCCCTTTCTTTAGAAGAGCTGATTAGTTGGGTCAAACTCGCCTTAAAACATGATTTTATTTTAATCAATGATGAATGCTATAGTGAAATTTATGAAAACACGCCCCCCCCTTCGCTTTTAGAAGCTTGCATGCTAGCTGGTAATGAAGCGTTTAAAAATGTTTTAGTGATCCATTCGCTCTCCAAACGCTCTAGCGCTCCAGGACTAAGGAGTGGTTTTATCGCTGGGGATAGCAGCCTTTTAGAAAAATACAAAGCGTTTCGCACCTATTTAGGCTATACGAGCGCTAATGCGATCCAAAAGGCTAGTGAAATCGCTTGGCTAGATGATAGGCATGCAGAATTTTTCCGCAATATTTATGCGAATAATTTGAAACTGGCGCGAAAAATCTTTAAAAACACGCTCATTTATCCTTATAGTTTTTATGTGTATCTGCCCGTTCAAAACGGCGAAAATTTTACCAAAACGCTTTATCAAAACGAAGGCATTATTACTTTACCGGCTTTGTATTTAGGGCGTAATCGTATCGGTGCTGACTGCGTGCGTTTAGCCCTTGTCTATGACACCCCCCTTTTAGAAAAGCCTTTAGAAATCATAGAAACTTATCGAGAAAACCATGCTTGAAACCCCAAAAGTTTTACTCAAAAACTTACAAGATTGCAAGATCCATTTTATCGGTATAGGGGGGATTGGCATTTCAGGCTTAGCCAAATACCTTAAAGTGCAAGGGGCTACAATCAGCGGATCTGATATTGCCATAAGCCCCAGCGTTAAGTATTTGAAAGCTTTAGGCGTAGAAATTAATATCCCGCATGATCCAAAGGCAATCAACAATCAAGATGTCATTATCCATTCAGCCATTATCAAAGAAGACAATACCGAAATACAAAGGGCTAAGGAATTAGAAATCCCTATTTTGTCTCGCAAAGACGCTTTGTATTCTATCCTTAAAGACAAGCGCGTTTTTAGCGTGTGTGGGGCTCATGGAAAAAGCAGTATCACGGCCATGTTGAGCGCGATTTGCCCTACTTTTGGAGCGATTATTGGGGCGCATTCTAAAGAGTTTGATTCCAATGTGCGAGAGAGTGCGGATATGAGCTTAGTTTTTGAAGCCGATGAGAGCGATTCAAGTTTTTTATTTTCTAACCCTTATGCTGCGATTGTGCCTAACACAGAGCCAGAACATTTAGAGCATTATGACCACGATTTAGAGCGTTTTTTCTTCGCTTATGAATATTTTTTAGACCATGCTCAAAAAAGAGTGATCTATAAAGAAGATCCTTTTTTAAAAAACTATTCTAAAGACGCCATTGTTTTAGAAAAAAAAGACATTCGCAACATTCAATACATTTTAAAAGACGGCGAGCCTTACACTTCGTTTGAATTGAAAGACTTGGGGGCTTTTTTGGTGTGGGGGTTAGGCGAACATAACGCTACGAATGCGAGTTTGGCGATTTTAAGCGCTTTAGATGAATTGCATTTAGAAGAAATTAGAAATAATTTATTGAATTTCAAAGGCATTAAAAAACGCTTTGATATTTTGCAAAAAAACGATCTCATTCTCATTGATGATTACGCCCACCACCCTACTGAAATCAACGCCACTTTAAAAAGCGCTAGGATTTATGCTAACTTATTGAACACGCAAGAAAAGATTATTGTGATCTGGCAAGCGCACAAATATTCTCGCTTAATGGATAATTTAGAAGAGTTTAAAAAATGTTTTTTAGAGCATTGCGACAGATTGATCATCTTACCCGTTTATAGCGCGAGTGAAGTCAAAAGAGACATTGATTTGAAAGCCCATTTTAAGCATTATAACCCCACCTTTATAGACAGGGTGCGTAAAAAGGGGGATTTTTTAGAGCTGTTAGTCAATGATAATGTGGTAGAAACGATTGAAAAAGGCTTTGTGATAGGCTTTGGAGCGGGGGATATTACCTATCAATTAAGAGGCGAAATGTAATGGGTGCAGCAGTTGTTTTATTTTTAACGCTGATTTTATTGTTTTTAATGTTAAGGGATTTTGGTTTAGTAAGCCCCAAACAAAAACTTGTAGCTTTTTTAATCGTAGGGATTATAGGGGCAAGCATCAGCGTTTATACTTATCAACAAAACCAACAAAACCAACAAGAAATCGCTTTGCAAAGAGCGTTTTTAAGGGGGGAAACCTTGTTGTGTAAAGGCATTAAAGTCAATAACCAAACTTTTAATTTAGTGAGCGGGACTCTGAGCTTTTTAGGCAAAAAACAAACTCCTATGAAAGACGTTCTTGTGGATTTGGATTCTTGTCAGACGCTTCAAAAAGATCCCTTAATCCAACCCCCAATGAACCCCCAATGAACCCCAATTAACCCCAATGAATAATAATAATAATACCCCACCCAAACCCCTAGAAGAAAGCCTGGATTTAAAAGAGTTTATCGCTCTTTTTAAAACCTTTTTTGCCAAAGAAAGAGATACTATCGCTTTAGAAAACGATCTCAAGCAAACTTTCACTTATTTAAACGAAGTGGATGCGATCGGTTTGCCTACCCCCAAAAGCATGAAAGAAAGCGATCTCATTGTTATCAAACTCACCAAATTAGGGACGCTCCATTTAGATGAAATTTTTGAGATTGTCAAACGATTGCACTACATTGTCGTTTTACAAAACGCTTTTAAACCTTTCACGCATTTAAAATTTCATGAACGCCTTAACGCTATTATTTTACCCCCCTTTTTTAATGATCTGATCGCTTTATTGGATGATGAAGGAAAGATCAAACAAGGAGCTAACGCTACCCTAGACGCTTTGAATGAAAGTTTGAACCGCCTTAAAAAAGAGAGCGCAAAAATCATTCATCATTACGCCCATTCTAAAGAGCTTGCCCCTTATTTAGTGGATACGCAAAGCCACCTTAAGCATGGTTATGAATGCCTTTTATTGAAAAGCGGGTTTTCTAGCGCGATTAAAGGCGTTGTGCTAGAAAGGAGCGCTAATGGTTATTTCTATCTTTTGCCTGAAAGTGCGCAAAAAATCGCCCAAAAAATCGCCCAAATTGATAATGAAATAGATTGCTGTATCGTTGAAATGTGTCAAACTCTAAGCCGTAGCTTGCAAAAACACCTTTTATTTTTAAAATTCCTTTTCAAAGAATTTGATTTTTTGGACAGCTTGCAAGCACGGCTTAATTTTGCTAAAGCTTATAATTTAGAATTTGTCATGCCAAGCTTTACGCAAAAAAAAATGGTTTTAGAAAACTTTTCGCACCCCATTTTGAAAGAGCCAAAGCCCTTAAATTTGAAATTTGAAAAATCCATGCTCGCTGTTACCGGCGTGAATGCGGGCGGGAAAACCATGCTCTTAAAATCGCTTTTAAGCGCGGCGTTTTTGAGCAAGCATCTCATTCCTATGAAAATCAACGCTCATCATTCCATTATCCCCTATTTTAAAGAAATCCACGCCATTATCAACGACCCCCAAAACAGCGCGAACAATATCTCTACTTTTGCAGGCAGAATGAAGCAATTTAGCGCTCTTTTATCCAAAGAAAACATGCTTTTAGGCGTTGATGAAATTGAGCTAGGGACTGACGCTGATGAAGCGAGCAGTTTGTATAAAACCCTGTTAGAAAAATTGCTTAAACAAAACAACCAAATCATTATCACCACGCACCACAAACGCTTGAGCGTGTTGATGGCAGAAAACAAGGAAGTGGAATTACTAGCCGCTCTTTATGACGAAGAAAAAGAACGGCCCACTTACACTTTTTTAAAGGGGGTTATTGGCAAAAGCTATGCGTTTGAAACCGCTTTGCGCTATGGCGTGCCGCCTTTTTTGATTGAAAAAGCGAAAGCCTTCTATGGCGAAGATAAGGAAAAATTGAACGTTTTGATTGAAAATTCCAGCGCGCTAGAAAGAGAATTAAAGCAAAAAAATGAAAGCTTAGAGAACGCTTTAAAAGAGCAAGAAGATTTAAAAAACGCATGGCTTTTGGAAATGGAAAAACAAAAAGAAATCTTTCACCATAAAAAATTGGAATTGGAAAAATCCTACCAACAAGCCCTAAATATCTTAAAAAACGAAGTCGCTTCAAAAGATACCAGCTCAATGCATAAAGAAATCCATAAAGCGAGCGAAATTTTAAACAAGCATAAAACAAACCAAGAGATCCCCCAAACGATAACAAGCTTTCAAATTAACGAAAAAGCGCACTATAAAAATGAAAGCGTGATGGTTATACAAATTTTAGACAAGGGCTATTACTTGGTAGAAACCGAGCTTGGCATGCGTTTGAAAGCGCATGGGAGTTGGTTGAAAAAAATCCAAAAACCCCCTAAAAACAAATTCAAACTCCCTAAAACAACCATCCCCAAACCCAAAGAAGCGAGCTTACGCCTTGATTTAAGGGGGCAACGCAGCGAAGAAGCCCTGGATTTACTAGACGCTTTTTTAAACGACGCGCTTTTAGGGGGCTTTGAAGAAGTACTGATTTGCCACGGCAAGGGGAGCGGGATTTTAGAAAAGTTTGTGAAAGAATTTTTAAAAAACCACCCCAAAGTGGTGAGTTTTAGCGACGCTCCCATTAATTTAGGCGGTAGTGGGGTTAAAATCGTTAAATTGTAGTTTTTGGCACTTTTTATGGGGAATACAAAAATCCGCTTTAAACTACCCTATTTTACACCAACGCCCAATGAGGACAAAGCCTTTTTAAAAGAGCGTTGAAAAAGGGTTTTTATCGCTTAATTGAGCCAAAACCCTTAAATCTTTAGCCTTGATAGGCTTTTATGGCTTTTTCTAAAACTTTAATCGCACTCTCTTTGTTTTCAAACCCCTTGACTTTCACCCATTTATTAGGCTCTAAATCCTTGTAAGTTTCAAAAAAATGTTTGATTTTATCCAAAGTGTGTTTGGATAAATCATCAATATCCTTGACATAGGAATGCGTGGGATCAATCTTGTCTATGGGTAGAGCGAGTAATTTTTCATCCATTCCGCTTTCATCTTCCATGTTCAAAACCCCAACCAAGCGCACTTTCACCACGCTCCCGGCCTGAAAAGCCACATCGCTTAAAACCAGTGCATCTACAGGGTCGCCATCAGATCCTAAAGTGTTAGGCACAAAGCCGTAATTTGCGGGGTAATTTTGCGCTCCATAAAGCACCCTATCCACCATTAAAGCCCCGCTTTCTTTATCCAATTCATACTTGATATTAGAATGCTTGGATATTTCAATCACCACGGACAAAACGCTAGCGTCATGACTTACTTCTAATTTCTCTAAATTCATTGCAATCTCCTTTGAATAAAAAGACTTATTCTAACATAAAGCCCGCTCTTTTTAAATCTCTTTAGGGGTTTTTAAATGAGCGTATTGTTTGCTGTATTTATTAAAGGCTTTTAAGCACTTTTTGGCGTTGAATTTATGATAAAAAAGATTATCAAAATAGGATTTTCTAGGGGGTTTTAATGAAATGTCAGGCTTTTTCGCATTTTGAATGGTGCTATTGAAAGCATGTTTGTTTAAAGAAACAGGGCAAGGCAAATAGGTAAAATTAGCCACATCATGGTAAGTGGGGTTGTTTATGAACATATCCACCGGCTCTATGATTTTAAAACGCTCCGTGGCTTCTATAAAGGTTTTAGCGCCCTTAGGCGTGAGGTAGTAGCCTGCCGTAGTGGCCACATACACGCTGGTGAGGTAAAAATGCTCTAAAAATAGCACTTCTTTTTCATTATCAGCGCGAGATTCCCAAAAGGTCTCTTTGATATTTGTTTCTTTTGCCAATAAGGATTCGTATTTTGTAGTGAGATCATCGTATTTTGTAGTGAGATCATCGTATTTTGATACGAGATTTTTATACACTTCTGTCCGAGCTAAAATATTTCCAATGAAGCGGTTGAGCTTTCTTTTAATTTTTTTAAAAACCACTGGATTAAAAGAGGTTTTTTGGGGCGCTATTTTGCAAGGATTAGATAATTCTTCTTGTTGCGTTTCAATAATACAATCTTGTTGCGCATCTTGTGTGGGATTGGGGGGGGGGGGGGTAACTTCATGATTTTCAATAGGCGTTTCTTCAATAGACGCTTCAGCCTCTTCAGCCTCTGTATAGATAGGGAGAGAGTACAAATTGGTTTTATGGCCTCCCCAATAATGCCCATAGAGTCTCACAAAATCAAAAGGGCTTTTCAAGCAATCTTCTAGGGCTTGCATGAAGTTAGACTCTAGCGTTACATCATCTTCTAAAATGACGACCGGTTGGTTTAATTTGACGCATTCTTTCCACAAAAGATAATGGCTTAAATAGCACCCAAATTCTTGGGGTAATAATTCTTGATAACAATAATCAGAATGGAACCAATCGGATTTTAACATGCTTTGTGCATCATAAAGCTCTTGAACGAATTTTTCAAAATCTTCGTGTTTGGGGCTAATAGCGTCAAAGATTTGAAAAACGCAACGGCCTTTAAACTTTTCATTGGATTCTAAAACGAGTTTTTCAGTATCCAAACGCCTTTGACTTTCTTTTAAAGAAATGATATAGACACCAATCACAGATCATTCTCTTTGGAACGCATTTTAATTCGCAAAAGACAAAATATATTTTTGCATTTCATTCACGATTTCTTCAATGCTTCTCTCCCCATCGATCGCTTTATACACCTTCTTATTCTTGTAAAAATTTTGGATCTCACCCAACGGATCCAAAAACACCCGCATGCGGTTATGAAACACGACCTCATTATCATCAGCCCCCCTAGAGCGCCCTAAAACCCTTTCTTTGGCGGTGTTTTCACTCACTTTTACTTCAATCACGCTTTTTAAAACCACTTCGTTTTGAGCGTTCAATTCCTTATCCAAAGCCTGCATTTGTTCCACGCTCCTAGGATAGCCATCAATTAAAATGATCCCTTTGCTAGAGCTTTTAATCGCTGAAAGGATCGTTTCTACCACAATTTCTAAAGGCACTAATTCGCCTTGAGAAGTGAATTTCTCAATCAATAAGCCTCGCTCAGTCTTTTTAGCGCTCTCAGCCCTTAATAAATCCCCAGTAGAAAAATGAGCGATTTTTTCGCTGTTATTCTTAGCGATAAGCTCTGCATCAGTGGTTTTACCACTCCCTGGGGCTCCAATGATCAAAAATAGTTGTTTCATATCGTATCCTTTTAAATTATTTTCTCAAGCGAATGTGTAATTCTCTTAGTTGCTCTTCATTAATGGGGCTAGGCGCATTCGTCAATAAGCATGAAGCTTTTTGCGTTTTAGGGAAAGCGATCACATCTCTAATGCTGTTAGATTTAGTCATTAGCATGATCAAGCGATCAAAACCTATCGCAAAGCCCCCATGAGGAGGAGCGCCAAACTTTAGCGCTTCTAGCAAAAAGCCAAATTTCTTTTGCGCTTCTTCTTCGTTGATATTGATTTTTTCAAAGACTTTTTTTTGCATTTCTTCTTTATGAATCCTAATGCTTCCCCCACCAAGCTCCACACCATTAAGCACCACATCATACGCATGCGCTTCAATCTCTTCCATATCTTCGCATTCTATATTTTTAGGCATCGTAAAAGGGTGGTGCGCGGCATGATAGCCGTTTTCGGTTTTTTCAAACATGGGGAAATTGACTACCCATAAGAAATTCAAAGCGTCTTTATCAATCAAATCAAGCGTTTCAGCCACTTTCAAGCGCAAGCGCCCCATGTAATCTAACACGATTTTTTTATCCCCAGCTCCAAAAAAGACAATATCTCCAACTTGCGCATCAGTCCTTTCTAAAATATTCTTAAGCCCCTTTTCGCTCAAAAATTTAACTAAAGGCCCTTTAATCCCATCTTCTTTAATCTGCAAATACGCTAAGCCTTTAGCCCCAAATTGGCGCACAAATTCTTCTAATTCTTTTAAAACGCTGCGGCTAAAAAGCGCATCAGCCCCTTTGACGTTCAAAGCTTTGATGCGTTTGTTTTTAGGATCTTTTGCGATATTAGAAAAAATAGCGTTTGAGCTGTCTATAAAACAATCCCCCACTTCTATTAAAGGCAATTCAAAGCGTAAATCCGGCTTGTCGCTCCCGTAATTTTCCATCGCTTCCTTATAAGGCATGCGTTTAAAAGGTTTAGAAATAGTATGCCCAATCGCTTTAAAAATCTCTTGCAACAAATCTTCCACCACGCCCATCACATCATCTTCATCGCAAAAACTCATTTCCGCATCAATTTGCGTGAATTCTGGCTGTCTGTCCGCTCTTAAATCTTCATCTCTAAAGCAACGAGCGATTTGAAAATACCTATCCATTCCCCCCACCATTAAAAGCTGTTTGAATAATTGCGGGCTTTGGGGGAGCGCAAAAAATTCGCCCTCATGCACCCTGCTTGGCACTAAATAATCCCTAGCCCCCTCAGGCGTGGTTTTAGACAAAATGGGGGTTTCAATCTCTAAAAAACCCTTTTGGGCTAGAGTGTTACGAGTGATTAAAGCCACTTCGCTGCGCAATTTAAAGATTTCATAAGCGTTCAAAGAGCGTAAATCCAAATAGCGGTATTTCAAGCGCAAATCTTCATTCACGCTTTTATTGCCAATTTCAATCGGTGGGGTAGCGCTTTTATTTTCAATAACTAACTCTTCTAAAACGATTTCAATTTTACCGGTCTTTAGTTTAGGGTTTTCTAACCCAACGCCCCTTAAACGCACTTTTCCTTTAGCCACTAGCACAAATTCGCTCCTGACTTCTAAAGCCTTTTCATAAGCTTTAGAGCTAGGATCACAGACTAGTTGCACCAAACCGCTTTTATCCCTTAAATCAATAAAAACCACGCCTCCATGGTCTCTATAAGTGTTACACCACCCGGCCACTTTGATGATTTTACCCACATCTTTTTCACTAATTTCTGTGCAGAAATGACTTCGCATGTTTTATCCCTTTAAATTAAAACAAAAATTAAATTTATGAAAGCGTTTTTTTAAGCATTTCATGGATTTCAAGAATGTTAGATTTTACCACAAAACCATCCGCTTCTAAAGATTGGGCTAATTGGCGGTTAGAATCGCTGCTCATGGACGAATTGATAATCACAGGAAGATGCTCAGTTCTATGATCAGCTTTAATGGTTTTTAGCACTTCAAACCCTGAAACGTTAGGCATTTCTAAATCCGTAATAACCACGCCGACTTGTTGGTAATGTTCTTTTTCATACAAATAATCCAACAATTCCCTCCCATTTGGAAAGGCTAAATAACGCAATTCTAAAGTTTGAACGATTTTTTCTAGGGTTTTAAGAGCGCTTAAGGAATCTTCAGCGATTAAAATGAGTTTTTGGCTTTGAATGGCTTCTATGCAACGCAAAGTCAAATCGTCTAAATCTTTCAAGCTAGGGAAAACATCGCTAATCATTTTTTCCACATCTAAGATCTGCACCACTCGTTCTTTATCAAAACGGGTGATAGCGCTAATCTTACCCTCTTCATTAATGCCTTGCTTGTCCCCGGCGCTAATCTCATTCCAATTTTTATGAATGATCCTTTCAATTTTTAAAACTTTTAGAGCGATGGAATGGTTAGAAAAATGGCACACGATCACTAAATTATGGTCATCTTTAACGCTGCATTCTTTTAGATCACGGCTCGGATCATTAGCGTTATAATGCAACCACCTTTTCACATCCACTAAAGGAATGGATTCGCCCCTAACGCTAAGAAACCCAAGCATCACGCCATCGCTCCCTCCAAGAATCTCTGTAACCTCTCCGTCATAATGGATAATTTCTCGGATCTTAAAAATATTCATGCCATAAAGCTGGGCGTCTTTTTCTGCATCTAATCTAAAGCACAGAAATTGCGCTTCATTATTTAAGTGCAACGAAGTCGTTTTGTCAATATCTCTTACCACCTAATTTCCCCTAAAGCCCTATCAAAGATTAAATGTTATAATACTACCCTAATTTAGTTTAAAAGGTTTTTACAAAAATGATAAAAAGCCAAAAAGAATATTTAGAAAGAATTGAATATTTAAACACCCTATCGCACCATTATTACAACCTTGATGAGTCAATCGTAAGCGATGCGGTCTATGATGAACTTTACCAAGAATTAAAAGCTTATGAAGAAGAAAACCCTAATGATATTCAAGCTAATTCCCCTACCCAAAAAGTGGGGGCCACTGCCACCAATTCGTTCAATAAAAACCCCCATTTAATGCGGATGTGGAGCTTAGATGATGTGTTCAATCAAAGTGAATTGCAAGCGTGGTTGCAACGCATTTTAAAAGTTTATCCTAACGCTTCATTCGTGTGCTCGCCCAAACTTGATGGGGTTTCGCTCAATCTTTTGTATCAACATGGCAAGCTAGTGAGTGCGACCACTAGGGGTAATGGCTTAGAAGGGGAGCTTGTTACTAACAACGCTAAACACATCGCTAATATCCCTCATTCTATCGCTTATAATGGAGGAATAGAAATCAGGGGCGAAGTGATCATTTCTAAAGAGGATTTTGACGCTTTAAACAAAGAGCGCCTAGACGCTAATGAACCCCTATTCGCTAACCCTAGAAATGCCGCATCAGGGAGTTTGAGGCAACTTGATAGTGAAATCACTAAAAAGCGTAAATTGCAATTCATTCCTTGGGGCATGGGCAAGCATTCTTTAAATTTTCTAAGCTTTAAGGAGTGTTTGGATTTTATTGTCTCGTTAGGTTTTAGTGCCATTCAATACTTAAGCCTAAACAAAAACCACCAAGAAATAGAAGAAAATTACCACACCCTGATTAGAGAAAGGGAGGGCTTTTTTGCCCTTTTAGACGGCATGGTGATCGTTGTGAATGAGTTGGATATTCAAAAGGAGCTAGGCTACACGCAAAAATCCCCTAAATTCGCTTGCGCTTATAAATTCCCGGCTCTAGAAAAACACACCAAAATTGTAGGAGTCATCAACCAAGTGGGGCGCAGCGGGGCGATAACCCCGGTTGCTCTCTTAGAGCCTATAGAAATTGCTGGAGCTATGATTAATAGAGCGACCTTACACAATTATTCTGAAATTGAAAAAAAGAATATCATGCTCAATGATAGGGTCGTCATCATTAGAAGCGGCGATGTGATCCCTAAAATCATCAAGCCTTTAGAATCTTATAGAGACGGCTCGCAACAAAAAATTGAACGCCCCAAAGTTTGCCCCATATGCTCGCATGAGCTTTTGTGCGAAGAGATTTTTACTTATTGCCAAAACCTTAATTGCCCAGCAAGGTTGAAAGAAAGCTTGATTCATTTCGCTTCTAAGGACGCTTTAAACATTCAAGGCTTGGGCGATAAAGTCATAGAGCAACTTTTTGAAGAAAAGCTCATTGTTAACGCCTTGGATTTGTATGCTTTAAAATTGGAAGATTTAATGCGGCTAGACAAATTCAAAATCAAAAAAGCTCAAAATCTGTTAGACGCTATTTTAAAAAGCAAAAACCCTCCCTTATGGCGTTTGATCAACGCTTTAGGGATTGAGCATATTGGTAAGGGAGCGAGTAAAACGCTAGCCAAATACGGCTTAAATGTGTTAGAAAAAAGCGAAGCCGAGTTTTTAGAAATGGAAGGCTTTGGGGTGGAAATGGCGCGTTCTTTAGTCAATTTTTATGCGAGCAATCAGGAATTTATCCGATCGTTATTTGATTTGTTAAACCCTAAAAACAGCGATATGGCTGAAGAAAAGCAAAAAAGCTCTTCTGTTTTCAGCAATAAAACGATTGTTTTAACCGGCACGCTTTCTAAACCACGGCAAGAATACGCTCAAATGTTAGAAAATTTGGGGGCAAAAATTGCTTCAAGCGTGAGCACTAAAACCGATTTTTTAATCGTTGGAGAAAACCCCGGCTCAAAACTCGCTCTGGCAAAAAAACATGGCGTGAGCGTTTTGAATGAAGAAGAATTGTTGAAGCGCCTTAAAGAATTGGATTGAAATTAAAATCAAATACCCGGTTAAATTCTAAAGAAAAATTCCAATTTTCATTCTTAATGAATTTACTCACAAAATCCTATTTTATAGTAGAATGCGAAAAATAAAGATATTTTAAGGAGCAATGATGGAACACCATAAAGTGCACACAACCATTCAGGCTTTACAAGCCAAACGCAAAAGGTTGCTAACCGAATTAGCCGAGCTAGAAGCAGAAATAAAAGTGAGCAGCGAACGAAGGAGCAGTTTTAACATTTCGCTCTCGCCCAGTTTGTTGGCTGAAATAGAAGAGATAGAATACGAAGAAAAAACAAGTAAAGAGCGAAGAATCAATCATAGCGTTTTACTCTCGCCTAGTTTTATGGCTAAAGTGGATGAATACATGAAAGAGAAAGGTTTTCCTAATCGCTCGCTCCTCTTTGAAAAAGCGTTGGAGTTTTATATGCTAAAACACCCATAAAAGCCAATAGCGGGCAAAAAACGAGAGAATATTTAGGGTTTTGATAATAAGAAATCAAAAAACTCCGTTTCTCTAGCTTTTTAGGGTCTTTCTTATTCAAAGCCTTGATTTTTTCCATTTTTTAGAGCTAAAACGCTTTTTAAAATCGTTCCACTCGCTTGAATCGTGTCTGTCAGTAACGCTTTTGGCTTGTTTTAACAAATATCAGTTAATTTTTTAGTAACACTACGCTCAATAAAACCATCATTTGAATATAATAACCCTAAATAGGGTTTTAAATCATTTCTATTAAAGGGGATTTTATGATTTCTAACATCAGCATACACCCAAAAACCATGTTTAAAAACGCTTTAAATATACAAGATTTTTCTTTTAAAAGTCATACTAGTACAGCCATTATTGGCACAAATGGTGCTGGAAAATCAACGCTTATCAACACTATTCTAGGCATTAGAGAAGACTATAATTTTAAAGCACAAAACAATAATATTCCATACCACGACAATGTTATACCACAACGCAAGCAATTGGGAGTTGTCTCTAACCTATTCAACTACCCACCTGGATTAAACGCAAACGACCTTTTTAAATTCTATCAATTTTTTCACAAAAACTGCACTCCAAATCTATTTGAAAAAAATCTTTTGAATAAAACCTACGAACACCTAATCGATGGACAAAAACAGCGCTTAAAGATTGATTTAGCTCTTAGCCACCACCCCCAATTAATTATTATGGATGAACCAGAAACCAGTTTAGAGCAAAACGCTCTTATAAGACTATCAAATCTCATAAGCTTGCGCAACACCCAACAACTTACAAGTATCATCGCCACTCATGATCCCATTGTTTTAGAAAGTTGCGAATGGGTATTGCTTCTTAATGGTGGCAACATTGCTAAATATGAGACTTTAGATTCTATATTAAAAACTATAACTATATCTTTCAGCCTTAAAGAAAAACCGACCGCAAAAGACTTATTGGCATTACTAAAGGATATTTAATGGGTGCAATTCTATCTATTTTAAAGCTTGAAATCAAATCTTATCTTACCAATACAAGTGCATTATTTTGGACTTTTATTTATCCCATTTTAATGCTCTTACTACTAGTTTTTGTTTTTTCAAAAAATACCACTGAGGTTTTTTATTTTAATAGCATCATAGGTCTAATGGGACTCCTTATTATTTCTAGCGCGATCTTTGGCCTCACTCAAGCTATAACAAGCTCTAGATCGCATAATATATTCTTGTTCTACATGCTATCACCAGCAACTTTCAAACAAATAACTCTAGCATTAATCGCTTCAAGACTAATCGTTGTAATCCTATATGCTTTTATCTTTATTGTTCTCTCTTTTTATGCGCTCAATATCATCACTATTCTTAATTTTAAAGCACTTATTTTGGGGTTTGTTAGTGTTTTTTCAAGCGCATTGTTTTGTTTTTGCTTGGCCATTTTTGTAGCTAGAATTTTTCAAAACGAACAAAGCATCTTAGGATTTTGTAATATCATCAATCTCTATGCGCTAATGTCTTGTAATGTTTTTGTTCCTTTAGAATACCTACCTAATATTGGTCAATTATTTATCAAAACATCTATTTTTTACTACCTTAATCAACTTCTAATCAAAGCTTTTCAAGGGATTGATACTATACTGGTTTTAGCAACTTCAACATTTTTCATTATTGGTGGCATTATTTTATTTTTACTAAGCGCTAATCGCATGTTACTAACACCAAAAGAACGCATGCGTTAAATCCTTAATCCCACCATTTATCAATTGTTTAATGGCTCAAAAAAGGGGTAAGCCCCAACCCCCTAAAACGCTAAACGCATTCCAATATTCCCGGTAATGTTGATCATTTTGTAATCCAATCCAAACCTAGCTCCCACCCCAGCATTCGCATAAAAGCTTTTAAACAACCTCACTTCCCCGCCTGTAGTGATGCTCGCAAAAGTGTTATAAAGCTCGCCTTTCCTATAGCTCAAAGTGTTGTTACCAATAAAACGCACCAATTTATCCCCCATAGACCTTACAAGCAAATCCCTACCAACGCCGCCAATTGCATAAAAATAAGAGTTTGTGTTGAAATAATGGCGGTTCTCCAAAGCAAGATCAATCGTTAAAACGGATTTTTTAGACGGATCAGCGTTCGCTTTAAACCGGTTATAGAGCGCGTTATTCATCACCCCTTCTAAACCGCTCATGCCAATATAGTAATACCTTAAACTAATTTGAGGTTTGATAATCACGCTCTTATTTTTAAACATGAAATCATACCCGTAATTGACTTTCGCGTTCGTCGTCCATGTGCTGTATTGATAAGACTGATTGATCATAGAAAGCAGAGCGTCGTTGGAGCTGATTTGGGTTTTATCAGCCCCCCAAGTTTCATTAACGCTAAAAGTCAGCTCGCTCTTTTTAACAAAGGCTCTCGCATACAAGCCCACATCTACATTATCGGATTTAGAATTAGTGATGCGTTCATAAAACCCGCTATACCCATAAGCCGCATACCCTCCAACAATCACCCCCTTAATGAATCTGTCATAGCCCACATTGACACCATAGAGCGTTCCTGTGCCATTTTCCACAAAGCTCACGCCCCCAACACCGGTCGCCCAAAGGTTGTTTTTTAGTTTATCCCTTTGAGAGTATTTTAAAATCACATCCATCGCGTTAGGGGTCGCATCAGCAAATCTTTGGTTTTTGAGACTGCTCAAGCGTTCGCTAAAATCCGTTGAATCAAAAGAAGCGAAATTAGAAAGCTTGGCTAAACGGCTCATTTGTTGCGTGTAAGTGTTGAGCTGTAAAACATCAGTGGAGTTGTTTTTGAGATTGGAGTTAGAGAGCATTCCTAAAGCGCTGGTAATATCTTTCATTAAAGTAACAATGTGTTCAGTGGGATTGTCTTGCAAATAATAAGGAGCGAACAAGGGATTACCCCCTTTAGCCGCAAAAAGCTCATTCAACCACATAATGGAATTATTGCCCGCAGATTTGATCGCATTCAAACCAGCACTACCTTGAATGCGTTTAACATAATACTCCAAACTAGGGGCTTGAATGCTCATGGGTTTATCAGAGACGGTAACTTGAATTTTATCATAAAGGATAGATGAATACACCATTTGCCCTTGATGGTCCTTAAAGCTTACCACAAGACCCCCATCTTTAATACTGACCGGTTGGTTGTCATAGCTTAACGAATCGCCATTCAATTGCATGCGTTTGCCGTTAAAATCAATGAGGGTGTAAAGTTTGAGGTAATCGCTCAAGCTCCCCCCAAGAATCGTTTGATTATCGTAGCCATAAACCATGCGATTAGCGTTAATAAGCGTATAAGCGCCTTGCTTGAGTTGGGTGCTAAAGTTGATTAAAGCTTGATTGTTATAAGACATGATCGTAGAAGTGCCAGTTACATTGATAATCGTTTGATGGGTGGGGTTATTAAGATTAAAGATTAATGGCCCTTCGCTGTTAAAATTCCCCCCCACATTCAAACCATTTTCATTCGTGCTGAGAGCCGCTCCTTTAAGCACATTGAAATTACCGCTAATATTAGCCCTGTAATTAGAGTTATTATTAAAAGCGTTATTCACGATCAAATTATTCGCTTTAAAAGTAGCGTTTGGCCCTAAATCCAAAGTCCCAATCGTGGTATTTTGCAAGACTTTTGAAAAATCCACCAAGCCATTCGCTTTAATTGATCCTAAGAATGCGAAATTATTCGCATTCACTTCTAGCGTTTCATTAGTTGGGGCTGTCGCGCTTGAAGAATGAGCTTTTTTCTCGCCCATGCAATCTAAGACATTCACGCAAATCTGACCTTTTTGAACGCTAATATCATTTCGTGGCGCATTGAGCGTTAAGCCGTTGGTAGCGTTTAAAGTGTCTAATGAAATATTAGAAAAATCTTTAGATACAAAAGAAAGCTTGCCCTGATATTGCGTGAAATTGATCGTATTTTTCCCGTTAAAAACAATGGACTTGCCCGATACAAAATTCAATTCCCCCCCTGTGGCGTTACTAAAGGAGCTGTTATTGATAAACACATAATCTTTAGCTAAGAAATTGAAATTCCCTTTTTGCCAAAGATTGTGCAACCCCCTAGATCCTAGTAAAGACCCTAAGCCCAATTGCTTCAACTCATCTTGTAAAGATTTAGGCAGTATGGATCCCAAACCTTGATGATAAATGCCTCCAAAGCCCTTATCAGCGACGATTTTATTGATCATTTGCCCTAAAACTTGATTGCTCATGATTTTATTCACTGCGCCTTCGCCTAATAAATCGTTTAACGCTTTTTCGCCTATGCTAGAAATAATGCTAGATAGCTCTTCGCTAGGGTTAGTGATACTATTTAAAGCGATATTCACTAATACGCTCAAATCCTGTGGGCCCAGCCAAGAAATGAGCTTATTGATTAAGGGGGCTTGATTGATCATTTGATTGAGAATATCCCCAAAAGTCGTTTTATCCAAGAAACCCTGTAAGTCTTTGGCATCAGCGCTAGAGCCTATTTTATCCAGGGCTTGATTTAAGCCTCCAGGCACAAAATTATTAGCAAAAGAACTCAAGCTTTGTTTGCCATACCAAGTATTGATGAAATTCTCTACATTTTCAATCCCTAAAGTTTTCACGATGAATTTTTCAAACCCTGAAGAATGGGCTTGGATTTGCTCTAAAAGCATTTGATCGATTTCTTTTCTTTTTATAGGATCTAGCGCATTTAAAAGCCCGTTTTCACCAAAAACATCGCCCACCGTTTTAGAATTTAAAATTTCCATGATCGCATTTTTAAAAGCGCTCACGCCTAAGAGATTATTCACTTCAGTAGGGCTAAGCAAAGAGCTTAAAGTCTTAGATCCCAAATCTTTAGGGATCATGTTGGCTAAATCTTTAGGGATAGCGTTATTATTCAAGCTTTCTTCATAAATAATATTAGAAAGGATATTCCCCAAGCCCTTTTCCCCAAAAAGCTTATCAATGCCCTCTTTGCCTAAATAAGAAAAGAGCTTATCACTCCCTTTAGCGTCAATATTGGCTTGATTGAGCACTAAATTTGTCGCGCTTTCAAAAGACACATTCGCGCTCCCTCCGCTCCCCCAAGCGTTCCCACTGCCGATTGTCCCTGTAATGTAAATGTTTTTAGCCCTAAAATTAGCGTTAATGTAGCCTAAATAAGGCGCGCTAGAATGGAGCAACTGCCCTAAATTAGTCTGCCTGAACATCTGGCAAGTGTTATCCCCAACCGCGCATGGATTTTTATACCCATCGCCTCCAAACCACACCACGCTATTCGTGTTCGTTTGCCCTTCTCTGATCGCCCCCACAACGAGACTGCCTTGAGAAAAATGATAATTAGCCGTGTTAGAAAAATTATTGATGATCTTCAATAAGCTCTTCCAATTCGCTTGGTTTAAAGTAATGCCATATTCTTTTAAGATACTAAAAATCGTTTCAAAGCTATCCGGGCTATTGAGATTGAGATTGTCTAAAGCCCCTGAAGCGATAAGCTTAGCCACTTTAGGCAAAAATTCCTTACCTAAATTAGCGATCACGCTTAAATCCTGCTTAGTAATAGCCTGATTATAGATGTGCAAGGCTTGTAAGGGTTGGTTTTGCGCGTTATAAGTCCCGGGTATTTCATTATTCTTACCAAAGCCTTTGATACTGCTACTCAAATAATAAGTGCCGGCTTTATCGCTTGTGTGATTATAGGAATTAGAGCTTTCATCATAAGAGTTTTTTTGGTAAAAATACAAGCTAGGAGCGAGATTGAACATTGCATTATTAGAAATGCCGTTTTGAGAGATCTGCACTTTCAAGCGGTTATTATGTAAGGTTTCTGTAATCGTTTCAGTCGTGTTGAGCGGGTTAGTGAAGCTCCAAGAATGAACGCCATTATTAAACGAGTAATCAGCCTTTTCAATCTGGATGCCATAAAAACGGATCTTCTCATAGCCGTTATTCCCCATTAAGCCGCTAATATTTTGGGCTTGCAACACATCATAAACGGAAGCTTTTTTATCCCCCCCAAATAGATTCATATAAGACAGATTCAAAATCCCTTGAGATCCAAAACTAAAATTCCCTTTAGCATTAATCGCTAGATTGTTACCGCTATTGCCTAAAAGGTTTAGAGCGCCATTTAAAAGAACGCTTTGAAAATTCAGGGCGCTGTTATTGCCTAAATCAAATGAAGCGTCTGCATTAAAAGTCGCCGAATGAGTGAAAGAAATTTGAGAATTATTAGCGTAGAAATTCACAGGGGCGTTAAAAACGCTGTTACCATTGAAACTCAATAAGCTTGAACCGTTGAGATTGAAATTCGTTTCCCCCTCCACGCTAAGAGCGTTAAAGCTCGCTTGAGAACTTTCAGCCAAATTCATCGTAGAGTTATTTTCAAAAGTGGAAACCCCTTGGAAATTCAAATGGATATTTTTAGCCCTTAAATTGAGCGTGGCTTGATTAAAGTTTGTGTCCCCTTTGAAATTAATAAGGCGTGCAGAGTTGCCAAAATTGGGCGTTTTACCAAATAGCGGAATGCCATAAAAGGTTACATTAGCGTTATTGAAATTCGCTTGATTGAAGCTGACTTGAGCGTTAGGGTTTAAATTCAAGTAAGACACCCCATTAAAAGCGGTCGTGCCGTTAAAATTCGCCACGCTGTTGTTGTAAAAAGAAAGGCTTGAAGCGTTTTCTAAAGTCGTTTGGGTTTGGCTATCCCCAATATTAATAGCAGCGTTGGGCTTGACTGAAAGCCTGGAATGATTGAAAGTAACATTCCCATTCAATGAAGACTGATTCACATTCTTAGACACATCAATAACCATTTGAGAGTTATTGAAAATAATGTTATTAGCTTTCAAATCATAGCGGATACCTCCTCCTAAAATGGAATCAGTGAATATCAAATCCGTATTCGCAACCATGTTCACATACGACGAACCGCTTTCAGTCGCTCCGTTAATATTAGTCCAGCCGCTAAAAGTGGTGTTTTCAAAAACCATGCGCCCTGAATTAAAATTAAAGCCTCCCCATGTGAAATCCCTAAAGTTAGAGTTTTTAATACCCATAGAAAGCCTGGAATTAAAATTCGCCCAAGAATGCTGACTCGCGCTGGTTTGTAAGCCCATAGCCACGGTTTGGAAATTCGTGTAATTCAACCCGTCAGCGTTCAAGGTTTCATCAGCGTTAAAATTGATCGTCGCCCCACCGCCAGCATTAGGGTTGCCAACATTAAAGTTATTCGTTAAAAAGATATTAGTCGCGTTGAAATTGCCATGCAAATACAGCAAATTATTCTTACCAAACCAGATAGATCCGCCATTGTTATTAGCCTTTTCTTGCGCGCTCCCTAAAAGCAAAGTCCCTACCACCGTAGCCCCAAAGTTCAGCGACCACGCAAAGGCGCTAGATCCAATAAGGTCTTGATTTTTATAGGGCGCGATATAGCACACCCCAACGCACACCGGGGTTTTTCCTGGAATGAAATCAAATTGCTTCCTCACCTGACTCCAAATGTCTTTAGAATCAGCGTCTGTGTGGAAAGGTGAAGAATGGATAGTGAAATATTTATAGGTGATAGAACCCGGATTAAAAGTCTCTTCAAAAACAAATTTTTGGCCGTTGCTTTGGGTGAATTGCACAAAAAAAGTGTTGTTATCCGTTCTTAATAGAGTCCCTCGTTCGCCGTCATAATGGATCAAATCCCACAAATTTTTTGAAAAAACACTATCCGCTAAAATTTGATTATTATATTTAATGTTATTCCCGCTTAAAAGCGTGTAAGTGGTTTTATCGGTCAAATCCCTTTCAATGTTAAAGATACTATTATTTTCAATAGAAACTGATCCTTGAAGGCGGCTGAAAGGATCGCTGTTAATGAGTGTGTTTGTGCCTTTAAAAGTAACATTTTTAGTGTCGTTAAACGAATAACTACCGCCATTAAACGAGTTGTTATTGAAAATAAGGTTTTGCGCTTTGGCGTTAATATTATAAGAATTGAAAGTGTTGTTTTCTAGGGTTAAAGAATTTCCGGCGTTGTTTTCACTCCCTTTATAAATCAAAGTGCCGTTATCGCTGAAATTAACATTTTTAATCACTGCATTCCCATTAGCACTAGCGTTATCCACGCCAAAATTCCCCCCCCCACTCACAGAGCCTTTATCCCAAGTGATATTATTGGCTTTAAGGTTAAAGCCCCCATGGGGGGTTTGGTTGCTAAAATTTGCGTTTGTTACATTCAAATTACCATTATTAACAATGAAATTCATCCATGAATTTTGCAAACCGGCTTTATCGTTATTCAAACTAGCGTTAGCGATATTCAAACGCTCTTGAGCGTTAAACACTAGAGTCGCACCCCCACCGGTTTTGGCCCCATTACCAGAGCGAATGGTGCCGGTAATGTCAATTTGATTGGCTTTAAAAACGCCTTGAATATAGCCCACTAGCCCCCATTCAGCCCCTGAAGTTTTCCCAAAACCCACCACGCTATTAGAAGTGGGATTCGCTCCATCAAGAAAAGGGGTGGTCTGATTGAACACTAAAACGCTGTTAGTGCCGCTATAATCTTGCGTGAAAACGCCTGTGCCAGCGATCTTCCAAGTCGTCATGCCATTGAGATAGAACACGGTGTTACTGGCGTTGTTATTGATATTTTTAAGATTAAACGCATCATTATGGATATTCACGCAATGCGTATAGCCTAGAGTGCATAAACGAGTGAGCGTGATCCCGTTATTAAAATTTTCTTTAATGTAGTAAGTCAAGCCGTTATCGGTGAATTGGACATTATAGATTTTAGCACTGTTTGGCGCGGTTTTATTTTCATCCACTAATTTACCGCTAGGGTTTTCCCCACTAATCCAACGCAGCATTTGATACAAAGCGTTATTATCCTTATAATCCACGCTTTTAGCGCTGAGCAATTGATAAGTCGTGCCTACGCTCAAACTGCTCAAAAGCCCTTGCATGTTGAAAACAACGCCCTTACTGAAAGTAAAATCCGTTTGAGCGCCATTTATTTTGAATTGGTTATTCACATTGAAAGTG
The DNA here is from genome assembly GCF_014498195.1 of Helicobacter pylori. Taxonomy (GTDB): domain Bacteria; phylum Campylobacterota; class Campylobacteria; order Campylobacterales; family Helicobacteraceae; genus Helicobacter; species Helicobacter pylori_DO. The sequence goes on along the minus strand of NZ_JACTGH010000001.1, from coordinate 133,103 downwards.
TCGTTAGTAAAACTGGCTTTAGGGGTATTGTTGAAATTAAACACGCCCCCATTAAAAACATTCCCATTAAAATCCACTCGCTTAGCGTTAAAACTAAACGATCCGCCATTAAACGAGTTGTTATTAAAAGCGTTTGTTTGCTCTGCGTGGTTGAAACTAAACGAACCGCCATTAAATTTGTCTTCAGTAAAAGTGTTATTCGCGCCATCAAAAGTGTAAGAAGCGTCGCTTAAAACGGATTTTTCAATGGTGGTTTTGCCCTGAAATTTGAAATTCCCTGCTAAAAAATTCGTGTTTTTAAAATTGTAAGAATTTTCAGCGCCTTGAAATTTATAATAAGCCTTGTTGAAATTCACGCTATCAAAAACGCCATTACCGGTAAAATCATACCCCCCACCCGTCCAGTCGTAAAAATCAGATTGAGAAACATTGATCTTACCACTCCCAGAGCCATTCCCTAACGCCATAAAAGTCATGTAAGAGTTTTGCGAAGTGGTTTTTAGGTTTTTAAAATCAGCCCCAGCGATATTAACTTCAGTCGCGCCCACAAAATTCAAAGTCACCCCCCCACCGGTTTGAGCGCCATTGCCAGACATCATGTTACCGGTGATATAAACCCTATCGGCTGTGAAAGTGCCGGTGATATAGCCCGTTTTCCCCCAATTGACTCCCTCATACCCCCCAAAACGCACCGTGCTGTTAGATTTAGGGATACTGCCATTAGCCCAAGGGGTCGTAGCGTTAAAGACTAAAGCGCTGTTTTTCCCGCCATAGGTTTGAGCAAATCTCGCATTAGTGTAATTCCAAGTGTTCAAGCCGTTGAGATAAAAAATCGCATCAGCCCTATTATCGTTAATATCTTTTAAATTAAAGACATTGTCATGGATATTCACGCTATTGGTGTAGTAAATATTGTTCGCACCATAATAAACGGATTGTAAAACAATGGAATCAGGGCTAAAAATTTGTCTGAAATTATAGAGCGTGCCGCCTAAATTGTAGGTTACATAGTAAGTGTGGGTGTTGTTATTTGAGCTTGTATGATTTTTATCAGCGTCTTTTGTGGCTTGCGTGTTTTTAAGCCTGATGATATTCCATAAATTATTCACATCATTGTAAGCGATAGAGCCATTTTTCATGCTAAAAAGCGTGTAAGTGCTCCCTATGCTAGGCGTGTAATTTTGAATATTAAAAATCGCATTAGGATTAATGGTAATTTTAGCGCTCATATTGACAAAGGGTGAAGTGGGGTTATTGATCGTGGTTGTGCCTTGAAAATTAACATGAGCATCAGATCTATTAAAAACGAACCAACCCCCATTAAAGGTCAAGTTATTAAAGGTAATATTATTTGCATTAAGAATATAGGCATTCCCTATGGTGCTAGCGTTGCCATTAGGCATGCTCCCCAGAGTGCTGTTATTAAAAGTAACGCTATTGGCGTTAAGATTGAGCTTATAATGATTGATATTAGAGTTAGTGAAAGTGATGCTCCCCCCAATACCATTCCCACCCTTATAAGTGAGCACGCCATTATTATTGAAAGTTACCCCGCTAATGGTGGTTGCGCCATTGCTATCCACATTATCAAAGCCAAAATTCCCACCATTGATTGTTCCGCCATTATAAGTAATCTTTCGCCCCATAACATTAAAGCCCCCATTAGGGGTTTGGTTGCCAAAATCCGTGTTTGTCAAATTCACGCTATTGTTGGAAATCAAATTGATCCAAGAAGTTTGTGTCCCAGCTCTGTTATTTTGAAAATAAGCCCCATTAGTGTTTAGTTCGTTTGAGCTTTCAAAAACCAGTATCGCACCCCCACCGGTTTTCCACTCATTACCTGAGCCAACAGCCCCTGTGATAAAAATATCTCTTGCCTTAAAAACCCCTGTAATAAAACCTACATAGCCCTTTTCCCCAAACCATATAGAAGAATTGTTGGGCGTTGCGGACGCATTTTTTGTCCCTATATATAATTTGCTATTGTTATAGTTTTGCGTAAAACTCCTATTCCCCCCAGCCCAAGTGCGTAAGGGGCTGATATAGTAGGATTTGTTGTTATTGTTTTCATTCACGCTGTTGAGCCAATACACCGAACTATTATAATCTTCACTTTGAGCACTCAAAGCTGAAACAAACCCAAGCCCTAAGAAGATTTTTTTATTAATGGATAGAGAAGGATTTGAATGCGTTTTTAAGGAATAAATTATCAAAGGCGAGTTTTTGATCGTGTATTTTTTAGCGATTTTCTTTTTAATGCCCTTAAAAGAGCGGTTTTTACTAAAGCGTTCATTCTTTAAATCTATTTTGCTATTTCTATAAGTCATATTTTGAACCCTTTCATATTATATAATTACATTTCTTAACACTATCTACAATAAAAAGATCATTTTATCAATTAAAAGAAAACAAAACAACTCCTTTTACATGTTAGTAACCAATCTCATTATAAAACCCATCAGTCAGTTACTTTCTATAATATACCTCTCTTAAAACATATAACTATAAGCCGCATGGATAAAAACGCTCTCTAAAAAATAAGAATTTTTAAAAGAATTTCTGGTGTTTGAAAAAGGGATTTTAGCCCCAAGCTCTATGCGGTGGTGATGAGCAATCGTGCTGCCAAGCCCCACATTAAACAAGCCGTTATAACCCATAAACGAACTATTTTTCATGCCTAAATGGTTGCTTTGATAAAAATACCCTATCCCAAGCCCCCCATACACCCCAAAGCTGTATTTTTTGTAAGTGTAAAAATCGCTCAACACATCCATATTTAAGCTCAATAAAGAAGTGTTAATCGTGTGCAATGCGGTGGGTTTGATCGCCATAAGGTAGGAAAATTCACCCCTTAACGCTAGAGCTTTAAAAAAAGCGAATTGATACCCCCCTTTAGCCCCCCATAAAAAAGCCGTGTAAGAAGAATCGCTAACGGGTTTTGGGGTTATTTCAATAGGGGCTAAACCCACCATAGCCCCAAAATAAATATGACTTTTTTTAGGCTCAAACGCCCCTAACAAGCCCACCCATAAAGCCAAAATGAAAACAATCTTTTTCATTCTAAAGTTTTTTGGTTTTGATAAAACCGCTTGAGTTTGTCATCTATGGGAGCGAGCAAACGATAAAACACCGGCACAATGAGTAGGCTTAACACCATAGAAATCATCAAGCCCCCACTCATCGCAATCCCTATAGGGGATTTCATCGCCGCTCCATCCCCACTCGCCAACGCTAAAGGCAACATGCCGCAAACCATCGCAATGGTCGTCATTAAAATCGGTCTTAAACGGGTTTTGCCGGCAAACAAAATGGCTTCTTGGATATTCAAACCTTTTTTACGCTCTTCATTCGCCACATCAATTAAAAGCGTGGCGTTTTTACCCACCATACCAATGAGCAAGATCAAGCCTATCATAGAGAACATGCTCAAAGGCTGATGGACTAAACCTAGAGCAAAAAACGCCCCTGAAAAGCTTAAAGGCATGGTAACCATGATGATAAAAGGCTCTAAAATGGATTCATACAACGCCGCTAAAATCATATAAATCAACACAAACGCTGTCGCTAAAGCGACTAAAAACTCCCCATTAGTCTCTTTAGCGTTGTCCGCTTCACCGGTAAATCTGTAATTCGCCCCCTCAACCAGCCATTCTTTAGTGTTTTTACTCACTTGCGTTAAAATTTCCCCTAAAGAGATACCCGCTTTAGGTTGAGCGAGCACCGTAACGCTGCGTTGGCGGTTATAGCGAGAAATACTGGACGGGCTTTTAGTTTCTGTGATTTCCACTAAAGCGTCTAAAAACATCAATTTATCGTATTTGTTACGCACTTGCAAGCGTTTGATGTCTTCTACAGAAACGCGCTTGTCATCAGGCACTCTGATGATCATGTCGTATTCTTTGCCATCTTCTTTGAACACGCTCGCTTGAGAAGTCCCAGAGAAAGCAGAGCTCACCACTGAACCGATGGTTTGAGCGCTCACGCCGTATTTGTTGGCGTTTTGTCTTAAAATTTTGAGTTGCAATTGCGGTTGCGATTCGCTCGTGCTCGTATGATAGCCTTCAATCTTGCCTTTTAATTCAGGGCTTTCTAATAAGAATTTTCTCAAATTCGCCACGCTTTTATCCACCGCTTCTTGAGAATGGGAGAATACGAAGGTTTGGAAGGGCGAACTATCCCCACCGCCGCCTAAAAGCGAGACTTCAGAAAGATTAATACTCTCTAAACCTTTAGCTTCAGGCATGCTTTTTAACTCTTTCCTTAAAGCGCTCATCAACTCAAATTGCCCCAATTCACCCTCTTTTTTGCGCTCTTTTAAAGGCTTGAGTTGCACAAAAATTTTAGCCTTAAAAGGGTTTTGTGTGGTGCCATAACCCACTTGCAAGGTGGTAAATTCCACCTCAGCATGCTTTTCAATCGCTTTTTGAAAGATCTTACTCTTTTGTGTCATGTAATCTATGCTCACGCCCGGTTTAGCCCTAAGCCACACTAAAAACCTCCCCCTATCTTCTTTCAGCATGAACTCCATACCGATCTTAGAAGCCACAAAAAGCGAACCCACAAACACCAAAACCACCGCTATAAAGATAATGAGCTTGTGGTTTAACACCCATTGGAGCAATCTGGTGTAATAAGACTCTAAAGCCTTAAAAAAAGGCTCACTCCACACATAAAAACGAGAATGCCTGGGATTGACCACGACTGAGCTTACCATGGGGATAATCGTAACGACCACCACATACGATAAAGCGATCGCTAAAGCCACCGTGATCCCAAAGCTTTGGAAAAAGCGCCCGATAATGCCTTTCATGTTCCCTATAGGCACAAAAACAGAGAGCAGCATCGCTGAAATCGCCACTAGAGCAAAGCCAATTTCCCTCACCCCCTCATAGCTTGCTTTGCGTTTGTTCATGCCCATTTCTAGCTTTTTATGGATGTTTTCAATCACCACGATCGCATCATCAATGATAATCCCTATCGCTAGCGTTAAAGCCACCATGGTGAGCATGTTTAATGAAAAGCCCATCCATTGAATGAGCGCAAAAGTCCCCATGATAGAAATAGGGATAGAGATCGCTGAAACTAAAGTGATCGTGCCGTTACGCAAGAACGCAAACACCACTAAAACCGCCAAAATCGCCCCTAAGACTAAGTCAAATTTCACATCTTCAATAGAGGTGCGGATATAGCTCGTAGTGTCTAAAAAGGGTCTGATTTCATAGCTGGGGCTAATGGCTTGAATGCGCTTTAAAGCTTCATACACCCTATCCACGATTTCAATTTCATTCGCTCCGGCAATCTTTTGGATTTCTAAAATCACACCGGGTTTGTCTTTAAAACTCGCAAAAGTGTTGTCTTCTTCCAAACCGATTTCAATTTTTGCAATATCGCCAAGACGCACATGATTACCCACTTGAATCTTTTCCACATCCGCAACGCTATAACTATTCGCATTCACTAAGATAGACAATTCCCTTTGGCTATTGACAATGCGCCCCCCATCAATTTCCACATTCTCCGCTTTAAGCGTGCTGAAAAGATCCGCATAAGTCAGGTTGTATTTATTCATCAAAGTGGGATCGGCATAAATCCTAATCTGGCGCTCCCTAAAGCCGTTAAGCTGCACGCCCCCTACCCCATTGATTTTTTGGAGCATGGGCTTAATGGTGTTTTTAGCGTAGTCATTAAGGGTTGTAGCTGGCACGCTTGAACTGCTCACAAACAATGAAATAATGGCTTGACTATCGGTATCAAATTTATTGACAGAGGGTTTTTTAATGTTGGAATCATCAAAACGCACCGAAGAAATTTTATTGACCACATCGTTTAAGGCTTCTTCATTAGGTTTTTCTAACTCAAATTCAATGACGACGATACTCACATTTTTAGAACTCGTAGAAGTAACCTTTTTGATCCCATCAATCCCCATAACCGCTTCTTCAATCTTATCGGTTACCTTACTCTCTATGATTTCAGCGCTAGCCCCAGGATAAGTCGTAGTAACCACCACCGTAGGCAGATCAATTTTAGGGAAAAGCGCCACGCTCAGTTTTTTAAACCCCATCACCCCAAAAAAGACGATCGCCAAAGCGAACATCAAGGTCGTAATAGGACGATTAATCGCTGTTTTATACATCAAAATACCCTATCACTTCGTTTGGATAAACCCATCGCCAAAAAGCCCCACTGCCATAGGCTTAGATAAAAGGGCTTCAGCGCTCACTTTCCTGGTGTTTTCATCAACCGTGGGGTAAATCTTAGTGATTTTGGCTTCATGCTGATTGGAATCCCCGTCTATAGAATAAGTGTAAGTATCCCCCACTTTGACTGCATTAATATATTTAGAATCAAATTCAATAACCAATTTCCTGGCATGGCTGACTAATCTCAATAACACCGTGTTATTCGCGCTCACCCCTTCGCCCACTTGAATGTTTTTACTCGCTATCACGCCATCAAAAGGGGCTCTTAAAATGGTTTTATTCAATACCGCAATAGAATAAGCGTAATCCGATTCCAAACGCCTGTAAGTGAACTCATAACCCTCTAGAGTGTTTTTATCCACAGCGCCCCCAATTTTGCTGTATCGTTGGTATTGCTTTTTAGCGAAAATGAGTTGTTGCTCGGTGGAATCGCTTTGAGCCTGTTTGTCTTGATTATACAAAAGCAACAAAACATCGCCCTTTTTGACCACGCTCCCCTCAGTAACCTTAATGCTATCCACAATCCCTGTGCTATCCAAGGTGAGTTTGGAATCTTGTATCGCTTTCACATTGAAAATCGCATACACTTTCTCGCCAGCTTCCAAACTCAAAAGACTCAAAAAAAGTCCCATTAAAATCTTTCGTATCATTTCCACTCCCTTAATGCACATAGTCGTCTATTTTATGCCCGCTATTGAAAATGTAGTTGGCTTTTTGCACTTCATAGTTGTTGAGCGCTAAATTGTAAGCCACTTCCGCATCAAAGCGCGTGGTTAAGCCCCTTAAATAGGTGGTGAAATCCACTAAATTAGCGTCGTATTTCCTCTTAATATTGGCAAAAGAAAGATTGGCCGCATCCAAACTGGCCTTTGAAGATTCAATCTTGGCTCTGGCAATATCAAGCGATTTTCTATAAAGCTGTTCGTCTTTTTCTTGCTCTAGCTTTTTATACGCTAAATTCTTTTCATTCGCTAATCGGCCTAGCATGATGGATTGTTTTTGCAAGCTCAACCCTATATCATCAAAAATATTCAAAGTCGCAGTAACCCCAGCCGTGTTTTGCTGGCCCGGGAATAAGTTCCCAAAACCCCCCAAAGCGTAAGCGGGTTTTTGGATCCAAAAAAGCCATGAGTCAAACACATCTATCTTGGGGTAATAGTTGAGTTGTTTGTTTTGGTATTTGAGCGCAGAAATTTGCTCCCTTAAAGAGACTAAATCTTTTCGTTCTCTTAGTTGCAAATTAGGTACATCAATCGTGGTCTTTTTTAAATTTTTCACATTGAGATTAGTGAGATACTCCAAAGTCAAGCGGTTTTGCTCCAAAGCGAATTGCATGTCCAAAATATCGTATTCGCTCAAATTCCCTTGCGCTTTTAGGCTTTGCAAATCATCAATGGTGGTTAGCCCTTTGTCATAGAGTTTGGTAACCCTTTTAATGTCCGTTTGGATTTGCTCTAATTTTTTTTGTAAAGCGATCATGCGAGCGAGGTTATTAAAATACTCATAGTATTGTTGCACCACTTGCAAAAATATGCTTTGGCGGCTATACTCTAAAGTGGCTACATTAGAGCGATAAGTCGCAGACTTTTCTTTGACATTATTCACATCGCTAAAACCATTAAACACGTTCAATGTGGCTTGAGCTTGGAGTTGTTGCGTGTTATAATGCTTAAAGTTTGGGGTATCCCTGTTTTCATTTTTAAAGTTATAACTCGCGTTCAAAGTAGGCAAAAACATCGCTTTTGCGATAGTGTGGTTTTTCATTGCTTGCTTGACACTGAGTTCTTGCGCTTGCAAACTGAGATTAGTGGTAGCCCCTTTTAGCAATTCATAAAGCCCCAAAGCGGCTTTATCGCTTTTTTCATGGTATTTAGCGATCTCTTGATTGATCGTGGTCGCTGTTTCTTTGGGCGAGGGCAAAAAACTCGGTGTCGCTTCTAAAGAACTTGTCGGCGGATCAATGAGTTTTAAATTCTTATGGCTATAATTGTTAAGGATTTGCTTGATTTCATCTGGGGTTTTAGAGGGGGTTTGGGCTAGAGTTAGAGTAACACACAAACCTAATAAGCTCATGCATCTTATAATGGTATTCATAAGTCCCCCTATCGTCTGGTTTTAGCATGCACTAATTGCACTAAATATTTTGCGTTTTCTCTGGGTAAATCCGGTAGCATCCCATGCCCTAAATTAAAAATATGCCCTTGATTGCCCATGACCTTTAGAATCTTTTCAACCCCTTCTTCTAAAGCGTTTTTATCATAAAGGCGGGTGGGTTCTAAATTCCCTTGCAAAACATACTTACCGCCTAAAATCTTTTTTGCCACCTCTAAAGGCGTGCCCCAATCCACGCCAAACACATCAAATTCCCCATCTATGCTGTCCAAATAAGTGCCAATCCCTTTAGGGAAAAGGATAACCGGGACATGCGCATAGCGTTTTTTAAGCTCTTTAGAGATTTTTTTCAAATAATCCCAACTGAATTCCAAATACGCTTCTTTTTCTAAAGCGCTAGCCCATGAGTCAAAAATCATCACTGCATTGACCCCTACTTGGATTTGAAGGCTCAAATACTCTATCAATTCAAGGCTTAATTTTTCTAAAAGCGCTTTTAAAACTTCAGGCTCGCTATAAAGCATTTTCTTGCTTTTGGCATACGATTTGCTCCCCTCGCCTTCTATCATGTAAGTCGCTAAAGTCCAAGGCGATCCGCAAAAACCGATTAGTGCTTTCTCTTTAGAAAGCTTTTGGCGCGTTTGAGAAATCGTATCATAGACATAGTTTAGTTGTTTATAAGCCCCTACTTTTAGGCTTTCCACGCTTTTTAAATCCGTAATCGTCTCTAAAAAATGCGGCCCCTTTTTGGGGATAAACTCCAAATTCAAGCCCATTTCCAAAGGCACTACTAAAATATCGCTAAACAAAATAGCCGCATCCACGCCCAAAATCTCTACCGGCTGTAGGGTAACTTCTGTGGCTAAATCGCTATTTTTACACAATTCCAAGAAGCTCCCCGCTTTTTTACGGCTCTCTTGGTATTCGCTAAGGTAACGCCCCGCTTGCCTCATCATCCAAATGGGCGTGTAAGGTGTTTCTTTTTTAAAACATGCATCAATGAAAATCATCATAAATCCTTAAAGGTTTGTCTAATTATGGTTTTTATACTCTATAGTTGTCTTTTAAAATGAATATTTTACCCTAAAAATCTAGTAAAGTCATAAAAAGTGAATGTGATACCAACAGAATAGATATTCAATCGTGGCGTGCCGAAAGCCTTAGAAAATTTGCTTTGGATGAAATAAAAAGGGATACCGCCCCTTGCTTCTATACTCAAGCCAAAATTTTTAGCCGCATTGAAAAACAAACCCACACTCCCCACCGCTGATTGGATATTGAATTGATATTTATCAATCTTAGCCCCTAAAAAAGGCGATCCGCAAAAACCGATTAGTGCTTTCTCTTTAGAAAGCTTTTGGCGCGTTTGAGAAATCGTATCATAGACATAGTTTAGTTGTTTATAAGCCCCTACTTTTAGGCTTTCCACGCTTTTTAAATCCGTAATCGTCTCTAAAAAATGCGGCCCCTTTTTGGGGATAAACTCCAAATTCAAGCCCATTTCCAAAGGCACTACTAAAATATCGCTAAACAAAATAGCCGCATCCACGCCCAAAATCTCTACCGGCTGTAGGGTAACTTCTGTGGCTAAATCGCTATTTTTACACAATTCCAAGAAGCTCCCCGCTTTTTTACGGCTCTCTTGGTATTCGCTAAGGTAACGCCCCGCTTGCCTCATCATCCAAATGGGCGTGTAAGGTGTTTCTTTTTTAAAACATGCATCAATGAAAATCATCATAAATCCTTAAAGGTTTGTCTAATTATGGTTTTTATACTCTATAGTTGTCTTTTAAAATGAATATTTTACCCTAAAAATCTAGTAAAGTCATAAAAAGTGAATGTGATACCAACAGAATAGATATTCAATCGTGGCGTGCCGAAAGCCTTAGAAAATTTGCTTTGGATGAAATAAAAAGGGATACCGCCCCTTGCTTCTATACTCAAGCCAAAATTTTTAGCCGCATTGAAAAACAAACCCACACTCCCCACCGCTGATTGGATATTGAATTGATATTTATCAATCTTAGCCCCTAAAATTTGAAGCTGATAGCCTAAGGCGATTTTAGGGATAACCCACCCCTTAAAAAGCCTAACCCCAGCCATAAACCCAGCGCTCATGAAATACGAATCGCCCATTCCAGCATCCAAATACCCCCCTAATAAAGCTTTCTTTTTTAAAACGAACCCTGCTTGAAAGCCTAAAGAAGCGTCATGGTAAGTTTTATCCATTAAAATAGGCGGGCGGTTTTTAGGGCGGATGGGGGATCTTTTAGTCGTTTCTGCATGCTGATAAAGATAGCCGATTTTAAAAGAGCCAAAATATTTTTTAGTAGGCTCTAAAGGTTTGAAAAAATTCCAATCCTTTTTGGCCAATAAAACGCCTTTTAAAAGGCTTAAGATTAAGAAAAATCTAAAAATCAAAGCTTTAATTCCAATTTTTGTTTGGAAAATTCTACAATCTTTCCATGGAATCTCGCATAAAGTTGCGCTAAAGAAATGGTGTTTTCATAAAGCGCTAAAGCGGAATTTAAATTCTCTTGAACGCCTTTTTCAAAAAAATGTTGCAATTCGTCATAATCTTCTATCTCTATGCCTATTTTTTTTAAAAAAAGATAGCTGTATTTATCCACCACCATCACTTCTTTAGCGCACGCATAGCATAAAATCGCATCCGCGCTTTCTTTGCCAATACCCTTTTGGTCTAAAAGCCACTCTCTGGTTACTTCTTGTTTAAAATTTTCAAAACTTTGAAAGTCTTTTAAAATATTCCCGCTCAAATCAATCAACCGTTTGGCTTTTTGGTTATAAAACCCGCTAGGGCGGACACACTCTGCAAGCTTTGAAAACTCTATATAAGCGATTTTTTTAAGATTGATTTCATCATCATTTTCTAAAATGCGAGCGTTTTTTAAATTTTCTAAAGATTTCAAAACGGCTTCAAATTTAGTGTTTTGCGTTAAAACCGCTCCTAGTAGAGCTTCAAATTTCAAAGCGTTAGGCCACCACCAAGTAGGGGCGTTTTTCAATAAATCCAAGCTCTTTAAAGCCTTTAAAATCTCAAAACTATCTAACACAATAACCGCCTATAATTAAAGTATAAATAAAGAAATCAAAAAGAGTACTTTATTAAAAAAGAAGCAAAAATTAAAGCGAAAAGCCAACGCTTAAAGCGTTAGCCCCATACAAACACCTTTCTTAAAACTAAGTTAAAAGCCTTAAGATATTTTGTTGAACGGTATTGGCTTGACTCATCGCATAGCTACCTGATTGCGCCAAAATGTTGTTTTTGTTGAAATTCGCGCTCTCTTCAGCGAAATCCACATCCCTGATTTGAGATTCAGCCGCTTTAACATTCACTTGAGTGATGCTGATATTATTCACGGTGCTAATCATTTGATTTTGCACAGAACCTAAATCAGAGCGGACTTTATCCAACATTTTCATCGCTGATTCGGCAATATCAATCACCACCATCGCGCCTCTTAAGGTAGTTACCCCAGATCCCAAGCTTTGGTTACCGCTAGCGATCACGGCGTTATAGTTCGCGCCACTGGCTGATTTGACATTAGCGTTAAAATTCCCGGTAACATCGCGCAAATTCACCGTGGTTTCTGCCACTTGAGATTCCCCAAAACCAATCGCCGTGAAGCCTAAATGTTGCGAGTCAGAAGCCGAAACGACATTGATACTCTTAGCGTCTAATCGTGTGAGAGAAAGTCTCCCATAGTTAGTAGAACCTTTTGTTAAATCCTGACCGCCATTGACCATCGTTAAAGCGCTAGGCCCATTACTGACGCTGTCGGTTTTGATTTCAATCCCACGACCATCTATACTGCGCAAATTCAAGCGCCCTTTTTGATCCGTATAAGCTTCCACACCGGTTTCTGAAGTGACCGCATTGATCGCTGCGACTAACCTTCCGTCTGAGTCGTTTTTCTTAATATCTGCGATATTACCCAAATGGATCCCATTTAAGGTTAAATTACTCAAACTTCCTGACTGGACCGCCACATCGCTCGTGGTGATAACGCTCGCATAGGCTTTAACGCCTGTTCGGTTAGAGTTTTTGTTGATCACTTCCGCTAACACGCCAATCCCTGTGCCTGCTGAACTAGAAACTTTTACGCTCTCTAAAGTTACATCATTCACGCCATCCACTTGTTTAAAAGTCAAGCTAATATCCCCAGAAGCCGTGATTAACGCACCCGTAGCGATACGAACCTGACCGATTTTATCGGAAGTGGTAGAGCCGATAGAAGCCTTAATGCTTTGGTTAGAATAAGCCCCTACTTGGAATTCTTTGTTAGTGAATTGACCAGACAATAACGCTTGCCCGTTATAAGTCGTTGTGTTACCGATATTGTCTAAACCTTGAATCAAACGAACGATGTCAGATTGAATCGCTTTACGAGATTCCGTGGTTTGCCCGTCTTGAGCCGCTTGAGTCGCTTTAACCTTAACGGTGTCTAAGATTTTCAACTGCTCATCCATAGCCTTATCTGCAACCTGGATAATCCCCATGCCGTCATTCGTGTTGGCAATCGCTTGACCCAAACTGCTCGCTTGTGAACGCAAAGAATCCGCCACCGTCATGCCTGATGCGTCATCAGCCGCTTTATTAATCCTTAAACCTGAACTCAATCGCTCCAATGAAGTTTTAAGCGCATTTTGAGTGAGTGCGGATTGCACATGTGCATTCATCGCATTGATATTTGTATTGACCTGAAAAGCCATTGTTGTAACTCCTTGTTATAAAAAACCCAAAGGCATCCTTGCTTTTGGTTGGAACTATTATCGGTTAAAGTTTGAAATTTTAAAGGGCTTTATTTTCAAAGCAAAATTTAAAGGAGCATGAAAATGGGCTATAATAAAGAAAATTTATACCAAATCTTATTGAATGCAAACACCGAATGCAAACACCAATGGATACCATAAAAAACATTCCCCTAAGGACTTTCATTTTACTCTATAAAAGCTCACCAAAAAGGTATTGAAGTGAAAAAAGCATTATACATAACAAGCAAAATAACTCTTTGGTTATTGGCGCTTTTAGGTGTTTATGCTTTAGTGATCTTTGTTGCACTTAAAACCTATTATCAAAATAAAGGCTATAGTATTTTAACATTTGGAGTAATTATAATGACAGAAGAAACCTATGAAGCCTATCTTGATACGAATATTAAACAATTGGAAGAGATAAGAAATCAAAAGCTTAACAAAGCATTGGAATTGTGTAAACAATCAGGTCTTGTCCTTAGAGCGTTTGACGGAAAAAATTTTTCATTTGAATGCGATGAACCAAATCGCTCTAAACCCTAACGAAAAGATAGATCCTTAGAGTTTGAATTTTATGCACTAGTCGGCAAGAATGCTAGCGGAAAAAGCACGCTGATTAATTTATTGTTAGGTTTTTATACCCCAAATTCAGGTCAAATTATCATTAATAACAAATACCCATTGCAAGACTTGGAACTAAATAGCTACCATCAACAAATGAGTGCCATATTTCAAGATTTTTCTCTTTATGCTGGGTATAGCATTGATGATAATCTTTTTATGCAAAACAATATCACTAAAGAGCAATTAAAGCAAAAAAGAGAAATACTAAAATCTTTTGATGAAAATTTTCAAAATTGTCTTAATGATTATAGCAACGCATTATTTGGAACACAGTATAATGGGATAGATTTTTCTCTGGGTCAAAAGCAACGCATAGCTACCATAAGAGCCTTTTTAAAACCAAGTCATTGTGTTGTTTTAGATGAGCCAAGCAGTACTATTGACCCCATTATAGAAAAAGAGTTTTTGGATTTTATTTTTAAAAAATCGCAATCTAAGATGGCTTTAATTATTACACACCGCATGAATAGTGTCAAGCAAGCTGATGAAATTATCGTTTTAGATCAAGGCAAACTAATAGAACAGGGCAACTTTGAAACCCTTATAAAGAAACAGGGCTTATTTTCTGAATTGTTTTTGAAACAACAATACTAGCGAGCGCTTAAATTGTTTGGTAATTTTGGGTATAATCTCAAAAGATTCAAATTTAAATAAGGAATGCCACCATGTTTGGGAATAAGCAGTTACAGCTTCAAATCAGTCAAAAAGATTCTGAAATTACGGAGTTAAAAAAGGAAGTCAATCTCTATCAAAGCCTTTTAAATTTGTGCTTGCATGAGGGTTTTGTAGGTATTAAAAACAATAAAGTCGTTTTTAAAAGCGGGAATCTTGCAAGCTTAAACAATTTAGAAGAACAAAGCGTTCATTTTAAAGAAAATGCAGAGAGCGTTGATTTGCAAGGGGTTTCTTATTCTTTAAAAAGCCAAAACATTGATGGCGTGCAGTATTTTTCCCTAGCCAAAAAAACAGGGGGTGTGGGGGAATACCATAAAAATGATTTGTTTAAGACTTTTTGCGCGAGCTTAAAAGAGGGCTTAGAGAATGCGCAAGAAAGCATGCAGTATTTCCATCAAGAAACAGGCTTGCTCTTGAATGCGGCTAAAAATGGCGAAGTGCATTCTACTGAAGGATTAGGGACTGTTAATAAAACGAGTCAAGACATTGAATCGCTTTATGAAAAGATGCAAAACGCCACTTCGCTAGCGGACTCTCTCAACCAACGGAGCAATGAAATCACTCAAGTCATTTCTTTGATTGATGATATTGCAGAACAAACCAATCTCTTAGCCCTAAACGCCGCTATTGAGGCCGCACGAGCGGGCGAGCATGGGAGAGGGTTTGCGGTGGTGGCTGATGAGGTGAGAAAACTCGCTGAAAAAACCCAGAAAGCCACTAAAGAAATCGCCGTTGTCGTTAAAAGCATGCAACAAGAAGCGAACGACATTCAAACCAACACCCACGATATTAATTCTATTGTAGGCTCTATTAAGGGCGATGTAGAAGAGCTTAAATCCACCGTAAAAAACAACATGATTGTCGCGCAAGCGGCAAAATACACCATCTACAATATCAATAACCGGGTGTTTTGCGGTCTGGCTAAATTGGATCATGTGGTCTTTAAAAACAATCTTTATGGCATGGTCTTTGGTCTCAACTCCTTTGATATTACCAGCCATAAGAGTTGCCGCTTAGGCAAATGGTATTATGAGGGTGCGGGTAAAGAAAACTTTGCTAACACTTCAGGCTATAGAGCTTTAGAAAGCCACCATGCGAGCGTGCATGCTGAAGCTAATGATTTGGTTAAAGCCGTTCAAGAAGATCATGTTACCGATTCAAAATACCTAGAACATAAAGTGCATTTAATGGAAGATAGCGCTAAGCATGTCAAAGAAAATATTGATAAGATGTTTTATGAAAAACAAGACGAACTCAATAAAATCATTGAAAAAATTCAAAAAGGCGAATGATTCCATTCAATGAAGTGTTTTGATGTTTTCTAAATCCTTAGAAGCCCTACGCCATGCCAAACGCTACCGCAAAAGAGAGCTGTTTGACCCTTTATTAAAGGATTACGCTTCTAATGATTATTTGGGTTTGAGCGTTAAAAAAGATTTGCTTCAAAACGCTTTTAATAAGCTCCAATCCTTTGGTGCTCATTCCCCCAAGGCTTCCATGCTAGTGAATGGCTACCACCCTTTGCATGCAGAATTAGAAGAACGACTAGCGGATTTGTTGGGGTTTGAAAGCGCTCTTTTAGTGGGGAGTGGTTTTTTGGGCAATCTGGCTTTAATAGACACCCTTTTAGTCAAAAACGCTCTCTTATTCATGGACGAACACTACCATGCAAGCGGGATTTTTAGCACCAAAACGAAGCCTAATCAAGTGGTTTTTTTCTCGCACAATGACGCTAAGGATTTACAACAAAAACTCTTTAACGCTCCTAAAAATAAGCTCAAATTCATCGCCATTGAGGGGGTTTATTCTATGGATGCGAGTATCGCTCCTTATGATTTTTATGCAATCACTCAAGAGATCCCTAACGCTTTTTTAATCGTTGATGAAGCCCATAGTTTTGGGACTATCGGCGAGAATTTATTGGGTTTTTTAGAATATCATCGCATCAAAGAAAAAGACAAAATCATTAAGCTCAGCACTTTTTCTAAAGCGCTTGCGAGCTATGGGGCGTGTGTTTTAGCCCCTTTACAAGTCATAGAGTTTTTAACCAATCGCGCTAAAAGCGTGATTTACACCACCGCTTTAAGCCTGTTAGACACCGCTTTGACTTTGGCTCATTTAGAATACTTTATCGCGCAAAAACAAGAATTGAAAAAAGAGCTTAGCAAACACCAACAGATTATTTTTGAAACTTTAGGTATTAGAACGCTCGCAGGATTTTTTACCCTAGAATTTGAAAGCAATCCCGCTCTTTTAAACGCCCATCATTTTTTGAAAGAAAAGGGGTTTTTAGTGGGAGCTATCCGCCCCCCAACAGTTTCTAAACCCCTTTTACGAGTTTCTTTATCCCTCAAAAACAGCTTAGAAGACACTAAAGATCTTGCGAACACCCTTTTAAATTATTCTAAAATACAATCTTCTTTTAAGAGTGATTAAATGCTAAAAAAGATTTTTTATGGTTTTATCGTTTTATTTTTAATTATCATAGGGTTGTTAGCCATTCTTATCGCTCAAGTTTGGGTAACTACGGATAAAGATATTGCTAAAATTAAAGATTATCGTCCGAGTGTCGCTTCACAGATTTTAGACCGAAAAGGGCGTTTGATCGCTAATATTTATGATAAGGAATTTCGTTTTTATGCACGTTTTGAAGAAATCCCCCCACGATTTATTGAAAGCCTTTTAGCGGTAGAAGACACCCTCTTTTTTGAGCATGGGGGGATCAATTTGGACGCTATCATGCGTGCTATGATTAAAAACGCTAAAAGCGGTCGTTACACCGAAGGGGGTAGCACTCTAACCCAACAACTCGTTAAAAACATGGTGCTCACGCGAGAAAAAACATTAACCAGAAAGCTCAAAGAAGCCATCATTTCCATACGCATTGAAAAAGTCTTAAGCAAAGAAGAAATTTTAGAGCGTTATTTGAACCAAACTTTTTTTGGGCATGGGTATTATGGCGTGAAAACCGCAAGTTTAGGGTATTTTAAAAAACCCCTTGACAAACTCACGCTTAAAGAAATCGCCATGTTAGTCGCCTTACCCAGAGCCCCAAGTTTTTATGATCCTACCAAAAATTTAGAATTTTCACTCTCTAGGGCTAATGATATTTTAAGGCGGTTGTATTCTTTAGGCTGGATTTCTTCTAACGAGCTCAAAGGCGCTCTCAATGAAGTGCCAATCGTCTATAACCAAACTTCCACACAAAATATCGCTCCCTATGTCGTGGATGAAGTGTTGAAACAATTGGATCAATTAGATGGGCTAAAAACTCAAGGCTATACCATAAAGCTCACGATAGATTTGGATTACCAACGCTTGGCGTTAGAGTCCTTGCGTTTTGGGTATCAAAAAATCTTAGAAAAAATCGCTAAAGAAAAGCCAAAAACTAACGCATCTAATGAAGATGAAGACAACTTGAACGCTAGCATGATCGTTACAGACACGAGCACCGGTAAGATTTTAGCTTTAGTGGGGGGGATTGATTATAAAAAAAGCGCTTTCAATCGTGCCACGCAAGCCAAACGGCAATTTGGGAGCGCGATAAAACCCTTTGTGTATCAAATCGCTTTTGATAATGGCTATTCCACCACTTCTAAAATCCCTGATACCGCGCGAAATTTTGAAAATGGCAATTATAGTAAAAACAGCGCACAAAACCACGCATGGCACCCTAGCAATTATTCTCGCAAGTTTTTAGGGCTTGTAACCTTGCAAGAAGCCTTGAGCCATTCGTTAAATCTAGCCACGATCAATTTAAGCGATCAGCTTGGCTTTGAAAAAATTTATCAATCTTTAAGCGATATGGGGTTTAAAAACCTCCCTAAAGATTTATCTATTGTGTTAGGGAGCTTTGCTATCTCACCAATTGATGCGGCTGAAAAGTATTCTCTATTTTCTAATTACGGCACCATGCTCAAACCCATGCTCATTGAAAGCATCACCAACCAACAAAACGAAGTCAAAACTTTCACGCCTATGGAAACCAAAAAGATCACTTCCAAAGAACAAGCCTTTTTAACCCTTTCAGCGCTGATGAATGCGGTAGAAAACGGCACAGGGAGTTTGGCTCGCATTAAAGGTTTAGAAATTGCCGGTAAAACCGGGACTTCTAACAACAATATTGACGCTTGGTTCATTGGCTTTACCCCCACCCTACAAAGCGTGATCTGGTTTGGGAGAGACGATAACACGCCTATTGGCAAAGGAGCGACAGGGGGCGGCGTTGTGAGTGTGCCTGTGTATTCGTATTTCATGCGTAACATTTTAGCGATTGAACCTTCTTTAAAAAGGAAGTTTGATGTCCCCAAAGGCTTGCGTAAAGAAATCGTGGATAAAATCCCCTACTACTCAAGCCCCAATTCCATCACCCCCACCCCCAAAAAAACAGACGATAGCGAAGAACGCTTGTTGTTCTAATCCTACATGGCTATAGGGACTTTAACGTCTCCGTAATTGATAGAATCTTTAAAGATTTCTTCCACTTTAGCCACAAGAATGCTCACCGCTTGATTGTCTAAGCCCATTTTATGCAACCCTTCGCTCAAAGCGTCCTTATCAAAACCACGTGCGCGCACTAACGCAAACACTTCCTCATTGTTAGGATTGATATAAATCCCTAAACGATCCACATTCATCAAGCTGTCATAAATGGGCTGTGTCATTTGGATAAACATTTCATTAGTGATCTTTTGCTTGATGCGATTGGTTTTGGAAAGGTAAGCCTCTTTGAGTTTATGCACAATATTTTGCGCCACTCTTATTGTCGCTCTTTTGGTAGCGATTTTTTCTATTTCTTCAGTTTTCTTACCATCCACAATGTGCGAGCTATCCACCCCTTGCGTGATATACTGGCTGCGATTTTGCAACATCCAATAAGGCACATCTTGTAAAAAAGAATTTCTTTGTGAAGTGTTTGGGCAAGTGCAAGCTTGCAACATCAAAACACCCAATCCGCATAAAAACAATTGCTTGCTTTTTAAAAAAGGTTTTTCTAACACGCTATCCCCTTTGATTTTGATTTTACAGAGTGTAACACAAATCTTTAAGATTTTAAACAATAATTAGGTAAAAAATAAAAAAAAATAAAATGATTAAAACTTTATTTAAAAAATCAACACGCAGTTAAGCATTAGAATAAGCCGGGTTCTGTCAATGGATGGCCATTTATCTGGGAAATATTTTGCAATATTCCTCAAGCGAAGCGTGTATCAATTTAGACTTACCATGCGCTTCTTGCTACAAATTGGGTTTGCCCAAACAAGCTAAATTGCTTTAGCTCTGGTGGGCTCTTACCCCACCCTTTCACCCTTACCTTAAAAAGGCGGTTTGCTTTCTGTGGCACTTTCCCTTAGCTTACGCTAGCCATCCGTTAGATGGAATTTTGTCTAATGTAGCCCGGACTTTCCTCTATTCTAAAATAGCGACCATCTTCTAATGCGTTAATATATTAGAAAAAAGTAGCTTTAAAAGAGTTTAAAAATTAAGGGTATAGAGAATATTTTTATCATTCTCATAGCTCACAAGGATAAGCTCATTATCCCTAAACCCACAAGCGCTGATATTTTTAATCTCTTTTGGCAAGCCATAAACTTCAAGGATCTCTTCTTTTGTAGGGTCTATGACTAAAAGCGTGTTAAATTCCTTACTGAACGCATAAAGTTGATTATCCTTTAAAGCTAACGCGCTAATGACTAACTCGCCCAGTTTCCTTTTTTCTTTAAGTTTGGCATTACCTAGTTCAAGTAAAAACTCCCCATGCACCTGTTTGTCGCTATTACGCATAGAGATAATAATCAAATCCTTATAGCGTTTGTTAGGAGCGGTAATCAAATAAGTGAATTTAACCCCTCTTCTTGCAGTGCTGATATAATAGTTTTTCGCCCTAGAAGTTTTTAAGCGGCTGCGTTCCACTTCATCAAAAGAGTTAGCCCCCTCTAAAAAATAAGGGAAGTTTTTAAGCGCGTTAGCGTTTTTATTAGGAGTGATTTCTACGCTCGTTTTATTATTGCCCATGATCACAATGTTTTCATCTTCGTTAAAATCCGCCCCCACGAACGCCCCCACCGTCGTGCTGTAATAACTATCCAACACCATATGGCTGTGAATGGTTTTCAAATCGTTACTTACAAGATAAAGCCCTTGGTTTTCTGTGGTAAGGATTGCCTTGTCTTCATTGAAATTCAAATCCGTGATCGCTCCATTCAATTTCAAAAAAAGCTCTTCTTTTTTCTCAATCTTTAGAGTTTTTGTAATTTCTAAAGGCGAACGCTCATAATCATTATCTTTAGGCAAAGCGCTCAATTTCAAAGGCTCGCCCACATCCCTCCTGCCTAAAACGCTTCTTGGGAATTTCAAATGATCCCAATTCTCCATAGACCAGACCGATTCTTTCAAATTCCAAGAAAACCTCACCGGATCGCTTTGCCCTATGTAAGGGAAAGGCCCGGTAGAAATAAACGCTTGCACAGCGTTAGAACCCACCACTATAAAGAAAACATAAAAAGCGCTTTTTTGGAGCGCGTTTAATGAATAATCTTTAAAAAGTTGGGTATTAGGGGCAAAAAAGAGCAAAACCGCTAAAAGCACCACCACGCTAAAAAAGACAAAAAGCGCCCAAAACTGCGTGTGCAAGCCCAAAATAGCGAGCGCAAAGCCCTGCCCCACATCTTCTAACGCATGGCTACCGGTATGATAAAAGCTCTCATACAACCCGCTACTAGCCATAAGCAACAGCAAAGCAATGTATTTAGGCTTAAACCCAAAACGCACCACCAAAAGCGCCACCGCCCCTATTAAAATCATGTTGATGCGTTGCACCCAGCAAAAAATACAAGGCGAATCTTTCAAAACATAGCCAAAATAAAAATTCGCCAAACCCACAGGAAAGATCAAAATCCCTAAAATTGCCAAAGAAAAAAGATTATAAAATCGGGTTTCTTTATTCATGCATCCCCCTATAAATTCATATTAGGCAAAACGCTAGAGCTGTGGGCTATAAAAATAATAAGCTCCACCAACCACACCACAATCAAAATCCCAAACGCCCAATTTTCTTTTTCAGGCTTTTTAAACGCTATCAAAATAGCGGCTAGACTCAAAAGCAGTCCTAAAAACTCCATGCCGTTCCTTAAAATTTTCGTAGGATTATACTCAAAAACAAAATAAATAAAAAATGAGAGGCAAGACCACTCAAGCGGTTTTAACCCCTTTTCTTTTCAGCTAATACACCACGCTTAAACGCTCTTTAAAGCTGGCGTTGAGATTGAGAAAAGCTTCTAAATCAATCTCTTCATAGCCGTCTAAAAATATCATTTCGTTTTTACTTTTGGCTAAATATTCTTGCACTTCTTTATCGCACACGATACAAAAGTAAGCGTCTTCGCATTTGTAGAGTTTGTCTTTGATGATAATCTCTAGCACTTGATCGAGCGTTTTGCCGCATTGTAAGGCTAAATTTAGGGCTTTATCAAAGGGCGTTAAATGGGAATGGTTGAAAAGCGTTATTTCTTCTTTGTCGTTTGTAATTTGCGCTTTGTCTTGTAAGGTATAAACTTTAAAGCCCAAATCCAAACCGCCATCTTTTGAAGATTCGATGATTTTTTGAGCGGCTCTTTTAACCCTTTCTATAGTAATATCGCTAATGACAGGCTTTGCGCTTTTTAAAACATTCTTACAAAAATCATAAGCGCTCTTGCTTTTATCTTCTTTTATCTCTTCATCAATTTGAACTAAAATAAATTCCCTATTGCCTTTATCTTCTGCGTTTAATTCCATCACCGCATGCGCCGTTGTCCCGCTCCCGGCGAAAAAGTCTAAGATGAGATCGCCAGGATTGGTGGCATGCTCTATAATCTTAGCCATAAAATCCACGCCCTTTGGATAACTAAAATACTCCGCTAATTCAAGTTTTAGTAACTCTTTAGTCGCCGCTTGGTTCATATAACAATTATCGCTAAATATCAAACTATCAAAAGTTTTTTGCGTGGTTTTTAAATCCTTTAAATAGTGTTTATATATAAAAATGCGCTCGTTTTCTTTATGTTCTTTTTTAAATACTAAACGCCCCTCATTAATAAAATTTTGTATTGTTTTTTCTGTAAAAACCCAAGACCTGCCTTCTGGAGGATATTCAATAGCTTCAGTATATGGATTAGTAAGCGGAAAATTTTGTATTTTAGCATAACCTGGTTTTGTAGGATTACCTGATGTCCATGCTCCATTAGGATCGTTATCGGGGTTTTTGTAATTTTCTAAATTCTTTTCTCCCCCCAAGAGATTGACAAATTCTTTATTTTTCGCATAACAGAGTAAAAATTCATGTTGGTAATTTAATCCGATTTTTGCATCATTTGTTGTGGATTTTGTTTTACGGATAAAGTCTCCAACAAAATTATCCTCCCCAAAAATCTCATCGCACAAGATTTTTAAATTCGCGCATTCGTTATCATCAATGCTAATAAAAATCACGCCATCCTCTTTAAGCAAATCGCGCGCGAGTTTTAGGCGAGGCAGCATGAAAGAGAGCCAACCGCTATGCGTTCCGCTCCCTTGAGTGTTCTTAAAAAATTTCAAGCTCTCGCTTTCTATCTCCTCCCCGTTTTCATCTATTTCCATTAAACCCACTTCCCTTAAAATCTTTTGATAATCTTGCCTGAAATTATCCGGATAAATAAAATTTTCGTTTTGTGTGTTGTAAGGGGGGTCAATGTAAATCATTTTGATTTTTTCGCTGTAAGCGGATTTTAAAAGTTTGAGCGCATCAAGATTGTCGCCTATGATAATAGCGTTGTTGGGGTGTTTGCTTGCTAAATTTTGGGGCGTAAAAATTTCTTGTAATTTGAGTTGTTTTTGGCAAGGTTCAGAATAAAGAGCGTTGGCAAGCCCTTTGCCCGTCCAAGTAAGCTCATAGCCGCTGGTATCGTTCATGCTTTCATTAAAGCCTAAAAGCGTTTTGATAGCGCTTAAGCTTACCTGCCCGTCTTTTATCGTCTGCGGGAAGTTCTTTAAAAGCATGTCAAAAAGGGGGTTATTTTCTTGCTGGCTTTGGATAATGTTGATACCCATTTTTTTGGCTTGGTTTTTATCTGTCATGGCGTTTCCTTTAATGCGCTTTTAAGCGCGCTTAATAAATCTTGTTTGTTAATGCGTGTGGCAAAAACGACTCGTATTTCTTTTTTCGCGTTCTTTAAATTTTGAGATAGCGTTTCAAAAAAGATCTTAGCGTATTCAATTTTACGCTTTTCATCTGGCGGGATATCGCTTTCTTTTTCATAACCTTTGGTTTCGCAAACAAAAAAGATTTTTGCACCCTTTTCATCTTTAATCAAATAAGCAAAATCAGGCTCATAGTTTTTATAAGGCGTTGGGATTTTAAATTCAGGGAGCTTGGCAAAAACTTCTATGCTTTTATTTTCCACTTTTTTCACGATCTCTTTACTCACTTCTTCTTCAATTTTAGAATCATAAATGATCGTCTCATAAAGATAGTTTTGGCTTGGAGTTTGCGCGCTTTTGTATTTGCCTAATTTGTGTTTTTCAATCTCATTTTTGGGCGAGCCATCTTCACAATAAAGCGGATCGATTTTATCAAAAGCCGTATTAGAAAAGGCGTTTTGGCAAAATCCATAACTCACGCAAGAAAGCAAATTTTCATGCAACTTATCTTTAATGATACCTTTAAGCAATTTAAAGGCTTTTTTGGGTGAGTTTGTAAAATGCTCTTTGTTTAAAGCGTTGTAGAGTTCAAGCGTGAATTTTAAGGGTAAGTGCTCATCTTTGGCAAAGTCAAGCAGAAGCGCGTTTATTTCTTTTTGTAAAGCGTTAGCGTAGTTTTTGATTTTTAGGGTGCTTGATTGCTCTGTGATGATCCTGTTGGTTTGTGGGTCATACCTTTTGCTTTCAAAGGTGATTGCCTCACACATCACATGGCTTTCATTAAACGCTTTAGCGATAGATTCTATCAGCTTGGTTTTTTGGATATTTTGATAGCTTAATTGGCTTTGAGCGTTGATGGTTTGCCATAACTCTTTAAATTCTTTAGCTAAATTTTGGCGGATTTTGACTTTTTCTGGAGGCTGATTGGCGTTTATAATTTGATCGCGCTTGTTGGTTGGATTTTCAGCCATTTTAAAGGCGCTTAAAACGGCATGATATTCTTCATCGCTTAAAAAGCTTTTTATCCTTTCTTCGTTGTTTTGCATTATCTCGCAAATAGGGGCAATGATTTTGTAAGCGTTGTTTGTTTCGTCAAATTCTACGGCGTTTAATATTTCTAATGCATCGCAAAATTGATTGATCTTTCTTTCATTAAGCCCTAACCTGGCTAAAATCTCTCTGTCTAGCGCGCTGCCACCACCAATAAAGCTGCTCGCTTCAATCTCTTTTTGCAAACCCTCTATAAAGCCCACTTCTTCGCCACTCACCAACATATCAAGGTAGTTTATTTCATAAAAAGCGTTATCATTGCCTTTTAAAAATCCATGCGTAACGCGCTTGCCCTCTTGATTGATAGCGATTCTTAACCCGCGCCCCACTTGCTGATGGCGGCTTGTTTCGCTGGTGGAATTTGCCAGTTTAATAAGGGTAAAAATGTTTGGATTATCCCAACCCTCTTGCAAAGCCCACACGCTAAAAATGAACCGCAAAGGCGTTTGAAATGAAAGCAACTTTTCTTTTTCGCTTAAAATCATTTTAATGTCGTTGGCTTCAATGTCTTCTTTTTTGCTTTCTTTTTTACCTTTATTGAACGCTACGCTATCGCCGCTAAAATAACCCTGATGGACGCGTAAATTTCCGCTCTCATCAAAATCTCTTTTCAAATATTCTCTATAGCTTGGCGATAAATTTTCCTTTGTTAGAATTGAAGCGCGTTTGAGTTTGTAAAGCCTTTCAAATTCGGTTTTAATAAAGGGCGTGCCTTTGTTATCAATTTGCCTAAAATCCTCAATTTTTGGGATAAAAAACAGGCTTGACGCTTTAATGTTTTGATCAAATAAAAACGCCTCTTTTTCAAAATGCAAGTCAATGGCTTTTTCTAAAAGAGTGCTGATTTCATCTTGCGTGAGTTTATAAGAAGCCTTTTCAAGCGTAGTGCCATTGCTCAAATAAGCCTTATCTTTGGTGGTTTTAACCAAGCTAACGCCGTTAAAAGAAGCGTTAATTTTGCCTAAATCCTCTCCTTTTGAAAGCGTGATTTGTTTAAGAATGCCTGCTTTATAAAAGGCGATTTTCGCGTTTTTTGAATCCGCATTGAGCAAAACCGGGCTTTGTGTATCTTGCTTGACAGAATGGACACGGATTTGTTTGACAAGGTAATTTCTAAACGCGCTGATTGAATCCAAATAAAAGGCTACATTGCTTAAAGCATGCTCTTTTTCTTTGGCAAAAGTCGCCCCAAAGCGAAAATAAAGCGCGCCTATTTTACTAAAATACTTACCAAACGCCTCACCCTTAAGCAAATGCGGCTCGTCTATGATAGAAATAGGCTTTAAATCAGCGATATTTTCAAAAATGCTTTTGGTGTTAAAAAGGTTTTCGCTGTTTTTATTGAGTATGTTTTTTTCGCCCTTGTCAATCGCGCTGTTAGTGAGGAGCAAGACGCTCAGTTCATCTTGGTTTTTAATGTAATGGTTGATAATATTGCTTGGCGATTTAACCCCTTCATAAGTGTAGGTTTTCAGGTGGCGTTTGAATTCTAAATAAAAATAATCTTTCGTAAGGCGGATATTTTGCTTAACCGACTCCAAAATGGCTTTTCGTGGGACAAAGATGATGAATTTATTTTGCTTGTAAGCCTTGTGGAGTGCAAAAATCAAATTCAAGTAAGTGAAAGTCTTGCCCGTGCCTGTTTCCATCAAAACATCAACATTGAGCTTGCCGCTTACATTTTTGACAGGAATTTCGCATGCAGCATGAAATTGATTTAAACAATCTTTTAGATTTAAGGCATCGTGGCACTTAAAATCAAAGCCATCTAAAAGCGTGATAATGTTATTAATACACTCTTGCTGGTAATCTTGCTTTTCAAAAATCATTGGTGTTTTTGCCTTTGGTGTTTGCGAGCGTCTTAATCTAAAATGGGTAAAAAATCAAAGCCCCTTTTTAGAGCTTGAGTTATCTTGAACCCATTACAATCAAGTTCTCAAAAATTTATCAAAAGAAAAAATTTAAAACGAGAATTTAAGGCACTAACCCCTAACTTTCAAAGCTTCTAAAGCATGTTTTTTGCCAATTTCAAAGGCTTTTTTGTTGGTGTCAGCGACTTTTGCAGGGACTTTTTTAAGCATGGTGTCTAGCACGATATTTTCTTCTACGCATTTAGTCAGCTCCACGGTAATGGCTAGCGCTACCACAGATTGCGTGATAATGTTACCCACTTCATCTTTAGCGATGCTGATAATGGGGATTTTATAAATTTGATACTTTTCTTCATCTTCTTTAGTAGGGGTTACTAGATTGGGATCAATGACAACGATACCGCCTTGTTTAATATCGCTTTTAAACTGGTTGTAGCTGATTTGAGCGACTGAAAGCATGAAATCAATCTCGCCCTCTTTAGCATAAGGGAAAATAATTTCATCTTTATCTAGCAAAATATCCACTTTAGTGGGCCCTCCACGCACTTGCGAAGTGTAAGTGGAAGTCTTAGTGCCATAGCCCCCACTCACAATTTTCGCTTCAGCTAAAATCTCTCCCGCTAACAGCACGCCTTGCCCTCCAACGCCCGTAAATCGTAATTGCGCTTCCATTATTGTTTTCCTTGTGCTTTTTCAATGATTTCTTGATACGCTTCACAATATTCTTTCCTGTCCGTGTCATGCTTTAAAACGCCTGTAGGGAATTTATCCACCCTTTCTTCAGGGCTCATGGCTTCAAATTGGCGTTTGCTCACCAATCGGCTTTCCATCCATTTTAGCATTTGAGACGCTTCGCCCATTTTATTCTTACGCCCTAAATTGATATGGCAATTACTATGGACATCAAAAAAGCTAAAGCCCTTATGCGTGAAACCTTCTTTAAGCACTTTTTCCAACTTTTGAGGGTCTAAAACGCTCTCTCTGGCCACAAAGCTCGCCCCTGCAGCGGTGGTTAAAGCGCATGGGTCAAATTGGTTGTCAATATTCCCCCATTGAGCCGTAACCGTCCACATGCCATTAGGCGTGGTGGGCGAAGTTTGGGAGTTGGTCAAACCATAAATGAAATTATTCACTAAAACAAAATTCAAATCAATGTTTCTTCGGCATGCATGCATGGTGTGATTGCCTCCAATCGCAAAGCCATCGCCATCGCCAGAAACCACGATCACATGCTTACTAGGGTTAGCCATTTTAATCCCTGTCGCATACGCTACAGCCCTGCCATGCGTGGTATGAACGGTGTTGCAATTCACATACGAACTCATGCGCCCGCTGCAACCAATCCCGCTCACCAAACACACATCATCCATTTTCCAGCCTAAAGCGTCAATCGTGCGGATAATGGATTTCAAAATCACGCCATCGCCACAGCCCCAGCACCACAAAGTGGGTATTTTATCCACACGCAAATATTCATCATAATTAAACGCCATTTTAAAGCTCCTTCAACTTTGCGATGATTTGTTTAGGCGAAATCGTACGCCCATTGGCCTGCCCAAAGAAATGCACCTTTCTTTGCATAACCCTTTCAATCTCTTCTAAATACTGCCCCTTATTCAATTCAATCACAAGGATTTTTTCGTATTTGTCCCCTATTTCTTTCAGGCGTTTAGCCGGGCTTGGCCATAAGGTCTTGGGCCTGAAAAAGCCGACTTTTTGCTTGCTTTCTTTATTGTGATCTTTCAAAGCCTCTTTAACCGCTAGAGAAACCGAACCATAAGCGATGATAATAATTTCAGCACCCTCTAAATCCATTTCCTCATTTTCATTGATAATGTCTTGCTTGGATTCAATCTTATGGAATAATCTGTCAATCAAATCCCCCCCGATTTTGGCGTCTTCAGTAGGAAAGCCAATAGGCCCATGGTGCAAGCCTGAAACATGGTAGCGATAGCCTTTGAAGAAAGGGTTTAAAACAGCCGGCTCATCTTGCGCGACCCCATAAGGCTTGTAGTCTTTTTTATCGCCCACAAATTCCTTACGATTAATGGTCATCTTTTGCACTTCTTCTAAATCCGGGATTTGCACCTTGCCATACATATGCCCAACGGTTTCATCCATGAGCAAGAATACAGGAGTCATGAGCATTTCAGCCAAATTGAACGCGCGAACGGTTTCGGTGTAAGCCTCTTCCAAACTAGCAGGAGCGAGCGCGACGGCTTTAAAATCCCCATGTATGGGGTGCCTTAAAAAATTCACATCGCCTTGAGCCACACGAGTGGGCATTCCGGTTGATGGGCCTGAACGCATCACGTCAGCGATCACTAAAGGGATTTCTGCCATGAAAGAATAACCGATTTGCTCCACTTTTAATGAAATACCAGGACCAGAACTCGCTGTCATAGACTTCGTCCCGCTCATGCTCGCCCCTAAAGACACGCTAATCCCGCTGATTTCATCTTCCATTTGGATAAAATGGCCGCCGCATTTGGGTAAAGCCACGCTCATCGCATGCATAATATCCGAGCTTGGCGTGATGGGATAGCCCCCAAAAAACCGACACCCCACTTCAATCGCCGCTTTAGCGACTAATTCATTCCCATCAGAAATAATCTCACGCATTATTTGCCTCTCCCTTCTAAAATAGTCTCTTCTAAAAGCATGTAGTGATTGGCCTTAACCTTTTCACTTCTTTCTTGGGCTTCTTTAGAAACTTTAGCGAATTTGAAATCCTTCCTGTCAGCCACGTAAATCGCAAAATCCGGGCAGTGTAATTCGCATTGCACGCAACCAATACAGCTCTCTGGGTAGGCTACTTTGGCCACTTTTCCAAGCACCCTTTCTTTTTCAATCCCCATGCCAAGAACCCCAGCAGGGCATACCGATACGCAAATATCACAACCCTTACACCTGTCTTCATTCACCCAAACGGCAACCCCATCTGGAGCGCTCATTTTAGCCATTCATTCTCCTTTGTGCTAAAAGCTGTTTTAAGCCCTAGCAATCAAAATTTGCCTAAAATTGTAGCAAGCCTTTTTTAATAAAATCTAAAATGCTTTAATAGTAAGAACTTAAAATTGAAATGAGAAAATACTAAACACTTTTTACTCAATTTAAAAGAAAAAACGCCCCATTAACCTTAATCTTAAAAATGATTATTAGAAAGATTAATGTTTTTTAAATGCTCCTTATAAGTTGCGCTGAAAGCATGTTTTTTATCCGGCATTTTCACAAAATACAAGAAATCGGTTTTTTTAGGGAAAACCACGGCTCTAATCGCTTCTAGGCTCACGCTCCCTACAGGATTTTTAGGCAAGCCCTTAAATTTATAGGTATTGTAGGGGGTGTTATCGGTTTTAATGCGCTCTTTGGTTACTTTAGCGTGTGAAAATTCCTGATAATTCAAAGCCCCATCCATTTGTAAAGGCATGCCTTTTTTTAGGCGGTTAAAAATCACGCTCGCAATCAAGGGCATTTCTTCAGTATTAGCGGCTTCTTTTTGCACAATAGAAGCGAGAATGATTTTTTCAAACCACTCTTCTTTATGGTAGTATCCAAGCCATTGTTTGCTTAAAGCTTCGTGTTTTTTGAGAGATTGACCGATCAAAGCTTGCATGATTTTAAAAGCGTCCTCCCCTAAAGGCAAATGATAAGTGTCTGGCCATATCACCCCATCTTCTATTACAGCGCCATTCAATCGTGGAGCGATGCTTTCATAAGCTTCATTGAGATCGCTTGTTTCTAGTTGGTAAGTCTCGCTCAAAATTTGCGTGAAAAAATAGCGGGTTTCTCCAGGGATTAAAGTCGCGCTTTTTTGCGCTGCTTTTGCTCTGATCAAACGGACTAAAAAATCCCCTTTTCTTAAAGCTCCATCGCCCATATCAATATAACCTTTTTTAGGCATGCCCATTAAGCGTAAAAAAAGCAAATCTAAAGCGTTCATATCCACGCCTTGCTCTTTTAAAGAAAAAAACACTTTTTTGAGCGAACCTTGCGGGACAACCACCACTTTGTTAGGATAAATTGGTATACTTAAATAAAAAAGAATACTGATGAATAAAAGAAAACATGTATCCAAGAAAGTATTTAATGTCATTATCTTGTTTGTGGCAGTATTCACTCTTTTAGTCGTCATTCACAAAACCCTTTCAAACGGCATTCACATACAAAATTTAAAAATTGGGAAGCTTGGCATTTCTGAATTATACTTAAAACTTAATAACAAGCTTTCTTTAGAAATTGAACGCATTGATCTCTCTTCTTTCTTCCATCAAAAACCCACTAAAAAGCATTTAGAAGTTTCTGATTTGATTAAAAATATCCGTTATGGCATTTGGGCGGTGTCTTATTTTGAAAAACTTAAAGTCAAAGAAATCATTTTAGACGATAAAAATAAAGCCAATATCTTTTTTGATGGGAATAAATACGAGTTAGAATTTCCAGGAGTCAAAGGGGAATTTTCCCTAGAAGACGATAAAAATATCAAGCTTAAAATCATCAATTTGCTTTTTAAAGACATTAAAGTCCAAGTGGATGGCAACGCCCACTATTCACCTAAAGCTAGGAAAATGGCGTTTAATTTAATTGTCAAGCCTTTAATTGAACCCAGCGCTGCAATTTATTTGCAAGGGCTAACCGATTTAAAAACCATAGAATTAAAAATCAACACTTCCCCAATGAAAAGCCTAGCGTTTTTAAAGCCCCTTTTCCAACGCCAATCGCAAAAAAATTTAAAAACATGGATTTTTGACAAGATCCAATTTGCTAGCTTTAAGATTGATAACGCTTTAATCAAGGCTAATTTCACTCCTAGCGAGTTTATCCCATCGCTTTTGGAAAATTCTGTAGTTAAAGCCACTTTGATTAAACCTTCAGTCGTTTTTAATGATGGCTTATCGCCCATTAAAATGGATAAAACCGAATTAGTTTTCAAAAACAAACAGCTCCTCATACAGCCTCAAAAAATCACTTATGAAACCATGGAATTAACCGGCTCTTACGCCACTTTTTCCAATTTGTTAGAAGCCCCTAAATTGGAGATTTTTTTAAAAACGACCCCTAATTATTATGGCGATAGCATTAAGGATTTATTGAGCGCTTATAAAGTCGTTTTACCTTTGGATAAAATCAGCACGCCATCTAGCGCGGATTTGAAACTCACCTTACAATTCTTAAAAAACACCGCCCCCTTATTTAGCGTTCAAGGCAGCGTTAATTTGCAAGAAGGCACCCTCTCGCTCTATAATATCCCCCTTTATACGCAAAACGCTAATATAAGCTTAGATATTACCCAAGAATACCAATACATTTACATAGAAACTACCCACACCCGCTATGAAAACATGCTGGATTTAGACGCTAAAATCGCTTTAGACTTGAATAAAAAAATCCTTTCTTTAGATTCTTTAGTCCATAAAATACGATTCAACACTAACAATAATATCAACATGCGTTCTTATGGCTTGAATAACGACCCAGATAACCCACAGCCTGCTAAATTTTCTTTAGATTTAAAAAGCTTGCATTCTATCATTCAAGAGGGTGAAAACTCAGAGGTGTTTAGAAGAAAAATCATAGACACCATTAAAGCCCAGAGCGAAGATAAATTCACTAAAGATGTTTTCTACGCCACAGGAGACACTCTTAAAAACCTTTCTTTGAATTTTGATTTTTCTAACCCCAACCACATGCAATGGAGCGTGCCACAACTTTTATTAGAGGGCGAATTTAAAGATAACGCCTATGTTTTTAGAATCAAAGATTTGAAAAAAATCAAGCCCTATTCCCCTATTATGAAATATTTCGCCTTAGAAGATGGCTCTTTAGAAGTTTCTACGAGCGATTTTATTAATATTGATTTTTTTGCTAAGGATTTAAAAATCACTTTACCCATCTATCATAGCAACGGCAATCAATTTAATTCTCTCTCTTTATTTGGCTCTATTAATAAAGATGAAATTTCTGTCTATACTCCAAGCAAAAGCATATCTATAAAAGTTAAGGGGGATCAAAAGGATATTACCCTTAATAACATTGATTTGAGTATTGATGATTTTTTAGATAGTAAGATGCCAGCTATTGCAGGATTATTCTCAAAAGAACGAAAAGAAAAGCCTAGCTCTAAAGAAATCCAAGATGAAGATATTTTCATTAGCGCCAAACAACGCTATGAAAAAGCCCACAAAATTATCCCTATCTCTACACGCATCCATGCTAAAGATATCGTGCTGATCTATAAAAAAATGCCTTTTCCTTTAGAAAATCTTGACATTGTCGCTCAAGACGATAGGGTGAAAATTGATGGCAATTATAAAAACGCCATGATCATGGCGGATTTAGTGCATGGGGCTTTGTATCTTAAGGCCCATAATTTTACCGGGGATTATATCAACACTATCCTCCAAAAAGATTTCGTAGAAGGGGGCTTATTCACGCTTATTGGGGCTCTTGAAGATCAGGTTTTCAACGGCGAATTGAAATTCCAAAACACAAGCTTAAAGAATTTCGCTCTCATGCAAAACATGATCAATCTCATCAACACCATTCCCTCTCTCATTGTCTTTAGGAACCCTCATTTAGGGGCTAATGGCTATCAGATCAAAACCGGCTCCGTTGTTTTTGGGATCACTAAAGAATATTTAGGGTTAGAAAAAATTGATCTTATCGGCAAAACGCTTGATATTGCTGGCAATGGGATCATTGAATTAGACAAAAACAAATTGGATTTGAATTTAGAAGTTTCCACTATCAAGGCTTTGAGTAATGTCTTAAATAAAATCCCTATTGTGGGCTATCTTGTTTTAGGAAAAGGAGGTAAAATCACCACTAATGTGAACGTCAAAGGCACGCTGGATAAACCTAAAACCCAAGTAACTTTAGCATCAGATATTATCCAAGCACCTTTTAAAATCTTGCGCCGTATTTTCACACCTATTGACATCATCGTGGATGAAGTCAAAAAAAACATTGAATCAAAAAGGAAATAAAATGACGCTCAATGAAGCCATTAAAGACAAAGTTTATGAAATCGTAGAAATCGCTAACTGCGATGAAGCCCTTAAAAAACGCTTCCTCTCTTTTGGTATCCATGAAGGGGTTCAATGCACTCTTTTGCATTATTCCATGAAAAAAGCCACGCTTTCGGTTAAAATCAACCGCATTCAAGTGGCTTTAAGATCCCATGAAGCGCAATACCTTGTCATCAAAGAAAGCGCGCAAGAATGAGCTTAAAACGCGCTAAAACTTACCAAAAAGCCCAACAAATCAAAGAGCTGCTCTTAAAACATTACCCCAACCAAACCACCGAATTGCGCCATAAAAACCCCTATGAATTATTAGTGGCTACCATTTTAAGCGCTCAATGTACGGACGCTAGAGTGAATCAAATAACGCCCAAGCTATTTGAAAAATACCCGAGCGTGAACGATTTAGCGCTCGCTTCTTTAGAAGAAGTTAAAGAGATCATTAAATCCGTTTCTTATTTTAACAATAAAAGCAAGCATTTAATCAGTATGGCGCAAAAAGTGGTTAGGGATTTTAAGGGCGTTATCCCCTCTACGCAAAAAGAATTGATGAGTCTAGATGGCGTGGGGCAAAAAACCGCTAATGTGGTGCTTTCAGTGTGCTTTGATGCAAATTATATGGCGGTAGATACCCATGTGTTCCGCGCAACACACCGCTTAGGCTTAAGCAACGCTAAAACGCCTATTAAAACCGAAGAAGAACTTAGTGATCTGTTTAAAGACGACCTATCCAAACTCCACCATGCCTTAATCTTGTTTGGCCGCTACACCTGCAAGGCTAAAAACCCCTTATGCGGTGCGTGTTTTTTAAAAGAATTTTGCGTTTCTAAAGCTAGCTTTAAGGCGTAGTGGCTTTATTTGTTATAAAATTTATAGTAAAATTAAGATTTTATAATCAAAGTCAAATCATTCTTGAAAGAGTAGAGTTTTATGCCAGAAACAGAAGCTAATAAGTTAAAAATAGCCGAAAAAGAAAAAGAGAAAGCGAATAAAGAAAGAGAACTAGAGCTTTCCACTTATTTAGAAGAACTCATTTGCGATTATAAAAATCTTTTAGACATGGAGATTGTTTTTAGCGCCGAACTTGGCTCTACGCAAATCCCTTTATTGCAAATTTTGCGTTTTGAAAAAGGCTCTGTGATTGATTTGCAAAAACCCGCCGGAGAAAGCGTGGATACTTTTGTGAACGGGCGGGTTATTGGTAAGGGTGAGGTGATGGTTTTTGAAAGGAATTTAGCCATTCGTTTGAATGAAATCCTAGATTCTAACGCCATTGTGTATTATCTCGCTAAAAATTCATGAAAGCGTTGTTTTTATTGTTGAGTGCTGTTTTAATGTTATTGGCTGAAGAAACCATCTCTTTGAACACTAAAACGCCCACTGATGACGCTCCCATTAAACTAGTGCATTGGCAAAATGCATTAAAAGAAGTCCAACCTGATTCAAACGCTCAAACAACACCACCTATAAAAGCCGTGCAAACCACGCTCACTTTTGAAACGCCTTTTAATAAA
The DNA here is from genome assembly GCF_014498195.1 of Helicobacter pylori. Classification (GTDB taxonomy): domain Bacteria; phylum Campylobacterota; class Campylobacteria; order Campylobacterales; family Helicobacteraceae; genus Helicobacter; species Helicobacter pylori_DO. The sequence continues at coordinate 98,100 of NZ_JACTGH010000001.1, read as the reverse complement.
ACGCCTAAAATCATGGAAGTTGAAGGGCAAAAAGTCATCGTGTTAAAAAACGCTCAATTGGATTCTAAAAAAATGATGGATTTTAAAGAAGCCTCTTTGAATGCATTAGAAATGTTTTCCTACCAAAATGACATCTATCTCTTGTCTAAAAAAGCTAAAATGGAATTAGAAATCCAAGCTTCAAACAGCAAGGATAAAAAACAGCTCCGCTTTCTTTTTTTGCCTAAAGGTTTTCATTTAGCCCCACCGCCTAGCCTGAAAGAAAAATCTCAGCATGCCAATCTCGCAAGCCAAGATGAAAAAGAGCGAGCCAAAAACCCATCAAACGCTCTAGAGTTAAAACCCCCACTGGATTTAAGCCATGCTTACAAGGCGCTAGCGGTTATTGCTACCTTACTCTTAATATTGTATATAATCAAAAAAAAATTGTTCCCACACAAAGGTCTTTTTCTACAAAAGATTTTAAGTTAGAAATTAGTGTTTTGGGTCGTGTTGATGCGAACCATAAAATCATTTCCATAGAAACTAATAAGGAGCGTTACTTGGTCTTACTAAGCGATAAATACGGCCTGCTTTTAGACAAAATAAGCCCAAAAACATCTAAGGAAGAACTGATTAAAGAAGCTGAAAATAATATAAAGAATTCAAAATTAGGAAATTTATATGCCGGAAAATTCTAAACTACAATCTGTTAAGTTAGGGAAAAATTTTGACCCTGTGGATCATTCTAACAGGAATTTTTTCTTTTCTCTCATTCTGTCTGTATTGTTACATTGGTTGATTTATTTTTTATTTGAACACAGAGAAGATTTTTTGCCTTCAAAACCCAAGCTCGTTAAATTAAATCCTGAAAATTTATTGGTTTTAAAAAGAGGCCATTCGCAAGATCCCAATAAAAACAACCCAGGCGCTCCTAAACCCACGCTAGCTGGCCCCCAAAAACCCCCAACTCCCCCCACTCCACCCACACCCCCAACTCCGCCAACCCCGCCAAAACCTATAGAAAAGCCAAAGCCTGAGCCTAAACCAAAGCCCAAACCAGAACCCAAAAAGCCCAACCACAAACATAAGGCTCTTAAAAAAGTAGAAAAAGTGGAAGAGAAAAAAATAGTAGAGGAGAAAAAAGAAGAGAAAAAAATAGTAGAGCAGAAAGTAGAACAAAAAGTAGAGCATAAAAAAGTGGAAGAGAAAAAACCTGTCAAAAAAGAATTTGACCCCAACCAGCTTTCTTTCTTGCCCAAAGAAGTTGCGCCACCCAGACAAGAAAATAATAAAGGCTTGGATAACCAAACCAGAAGGGATATTGATGAATTGTATGGCGAAGAATTTGGGGATTTAGGTACAGCCGAAAAAGATTTCATCAGGAATAATTTAAGGGATATTGGGCGCATCACGCAAAAATATTTAGAATACCCTCAAGTAGCGGCTTATTTAGGGCAGGACGGGACGAATGCGGTAGAGTTTTACTTGCACCCTAACGGCGATATTACCGATCTTAAAATCATCATTGGCTCTGAATATAAAATGCTTGATGACAACACTTTAAAGACCATTCAGATCGCTTATAAGGATTACCCACGCCCCAAAACTAAAACCCTCATTCGCATTAGAGTGCGCTATTACTTAGGAGGCAATTAAAAAATGGAAATCACGCTTTTTGACCCCATAGACGCCCACTTGCATGTGCGAGAAAACGCGCTTTTAAAAGCGGTATTAAGATACTCTAGCGAGCCTTTTATCGCCGCGGTGATCATGCCAAACCTCAGTAAGCCCTTGATTGACACTCCAACCACCCTTGAATATGAAGAAGAAATTTTAAACCATTCTTCAAACTTCAAGCCTTTAATGAGTTTGTATTTCAATGATGGTTTGACTTTAGAAGAATTGCAACGCGCTCAAGAAAAAGGCATCAGGTTTTTAAAGCTCTACCCCAAAGGCATGACCACAAATGCGCAAAACGGCACTTCGGATTTGTTGGGTGAAAAAACTTTAGAAATTTTAGAAAACGCCCAAAAATTAGGCTTTATTTTATGCATCCATGCAGAACAAGCTGGGTTTTGTTTGGATAAAGAATTTTTATGCCATAGCGTTTTAGAAACTTTTGCCCTTTCATTCCCTAAACTCAAAATCATTATAGAGCATTTGAGCGACTGGCGCAGTATCGCTTTAATTGAAAAGCATGACAATCTCTATGCGACTTTAACTTTACACCATATCAGCATGACTTTAGATGATTTATTAGGGGGGAGTTTGAACCCGCATTGTTTTTGCAAACCCTTAATCAAAACCAAAAAAGACCAAGAAAGGCTTTTATCCCTTGCTTTAAAAGCCCACCCTAAAATCTCTTTTGGCTCTGATAGCGCTCCGCATTTTGTCTCTAAAAAGCATAGCGCTAACATCCCGGCGGGCATCTTTTCTGCCCCTATTTTGTTGCCTGCGTTGTGCGAACTTTTTGAAAAACACAACGCTTTAGAAAACTTGCAAGCCTTTATCAGCGATAACGCTAAAAAAATCTACGCACTAGAAAATTTGCCCAGTAAAAAAGCGCGTTTGTCTAAAAAACCCTTTATAGTCCCTACACACACGCTTTGCTTGAATGAAAAAATTGCTATCTTAAGAGGGGGCGAAACGCTATCTTGGAACCTTCAAGAAATCGCCTAAAAAACACCGCCTTTTTCGTGGGGCTTTTTATCGTTTTGTTTTTAATTATAATGAAGCGCCAAACCCCCCCCTATGCTTTCGCGCGCAATCAAACCCTTGTTACTCAAAACCCTCCCTATTTCACGCAACTCACTATCCCTAAACCAAATGACGCTTTAAGCGTGCATGCGAGCTCTTTAATCAGCTTGCCTAACGACAATCTTTTGAGCGCTTATTTCAGCGGCACTAAAGAAGGGGCAAGGGATGTGAAAATCAGTGCGAATCTTTTTGATGGCAAGACTAATCGCTGGAGCGAAGCCTTCATTATTTTAACCAAAGAAGAACTTTCCAAAAACACGCATGAATACATCAAAAAACTGGGTAACCCCTTGCTTTTTTTGCATGACGATAAAATTTTGTTGTTTGTGGTAGGGGTGAGCATGGGCGGGTGGGCCACTTCTAAAATCTATCAATTTGAAAGCGCTTTAGAGCCGATTCATTTTAAGTTGGTGCGAAAACTCTCTTTAAGCCCTTTTTTAAACTTGAGCCATTTAGTAAGGAATAAGCCTTTAAACACCACTGATGGCGGGTTTATGCTACCACTCTATCACGAATTAGCCACCCAATACCCCTTGTTGTTGAAATTTGACCAACAAAATAACCCAAGAGAGCTTTTAAGGCCTAATACCCTAAACCACCAGCTCCAGCCAAGCCTAACCCCCTTTAAAGATTGCGCCATCATGGCGTTTAGAAACCATTCTTTTAAAGATAGCCTCATGCTAGAAACCTGTAAAACCCCTACCGCTTGGCAAAAACCCATGCTCACGAATTTGAAAAACTTGAATGACGCTTTGAATTTGATCAATTTAAACGAAGAATTGTATCTAATCCACAACCCTAGCGATTTATCTTTGCGTCGTAAAGAACTTTGGCTTTCTAAATTAGAAAACTCCAACTCTTTTAAAACCTTAAAAATTTTAGATAAAGCGAATGAAGTGAGTTACCCAAGCTATAGTCTTAATCCGCATTTTATAGATATTGTCTATACTTACAACCGCTCTCACATCAAACACATCCGTTTCAATATGGCTTATTTAAAATCCCTTCTCAAGTGATTAGTCATGTTTATATCTTCTTCTTACACGCTGAGTTTTGTATGGGTTTTTTTAATTTTCTTTTTTTTCAAAAATAAGCCATTTGGTTTGAGATTTTCGCTCTCTTTAATAAGCGTGATTTTAAGCAATATCGCTTTGAAAGACTCTCTATCGCTCAATGAATTTTTAAGCAGTTTTATGGCCCCCTTAAGCCCTTTTAGCTGTCTTTTGATCCTTGCGTATGCAAGCTTTTCTTGCCACATGCTCAAAAAGCCTCCTTTAGAAACCTTGCAATCTTATAGCGTCATGCTGTTTTTCAATCTGTTGCTTTTGACAGATATTTTAGGGTTTTTGCCTTTTTCAATCTACCATCATTTCATGGCTTCTCTGATTTTTAGCGCGCTTTTTTGCGGCAGTTTGTTTTTGAGCAGCCCCTTATTAGGCGTGATCGCTTTAGTGGCGTTATCCAGTTCGCTTTTGATGCGCTCTAATTTTCAAATCCTAGATTCTTTATTGGATTTCCCCTTGCTTCTTTTTGTCTTTTTTAAGACCTTATATCTTGCTAAAAAAAGGTTGTATTAACGCTTATGAAATCCCTATCTCATGCCCTTTTTTCGCTCTTTTTAAAAGGTTTTTATTTCACCTTTTTTATGAGTTTGTTGTTTGTGTTTAATCGTATCGGCTTTATCCTTTATACTGGCTATTATAAGCATGCTTTAAAAAACCCTGTTTTTGATGAAATCATTAAAACCCTATTCAATGGGGCAAGATACGATAATCGTGTGGTCTCAAGCTTAGCGATTCTTTTTATCCTCATTGGGTTATTAGGGTTATTTATCCCTAAACACCAAACCAGAATGCTTAATATTATGGCGTGTTTTTCTATCGCTATTATCCTGTTTTTAAATATTGCGAACATTGTTTATTATGGCATTTATGGGAATGTGTTTGATGAAAATTTATTGGAATTTCTGCATGAAGACACGCTCACGATTTTAAAAATGAGTGGGGAATACCCTATTTTTTCTAGTTTTTCACTCTTTATAATCCTTAGCGTTTTGATTTCTTTTATCTATTTCAAACTCCAAAACGCCCTTTTTAAACCCAAAAATGCTTATCAAGCCGCCCACACCAAACCCCTTAAAACTTTCATTTTATTTGCACTTTTTTCCCTCACGCAAATGTTTTACATTAACGCGCAATTGAGTTTTGTGGGTGCGTCTTTAGATCTCAGCATAGAGCCAGCCAAAGATCCTTTTTTAATGAAAATTACCCCCGGAGCGTTTCGCAACCTTTATCTTTTGGTGCGCAATTACAGACAAAGCCATAACCTTAAATTCAGCGATTTTGCTAAAGAAACGCCTTTAGAAGTAGCGAAAAATTATTTCCATCTTAAAGAAAACCCCCAAAACAACCTCTATGAGTTGCTTTCTCAGACAAGCCATAACAATTCCAATCAAACCATTCAACATGTTTTTTATATCGTTTCAGAGTCCCTAAGCTCATGGCATTTTGATCCAAAATTTGACGCCATAGGGCTAACGAGCGCTTTACAAGATCTGGTTAAAAAAGAGCATGCCCACATGCTTTCTGCTTTTATTGAAAGTGCCCCACGGACCGTTAAAAGCCTGGATGTTCAGATCACAGGCTTACCCTATATCAATGATAATAATTTAGTCAATTCAGGGGTAATCCTCCCTAGCTTTCCTATGGCGATTGGCAATATCACAAAAACTCTGGGTTATAAAAACAACTTTTATTATGGAGGTAGCGGGATTTGGAACAAACTCACTAGTTTCACCAAAAAACAAGGTTTTCACGCCCTTTATTTCAATAACCATCTCTTAGAATTTGCCAAAAACAAGCCCTACCCTAAACCCATAGAGAGCAACTGGGGAGTGCATGATAATATTTTATTTGACTATATTTTAGAAAACACCAACCCCCATGAAAAAACTTTCAGCATGGTCATGACTTTAAGCAACCACGCGATCAAAAACGTGAATCTCAAAGCCTTTGGCGTGCCTTTAGAAAAAATCCAAAAATTTGTGGAAAAAACCCCCAAATCAGAAAATCTACCGGACGCTAATTCTTTAGGGCATGTTTACTGGTATGACAAAGTGGTGGTTGATTTCATCAAAAAAGCCAGCCAAAAATTCCCTAACTCGCTTTTTATCATCACAGGGGATCATTTTGACAGGAGCTATGAATACGCTAAAAACGATTTATATACCATTAAATCCGTGCCGCTTATTTTATATGCCCCTACTTTAAAGCCTAAAAAGATCAGTCAAGTCGGATCGCATTTAGACATCGCTCCTACGATTATTGAATTAGTCGCTCCTGAAGGTTTTCAATTTGTGAGTTTTGGGAAGCCTTTATTTTCTAACAATACAACAAATCCCCCAAGCCACCCCAATTACGCGCTAGGTTATGAAGCGATCGTTACCAAAGATTATTTTTATAACCCAAGTTTGGGGTTAAGGTATTTGAACGAAAGCCCTAAAGAGCCAAAGGATAAACAAAACGACAAAATAGAAGCTTCTAAGTTTTATCAGCAATTAGAATCTTTGAAAGCCCTTAGTTATTATTTGCTCTATCATGGGGCTAATCTTAAAGATTGACAAACTGAGTTTTTAATTCCCTTAAACGCATGATTTTTGCTACAATAATAGGATTTTAATTATATAAAGGACAAATGGGCATGCCAAATAGGGGCGTTGTTTTATTAGACGGGCAAGCGCTAGCTTATAATATAGAAAAAGATTTGAAAAATAAAATCCAAATAATAACCGCACAAACGCATAAACGCCCCAAACTAGCCGTGATTTTAGTGGGGAAAGACCCTGCGAGTATCACTTATGTCAATATGAAGATCAAAGCATGCCAAAGGGTGGGCATGGATTTTGATTTAAAAACCCTCCAAGAGGATATTACTGAAGCCGAATTGCTATCCTTGATTAAAGATTACAATACTGATCAAAACATTTCAGGCGTTTTAGTCCAGCTCCCCCTACCCAGACACATTGATACTAAAATGGTTTTAGAAGTCATTGACCCCAGTAAAGATGTGGATGGTTTCCATCCCCTTAATATCGGCAAGCTCTGCACTCAAAAAGAATCGTTTCTGCCAGCCACCCCTATGGGCGTGATGCGTCTTTTAAAGCATTATCATATTGAAATCAAGGGCAAGGATGTGGCGATTATCGGGGCGAGCAATATCATTGGAAAGCCTTTGAGTATGCTCATGTTAAACGCTGGGGCTAGCGTGAGCGTGTGCCATATTTTGACTAAAGACATTAGTTTTTACACCCAAAACGCTGATATTGTCTGCGTGGGCGTGGGTAAGCCTGATTTGATTAAAGCGAGCATGTTAAAAAAAGGGGCTGTAGTGGTGGATATTGGGATCAATCATTTGAACGATGGGCGTATCGTGGGCGATGTGGATTTCACCAACGTGCAAAAAGTCGCCGGTTTTATCACCCCTGTGCCTAAAGGCGTGGGGCCTATGACGATCGTCTCGCTTTTAGAAAACACTTTAATCGCTTTTGAAAAACAACAAAGGAAGGGATTTTAATGAAATTTTTACGCTCTGTTTATGCATTTTGCTCCAGTTGGGTGGGGACGATTATTATCGTGCTGTTGGTTATCTTTTTTATCGCGCAAGCTTTCATCATTCCCTCTCGCTCTATGGTTGGCACGCTCTATGAGGGCGATATGCTCTTTGTCAAAAAATTTTCTTACGGCATACCCATTCCTAAAATCCCATGGATTGAGCTTCCTGTTATGCCTGATTTTAAAAATAACGGGCATTTGATAGAGGGGGATCGCCCTAAACGCGGCGAAGTGGTGGTGTTTATCCCTCCCCATGAAAAAAAATCTTACTATGTCAAAAGGAATTTTGCCATTGGGGGCGATGAGGTGTTATTCACTAATGAGGGGTTTTATTTGCACCCTTTTGAGAGCGACAACAACAAAGATTACATTGCTAAACATTACCCTAACGCCATGACTAAAGAATTTATGGGTAAAATTTTTGTTTTAAACCCTTATAAAAGTAAGCATCCGGGTATCCATTACCAAAAAGGCAATGAAACCTTCCATTTAATGGAGCAGTTAGCCACTCAAGACGCAGAAGCTAATATCAGCATGCAACTCATTCAAATGGAGGGCGAAAAGGTGTTTTACAAGAAAATCAATACCGATGAATTTTTCATGATCGGCGATAACAGAGACAATTCTAGCGACTCGCGCTTTTGGGGGAGTGTGGCTTATAAAAACATCGTGGGTTCGCCATGGTTTGTTTATTTCAGTTTGAGTTTAAAAAATAGCCTGGAAATGGATGCAGAAAACAACCCCAAAAAACGCTATTTGGTGCGTTGGGAACGCATGTTTAAAAGCGTTGGAGGCTTAGAAAAAATCATTAAAAAAGAAAAAGCGACGCATTAAGGTTTTTTGTGCAATTTTTTGATTTCTCTTTAGAAAGTTTTATTACCACCTTAATGAAAATCCTAGCCCTTCTAATCGCTATATAGGGCATGAAATCATGCATGGCTTGAGCGCGTTTTTATTTGGGGATAGGAGTGCTAAAGACGCTAATCGTTTGAGTTTAAACCCTATTAGGCATTTAGACATGATGGGTTCGGTGCTTTTACCGGCTCTGTTACTCATTTTTCAAGCCCCCTTTTTGTTTGGGTGGGCCAAACCCGTGCCGGTGGATATGCGCTACATTGTCTCTCAAAAAGGCTCTCTAGCATGCGTAGTGGTGAGTTTAGCCGGGGTGGCTTATAATTTCACCCTAGCCGTTCTGCTCGCTTTCATCACGCATTGGAGCTTCCAAAAACTAGGGATCAACGCTTTAAGCGTTGATGAATTGAATCTTTATCAGCTCGCATTAGTAACCTTTCTCATTCAAGGCATTCTCTATAATCTTGTCTTGGGCGTTTTTAATAGCCTCCCTATCCCGCCCTTAGACGGCTCCAAAGCGTTAGGCTTTTTAGCGTTGCATTTTAAAAGCGCGTTTTTATTGGAATGGTTTTCTAAAATGGAACGCTACGGCTTGTTGATTGTGTTAATATTCTTATTTATCCCCCCTTTATCGGAGTTTTTTATCCATGCGCCCACAAGATTTTTATTTTCCTTACTCCTTTCTTAATCTTTTATCAAGGAGAGCTGATGAATAAGCCCTTAAATACCGCTCAAGTTTTTATAGGAAGCGATCATGCAGGGTTGCATCTTGCAGAATTTGTTCAACATTTTTTAGAAGACAAGCGTTTTAAGATCCAAGCTTTTTTACCCACTACAAGAGTGGATTACCCTGATTACGCCAAATTAGTGTGCCAAAAAGTCTTAGAAAACGCGCAAAGCTATGGCATTTTAGTGTGCGCTACAGGGATAGGCATGAGCATGGGCGCTAATCGCTTTAAAGGTATTAGAGCCGCTTTGTGCCTTGATGCTTACATGGCTAAAATGACTCGCTTGCACAATAACGCTAATGTCTTGTGCTTGGGTGAAAAGATTAGCGGTATTGGCGTAACAGAAAGCATTTTAGAAGCGTTTTTCTCTACAGAATTTGAACAAGGCCGTCATGTGTTGCGCATCCAAAAACTAGATGAATCGCTGAAATCATCAACCTAATGTAGTATAATTACATCGTTTCGCTAAAAGGATATTTTAATAGAATGTTTACCCAATGGTTTATCATCACTATCGCTATTGTTTTTATCCTTTATATGGGTGTGCGCACTTTCTTTTTTAAAACCGTGGCTAAACGGCAAGAACGCACCAACGCATCCATGAAACTGACCTTACAAGAAGCTGAAATTTTGATCCAAAAACACCAGTTGCAACTCCAAAGGGCTTTAGGTAATATTGATATTCTTACCCAAGAAATGAGCTCATTAAAAACAGAACTAAAAGCCCTTAAACAGCGCAACTCTGAATACAAAGGCGAATCGGATAAATATAAAAATCGTATTAAAGAATTGGAGCAAAAAATAGAAGCTCTCCTTTAAAAACGCTATAATAAATCAAAATTCTACAACCAATCAGTTATATTAAAGGATATCAAAATGAATGAAACGCTCAAAGAAGAACTTTTACAAAGCATCAGAGAAGTGAAAGACTACCCTAAAAAAGGGATTTTATTCAAAGACATTACCACGCTACTCAACTACCCTAAACTCTTTAACAAACTCATTGACGCGCTCAAAAAACGCTATCTCGCTCTCAATATAGACTTTATCGTGGGCATTGAAGCGAGGGGGTTTATTTTAGGCTCTGCTCTCGCTTATGCGCTTGGGGTGGGGTTTGTGCCTGTGAGGAAAAAGGGCAAACTCCCCGCACACACCCTATCTCAAAGCTACAGCCTAGAATACGGGAGCGATAGCATAGAAATCCACTCCGACGCTTTTAGGGGAATTAAGGGGGTAAGAGTGGTGTTGATTGATGATTTATTAGCCACTGGAGGCACAGCTTTAGCGAGCCTTGAGCTTATCAAAGCCCTACAAGCTGAATGCATAGAAACATGCTTTTTGATAGGGTTAAAAGAATTACCGGGTATCCAACTTTTAGAAGAACGCGTGAAAACCTTTTGTTTGTTAGAGTGCTAGAATAAGGGTGAATTTTGGAAGAATACATCATTGATTTATGGAATCAGCATGCAGCGACTTGGGGGTATCTCATTTTATTTGGGTGGAGTATTTTAGAAGGCGAAATCGGGCTGATTTTAGCAGGGATTGCCAGCTATACCGGTCATATGCATTTAGGGTTAGCCATTTTAGTCGCAGGGATTGGGGGTTTTGTGGGGGATCAGATCTATTTTTACATCGGCCGCACCAATAAAGCTTACATCCAAAAAAAGCTAGAAAAACAACGCCGAAAACTAGCCCTAGCCCATTTATTGTTGCAAAAACACGGCTGGTTTATCATTTTTATCCAACGCTACATGTATGGCATGCGCACCATCATTCCCATTAGCATAGGCCTCACGCGCTATAGCGCTTTAAAATTCGCTATCATCAACCTCATTAGCGCGATGGTGTGGGCGAGCATCACCATTATTCTAGCGTGGTGTTTGGGAGAAGAGTTATTGCATGCGTTAGAGTGGCTTAAAAAACACCCTTATGCGCTAATATTACTATTAGTATCTTTCTTGGCGTTAGTGCTATGGTATTTCCAATACTATAGTAAGAAAAACCGCTAGAGTGCAATACAATTCTTGAAAGATATGAAATTAAAAAAGGAGACTTTATGTTAAAAATCAAATTAGAAAAAACCACTTTTGAAAACGCAAAAGCTGAATGCGGTTTAGTTTTTATTGTCAATAAGGATTTTAGCCACGCTTGGGTCAAAAATAAAGAGTTGCTAGAAACCTTTAAATACGAAGGCGAAGGCGTATTTTTAGACCAAGAAAATAAAATCCTGTATGCGGGCGTTAAAGAAGACGATGTGCATTTATTGAGAGAGAGCGCATGTTTAGCCGTTCGCACCCTTAAAAAACTCGCTTTTAAAAGCGTTAAAGTGGGCGTTTATACTTGTGGTGCGCATGCTAAAGACAACGTGCTTTTAGAAAACTTGAAAGCGTTGTTTTTGGGCTTGAAATTAGGTTTGTATGAATACGACACTTTTAAATCCAACAAAAAAGAAAGCGTTTTAAAAGAAGCCATTGTCGCTTTAGAATTGCACAAACCTTGCGAAAAAACTTGCGCGAATTCTTTAGAAAAGAGCGCTAAAGAAGCGTTAAAATACGCTGAAATCATGACAGAAAGCTTGAATATCGTTAAAGATCTAGTCAATACCCCCCCTATGATTGGCACTCCGGTTTATATGGCTGAAGTGGCGCAAAAAGTGGCTAAAGAAAACCATTTAGAAATCCATGTTCATGATGAAAAATTTTTAGAAGAAAAGAAAATGAACGCCTTTTTAGCGGTCAATAAAGCCTCTCTTGGCGTTAATCCTCCTCGCTTGATCCATTTAGTCTATAAACCCAAAAAAGCGAAGAAAAAAATCGCTTTAGTGGGCAAGGGCTTGACTTATGATTGCGGAGGGTTGAGCTTGAAACCGGCCGATTACATGGTTACCATGAAAGCGGATAAAGGTGGTGGCTCTGCGGTGATTGGGCTTTTAAACGCATTAGCCAAACTAGGCGTGGAGGCTGAAGTGCATGGCATTATTGGGGCTACAGAAAACATGATAGGCCCAGCCGCTTATAAACCAGATGATATTTTGATCTCCAAAGAAGGCAAGAGCATAGAAGTTCGTAATACCGACGCTGAAGGGCGTTTGGTTTTAGCGGATTGTTTGAGCTACGCTCAAGATTTAAGCCCTGATGTGATCGTGGATTTTGCGACCCTTACTGGGGCATGCGTTGTAGGCTTAGGCGAATTCACTTCAGCGATCATGGGGCATAATGAAGAGTTAAAAAACCTCTTTGAAACTTCAGGGTTGGAGTCCGGCGAATTGTTAGCCAAACTCCCCTTTAACCGCCATTTGAAGAAATTGATTGAATCTAAAATCGCTGATGTGTGTAATATTTCTTCTTCGCGCTATGGCGGTGCGATCACAGCGGGCTTGTTTTTGAATGAATTTATTAGAGATGAGTTTAAAGATAAGTGGCTACACATTGACATTGCAGGCCCTGCTTATGTGGAAAAAGAATGGGATGTGAATAGCTTTGGAGCGAGTGGGGCTGGCGTGAGAGCTTGCACAGCTTTTGTGGAAGAGCTTTTGAAAAAGGCTTGAAATGGGCTTGTCTGTAGGCATTGTGGGTTTGCCCAATGTGGGCAAATCCAGCACCTTTAACGCGCTCACTAAAACCCAAAACGCAGAGAGCGCGAACTACCCTTTTTGCACCATTGAACCCAATAAAGCCATCGTGAATGTGCCTGATAGGCGGCTTGATGCGTTGGCTCAAATCGTAAAGCCTGAACGCATTTTGCATTCTGTGGTGGAATTTGTGGATATTGCCGGATTGATTAAGGGAGCGAGCAAGGGGGAGGGTTTAGGCAATCAATTTTTAGCCAATATCAAGGAATGCGAAGTGATCTTGCAAGTGGTGCGCTGTTTTGAAGATGACAATATCACGCATGTGAACGATAAAATTGACCCCCTAAACGATATAGAGATCATTGAATTGGAGTTGATTTTAGCGGATATTGCCACTTTAGACAAAAGGATCGAACGCTTGCAAAAAGCCCTAAAAAGCTCAAAAGACGCTAAAAATCTTTTAGAATGCGCTTTGAGTTTAAAAACGCATTTAGAAGAATTAAAGCCAGCAAAAACTTTTCCCTTGAATACAAGCGAGGCTTTTTTAGAATTGGACAAGGAATTGCGTTTTTTATCTCATAAAAAAATGATCTATGTCGCTAATGTGGGCGAAGAAGATTTAAACGCACTCAATGAGCATGCCAAAAAAGTCAAAAACCATGCGAAAGCCCAAAATAGCGAGTTTGTTGCCTTGTGCGCTAAATTGGAAGAAGAAATGGTTTCTATGAGTGGAGATGAAGTCAAAGAATTTTTGCAAAGTTTGGGCGTAGAAGAAAGCGGGCTAGAAAAAACCATTCGTTTGAGTTTTAAGGAATTAGGCTTGATCAATTATTTTACCGCTGGAGTCAAGGAAGTGCGATCATGGACGATTAAAAAAGGCTCTAGCGCGCCTGTGGCTGCTGGGGTGATCCATAAGGATTTTGAAAAAGGCTTCATTAGAGCTGAAACCATCAGTTATGATGACTTTATCGCTTATAAGGGCGAAGCCGGAGCGAAAGAAAAGGGAGCGTTACGCATTGAAGGTAAGGATTATATCGTTCAAGATGGCGATGTGTTGCATTTTCGCTTCAATGTTTAGTCTGTCTTATTGCTAGTTTCTCATAAAAATTGACACCCAACAAGAAACTTTTTAAAAAAATCTATATAGAGTTAAGCGATATTTGCGGGTTGCAATGCAGTTTTTGCTCTAACCCTAAAAATATCAGAGGCGTGATGCCTTTAGAATTATTTGAAAAAGTTTGTAAAGAAGTGGCCCCCTTAACCCCAATCATCACCTTTCATGTTTTAGGCGATCCTTGCAAGCTCAAAAATTTAAACCACTATCTCAACGCCGCCAAACGCTTTTCTTTAAAAGTAGATCTGGTTACTAGCGGGGTGTATTTGCACGATTTTGAGACGCTATTACAAGATGCAATCTATCAAATTTCTATTTCTTTAGACGCAGGGTTAGACCATCACAACAAACTCAACCAGCACCGCTATATCCAAAAAATTTTAGAATTTTGCCGCTATAAATTTGAAAAAAATAGCGAAGTGTTTTTGAATTTACGCATTCAAGATGGAACCCTTGACAAACACCAGAATTTGATCAAGCCTTTTTTAGAAAGCTTTGAATGCGTTTCTTTAGAGGGTTTAAAATCGCAAGGCCGCGTTCGTTTGTTTAAAAAAAGTTTTTTGAATATCCAAAAGACCTTTAAATGGCCGAATTTGAACGATCAAAATCCTTTAAACCAAGAATCAAAAATCCCCTATTGTTACGGCTTGATCAAGCAAATCACTATTTTATCTAATGGCGTTGTCGTGCCGTGCTGCATGGACACGCAAGCTAATATCAGCCTTGGCGATTTAAACCATACGCCCCTAAAAGATATTTTAAACAGCCAAAAAGCTATAGCTATCAAAACCCATTTTTTAAAGGGCGAAGCGTTAGAACTTTTATGCAAAAACTGCTCCTACCCTTTGATCCGCTACAAAAAATAAAATTTATATCTATTAAGATATGGGTTTAAATTTGCGTTCGCATTGAATGAGGTGTTTGAAAATTCTTCATAAGAATGGTTATTTCTCACTCTTATATATCATTTTTAAAAATTTCGTTGTGAGCCATAGGGCTTATATCATTCGCATGCTTTTTGATCGTTTTGGATAAAGTAATTTTCATACAATCGCAGTAACGCAATAAAAAACGCCGTGATAGTAGGCCCCACAATAATCCCCCAAAAACCAAATTGTGAAATCCCAGCAATCATGGAAAAGAAAATCAGCATTTCATTGATTTTAAGGGTGGTTTTAAAGATTCTTTTTTTAATAAAGACAATTAAAAACGGCTTGATCACGCTATCAATCAGCACGCTAATCAATAAAATGGAATACAAAGCGATAAATATCGCCTCATTCACATTCCCATGATAAAGCTCATAAATCGCTATAGGGATCCAAATCAAAGCCCCCCCAACAGCCGGCACCAAAGACGCTAGGCCGTATAAAATCCCCAAAGACCAACCGTCATGCCCAAACCATACGATCATCACCCCAAACGCCACGCCCTCTAAAATAACCGTGATGAGAGAAGTTAAAAGCACGATGCGTAAAATCCCAGCCACTTCTTCAAAAATCTTTTTGCTTTGATTCATTCCAAGAGGCAAGACCCCCAAAAAATAACGATAAAATCTCTCCCCATAATAAAAAAAGAAAAACAACAGCCCCAAGATAAACAAAGCGTCTGTAATGAGTTTCAAGCTGTATCTTCCCACATAGCTGCTTATTTTCAACAAATAACCCGTGATTGAAGTGGCACTAAAATTTTCTAAAAACTTGCTCACTCCATCATGAATGGCAGGAAAATGCGACAAATTTTCGGTGATTGTCCCCTTAAGCCATTTGATTAGGGCTGAAAATTTTTCAAAATTGATTTCAAAAATGATATTAGAACTTTTATAAACAATAAAATATAACGGCACGATCAAAACGCTCGCTAAAATTAAAACGCATAAAAACGAACTGACAACATTGAAAAAACGCTTATCTAAAAAAACTTTCACTTGAAAAAACCCCACGCACAAAAGCCCAGCGATCAGCGCATCCATTAAAAAATCTTGATACAGATAGATCATCCAATAAAAACCAATCAAAAAAAGAATCCAAAAGAAATACTGAGCTTTCATGAAATTATCCCCATTAAACTTGAACCAAAAATTATCAAATGTTAGCTAAAAAACGCTCTTTTAAGGATAAAAAATTTCTTTTGACTTATAATTAAAAGCAAAAAGGCTTGCAATCAATGGTGTTTTACAAATATTCAGGGAGCGGGAATGATTTTTTAATCGCTCAAAGCTTCAAAAAAAAAGATTTTTCCAATTTAGCCAAACAGGTGTGCCATAGGCATGAGGGTTTTGGGGCTGATGGGCTTGTGGTCGTCTTACCAAGCAAGGATTATGACTACGAATGGGATTTTTACAATTCAGACGGCTCTAAAGCTGGCATGTGCGGGAATGCGAGCCGTTGCGTGGGGTTATTTGCCTACCAACATGCTATAGCCCCTAAAGAGCATGTTTTTTTAGCCGGGAAAAGAGAGATTTCTATTTGCATAGAAGAACCCAATATCATAGAGAGCAATCTCGGTAATTACAAAATCCTAGACACCATACCCGCCTTAAGATGCAAAAATTTTTTTTCAAGCGACAGCGTTTTAGAACATATCCCTACTTTCTACCTCATAGATACAGGAGTGCCGCATTTAGTGGGATTTGTCAAAAATAAAGAGTGGTTAAATTCCCTTAACACGCTGGAATTAAGGGCTTTAAGGCATGAATTTAACGCTAATATTAACATCGCTTTTATAGAAAATAAAGAGACGATTTTTTTACAAACTTATGAAAGAGGGGTTGAAGATTTCACGCTAGCTTGCGGGACAGGCATGGCGGCGGTTTTTATCGCCGCGCGCATTTTTTATAACACGCCTAAAAAAGCCACTCTCATCCCTAAAAGCAACGAATCTTTAGAGCTTTCTTTAAAAAATGATGGGATTTTTTATAAAGGAATCGTGCGTTATATTGGCATGAGTGTTTTGGGCATGAGGGTTTTTGAAAATGGGTGTTTTTGATCATTATTTCTTGTAATGGTAATGATTTTGTCGTAATTAAACATAATGCGCTATCATTTGCGAGTTGTTTTTAGCAATATAAAAAATATCCTAAAGGAATAAAACCATGCAAGCGTTAAAATCATTGCTTGAAGTGATTACAAAACTCCAGAATCTAGGCGGCTATTTGATGCATATAGCTATTTTCATCATTTTTATTTGGATTGGAGGGCTTAAGTTTGTGCCGTATGAAGCTGAAGGGATCGCCCCTTTTGTGGCCAACTCCCCTTTCTTTTCTTTCATGTATAAATTTGAAAAACCCGCATACAAACAACACAAAATGTCTGAATCCCAATCCATGCAAGAAGAAATGCAAGATGACCCTAAAATCGTTGAAAACAAAGAATGGCATAAAGAAAACCGCACTTATTTAGTGGCTGAAGCTTTAGGGATCACGATTATGATCCTAGGTATTTTGGTGCTTTTAGGGCTTTGGATGCCTTTAATGGGCGTGATTGGGGGCTTGCTTGTCGCTGGAATGACGATCACGACTCTATCTTTTTTATTCACAACGCCAGAAGTGTTTGTCAATCAGCATTTCCCATGGCTTTCTGGGGCTGGAAGGCTAGTGGTTAAAGACTTGGCGTTATTTGCTGGAGGCTTGTTTGTGGCCGGATTTGATGCGAAACGCTATTTGGATGGTAAAGGGTTTTGCTTGATGGATCGCTCATCGGTAGGGATTAAAACTAAATGCTCTAGTGGGTGTTGCTCTTAAAGAGCGAATGCCTTAAAGTAGGCTTAAAGCCTACTAGAAGAATCACAATTGATAGAAGAATCTTGGTTAGCGCCTTTTTTATAAATGATTGTTTTTAAAATGTGGCGTTTGACAAAGGAATTGACGCTTTCTACTTCTTCATCAGCTAATCGTCTTAAAACATCATGCTCGTCTTTAGAGAGATAAAAAGTAACTGAAAAATTGCGTTTCAACTCATCTACAGCGACACGCTTACGACCGGGTTTTATATTTTTATTTCCTAATTCCATTAAAATTTCCTTTTTTAGTTAGTATGTTGTAACATCATAACGGCTATTCTAACATGAAATAAGCACTATTTTAATATTAAATCTAAAGAAAAATATTTTTAGATGTGCTAGAATACCCATTTGTTACAAGATAAGCTTTTTTATCAAAAAAATGATGACATAGGGGTAACAAGTGGCAATAAACACCTTTTTAAAACATTCTTTTTTAGTCTGTTTGTTAGCGGTTAATTCTTACGCTTTTGATTGGAATATTTTTAAATACAATCTGGGTTTCAATATGTTCATCATGGACCATGAAGGCTCAACGCCTTATTGGGTCAATACTAACACCAATCTTAAAACCCGTTTGACTCCAAATTTTGGGATCCAATTTTATACAAGAGGTGTGGAGCAAAGCTTGACTGTAGGGGCGTATTTTTTTCAAAACTTCCATAATTACAGCACTAATTTTCCCTATCGTTGGGGGCCTACGATGTATTATAAGGCTAGGGGAAAGCGTTTTACTTTTTATGGAGGGATCTTTCCTAGAAAAAACCTCTTAGGGAGGTATGGTTTGAATATTTTTGCCCCCTATTATTGGTTTATAGACCCCAACGCTAGAGGGTTTTTATTGCAGTTTCAAAACCATTATTCGCCTTCAAAACCCTATTATGGGCATGCGGAATTCATGCTAGATTGGTTTGGAGGCAATTGTTACAACACTTGTAAATTCGGGAGAAACCCTTATGGGAATGCGATGGATAGGTTTCAAATGAACGGCTCTGTCGCTTATAATTTCTTTAAGGATTTATTGGGTATTGGAGGGTATTTTGTCTTATTCCATAACGAAGACAAATACCTTTTGAATGGGGCTGATGGCATGCAATTTAATGAAAAAAAGGCGATTGATAGCAATAATATTTATCTTATGGATCGCCTTTATTTTAACGCTTACATAGGGACAAGCCTCTTAGACATCGCCCCCTTTATGGAAAAACTCAATGCCAGTTTTGGCATGGTTTCTGAATCAAGCCGATTAAGGCAAATCCACAAAAATGTGCCTTTTATGAACAGCGTGGGCGGGCAATTGGATGTGGAGATCCAATACAAAGGCTTTGGCATCCACAATTTATTTTTCTTCGCCAAGACCCCAGAGATGCCTTTTTATAACCAATACCAGTATGTTGAAATGTATTGCACGCCTTCTTACTGCCCCACGCCTATTTATCGTGGCGTGCCATTCTTTCAAGCTAATTTATACAATCGTTTTGATTTTTATTATAATTGGAAAAACGACTTCGCGTCCGTTCGAATCAACTTCGTGCTTAATGCGATGCGTGGGGGCTTTGATAGGAGCTTACCTTGGTCAGAATCTTACCAAGTGTATATGACGGTTGCCTTTGATCCTTATAACCTTATTAACAAAATTGCTAGAAAAAAGTGAAAATTCTTGACAACCAGTTAATTCGTCTTATATAATGCTGTTTCATTTGTAGCCATTGTTAAGCAATGATTTTAAGCTATGGAAAAGAGGTGATAGCAGTATGCCAGGGATTAAGGTTAGAGAAGGCGATGCGTTTGATGAAGCTTACAGGAGATTCAAAAAGCAAACCGATCGCAATTTGGTGGTAACAGAATGCCGCGCTAGAAGGTTCTTTGAGTCTAAGACTGAAAAACGCAAAAAACAAAAAATCAGCGCTAAAAAGAAAGTCTTAAAGCGTCTTTATATGTTAAGGCGTTATGAATCAAGACTATAAGAACTTGAACGAATTTAAAATTTAAGGATTATTGAATGATGCAATTCACAGGGAAAAATGTTCTCATTACTGGAGCTTCTAAAGGCATTGGGGCCGAAATCGCCAAAACTCTCGCTTCTATGGGGCTGAAAGTTTGGATCAATTACCGCAGTAATGCTGAAGTGGCTGACGCTTTGAAAAATGAGCTTGAAGAAAAAGGCTATAAAGCGGCTGTCATTAAATTTGATGCGACTTCTGAAAGCGGTTTTATTGAAGCGATACAAACCATTGTCCAAAGCGATGGGGGTTTGTCTTACTTGGTGAATAATGCCGGTGTGGTGCGCGATAAATTAGCGATCAAAATGAAAACAGAAGACTTTCACCATGTCATTGAAAATAATCTCACTTCAGCCTTTATAGGTTGCCGAGAGGCTTTAAAGGTGATGAGTAAGAGTCGTTTTGGGAGCGTGGTTAATGTCGCTTCTATCATTGGTGAAAGAGGCAATATGGGGCAGACAAACTACTCAGCGAGTAAGGGGGGGATGATTGCTATGAGCAAGTCCTTTGCTTATGAGGGAGCTTTAAGGAATATTCGTTTCAACTCTGTAACGCCCGGTTTTATAGAAACCGACATGAACGCCACTTTAAAAGACGAACTCAAAGCGGATTATGTTAAAAACATTCCCTTAAACAGGCTAGGGTCTGCTAAGGAAGTGGCAGAAGCGGTAGCGTTTCTTTTGAGCGATCACTCTAGTTACATCACTGGAGAGACTCTCAAAGTCAATGGCGGGCTTTATATGTAGTCCTAAACAAAGGATTCTTTTAGCGATAAAAGTTTGTAAGTAGCAAAAATCATGCTAACATTATGAGGTTATTCTAAAACAAAGAGGTTATTATCAAATGGGGATTATTTACTTAATATTGTTTCTCATTGTAATTTATTTGTTGTATAGGATTTTAGATGTTTTGGAGCAAAAATAAACGCTCCAATGAATGGTTGATTTAATTTTTACAAGACAAGGGAGTTTTAATCATGGCTTTATTTGAAGATATTCAGGCAGTTATTGCTGAGCAGTTGAATGTGGATGCGGCGCAAGTTACGCCAGAAGCGGAATTTGTGAAGGATTTGGGTGCGGACTCTTTAGATGTCGTGGAATTAATCATGGCGTTAGAAGAAAAGTTTGGCATTGAGATTCCTGATGAGCAAGCGGAAAAAATCGTCAATGTGGGCGATGTGGTGAAGTATATTGAGGACAATAAACTAGCTTAATCTTTTTAACTTGGAGCGTTTGTCTCCAGGTTTTAGTCAAAAATTTAGCTTTAGCTAAAATCTAGTTTTATTGAATGAAAGTTTTTGAAATGAGGAGCTATTGGTGCGTCGGATTGTAGTAACTGGAATGGGAATGATCAATTCGCTAGGTTTAAATAAAGAAGATTCTTTTTTAGCGATCGCTAAAGGGGAATGCGGTATCAAAAACATAGAAAGTTTTGATGCGAGCGCGTTTCCTGTGCGTATTGCTGGAGAAATCACTGACTTTGACCCTACAGAGGTGATGAATCCCAAAGATGTTAAAAAGGCGGGTCGTTTCATTCAATTAGCCTTGAAAGCCACGAAAGAGGCGATGAAAGATAGTGGGATTTTAGACGCTCACAATAGATGCCCTGAAGAATTGGCAAATCGCATGGGCGTAAGCTCTGGATCTGGGATTGGAGGGTTAGGCAATATTGAAGCGAATTCCATTTTTTGTTTTGAAAAAGGCCCTAGAAAAGTCAATCCCTTTTTCATCACTTCTGCGTTAGTGAACATGATTGGAGGTTTCACTTCCATTGAGTTTGGCATTAAAGGGCCTAATCTCTCTAGCGTAACGGCTTGTGCAGCAGGCACTCATGCGATTATTGAAGCGGTTAAAACCATTTTGCTCAATGGGGCTGATAAAATGTTAGTCGTGGGAGCGGAATCCACCATTTGTCCTGTAGGGATTGGAGGGTTTGCGAGCATTAAAGCCCTTTCTACAAGGAATGATGAGCCTAAAAAAGCTTCAAGACCTTTTGATAAGGATCGCAATGGTTTTGTGATGGGAGAAGGCGCCGGGGCTTTGGTGCTTGAAGAATACGAGAGCGCGAAAAAAAGAGGGGCAAAAATTTATGCAGAATTTGCCGGATATGGCGAGAGCGGCGATGCTAACCACATCACAGCCCCGGCCCCTGAGGGTGAAGGGGCTTTTAGAGCCATGAAAATGGCTTTAGAAATGGCGAAAGTGGAAGTAGGCTATGTGAACGCTCACGGGACTAGCACGCATTATAACGATTGGTATGAAAGCATCGCTCTAAAAAATGTGTTTGGCTCTAAAGAAAAAGTCCCTCCCGTCAGCTCCACTAAAGGGCAGATTGGGCATTGCTTGGGCGCTGCGGGTGCGTTAGAAGCCGTTATTTCTATCATGGCCATGAATCAAGGGATCTTACCTCCTACTATCAATCAAGAAACGCCTGACCCAGAATGCGATTTGGATTATATCCCTAATGTGGCTAGAGAAAAGCAAGTAAATGCGGTGATGAGTAACTCATTTGGTTTTGGTGGCACTAATGGTGTTGTGATTTTCAAAAAAGCCTAGTTTTAATTTAGGATTTTGTGAATGGCGATCTATTTAGATTTTGAAAATCATATTAAAGAGATTCAAAATGAAATTGAATTAGCTCTCATTAGAGGCGATGAGGACGCTAAAGAAATCTTAGAAAAAAGATTGGATAAAGAAGTTAAAACCATTTACTCCAATCTCACAGACTTTCAAAAACTCCAATTAGCAAGACACCCTGACAGACCCTACGCTATGGATTACATTGATCTCATCTTAAAAGATAAATATGAAGTCTTTGGCGATAGGCACTATAACGATGATAAAGCGATCGTGTGTTTTATAGGCAAAATTGATAATGTTCCGGTTGTGGTGATCGGAGAAGAAAAAGGCAGAGGGACTAAAAACAAGCTCTTAAGAAATTTTGGCATGCCTAACCCTTGTGGCTATCGTAAAGCTTTGAAAATGGCAAAGTTTGCTGAAAAATTTAATTTGCCTATTTTAATGCTTGTGGATACAGCCGGGGCGTATCCGGGGATTGGTGCAGAGGAAAGAGGCCAGAGTGAAGCGATCGCTAAAAATCTTCAAGAGTTCGCTTCCTTAAAAGTCCCTACTATTTCTATCATTATCGGTGAAGGGGGCAGTGGTGGCGCACTAGCGATTGCGGTGGCTGACAAGTTGGCTATGATGGAATATTCCATTTTTAGCGTTATATCCCCAGAAGGTTGTGCAGCGATTCTTTGGGATGACCCTAGCAAGACTGAAGTGGCTATTAAAGCGATGAAAATCACGCCTAGAGACTTAAAGGAGGCGGGGCTTATTGATGATATTATTTTAGAGCCTAGCAAAGGGGCTCATAGAGACAAATTTTCAGCCGCTAACACGATCAAAGAGTATTTTTTAGACGCTCTAAGGACTATCCAACAAGACCCTCATTTCCTTGAAAACCGCTATCAAAAATTGATGTCGCTTGGTTCGTTTGTGGAGGGCATGAATTAGATCTATAAAAAACTTTGCCTTAATGAAAACTTGATAACTGGTTCTTTAACTTTTAAAATTGTGTTTTTAAACTTTATTTTAAACCCATTTTCTTAAAGAAATAAGGGGTGTTTTGAAATAATTCCCCAACTAAAATCCCCCTAAAGACCGCTTTAAAAATACCGCTTGAATAAAATCAAACTCTCTACTATCCAATCTTAAAAAATGCAATATTTTTTTGATAACCAACGCTCAATAAAAACAAAGCCAAATTTTCCACCACTTGCTATCATTTTAGAAAAAAGCGGGTATTTTACATAGTTTGTAAAATAATATAAAAAATATCATTGTGTTACCAATCTGCTATTCTCTCCTTTTGTTTGAGTATAAAAAGACAATCATCATGCTCAGCGTATTGAATGAAAGCATTCTTATTTTACAATACAAAAGCTAGGTCTAATGGTATTTTAAAAAAGAAAGAAATCCCATGGTTATATATGAAAAAATCAAAAGCCGCTTTTCTAGGAATTGGTCTTTAAGGGATAGGGGCAGGCATTTTGCATCTGCAAGCGTGTATTTTTTCTCACTTCTTGTCATTACAGCGGTTAATAGAAGTAGCGCAGTTGCTTGGTTATTGATGCCTGAACATTTGATTGGGTGGTTTTTGATTTCTTTTAGTGGGGAATTTGTAGCAGACATGGCGTTTGGCAAAAAAAGTAAAATCCTTAAAACCCGCTTTGGAATTTCTATTGTGAGCGGCGTTTCACTATTGCTTGGCGCTTTACCAGCGCATTTGTTTTTTGTATGGTTTGGTTTTATTAATTGGTGGGCTGTCTTTTTTATAGAAGCGGGAGCTGATCTATTGGTGGGCTGTGTGATACAAAAGATTTTTTTTGGTAAATATTGGGTGGATCGCTATTATTAAGGCTCTTTTTTTTAAGCCTGAAAGCGGATTTTCTTATATTCCAATCAATTGGATAAGGGTTACCCCTACTTAAGGCATCGCATCAAAAACCACGCTGATCCCATTTTTTAAAATGATAGGATTTTTTGCATCAGTGATATGGATAAAACGCACGCCATCAAGCAAGTTAAGAGCGATTTCTTGTTGTCTGTTTTCTTTAGCAATGATTTGAATGATCTTTAAGTTTTCATCATAAAAAATGATTTTGGGTTGCCACAAAGGGTTATTAGAGCTTATTTTTAAATACGCGTTTTGATTCACGATCAGCCAGTATTTCCCACTCGCTTCCTTAAACTCCACAGGATCGCTGCTCAAAACTAAAGCTCTCGCATTAGGGAGTTTGATTTTTTGTAAGACAAAGTCGTATTCCCACTCTTTTAAAGACACCCGTCTAATATCTGTAAAATCAAAACCATGCCTTTTCATCGTCTCTATCAAAATGTTAGGGTCTAAAACATATTCCGTTTTAAGCTCGTATGAAAAAACATTCTCGCCCAAAGAGCTTTGCATTTTAATAGGCAAAACATACGAATACCCCATCATGTTCAAAGAATTGTTGATGCTTTTGGCAAACGCTAGGGGATTACTTGAAGCCTTGAAAGTGATTTTTAACACGCTTGGTTTGTCAAAATTAAACGATAAAAGCCCATTTTCTTTGAGAGTGTTGAGTAGTTTCAAGGAATCCAAACGACCCATTTCATAGAAATCCTTACGATTTTTAAACAAACGCTCTAAAAAAAGCTTGTTCATGTGGTAGGATCGCTCCCCCATTAAATTCTCAATCTTATCGTTTAAAGCATCAGCGTTTAAAAGCATTCCCCCAACAATAAAAGCTAAAAAAAGCTTGTTCATTGCTGGAGCGCTTTGTATTGGGCCTCATTGATGAGCGTTAAGCCTTTATTTGGCTCGTATAAAAACCGCCTAGTTTTGCTGTCGTTATAATCTTGTTCTTGATGGTTGTTTTTAAGAATAAGATGCCCATGCCCAAAGCGTAACAACAAGCGGTGGTTTTTAGCCTCTAAAGGATAACTTTTTTTAAAAACCTTTTGAAAAGAGTTTTTCTTCTCATCTAAATCAATCACTTCCACCCAAATATCTCGTTTAGGGATAATGTAAATGGTATTAGGATTTTCTTTGATCGCTTCTTTGCCTTGCTTGTCTTGTTCTTTTGGTTTTTCTTCTAATTTAGGCGTTGGCTCTAACTTTTTTTCTTCTGTAGGACTAGCTTCATTGAAAGAACTATTTTTAGTGTCGGGCTTAATAGCGCTTTCTTGCTCTCTCTCTTCTTTTAAAGAAGAGCTGTTTTGAATGATAACGACCACTAAAATAATAACAACCACCCCTAAAACGATAACAAAGGGTTTCCATTTGGA
The DNA here is from genome assembly GCF_014498195.1 of Helicobacter pylori. Taxonomy (GTDB): domain Bacteria; phylum Campylobacterota; class Campylobacteria; order Campylobacterales; family Helicobacteraceae; genus Helicobacter; species Helicobacter pylori_DO. Next base: position 72,872 of record NZ_JACTGH010000001.1, on the reverse strand, counting down.
AGACTTTCTGGATAATGAAGTATTGGCTTGATTAATGCTGTAATCCAATTCAACCTTAAGGGGTTTTTTTGCTGTTTCTTCAGGGCTTGTTTCTTGTTTTTGCTCTTCTCCCACGCCCTCTTTAAAAACACACACTTTGTCAAATTCTTTCACCCATGCGCTCAAATCAATTTTATACTCGCGCTCTAAAATCTGTATAAAACCCCTAGCATGCACCCTTGATAAAGACTCATAGCGTTTTTCCAAGATAGAATGGATATTTTTAGAAGCGATTTTAGTCGCCTTGCAAATTTCTGCCACTCCAACTTCTTTTAAAATCTGCAAATTTTTATCTAAATTTTTAAGCGATAATTCTTCTAATGCCGCGCCAGAAATATCTTTAGAAACGTTTTGAACATCAGAAAGATCTAAATTTTCTAAACTTTTTTTATTCTGTTCCATTCAATTGACCACCTAGTTGATTTTATCCATTAAGATCCCTGCTGCCACGCTCACATTGAGCGAATCAAAATCCCTTCGCATCTTCACACTCAATATAGCATCCATTTTAGCAAGGATTTTTTTAGACAACCCCTCATGCTCACTCCCCAAAAAAAGAGCGCATTTTTTTAAGGACAGATTTTCTACTTGGCTAGAGCCTTGCATGCTCGCGCCCAAACATAAAAATCCGCTCGTTTTCAATTCATTGATCAAATCCAGCGTGTTAGGCATAACGCTAAAAGGCAAATCATACATAAGCCCCAAGCTGGATCGCACAATCCCCTCATAAGCCAATTCTTTAGCAAAATCTAAAATAACGCCATCCATTCCTAAGCAATACGCGCTCCTAAAAATACCCCCAATATTCCCCACATCCGTAATGCCACAAAGCACCAAAAGTTTTTGAGCTTTTTTAATTTCTTTTAAAGAAGCCGCTAATGGCAGTTCCACTTTAGCTAAAACCCCTTGATGGTTTCCCCCCTTAGCCAAGCCTTGCGCTTTTTTATTATCTACTTTGATGATATTAGGGCATGCTTTTTTGAGCGCGAAAAAAAACTTTTTGTCTATTTCTTTAGAAAGATAGATTTCTTGCAATTTTTCTTGATGAGAGTTTAGAAGGTGCATAATCACCTGCTTACCATAAACCACTGCTTGCATGCCAAACCCCTTTTATTGATCTTTTTCTTCTAACAAACGCTGGAAATAAAGCTCTTTAGCGTTTTTTTGCGTCATAGCGGCTTCAATTTTAGCCTTAATTTTAGGAGGCAAATCCAACTCCAATAACGCCGATAACCCCATGCAAGGCTCTATTTTTTTCTCATTCAAAAGCACTAAAACCCACTCCCCTTGGATATTGCTTTTTTGCAACCGCTCTATGATTTGAGAAATTTCTCCTAAATAATACTGCTGGTGGAGTTTGGTAAGCTCTTTAGCCACAAACAAATGCATGCCTTGAGCCAAATCGTTTAAATCCTTTAAAGTCTCTAACAATCGGTGCGGGCTTTCATAAAAAACCACCGGGGTTTTTTCTTCTAAATACGCTAAAGCGTTTAAAATTTTAGCGATTTTTAAGCGCCTTTCCTTGCTCTTATGGGGTAAAAAGCCAGCATAAAAAAACCGCCCTTCTAAAAACCCGCTCGCGCAAAACGCCGTAGTGAGCGCGTTAGCCCCGGGCAAAACATCGTATTGAATGTTATGTTTTAAAGCGTAAGCGGCTAAACTCATGCCTGGATCGCTCAAACTTGGCATGCCCGCATCGCTCATCACAGCGATTTCTTTGTCAAAAAAAGAAGGCTCTATTTGGTTTAAAAATTCCTGGTCATTGTGCGAATGGAATGCGATAAACTCCCTTTTTTTAGTAGCGATATTAGGGAAAGAATGGCTGATAATAGGGTTTTGTGCAAGCAAGTGCAACAACCTCTTACTCACCCTTGTATCCTCGCATAAAAAAACCTCGCAACGCTCTAAAACTTCTAAGGCGCGTAGCGTAATATCAGCGAGATTACCTATAGGAGTGGGCAAAAAATACAGCACAAAAAGCCACGCTTTTTAAAAGAGTTACTTCAAGTTGTAGCGTTGCTTGAATTTCTCTACTCTCCCTGCAGTGTCAGCGATTTTATCGCTACCGGTATAGAAAGGGTGGCAAAAGCTAGAAATATCAATACGCATTTCAGGTTTGGTGCTTAAAACTTCAATTTCTTTCCCGCTAGTTACGCAAGTAACTTTGCATGGGATGTATTCGGGGTGAATGCCTTTTTTCATCAAGTATCCTTTATTTTTAAATTTAAACTTAAAATTATAGCATAAGTAACAACAAATTAAAACCACTCTAAAGTTAAAATAAAATTTGACTTTGTTAAAAAAATTATGATAGCATAGCGAAGCATTACGAAATTCAACGCTTGTGGCATGCACCACTTATTAGCATCTTTTGATTACACTAATTCTTTAAGAATGCTTTAGCTTTTTGTATTTTTATCTTAATTGCAACAAACTAGAAATCTCTTTTTGTTAAAAGGAAATTTAATGAACGAAAACGCGCCTACGCACAAAAGTTCGCACAAGGTCAAAACCCACACGCCAGTGAGCGGTTATCACATTGAAGATTTACGCACCTACCCTACTGAAAAGCTTTTAGAAATCGCTAACAAGCTCAAAGTGGAAAACCCCCAAGAATTCAAACGACAAGACTTGATGTTTGAAATTTTAAAAACCCAAGTCACGCAAGGCGGATACATTCTTTTTACCGGGATTTTAGAAATCATGCCTGATGGCTATGGCTTTTTAAGGGGGTTTGACGGGAGTTTTTCAGACGGGCATAACGACACATATGTCAGCCCTTCTCAAATCAGGCGTTTTGCTTTAAGGAATGGCGATATTGTTACCGGTCAAGTGCGATCCCCCAAGGATCAGGAAAAATACTACGCCCTTTTAAAAATAGAAGCCATCAATTATTTGCCTTCAGATGAGATTAAAAACCGCCCTTTGTTTGACAATCTAACCCCCCTATTTCCTGATGAACAAATCAAATTAGAATACGAATCCACTAAAGTTACCGGCAGAATGCTAGATTTATTCAGCCCTGTGGGGAAAGGTCAAAGGGCTTTGATCGTCGCGCCACCAAGGACCGGGAAAACAGAGCTGATGAAAGAACTCGCCCAAGGCATCACCTCTAACCACCCTGAAGTGGAGCTGATTATCCTTTTAGTGGATGAGCGCCCTGAAGAAGTTACGGATATGCAACGAAGCGTTAAAGGTCAAGTTTTTAGTTCCACTTTTGATTTGCCGGCAAACAACCACATAAGAATCGCTGAATTAGTCCTAGAAAGGGCTAAAAGGCGCGTGGAAATGGGTAAAGATGTGGTGGTTTTATTGGATTCTATCACCCGTTTAGCCAGAGCGTATAACGCTGTAACGCCTTTAAGCGGTAAGGTTTTAAGTGGGGGCGTGGATGCGAACGCCTTGCACAGGCCCAAGCGCTTTTTTGGAGCCGCAAGGAATATTGAAGAAGGCGGGAGCTTGACGATTATTGCTACGGCGTTGATTGAAACGGGATCCAGAATGGATGAGGTGATTTTTGAAGAATTTAAAGGCACCGGGAATAGCGAAATCGTTTTAGCGAGAAATATTGCAGACAGGCGCATTTACCCGGCCTTTGATATTTTAAAATCCGGCACACGAAAAGACAATATCTTGCTTGGCAAAGACCGATTGACTAAAGTGTGGGTTTTAAGGAATGTGATGCAACAAATGGATGACATAGAAGCCTTAAGCTTTGTGTATTCTAAAATGCAACAAACTAAGGACAATGAAGAATTTTTAAATTTAATGAATGAAAAATAAAATCCCTAATTAATCCCATTAAATTAAAAGTAATGGCATGAAAATAGGCGTTTTTGATAGCGGTGTGGGAGGGTTTAGCGTTTTAAAAAGCCTTTTAAAAGCGCAATTATTTGATGAAATCATCTATTATGGCGATAGCGCTAGAGTGCCTTATGGCACTAAAGACCCCACCACGATCAAGCAATTTGGCTTAGAGGCTTTGGATTTTTTCAAACCGCACAAGATTGAATTATTGATTGTGGCATGCAACACGGCGAGCGCTCTGGCTTTAGAAGAGATGCAAAAGCATTCCAAAATCCCTATTGTGGGCGTGATTGAGCCAAGCATTTTAGCGATCAAACGGCAAGTGGAAGATAAAAACGCCCCTATTTTGGTGCTAGGGACAAAAGCGACGATTCAATCCAACGCTTATGATAACGCCCTGAAACAACAAGGCTATTTGAATGTTTCGCATTTAGCCACTTCCCTTTTTGTGCCTTTGATTGAAGAAAGTATTTTAGAGGGCGAATTGTTAGAAACTTGCATGCGTTATTATTTCACTCCCTTAAAGATTTTACCTGAAGTGATTATTTTAGGTTGCACGCATTTTCCCTTAATCGCTCGCCAAATTGAGGGCTATTTTATGGGGCATTTTGCCCTTTCAACGCCCCCCCTACTCATCCATTCGGGCGATGCTATTGTTGAATATTTGCAGCAAAAATACACCCTTAAAAACAATACGTGTGCATTCCCTAAAGTGGAATTTCATGCGAGCGGCGATGCGATCTGGCTAGAAAAACAAGCTAAAGAATGGCTCAAATTGTAAAACGCTAAATGCTTTCCATCCACAAATCCCCGCTTTACTAAAAAATCTAGGTGTTTTTGAATAATCATGCGATCAATGGCTGTAACTTGCGATAAATCACTAAGATTTAGTCCATCCCCAAAAGCATGCAAGCAAAACAGAGTGAATTCCCCTATATCTTCAATTCTTGCTAGATGAAGGCTTAACTTATACCCCTGATAAGGAATACTCACATCTATAAAACTAATGCCATATTCCACTCTCATAGCTCCTAAAATCATCTCTTTATAACCCTTAATTAATTCTGCACTATAAAGCACGAACGCACAATCAAATTTAATTTTAAGCAAAGGGTTAAGTCTTTTTGGGGTAGGAAATATCCATGCAGACTTTAAAGAACAAAACCTTTCGTTAGTGTCTGTTGGGATATTTTAAGTTAAAAAACCCCTCGCTTTTAGCAAGGGGTGGTTTTTGCGTTTTTGGTATTCCTTAATCCTTTAAGATTTTTGGAAACCACCTTTTGTATTAACGTTCTTGATTCCATGCTCTGCATTTTCCCTCGCCAAGCAGTAATATCCTGTAGAAAATGCATTGGCTAAAAATTGCGTAAAGCCAGACTTAGCATCTTTTACAGCATTGTTCAACTTGGTGGAAAACTTGAACGAATCAGAATAATCTTTCATATTCTTCTGGTTGAAGCCAATTTTATCATACTCTGACAAAGGAACGCTTCCTACATTATGTGCAACTATCTTATCATTCACAAGCTTGAGCCACTCAGGGTTTTTTTGCGTTAGCATACCGGTTGCTTTTTCATTGATTGCTCCACTTTGGACATTGCTATTAATGCGTGTGTGGCTGTTAGTAGCGTAATTGTCTAGTTTCGCCGACAAACTAGCAGGCACTTTTTTTGCACTTTCAACCCATAGATTCACAGAATTGTTTTTTGTAGAATCTTTGAGCTTGTCTATCGTTTGCTCTAGATTGCCAAAATAACCTGCTTTAGCTTCTGATACCGCCTGATTGAGATTGTCAATTTTCTGAGCCAATTTTTGATTCCTTGAAAGCCCTACCTTACTGAGATCATCAACTTTATCATGCCTTTTCAAAGGGAAAGGTCCGCCGAGATCATCAATCGTAGCATAAATGGGTTCAGGGCTAACTGATCGCCCTACCTTACTGAGATCATCAACTTTATCATGCCTTTTCAAAGGGAAAGGTCCGCCGAGATCATCAATCGTAGCATAAATGGGTTCAGGGCTAACTGATCGCCCTACCTTACTGAGATCATCAACTTTATCATGCCTTTTCAAAGGGAAAGGTCCGCCGAGATCATCAATCGTAGCATAAATGGGTTCAGGGCTAACTGATCGCCCTACCTTACTGAGATCATCAACTTTATCATGCCTTTTCAAAGGGAAGCCCGCTACTTGCCCTACACCACCCAAACCACTTGCTATTTGATTGAGTCGGTCAATTTTTGCATTTACCTTTTTAGCAACTTGAGCATAAATGGGTTCTTCAGGGCTAGCTACTTGTCCTGTTTTCTTTTTATTAACTTTAGCATAAATGGGTTCTGTGCTGTTTTTGAGTCCATTATTGTTATTGTTATTGAAATTTCCAAGTTTTGCATTCAACTCTTTCTTGATGTCCGAAAAGTTTTTAGAAAGAGTTGTGGCTTCTGCTTGAGATAACCCATTACCGACTAGGGTTCCGTTTACACCATTCTTAACGGATTGATATATTTCAGATTTTTTTCCAGTATTGAAACTTTCATTTTTTTGAGCTTGTTGAGCCAATTGCTCCTTTGAGAAATTTTTGAGATCGGCTAACGCTTGCTCTACCCTACTGAAATCACCCGTTGCTTTAGCCACTGATACCGCTTGATTGAGATTATCAACTTTATCCGTTACCTTTTGATTGATGATCACATCTTTAACGGAATTTTCAAGGTCGCTTTTTGCTTGCGTTACCTTGCTGAAATCCTTATTTTTGCCATTTTTGAAGTCATTCAAAGCTGCATTAAGGTTTTCAACTTTTGAAATCCATTCTGGATTGATACCTAAATCTTTCACCGAGCCTTTAAGGGCTTTTAGCGTTTCTTCTGCCTTGCTGAAATCCTTATTTTTGCCATTTTTGAATTCATCAAAAGATTTACTAAAGTCTTTCAAATTCTTGTTGACATTTTCAAGTTTATCAGACAATTCCCTTTTGATGCCTTTAAGATTTTGAGCGTAAGCGATTGCTCTTGCATCCCTATTAGCCTCTTTATTGATCAACGAAAAAATCTCATCTTTTTGGCTGTTAGCTTGAGCTTTTGCTTCCATTTTATTTTTGTTGCCGCTTTTGCTCTCCAATTTTTTCTCTACTTCTTTCTCTAAATGCTCTCGTTTCCTTAGAGATTTTTCAAGATCTTTCTGAGCTTTTTTCACCTCGTCATAGTTGCCTGTGTTTTTAGCGTCAGCTACAGCTTTATTGAAGTTTAAAGCTTTTCCAACCAATTCTTTGTTGCTGCTCAAAAAATCTTTGATAAGCTTATTAGCTTCTTGTAGGGACAATCCTTTAGCGGCTAGTTTATCCTCTAAATTCCGCCTTACGAAACTAGTGATAGCGAGATTATTTAAATCAGGCAAATTAAAGACAGCTACCTTGTTAAAGCCTGCTTCTAAATGGGAAACGCCATTCGTAGCGCCTACACCCTTATTGGGATTCTTGGAGGCGTTGGTGTATTTGAAATTAGAATAATCAACAAACATCACGCCATCATGTTTTAGGTTACCTTGAAGAGTGACATTTTTCTCCCTATCTAAAGCTTTATCTGCTTTTTTCCCATAATCTTTGAGAGTGTAGCTCAAACCCCCCTTATTAAACTCAGTAATTAAAGCTGAATGTTTTGGGTCTTTTTTAGAAACAAAAGCAATACGATCATTCCCTAGGGCGTCTAAATAAGGCTTAGAGTCTTTTTGGAAATCCTTAATCTCAGTTCGGAATTTTTCCTTCTCTTTCTCGCTCAAGTTGTCTAATTTAGCATTGTTTTGTGCAAGAAATTCCATGAAATCTATTTTGTTTTGGATCTCTTCTTGACTCAATGCTCGTTGTGAGCCTGTGAGTTGGTCTTCTTTGTAGAGATAAAAACTAGGGTTGTTAATCCCTTTCTCACCACCTGCTATGACTAAGCCACTGCCGTTTTTCATATGCACATTAATTATTGTAGCCACATTGTTACCTTGTTGGTCTTTATAACCAACGGTGGCGTTCCAATCGTGCTTGGCTCCAAAACCACCATTGCCCGCATACAATAATGAAACTTTTTCAGGTTCTATGCCATTATGACTCCCCATTAACACAGAAGACAGAGTGTTATTGTGAATCAATAATTGATTGAACTTGTAATTGGGATCAATGTCGGCGACACCCTCAACATCTAACATTTCCATATCGCCAAGAGTGAATTTAGAAAAATTACCCCTTTCATCAAGCAAATCCCTAGATTCAGGCGGTAAGCCTTGTATGTGAGTGGTGCTAGTGGCTATATCTGGTTGGACATGGGGAACTGGTTCTTGATTGATTGCTTCTTTGACATCAGAAGATTGTTTTTTGTCAAATATAAATGATAAAAAAATATCCAACCAATCCCCACTAGTAGGCTCTCCATTTTTTTCTGCTTCTTGCCTTTCTTTCAAGGATTCATCAAACACGCCCATGAACTTTTGATCCGTTCGGATTTGATTCCCTATGATAATTCCTGCAAAAGATTGTTTGGCAGATTTCAAAAACTCTGCTTTTTCTTTGTCATCAGAGATAGGGGGTTGTATGATATTTTCCATAAAATTTCGGATCGATCGGGTGTTGATTTTAGACGGATCGTTTTGATGGGACACCCAACTTGTGAAAATTCGGTAACGCTGATCCCCAAATTTCTGAAAGCTCTTTGTGGAAGATTCTACATCAATGAGATTGTCTTTGTTGATTAAATCATTGCTCTTATTGATAAAGTCTGAAAAATACTGATTCTTTTTGGTAGGATTTTTGATCGCTTTATTGGAGTATTCTTCCCTTAATTGCGAGATTCCATCAAAAGCTTGCCTGTTATCCCTATCATTCTTATCAACGATTGGTTTTTGATCAGGATCAAATGAAGCGACAGCGTTATCAAGCTTAAGAAAAGCTACCTGAAGATTATTGATAAATTGCTGCGGGTTAAAAGCCGCTTCGGTTTGTGGTTGTTGGTCAATAGTTTCGTTAGTCATTGTTTCTCCTTACTATACCTAGTTTCATACCTATCGGTATGGTATCAAAGACTGCTAAAAAGCGCTACACACTTTGAGTAATCAATATCATGTCTTTGAACATTATCATTATACCTAAAATATTTAGAATATTTGGCATTTTTTCATTAATATTGAAAAAGTCCGATCGTTGCAAGCGTCTAAAGGCTAGGAACGATTCACATTTTTACCCACAATTAACAAAAATTTGCTAGAATGGGAGAATTTTAAGAAGAAAAGAAACTAAGAAATGAGCCTTTTTGAAGAAATCAAATGCAACGCTAAAGATGGTTGGAGAAATGGTTAGACGAGGTGAGTGCATGAAGCGTTCTAAAAATAGTTTGGTTTGTGTGTGCCATACTTATTATAGTATGTATTTGTAATTAAGCGTTTGTGATCCACATTGGGAAATAAAATGGAAAACAAATCAATAGGACAGATTTTCAAAGAGAGTCTCAAAAAAAGTTTCTTTAGTGGTCTATGGAGTTGCTTAAAATGGAGCTTTATCCTCACTCTGATCAGCTTGGGTTTGTTTTTGCTTGTTTTTAGGTTTCAACCTGAGACGATTAAAAAATACATCAAAGATCCTAAAGATCTACAATTCTACAATGACTTGAGAAAGAAAAATGGTTGGGACAAGTAGGTTTATTGTTCCTAAATTATGTCAGTTGCCAAACAAAAGCGTCGGTTTTGATTTAAATTATAAAGTAGCGCTTGTATGAATAGTATAAAAATACTTTTTTTGGTATACTCAAACGATTGATTTCAATTTGAAAGGAAACGCATGAAATTTTTTACAAGAATCACTGACAGCTACAAGAAAGTTGTAGTAACTTTAGGGCTAATGATAACGACCAATCCTTTAATGGCGGTCACCAGTCCTGCATCAGGCATTACTGAGACTAAAGCTTTGGTTGTTCAGATCATTTCTGTTCTAGCGATCGTAGGGGGGTGCGCTTTAGGGGTCAAAGGCATAGCGGATATTTGGAAAATCTCTGATGACATCAAAAGAGGTCAGGCGACTGTTTTTGCTTACGCGCAACCCATAGCTATGTTAGCGGTGGCAGGCGGTATTATCTATTTGAGCACTAAGTTTGGCTTCAATATTGGCGGGAGTGGAGGAGCTAGCTAAATTGATCAACAATAATAATAGTAATAAAAAGCTAAGAGGCTTTTTTTTGAAAGTTCTCTTAAGTCTCGTTGTTTTCAGTTTGTATGGGTTAGCAAATGATGATAATCAAGCCAAAAAAGAAGCGCTAGAAAAAGAAAAAAACACTCCCAGTGGGCTTGTTTATACGAATTTAGATTTTGATAGTTTTAAAGCGACTATCAAAAATTTGAAAGACAAGAAAGTAACTTTCAAAGAAGTCAATCCCGATATTATCAAAGATGAAGTTTTTGACTTCGTGATTGTCAATAGAGTCCTTAAAAAAATAAAGGATTTGAAGCATTACGATCCAGTTATTGAAAAAATCTTTGATGAAAAGGGTAAAGAAATGGGATTGAATGTGGAATTACAGATCAATCCTGAAGTGAAAGACTTTTTTACTTTCAAAAGCATCAGCACGACCAACAAACAACGCTGCTTTCTGTCATTGCGCGGAGAAACAAGAGAAATTCTATGCGATGATAAGCTATACAATGTTTTATTGGCCGTATTCAATTCTTATGACCCTAATGATCTTTTGAAACATATTAGCACCGTAGAGTCTCTCAAAAAAATCTTTTATACGATTACATGTGAAGCGGTATATCTATAAAGAGAGGGGTGTTTGTGGCAAGCAAGCAGGCTGATGAACAAAAAAAGCTAGTTATAGAGCAAGAGGTTCAAAAGCGGCAGTTTCAAAAAATAGAAGAGCTTAAAGCAGACATGCAAAAGGGTGTCAATCCCTTTTTTAAAGTCTTGTTTGATGGGGGGAATAGGTTGTTTGGTTTCCCTGAAACTTTTATTTATTCCTCCATATTTATATTATTTGTAACAGTTGTATTATCTGTTATTCTTTTTCAAGCCTATGAACCTGTTTTGATTGTAGCGATTGTTATTGTGCTTGTAGCTCTTGGATTCAAGAAAGATTATAGGCTTTATCAAAGAATGGAGCGAGCGATGAAATTTAAAAAACCTTTTTTGTTTAAGGGCGTGAAAAACAAAGCATTCATGAGCATTTTTTCCATGAAGCCTAGTAAAGAAATGGCTAATGACATCCACTTAAATCCAAACAGAGAAGACAGACTTGTGAGCGCTGCAAACTCCTATCTAGCGAATAACTATGAATGTTTTTTAGATGATGGGGTGATCCTTACTAACAACTATTCTCTTTTAGGCACAATCAAATTGGGGGGCATTGATTTTTTAACCACTTCCAAAAAAGATCTCATAGAGTTACACGCTTCTATTTATAGCGTTTTTAGGAATTTTGTTACCCCTGAATTCAAATTTTATTTTCACACGATTAAAAAGAAAATCGTTATTGATGAAACCAATAGGGATTATGGTCTTATTTTTTCTAATGATTTCATGCGAGCCTATAATGAGAAGCAAAAGAGAGAAAGTTTTTATGATATTAGTTTTTATCTCACCATAGAGCAAGATTTATTAGACACTCTCAATGAACCCGTTATGAATAAAAAGCATTTTGCAGACAATAATTTTGAAGAGTTTCAAAGGATTATTAGAGCCAAGCTTGAAAACTTCAAGGATAGGATAGAGCTTATAGAAGAGCTATTGAGTAAATACCACCCCACTAGATTGAAAGAATACACCAAAGATGGCATTATTTATTCCAAACAATGCGAGTTTTATAATTTTTTGGTGGGAATGAATGAAGCCCCTTTTATTTGCAACCGAAAAGACTTGTATCTCAAAGAAAAAATGCATGGTGGGGTGAAAGAAGTTTATTTTGCTAATAAGCATGGAAAAATCTTGAATGATGATTTGAGTGAAAAATATTTTAGCGCTATTGAGATCAGTGAATACGCCCCTAAATCACAGAGCGATTTGTTTGATAAAATCAACGCTCTAGACAGCGAATTTATTTTCATGCATGCTTATTCGCCTAAAAACTCACAAGTTTTAAAGGACAAACTAGCTTTCACCTCTAGAAGGATTATTATTAGTGGAGGCTCTAAAGAGCAGGGCATGACTTTAGGTTGCTTGAGCGAATTAGTGGGTAATGGTGATATTACGCTAGGCAGTTATGGTAATTCTTTAGTGCTGTTTGCTGATAGCTTTGAAAAAATGAAACAAAGCGTTAAGGAATGCGTCTCTAGTCTTAACGCTAAAGGTTTTTTAGCCAACGCAGCGACTTTCTCTATGGAAAATTACTTTTTTGCCAAACATTGCTCTTTTATCACGCTTCCTTTTATTTTTGATGTAACTTCTAATAATTTTGCTGATTTCATAGCGATGAGAGCGATGAGTTTTGATGGCAATCAAGAGAATAACGCTTGGGGCAATAGCGTGATGACGCTAAAAAGCGAGATCAATTCGCCTTTTTATTTGAACTTCCACATGCCTACTGATTTTGGTTCAGCTTCAGCAGGACACACTTTGATACTCGGCTCAACCGGTTCAGGTAAGACAGTGTTTATGTCAATGACCTTGAACGCTATGGGACAATTTGTTCACAATTTTCCTGCTAATGTCAGCAAAGACAAGCAAAAGCTCACTATGGTCTATATGGATAAAGATTATGGCGCTTATGGGAATATTGTCGCAATGGGTGGGGAGTATGTTAAGATTGAGCTAGGGACAGATACAGGATTAAATCCTTTTGCTTGGGCGGCTTGTGTGCAAAAAACAAATGCAACAATGGAGCAAAAACAAACGGCTATTTCTGTTGTCAAAGAGCTTGTGAAAAACTTAGCGACCAAAAGCGATGAAAAAGATGAAAATGGCAACAGCATCTCTTTTAGCCTAGCAGATTCTAACACGCTTGCAGCGGCAGTAACCAACCTTATCACAGGAGATATGAATCTAGATTATCCTATCACTCAACTTATTAATGCTTTCGGGAAAGACCACAATGATCCTAATGGGCTTGTCGCGCGATTAGCGCCTTTTTGCAAATCAACCAATGGTGAATTTCAATGGCTTTTTGATAATAAAGCAACAGATCGCTTAGATTTTTCAAAAACGATTATTGGCGTTGATGGGTCAAGTTTCTTAGACAATAATGATGTTTCGCCCTTTATTTGTTTTTACCTTTTCGCTCGTATCCAAGAGGCAATGGATGGGCGTAGATTTGTCTTAGATATTGATGAAGCTTGGAAATATTTAGGCGATCCAAAGGTCGCTTATTTTGTAAGAGACATGTTAAAAACTGCAAGGAAAAGAAACGCTATTGTTAGACTTGCGACTCAAAGCATCACTGATCTTTTGGCTTGCCCTATTGCTGATACGATTAGAGAACAATGCCCTACAAAGATTTTTTTGAGAAACGATGGGGGCAATCTTTCTGATTACCAAAGATTAGCTAATGTTACAGAAAAAGAATTTGAAATCATCACTAAGGGACTAGATAGGAAAATTCTCTACAAACAAGATGGAAGCCCTAGCGTTATCGCTAGTTTTAATTTGAGAGGCATTCCTAAAGAATATTTGAAAATTTTATCCACAGATACTGTATTTGTCAAAGAAATTGACAAGATTATCCAAAACCATAGTATCATAGATAAATATCAGGCCTTGAGGCAAATGTATCAACAAATAAAGGAGTATTAAAATGAAACAAAGTTTGCGCGAACAAAAATTATTGAAAATTTTGGAAAATGATGTCTTGACGATTTTGGATAGTTTTTCTAATTACCTTTTTGAACTGAGAGAAGAATTGGACTTCATAGAAGAAGAAATGGAAGGTGAAATCACTGAACAAAACCTTACCGCTCTTTATGATTTTTCTAATTTCTTAGAAGACCATGTCAATGTATTTTATGAGAATGTTTTGAATATAGATGATGTCAAAACAGAACACCTTTATTCAGGTCTCATAGATAGTCTTAACGCTAATCTTCACTTTGTCAAGTCATTTCTCAGTAATCAGGATTTAGATTTCCGCTTTTTTAAAGAAATAAACGAAGGGCAAGATCCCCAAAAAACATTATCAAGATTAATTCCTCTTCAAAGTGGGAAGAATGATGCAAGCTCGTTTAAAGCCAATAATTCTTTTGTTTCATTAGTTTATGTTTATGCTTACTTCATGCTAGAAACTATCAGGCAGTCGTATAGGATTCTCAGATTACTAGAAAAACCTATCAATAACAACATAAGCGAGGACATGCAGAGCGATATAGAGAATTTTTTTGTTCAAGCGAATTTTTTAGAATACTATGTTCAGAACAAAATATACCCAACCAATCATGCCTATGACTTCACGCATTTGATCATGGACTCCATTATTCCTAATTGGATTCAAACTGATATGAGCGTTGAAGCTAAAAAGAAAGAGCTTTTTGAAAAATATTTTCAAAACATTGATGAAGTAACAAACAAAATGATCGATCAAGAAAATCAAAACAAAAACAGCGATTGAGTGGTGTTAATGCGCTAGAATAATGCTAAAAATAAGAATAAAGGAGTCAAAAGTATGAAAACGAACTTTTATAAAATTAAATTACTATTTGCTTGGTGTCTTATCATTGGCATGTTTAACGCTCCGCTTAACGCTGACCAAAACACGGATATAAAAGATATTAGTCCTGAAGATATGGCGCTAAATAGCGTAGGGCTTGTTTCTAGAGATCAGCTAAAAATAGAGATCCCTAAAGAAACCCTAGAGCAAAAAGTGGCCATACTCAATGACTATAATGATAAGAATGTTAATATCAAGTTTGACAACATAAGTTTAGGGAGTTTTCAACCTAATGATAATCTAGGTATCAATGCGATGTGGGGTATTCAAAATCTTCTCATGAGCCAAATGATGAGCGATTACGGTCCAAACAATCCTTTCATGTATGGCTATGCGCCAACATACTCAGATTCATCGTTTTTACCACCGATATTAGGGTATTAACTAGGGGGTGTTAACATGGCAGGTACACAAGCTATATATGAATCATCTTCTGCAGGCTTCTTATCGGAAGTTTCCTCAATCATCTCAAGCACAAGTGGTGTCGCAGGACCATTTGCAGGAATAGTAGCGGGTGCTATGACAGCAGCGATTATTCCTATTATTGTGGGGTTTACTAATCCGCAAATGACCGCTATTATGACCCAATACAATCAAAGCATCGCTGAAGCCGTAAGCATGCCTATGAAAGCCGCTAACCAACAATACAACCAATTGTATCAGGGTTTTAACGATCAAAGCATGGCTGTGGGGAACAATATCTTAAATATCAGCAAATTAACAGGGGAATTTAACGTGCAAGGCAACACGCAAGGCGCGCAAATTGGTGCTGTTAATAGTCAGATTGCAAGCATTTTAGCGAGTAACACTACCCCTAAAAATCCTAGCGCTATTGAAGCTTATGCGACGAATCAAATCGCTGTTCCTAGCGTGCCAACAACGGTTGAAATGATGAGCGGTATCTTAGGCAATATTACAAGCGCAGCACCAAAATACGCCCTAGCTCTACAAGAGCAACTGCGTTCTCAAGCAAGCAACAGCTCAATGAATGATACAGCCGATTCCCTTGATAGCTGTACCGCTTTAGGTGCGCTTGTTGGCTCATCAAAAGTGTTTTTCAGTTGCATGCAAATTTCTATGACGCCCATGAGTGTCTCTATGCCCACTGTTTATGCCAAATACCAAGCGTTAGCCACTAATGCCCTAACTTCAGGCGTTAATCCTATGACCACCCCTGCATGCCCTATTGGGGACAAGGTTCTTGCCGTTTATTGCTATGCTGAAAAAGTAGCAGAAATTTTGAGAGAATACTATATAGAATTTGTGAAAAACAATACCAATTTGTTGCAGAACGCTTCTCAAATGATACTTAATCAATCAGGATTAGCTACTAGCACCTATGACACTCAAGCGATTTCTAACATAAGCTCGCTATATAATTACAATATAGTAGCGAATAAATCTTTTTTAAAATCGCATTTGACTTACCTTGATTACATCAAAGACAAGCTTAAGGGGCAAAAAGATAGCTACTTAACAGAAAGGGTGCAAACTAAAATAATCGTGAAGTGAGGAAAGAGATGTGAAATGTTTTTTAAGCATATTTTCTTTCTTGACTTTTTGTGGTTTGTCTCTGAATGGTGCAGGGGCAGTAATAACGCTTGAACCCGCCTTAAAAGCCATTCAGGCGGACGCACAAGCCAAACAAAAAACCGCTCAAGCCGAATTAAAAGCCATAGAAGCTCAATCTAGTGCCAAAGAAAAAGCCATTCAAGCGCAAATAGAGGGAGAATTGAGGACTCAGCTTGCAACCATGAGCGCTATGTTAAAAGGGGCTAATGGCGTTATTAATGGTGTCAATGGCATGACAGGGGGGTTTTTTGCAGGTTCAGACATCTTGCTTGGCGTCATGGAAGGGTATTCAAGTGCGCTTAGCGCATTGGGGGGGAATGTCAAAATGATCGTGGAAAAACAAAAAATTAACACCCAAACAGAAATCCAAAACATGCAAATCGCGCTCCAAAAAAATAACGAAATAATCAAGCTCAAAATGAATCAGCAAAACGCTCTCTTAGAAGCGTTAAAAAACAGCTTTGAACCGAGCGTTACTCTAAAAACACAAATGGAAATGCTTTCTCAAGCTTTAGGAAGTTCTTCTGATAACGCTAAATACATCGCTTACAATACGATTGGTATCAAGGCGTTTGAAGAAACCTTAGAAGGTTTTGAAACATGGTTGAAAGAGGCTATGAAAAAAGCGACCCTTATTGACTATAATTCCCTAACAGGTCAGGCTTTGTTTCAAAGCGCCATCTATGCGCCTGCTCTTAGTTTTTTTTCAAGCATGGGCACACCATTTGGAATCATTGAAACATTCACTCTAGCACCCACAAAATGCCCCTATCTTGATGGGCTAAAAATTTCAGCATGCCTTATGGAACAGGTTATTCAGAATTACAGAATGATTGTAGCCCTTATTCAAAATAAACTGAGTGATGCAGATTTTCAAAATATCGCTTATTTGAATGGGATCAATGGAGAAATCAAAACCTTAAAAGGATCAGTAGATTTGAACGCGCTCATAGAAGCTGCTATCTTAAACGCAGAAAATCATTTAAACTATATAGAGAATCTTGAAAAAAAAGCCGACCTTTGGGAAGAACAACTGAAATTAGAGAGAGAAACGACAGCAAGAAACATTGCTAACTCTAAAGTTATTGTCAAATGAAAACACTCGTGAAAAATACCATATTTTCTTTTTTGCTATTGTCTGTTTTGATGGCAGAAGATATAACAAGCGGCTTAAAGCAACTGGATAGCACCTACCAAGAGACCAACCAACAAGCGCTCAAAAACTTAGATGAGATTTTTTCGACCACTAGCCCTAGCGCTAATGATAAAATGGGTGAAGAAGATGCTCTAAACATCAAAAAAGCGGCCATTGCTTTGAGAGGAGATTTAGCGTTATTGAAAGCCAATTTTGAAGCGAATGAGTTATTTTTCATCTCAGAAGATGTGATTTTTAAGACTTATATGTCTAGCCCTGAACTTTTATTAACCTATATGAAAATCAATCCCTTAGACCAAAAGACTGCTGAACAGCAATGCGGAATATCCGATAAAATTTTAGTTCTTTATTGTGAGGGGAAGCTGAAAATCGAGCAAGAAAAACAAAATATAAGAGAGCGTTTAGAAACTTCCCTAAAGGCGTATCAGAGCAACATTGGAGGTACAGCTTCTTTAATCACTGCTTCACAGACGCTTGTAGAAAGCCTAAAGAATAAAAATTTCATCAAAGGAATCAGAAAGCTTATGTTAGCTCACAACAAGGTCTTTTTAAATTATTTAGAGGAGTTGGACGCATTAGAAAGATCCCTAGAACAAAGCAAGCGACAATACCTACAAGAAAGGCAATCAAGTAAGATCATTGTCAAATGATTTTCTGAGATGACAAGCTATGATTTCTAATTTTTGGGATTTGTTTCTCTAGTTGTTTTTTGAGCTAATAATTTGGATCGCTATTTTTTTCCATGAGCGATGCTTTGTTCTATTTGATTAATGACGCTATTGGGCAGTTCGGATTTAGAGCGATTGTTTGAGAATGTTGCATCTTTTGCTTCATTTTCTTTTGTATCAGTAGCTCCAAACTCGCTTGCATTTGTAGTATCTTGGTAGTTATTTTCTTGCTCCATTTCTTTTTTTCTCTTCTCACAAATAGCGCACGAAGCTATAAGAAAGGTTCTATTGTTGCTGTTATTAAGAGCGAGTTTTAAACCACTCAAGTGTTGTCTAGAAAACTTGTTATTTTCTGTCTCTATTTCTTGAATTTTTTCTAATAAGGGGGCAAGAATTTTTTGATCCTTGATGCCTTTGATCAAACACTTTCTTAACCCATCGTAATCGTTGCTTGAAATAATACACTTATTGATAACGATTTCAATTTCAGGTGTTCTCCACTCATTAGGCACAAGCGGAGCAGCAGGTTTCACAAAAGCTTCATTCACCTTATTGATCATCTCATCAAAGTTATCATCTTTATTAGATTTAGTTTCAGTGGAAGAATTGCTATTAGGGTTGTCATTCAAAGGGTTAGCGTTAATTTCGTTTAATTCTTGTAATCCTCTGTGCTTAGCCGCTTTTTTTTGAATAGAAGAGTTGTTCTTTTTTTCAAACGCTTCAATATTCTTTTGAATTTGCTCTGCTCTCGCCCTATCATTCCGTAATTTTTCTCTCAAAGCGTTAGTGGCGAATTCTTTTTCCTCTTTTGTAACTTCTTCGTCGTCATGTCTTTGATGGAGTGTTTTGATTTTTTTAAAGCCTAAAGCCACCAATTTTTTGTATTCACTCGGTAATAATGCTGTATTGATAGCATTTAAGCCCCCATAAATAACCAAAGAATAAAAAGCGACAGAACCTAATTTTTTGAAGATACTTTTCAAGATTATCTCCTTTCCTATTCAAAGGGGTTATTCTTGGCAACATTGTTCCGGTATGCAGAAACCACTGTTTTAAAGAAATTAAATATCTTGTAGTGTTCTTTTTGCATAGTTGTTTTGTCGCTCATCATAGGATCGCTATCTACGAAGATATTGTATTCATTAGTCTTTTTTAATATAGATTTTTTGGATTGGGTATCAAGATTGAAGCTGTCTAAAACCAACAAACACAATTTTTGTTTTTGTGCGAAACTCAATTTTTGATTGGTGAAGTTTTTAGTCAGAGTATTCAATTCCACATCATCTTTGACATTTTTCAACAAGTTAGAAAAAGCCTCATAGCCCCTTAAGTATTTCTCATTGATCTTATCAATCGCCATGCTAAACGCCAAGCGTTCCGAGTTAAAAATAAGCGTGTTGGTAGCTTTTTGAGCAATATCTTTTGCTTTGGAGTCAAATTTGTTTCTTTCAAGCTGCAAGTAATAATCTATATTATCCAATTCTTTTCTGCTCAACAGATTAGAAATATTATTGGAATATTCTTCAATCGCTTGCTTGTAAGATAAAGCTAATCGGCTCGCTTTTTTGTTTTGTTCTTCATCTAAAGAAAACACACCCATTTGAAGCAAAGCCTGAGCCTTATCTTTAGTGGTAGCGGTAGTTTTTTTAAAAATACTGCTCGTTTTCACCTGGGGGTAGTAATAACTCAAACGCTCCTTATCTTCTTTGGTGAATGTTTCTTGGTTTAAAACATAGGCATAAGGGTTAGGGAGAAGTTTCTTATAGAGAGGGTTATCTTTTAAGGCTTGCTCTAGATCACCATAAGCCTTTGACTTAGCAGTAAGGATTTTACCTCTTGTCTCTTTCTCTAGAGCCTCTTTTTCTTTTTTGTATTTGTTTTCTAAATCTAAAAGAACTTTAGCTCTGTAATCCACAAGCTCTTTGATTTTTTGTTTTCTAAAAACCAAGTCTTCTAAGAAATCATGCGTATTGTTTAAGAGCTTCTTACGAGCCTTAAGAGCGTCTTCTTTTGCAGCCACTTCTTCTTGTTCTTTTTTTATCTCGTTGAAAAATGAACCAAACTGCTCCACATTAGCCGACAAAACTCCAAACGCAACCAACGAGCTAAAAACGATTTTTGCAAGCATCTTATAGTTTTTGTAACCTTAAATTTTCAAAAAATATCAATATATTCTACCACAATTTCCACAAAACTATGGATTAAAATTTTTCCATATTCAAAAGGTAAGTAAAGTCTAGGTCTTATAGTGTTATGTTTTGCTTGCTCATATGTGGCTTGTTGGTATTTTTTAAGTTTTTCTTAAGGTTGTTTTTATACAATGGACTTGTGTTTTTTGGATAGAAATTCCTTTATTCCTTGATAGGTTTTTTCTGTTCTTTGTTTGACATTAAATAAACAAATCGTTGGTTTGTGTTATATCACATGTTAGTGTCAGCGTAGTAGGGTATTCTTTGGGATTTTGAGCTAGATTAAGGTGGTTTTGTAAAATACTTATTATTTCCTATGCTCCTTTGCTCCTTTATAGGTTCACCGCCTTGAACTAGTTCTTTCAAAACCAAAATGAAACGACCGATTAGCAAATTAAAACAAAACTTTTTACAATTCAAACATTCTTTCAACAAACATTTAGATAAGTACAGCCTTTATTATAGGCTGTTCAATATCAGTTCTATCGTCATAGGTTTTTTAATAGCGCTTTTTTCTTATGGGGCAGGGGTGATTTTAGTTTATCCGATATTATTCTTGTTTGCTCTTATAATAAAACCTAGCTTTTTTTATTACACTACTTATCTTTTGCTACTCGTTTCTCTCAGTATAATAAGCAAATACTATCTCTTAAGCCACGCAAAATTCACAATGAAGCTAATCATGCTTATGACTCAATGGCAAAATTGGTTCTTATGATTCGTTCAAAAATTTCTCAAGACTTGATTTAGAGAAATTTCTTTATTTCCACACATTAGTATAAAACCTTACTAACTAAAAACTAAAATCTTTTTAAGCGCATGCGCAAAGCTAGCTTATTTGAAAAAACCAATCGATTTTTGGTATTCAAATCCTAAAACCCCATGATTTTAAATTTAAATGAGCGTTTTTTAAAAATAATTCTGCATCTAGTGTGTTAGTAATTTGTTTTTGATATGGTGGTGGTTTTCCAAATTAATATTGAGAAAAATTTGCTATAATTAGGAGATAAAAACAAAAGGGATATGGCTTGTTTGGTGGCAAAATATTTGATTTGTTTGCGATTGGTGGTTGCTTACCGCTTGATTTCATGAGTAATCTTAGATTCAAGAATTTTCTTATTAGCTTTAGGTATGCTATTGTGAAATGCTTCCTACTAAAACACGCATTAGAGATCCGAACAAGCAATAACTTACACAACCAAAAATAAAAGGACTGAGTATGGGAAAAATTTTAGCTTCTTTGTTGGGTGGTGGAACAAATCTTTTTACAGGTTTATCCAGTGATTTGTTTTCTATGATATTAAGTTTTTTGTTCTTTCTGATGTTAATGATGGGACTTAATGAAATATTAGGGAAAAAATTCAACTTGCCTATGGACAATATCAAAAATTTTATGGCAGAAGTGCTGAAGAATGGATTCGATAGTATCAAAAACATGGGATCTGCTTTGGTTGGTAATGGTTTTGGTAGTAGCAAATCAGACAAAACCACTAATAAAATGAGTGTCTCTCAAGTAAGACTCTAGTGGTGTATTAACTATCTAAAGATGGAATTTTTTCATCTTTCATGCAGAGCTTTGTTTGATCAATAAGGCAATAGATTACTAGCTGAATATTATGATTTTATTACTTAAGACTCCTTTTTGAAAATGAGTTATCTTGACCCTTTATTTTAGTTGTAACGCATTTTTACGACCGATCTTGCTTTTTAAAAATAATATATAATATTAAAACTTTTTAAATCGGTTTTTAGGGCTATTTGTGAAAGCGTTTTTTGTAGGTTTTGAAAAATAGATATAAGAGTGATTGAAACAATATTTTATGGTTAAAAAAATAGTTTTTTGCTCTTTGAATTATGACCGCTCTGAAATTTTCACACAACAGATATTGTATAATTTCAATATAAACCTTTACGATCTGAACAATCTAAAGAGAAACCAAATCCATTGAAGGGATCAAGAGCGATATGAGTAATAACATGCGAAAACTCTTCTTAATGATTGCCAACTCAAAAGATAAGAAAGAAAAACTTATTAAGAGCTTGCAAGAGAACGAACTTTTAGGCACTGATGAAAAAAAGAAAATCATGGATCAAATAAAAACCATGCATGATTTTTTCAAGCAGATGCATACAAACAAGGGAGCGTTAGATAAGGTTCTAAGAAATTACATGAAAGATTATCGCGCTGTTATCAAAAGCATTGGTATTGATAAATTTAAAAAGGTTTATCGTTTGCTTGAGAATGAGACTATGGAACTGTTGCATGCGATTACGGAGAATCCTAATTTCTTATTCTCCAAATTTGATCGATCAATTCTTGGAATATTTCTGCCTTTCTTCAGCAAGCCCATCATGTTTAAGATGAGTATTAGAGAAATGGACTCGCAAATAGAATTGTATGATACTAAGCTCCCACTATTGAAATTGTTTGTGATGACAGATGAAGAAGTGAATTTCTATGCTAATCTAAAAACCATTGAACAATATAACGACTATGTTAGGGATCTGCTGATGAAATTTGATCTTGAAAAATACATGAAAGAAAAAGGAGTGCAAAATGCTTGATGTGGAAAACGAACAAAAAATCTCGGTGTAACTAACAAAATTCAGTTTGAAAAGTATTCGTCTCAGGCAGAGACAGGATTAAAAAATGATGAGTGCTTCAACTTACTTGATCGCCTTACTTATCAAGTAAAGCTAACGCCCGTTGGCGTTTCTCTCTACCCTTATACTCTCTCCCTTTTTTCTTCCAATCACTTACCACTGAGCAAACTCCTGATTTGATTGCGCAAGTATTCATTCTCTCTTTCTTCTTGTAGCTTCTCCCTAACTTCTTCCTCTTTGGCTTGCATGTTCAAGTTGCCATTCTTAAAAATCTCAGAACTAATCACATTCTGCCTCATTTGATAACCTGCACGATTACTCAATGTTTCTAAAATTTCTCGTTGGTTATTTTTCCTAGTGGTATATTCTTGTTCCTTGTCTTGCAAGAGAGTCTTGTAATACTGATTGATTTTTTCTAGCTGAGCTTTTTCTCTTGCCACTTCATTGATCACTTGCTTGTTGTTTGCTCCACTCACATCATAGCCATGCAAGTTTTTTGTGTTAGCTCCTAGCATTGGCTGACTTCCTTGCAACACATCAAAGGTCTGCGGTTTTTCTTTGTTGTTGGGATTATCATTGTAGTTACTCGCTATCATCACCACACCCTTTTGATTCAAAGTGGGTTGCAAGTAAAAATCAATGTCGGATCTTGCCCCGTTAGCTTGGAAGTAATTCTTGTATTGAAGGATCTTATTGGCATCGCCTATGAGCGTAATCTTTTTAGAATGATGAACAAGTTTGAAAGTTAGTACAACTTGTTTATTATCCAACAAATAGTCCTTGTAATTTGGCAACTTCACTTGCACCATGAATGGTGTGTCTTTGAGTTTGTCATTTAAGGGGATCTCACTATACTTTTCTATCAGTTCATTATACACAGGCGTATAAACATGGTTCTTTTGTTTCACCACTTTTTTCGCATAGTTACTGCACGCGCTTAAAATTAAGCACAGAATTGCCGCACCGATTAAAACACTTGCTCTCCGTTTCATTGTTGTTTCTCCTTATTGCTCTCGTTTCACTAGTTTCATTCTGCACCGCCTTGTTTCTTTGAAGTGAAAAGACCATTGATAAAATTTTTTATACCAATAACTTTAATAACTTTATAGATCAAATAGCCCATACCTATGAAGCAAATGTTTTTCAAAACAAAGAGCACCTTGTCGTTAGTGCTACCAATTCCTAAGATATATAGTTCATAAATCGATCTAATTGTCTCTAATCCAAAAAACAAAACCGCACCCACACCAAAGGCATAGTAAAAATACTGAAGTTTTAGTTTTGTTTTTAGACTTTCCACCAAATCCACATTTTTGCTAGTTCTTAAAAATACAAAATAGACTGCAAACAAAACAAATATCCCACCCATACACAATCCTAACAGATGCTCTAGTCCCCCTATATATCCTAAGAATGAATGAGCGTATGCCTCCATTATTTTCTGTTTGGCTTGTCCTATCTGCATCAGAAGTTCATACCTTTTTTCTTGCGGTAGCTTTTCTATTTCTATCAGGATATTTTTCAACTCTTCTTGATTCTTTAAAGCTTCGTGAAATCTTTGCTCCCCTAAACTCCCTTTGGGATATAACGAGTCTAGCAAATTTAAAAGATCATTGCTCTGTGAGTTGCTAGGTGGTGGGGCGTTTAGCGGATTAGGTCCATGATGCTCTGTTGTATCGTTCATGAAACTCCTTTCAAGAATTAAATTGAGAAATTATTTTGATATTATACCATTCTCTCTATGAGTTGCGATTGTCTCATCTCTTTGAATTAGGCGCTTCTAAAATTTCATTATTGAGTTACGACCGCTTGCTCATCGCTCTTACTTTTTGAGTTGCATCGTGTTTCATCTTGCTTCTTGTTTGAAACAAGTCGTTGCTTACATTGATTATCAAGGAATCTTTGCTCAACGCCTTATCCAAAAAGGTTTTTGTTAAAGGTTTTTCAAATATATATTTTTACAGAAATTTTGCTATAATTAGGGTTATTTTAAGGAGTTTTTAATGAAAAGATCTCTCAAATTTTACAACCAACAAACCAATAATTAAACAATAAAGCTGTCGCATGTTAGGGAAAAAAAACGAAGAAGTCTTGATTGATGAAAATTTGGTTGGGGGTGTGATAGCCCTTGATAGATTGGCAAAACTCAATAAGGCCAATAGGACTTTCAAAAGGGCTTTTTATCTCTCTATGGCACTCAATGTCGCTGCTGTAACGAGTATTGTGATGATGATGCCTTTGAAGAAAACGGATATATTTGTTTATGGCATTGATCGATACACAGGAGAATTTAAAATTGTCAAACGCTCCGATGCTAGGCAAATTGTCAATTCTGAAGCTGTTGTGGATAGCGCAACTTCAAAATTTGTCTCATTGCTGTTTGGTTATAGTAAAAATTCTTTGAGGGATCGCAAGGATCAACTGATGCAATATTGCGATGTGAGTTTCCAAACCCAAGCAATGAGAATGTTCAATGAAAATATCAGACAATTCGTAGATAAAGTCCGAGCAGAAGCTATCATTAGCTCTAACATACAAAGAGAAAAAGTCAAAAATAGTCCCTTAACGAGATTAACATTTTTCATTACCATCAAAATCACACCTGATACAATGGAAAATTATGAATATATTACTAAAAAACAAGTAACTATTTATTATGATTTTGCTAGAGGTAACTCTTCTCAAGAAAATCTTATCATCAATCCTTTTGGCTTCAAAGTGTTTGACATTCAAATCACGGATTTACAAAACGAACAGACAGTAAGCGAAATTTTGAGAAAGATTAAAGAAGTGGAAGCGAAAAATAAGGCATTAGAGAAATAAGAGCATGTTTAATCTTAAAAGGACTTTTTTAATAACGATCATGAGTTTTTTTCTCATTGTTCCTAATTGGTTGAAAGCTATTGATTTGCCCATTGTTTCAAATCTCAAAATTTACCAAACAGTTTATTGCATGCTGATACCAAGTTATGTTTTAACCAACAAGAGTTTTGCAGATATTTTGACAGGCTATACATCTATTGGTGCATCAGGGAGTGGAAAGAGTTCAGGGCAGGGTGTGATCGAAGCGCTTAGCACACCATTAGCCACAAGTTTAGCCGCTAGCAATCTGGTGAAATATTTGAATACTTTAGGTCCTTTATGGGGATCGGCATGGGCAAGTGTTGCTACAGCTATACAAGGTTTTGCTCTAACGCCATCAAGTGGCTGTAATTTTGGTTGGAACGCATTGATAAATAAAAACATAGATGTATCCATGGATAGCGTGCTAGACAATTTGAGCAACAAGATTCAGAATTTTACCAAAGGCGGTGTTGAGGACAATGTGAAAGGCAATATTCTTTTACAAATAATTGGCTCAATAACCGCTCAAGCTTCTACGAATATTACAGCTGATGGTTTAATTTGGCTGATTGGTAAAGAATTCACTGCAAATAAACTGCAAAACAACACTACAGCCATGCTTGCTTTTGCCGCATTAGAATCTGTTGTCAAAGGAGCGGACGCTGCTGTTCTTCCTGCATATGGTGTAGTCAATCTGCCTGACATTATCATAGGGCAAGGGTCATATCTTGATTTTGTTTCTTACCTGATTTATATTGTTTTTGGGATTTTTGTTTTTATTTCTTTTATGAAATTGAGAGATATTTCAAGTAACATTCAGATTAACATAGGTTTTGAATACATGCGATTTATTGGGGGGACATTATTCAAAATGGCGATGGTCTCTTTTATCGCCTATGCAGGTTTTGGTTATCTTTATAAAATCTCTTATTCTATTTATTTTGGTTTAGCAGGCGCTTTTGGGCTGAATCAAGTTCTTTTTTGGGCTTTAGATTTAGTGCTGAATTACACTGTTAATTCAATTTTACCTGCAGTAAGAGCTGTTTTTTCTAATGTTGGCAACAACGCTCCTAGTTTGTTACAAGGCTTGCAAGTGGCAGGTATTTCTTTATTCGCCATTTTTATGCAAGTAACTATCATTATGAGAATAAGCACTGTGGTTGTGAAACCTTTGATAGCTGGGGCTTTTAGCGGTATTGTGTTCCCTATTGCAGTATGTTTGATCGTGCTAGATTGGTTCAAAGATTCCATGAAAAACATATTGATATGGTTTATTAATAATTTGTTTATCTTGGTTCTAGCTATTCCTATTTTACTTTTTGGTGTTTTGGCATTATTGGCATTCAATTTGACCATAACGCCCTCTGTTGCTATACAAAACATCAATCAAGGGGGACTGGGTATCGATTCAACTATTGCGAGTTTGATCACTCTATTTATTTTAAAAGGTTTCATAGAGACGATTATTGAGAGTGTCAATGCGATCGTTAATACCATTTTCAGCTCTGTCTCTATGGATGGCAGCAGGATGGATAGAGAAAGAGATGCCTTAATGGTAGGAAGAGTTGGTGGATCTATGTTTAAAGGATAAGCCACTTTATTCTTGTGTTACAATTACAAATATTTTTTAAGAGGAATTGTTGATGGAGCAGGCATTTTTTAAAAAAATTGTTAACTGTTTCTGTCTTGGTTATTTATTTTTATCTAGCGTAATAGAAGCAGCACCTGACATTAAAAATTTTAATCGTGGCAGGGTGAAAGTGGTGAATAAGAAGATTGCTTATTTGGGAGATGAAAAACCCATCACGATTTGGACTTCATTAGACAATGTTACTGTGATCCAACTTGAAAAAGATGAAACTATTTCTTACATCACAACAGGTTTCAATAAAGGTTGGAATATTGTGCCTAATTCTAATCACATATTCATTCAACCTAAATCGGTAAAAAGTAATCTCATGTTTGAAAAAGAAGCAGTGAATTTTGCCCTAATGACAAGAGATTACCAAGAATTTTTAAAAACAAAAAAACTTATCGTAGATGCGCCTGACCCCAAAGAATTAGAAGAACAAAAAAAAGCTCTAGAAAAAGAAAAAGAAGCTAAAGAACAAGCGCAAAAAGCGCAAAAAGATAAAAGAGAAAAAAGAAAGGAGGAGCGTGCAAAAAATAGAGCCAATTTAGAAAATCTCACTAACGCTATGAGTAACCCACAAAATTTGAGCAATAACAAAAATCTTAGCGAATTGATCAAGCAACAGAGAGAAAATGAATTAGACCAAATGGAACGACTAGAGGACATGCAAGAGCAGGCTCAAGCTAACGCGCTCAAACAAATTGAAGAACTCAACAAGAAACAAGCTGAAGAGGCAGTTAGGCAAAGAGCCAAGGATAAAATCAGTATTAAGACAGATAAATCTCAAAAAAGCCCCGAGGATAACTCCATAGAATTATCTCCTAGCGATAGTGCTTGGAGGACTAATCTTGTTGTGCGGACCAATAAAGCCTTGTATCAATTCATTTTGAGGATAGCTCAAAAAGACAATTTTGCTTCAGCGTATCTAACGGTCAAATTAGAATACCCACAAAGACACGAAGTCTCTAGCGTTATTGAAGAGGAATTAAAAAAGAGAGAAGAAGCAAAGAGGCAGAGAGAATTGATCAAGCAAGAAAATCTCAACACCACAGCCTACATTAATAGAGTAATGATGGCGAGCAATGAACAGATTATCAACAAAGA
Source organism: Helicobacter pylori (assembly GCF_014498195.1). GTDB lineage: Bacteria > Campylobacterota > Campylobacteria > Campylobacterales > Helicobacteraceae > Helicobacter > Helicobacter pylori_DO. The sequence continues at coordinate 44,601 of NZ_JACTGH010000001.1, read as the reverse complement.
AAAAATAAGAGAAGAAAAACAAAAAATTATACTAGATCAAGCAAAGGCGCTAGAGACCCAATATGTGCATAATGCGTTAAAAAGAAACCCTGTGCCTAGAAACTACAATTACTACCAAGCGCCTGAAAAACGCTCTAAACATATTATGCCCTCTGAAATTTTTGATGATGGCACATTCACTTATTTTGGTTTCAAAAACATCACTCTCCAACCTGCTATTTTTGTGGTTCAACCTGATGGGAAATTGAGCATGACTGATGCCGCCATTGATCCTAACATGACCAATTCAGGATTGAGATGGTATAGAGTTAATGAAATTGCAGAGAAGTTTAAGCTCATTAAAGACAAAGCCCTTGTAACAGTGATCAATAAAGGCTATGGGAAAAATCCATTGACAAAAAATTACAATATCAAAAACTATGGTGAATTGGAGCGTGTGATTAAAAAGCTCCCTCTTGTCAGAGATAAATAAAAAGGCGTTAAGACATGAATGAAGAAAACGATAAACTTGAAACTTCTAAAAAAGCCCAACAAGATTCACCCCAAGATCTATCTAATGAAGAAGCAACGGAAGCCAATCATTTTGAAGATCTTTTAAAAGAAGAAAGTTCAGACAATCATCTTGACAACCCCACAGAAACTAAAACCCATTTTGATGAAGACAAGCCAGAAGAAACCCAAACTCAAATGGATTCTGGAGGTAATGAAACTTCAGAATCTAGCAATGGCAGTCTAGCAGACAAGTTATTCAAGAAAGCCAGAAAATTAGTTGATGATAAAAGACCTTTCACTCAGCAAAAGAGTTTAGATGAAGAAGCCCAAAAACTGAACGAAGAAGACGATCAAGAAAATAATGAGCATCAAGAAGAAACTCAAACGGACTTGATTGATGATGAAACTTCTGAAAAAACCCAACAAGATTCACCCCAAGATCTATCTAATGAAGAAGCAACGGAAGCCAATCATTTTGAAGATCTTTTAAAAGAAGAAAGCTCAGACAATCATCTTGACAACCCCACAGAAAGTTCAGACAATCATCTTGACAACCCCACAGAAACTAAAACCCAAGAAACTAAAACCCATTTTGATGAAGACAAGCTAGAAGAAATAACTGACGACTCTAACGATCAAGAGATTATCAAAGGAAGCAAAAAGAAATACATTATTGGCGGCATTGTAGTCGCTGCTCTTATCGTGATTATTTTATTTTCTAGAAGCATTTTTCACTACTTCATGCCTTTGGAAGATAAAAGCTCTCGTTTTAGCAAAGACAGGAATCTTTATGTCAATGATGAAATCCAAATAAGGCAAGAGTATAACCGATTGCTGAAAGAACGGAATGAAAAAGGCAATATGATCGATAAGAATCTTTTCTTCAATGACGATCCCAATAGAACCTTATACAACTATTTGAATATTGCAGAAATTGAGGACAAAAACCCATTGAGAGCCTTTTATGAGTGTATTAGTAATGGTGGTAACTATGAAGAATGTTTGAAGCTTATCAAAGACAAAAAACTTCAAGATCAAATGAAAAAGACTCTAGAGGCTTATAACGACTGCATCAAAAATGCCAAAACTGAAGAAGAAAGAATCAAGTGTTTAGATTTAATCAAAGATGAAAACCTGAAAAAAAGCTTACTGAACCAACAAAAAGTTCAAGTAGCTCTAGATTGTTTGAAAAACGCTAAAACCGATGAAGAACGGAAAGAGTGCCTAAAACTCATAAATGACCCTGATATTAGAGAGAAATTCCGTAAGGAATTAGAGCTTCAAAAAGAGCTTCAAGAGTATAAGGATTGTGTCAAAAACGCCAAAACAGAAGCTGAAAAAAACGAATGCTTGAAAGGCTTGTCTAAAGAAGCTATAGAAAGATTGAAACAACAAGCGCTAGATTGTTTGAAAAACGCTAAAACCGATGAAGAACGAAACGAGTGCTTGAAAAATATTCCCCAAGACTTGCAAAAAGAACTACTAGCTGATATGAGCGTCAAGGCTTACAAGGACTGCGTTTCAAGAGCTAGGAATGAAAAAGAGAAAAAAGAGTGTGAGAAATTACTCACCCCTGAAGCGAAAAAAAAGTTAGAACAACAAGTGCTAGATTGTTTGAAAAACGCTAAAACCGATGAAGAACGAAAAAAGTGTTTGAAAGATCTCCCTAAAGACTTACAAAGCGATATTTTAGCTAAAGAGAGCGTTAAAGCTTATAAAGACTGCGCATCTCAAGCCAAAACTGAAGTTGAGAAAAAAGAGTGTGAGAAATTACTCACGCCTGAAGCGAGAAAACTTTTAGAAGAAGAAACCAAAGAGAGCGTTAAGGCTTATTTGGATTGCGTATCTCAAGCCAAAACTGAAGCTGAGAAACAAGAATGCGAGAAATTACTCACCCCTGAAGCGAAAAAAAAGTTAGAAGAAGCTAAAAAAAGCGTTAAGGCTTATTTGGATTGCGTATCTCAAGCCAAAACTGAAGATGAGAAAAAAGAGTGTGAGAAATTACTCACCCCTGAAGCGAAAAAACTTTTAGAGCAACAAGCGCTAGATTGTTTGAAAAACGCTAAAACCGAAGCTGAGAAAAAAAGGTGTGTCAAAGATCTCCCTAAAGACTTGCAGAAAAAGGTTTTAGCCAAAGAGAGCGTTAGGGTTTATTTGGATTGCGTATCAAAAGCCAAAAACGAAGCTGAAAGAAAAGAATGCGAGAAGTTACTCACGCCTGAAGCGAGAAAACTATTAGAAGAAGCTAAAGAGAGTGTTAAGGCTTACAAAGACTGCGTTTCAAGAGCTAGGAATGAAAAAGAGAAAAAAGAATGCGAGAAATTGCTCACGCCTGAAGCGAGAAAACTTTTAGAAGAATCTAAAAAAAGCGTTAAGGCTTATTTGGATTGCGTATCAAAAGCCAAAAACGAAGCTGAAAGAAAAGAATGCGAGAAGTTACTCACGCCTGAAGCGAGAAAACTTTTAGAAGAAGCTAAAGAGAGTGTTAAGGCTTACAAGGACTGCGTATCAAGAGCCAGGAATGAAAAAGAGAAACAAGAATGCGAGAAATTACTCACCCCTGAAGCGAGGAAACTTTTAGAGAATCAAGCGCTAGATTGTTTGAAAAACGCTAAAACCGAAGCTGAGAAAAAAAGGTGTGTCAAAGATCTCCCTAAAGACTTACAGAAAAAGGTTTTAGCCAAAGAGAGTGTTAGGGTTTATTTGGATTGCGTATCAAAAGCCAAAAACGAAGCTGAAAGAAAAGAATGCGAGAAATTACTCACCCCTGAAGCGAGGAAACTTTTAGAAGAAGCTAAAGAGAGTGTTAAGGCTTACAAGGACTGCGTATCAAGAGCTAGGAATGAAAAAGAGAAACAAGAATGCGAGAAATTACTCACCCCTGAAGCGAGGAAACTATTAGAGCAAGAAGTTAAAAAGAGCGTTAAGGCTTATTTAGACTGCGTTTCAAGAGCTAGGAATGAAAAAGAGAAACAAGAATGCGAGAAATTACTCACGCCTGAAGCGAGAAAATTTTTAGAGAATCAAGCGCTAGATTGTTTGAAAAACGCTAAAACCGAAGCTGAGAAAAAAAGGTGTGTCAAAGATCTCCCTAAAGACTTACAGAAAAAGGTTTTAGCCAAAGAGAGTGTTAAGGCTTACAAAGACTGCGTTTCAAGAGCTAGGAATGAAAAAGAGAAAAAAGAATGCGAGAAATTGCTCACGCCTGAAGCGAGAAAACTTTTAGAAGAATCTAAAAAAAGCGTTAAGGCTTATTTGGATTGCGTATCAAAAGCCAAAAACGAAGCTGAAAGAAAAGAATGCGAGAAGTTACTCACCCCTGAAGCGAGGAAACTTTTAGAAGAAGCTAAAGAGAGTGTTAAGGCTTACAAGGACTGCGTATCAAGAGCTAGGAATGAAAAAGAGAAACAAGAATGCGAGAAATTACTCACCCCTGAAGCGAGGAAACTATTAGAGCAAGAAGTTAAAAAGAGCGTTAAGGCTTATTTAGACTGCGTTTCAAGAGCTAGGAATGAAAAAGAGAAACAAGAATGCGAGAAATTACTCACGCCTGAAGCGAGAAAATTTTTAGAGAAACAGCGCCAACAAAAAGATAAAGCGATAAAAGATTGCTTGAAAAACGCCGATCCTAACGACAGAGCGGCTATCATGAAGTGTTTGGATGGTTTGAGCGATGAAGAGAAGCTCAAATACCTGCAAGAAGCCAGAGAAAAGGCTGTTTTGGATTGTTTGAAAACGGCTAGGACCGATGAAGAAAAAAGGAAATGCCAAAACCTTTATAGCGATTTGATCCAAGAAATCCAAAATAAAAGGGCGCAGAACAAACAAAATCAATTGAGTAAAACAGAAAGGTTGCATCAAGCAAGCGAGTGCTTGGATAACTTAGATGACCCTACTGATCAAGAAGCCATAGAGCAATGTTTAGAGGGCTTGAGCGATAGCGAAAGGGCGCTAATTCTAGGAATCAAACGACAAGCTGATGAAGTGGATCGGATTTATAGCGATCTAAGAAGCCGCAAAACCTTTGATAACATGGCGGCTAAAGGTTATCCATTGTTGCCAATGGATTTTAAAAATGGTGGCGATATTGCCACTATTAACGCCACTAATGTTGATGCGGACAAAATAGCTAGCGATAATCCTATTTATGCTTCCATAGAGCCTGATATTACTAAACAATACGAAACAGAGAAAACCATTAAGGATAAGAATTTAGAAGCTAAATTAGCTAAGGCTTTAGGTGGCGATAAAAAAGATGACGATAAAGAAAAAAGTAAAAAACCCGCAGTAGAAACTAAAGCAGAAAGCAATAAGATAGACAAAGATGTCGCAGAAACTGCCAAAAATATCAGCGAAATCGCTCTTAAGAACAAAAAAGAAAAGAGTGGGGATTTTGTAGATGAAAATGGTAATCCCATTGACGATAAAAAGAAAGAAGAAAAACAAGATGAAACAAGCCCTGTCAAACAGGCCTTTATAGGCAAGAGTGATCCCACATTTGTTTTAGCGCAATACACTCCCATTGAAATCACTCTGACTTCTAAAGTAGATGCCACTCTCACGGGTATAGTGAGTGGGGTTGTAGCCAAAGATGTATGGAACATGAACGGCACTATGATCTTATTAGACAAAGGCACTAAGGTGTATGGGAATTATCAAAGCGTGAAAGGTGGCACGCCTATTATGACTCGCTTAATGATAGTCTTCACTAAAGCCATTACGCCTGATGGGGTGATTATACCTCTAGCAAACGCTCAAGCAGCAGGCATGCTAGGTGAAGCAGGGGTAGATGGCTATGTGAATAATCACTTCATGAAGCGCATAGGCTTTGCTGTGATAGCAAGCGTGGTTAATAGCTTCTTGCAAACCGCGCCTATCATAGCCCTAGATAAACTCATAGGCCTTGGCAAAGGCAGAAGTGAAAGGACACCTGAATTTAATTACGCTTTGGGTCAAGCTATCAATGGCAGTATGCAAAGTTCAGCTCAGATGTCTAATCAAATTCTAGGGCAACTGATGAATATCCCCCCAAGTTTTTACAAAAACGAGGGCGATAGTATTAAGATTCTCACAATGGACGATATTGATTTTAGTGGCGTGTATGATGTTAAAATTACCAACAAATCTGTGGTAGATGAAATCATCAAACAAAGCACCAAAACTTTGTCTAGAGAACATGAAGAAATCACCACAAGCCCCAAAGGTGGCAATTGATTCAAGAGAAAGGATAAAATATATTCATGTTATTAAACTCGGTTCTTTACCAAATAAAAGACAAAACCAACTAGGCTCTTCTAGAGAATATAGTGGCAGAAAAAACCAAGCAAAAACAATGAAAGGAAACAGCAATGGAACTAGGTTTCAATGAAACAGAAAGACAAAAGATCTTAGATAGCAACAGCTCTCTTATGAGAAATGCGAATGAAGTAAGGGATAAGTTTATTCAAAATTACGCCACTTCTTTAAAAGATAGCAACGATCCGCAAGATTTTTTGAGAAGAGTTCAAGAGTTAAGAATCAATATGCAAAAGAATTTTATTAGTTTTGATACTTATTACAACTATTTAAACAACCTTGTGTTAGCCAGTTACAATCGTTGCAAACAAGAAAAGACTTTTGCAGAAAGCACGATCAAAAATGAACTAACGCTTGGGGAGTTTGTTGCAGAAATTTCTGACAACTTCAATAATTTCATGTGTGATGAAGTGGCAAGAATTTCAGACCTAGTGGCTTCTTATCTGCCAAGAGAGTATTTACCGCCATTCATAGATGGCAATATGATGGGCGTGGCGTTTCAGATTCTAGGGATAGATGATTTTGGGAAAAAGCTCAATGAGATTGTCCAAGATATAGGGACTAAATATATTATTTTGAGCAAAAATAAGACTTATCTCACTTCTTTAGAAAGAGCTAAATTGATAACCCAATTAAAATTAAATTTGGAATAAGAACATGACTGAAGACAGATTGAGTGCAGAAGATAAAAAATTTCTAGAAGTAGAAAGAGCTTTAAAAGAAGCGGCATTAAATCCTCTAAGGCATGCTACTGAAGAACTTTTTGGTGATTTTTTAAAAATGGAAAATATCACTGAGATTTGTTACAATGGGAACAAGGTTGTATGGGTTTTAAAAAATAATGGCGAATGGCAACCATTTGATGTGAGAGACAGGAAAGCCTTTAGTCTGCCTCGTTTAATGCATTTTGCTCGGTGTTGTGCAAGTTTTAAGAAAAAAACAATAGACAACTATGAAAATCCTATTTTGAGTAGCAATTTAGCGAATGGTGAAAGGGTGCAGATTGTCCTTTCCCCTGTTACAGTTAATGATGAAACCATTTCCATATCCATAAGGATACCTAGCAAAACAACCTATCCTCATAGCTTCTTTGAAGAACAAGGTTTTTATAATCTACTAGATAACAAAGAACAAGCGATCAGTGCGATTAAAGATGGTATTGCTATTGGTAAGAATGTCATTGTTTGTGGTGGCACAGGAAGCGGTAAAACGACTTATATCAAAAGCATCATGGAGTTTATCCCCAAAGAAGAAAGGATCATATCCATTGAAGACACCGAAGAGATTGTATTCAAACACCACAAGAACTACACGCAGCTCTTTTTTGGTGGGAATATCACCTCTGCTGATTGCTTAAAGTCATGTTTGAGAATGCGACCTGATAGAATCATTTTAGGGGAACTCAGAAGCAGTGAGGCATACGATTTTTATAATGTGCTTTGTAGCGGTCATAAAGGCACGCTAACCACTCTGCATGCAGGGAGCAGTGAAGAAGCGTTTATTCGTTTAGCCAACATGAGTTCATCTAATAGCGCAGCAAGGAATATCAAGTTTGAAAGTCTCATTGAAGGCTTTAAAGATTTGATTGATATAATTGTTCATATCAACCACCACAAACAGTGTGATGAGTTTTATATCAAACATAGGTAGTAGGCACAATGGAAGACTTTTTGTATAACGCCTTATACTTCATAGAGGATTATAAGTTGGTTGTTATTTTTAGTTTCATAGGGTTAATAGCGTTGTTTTTCCTCTACAAATTCATAAAAACTCAAAAAAAGGTTTTTAAAGATAAAGCTAACCAGCCTCAAAAGAAAAAAAGCTTTAAAGAAATCATTATAGATGGGCTGAAAGAAAGGGTTAAAACCTTTGGCTTTTGGTTGCAAGCGATACTATTACTATCCTATTCTTTTATCACATCAGGGTTATTTTTCTTGATTCTCTTAGGTAATTTTTATGATGATAATAAATTGCCTGAGAGCGATGATGATCTTTTTGATATATGGGTCTATGCGATACAAGATTTTCCTAATTACTATTTTAAGGCGCTCACTTTTAGCTCGCTCAAGATTTATGGGTTCAATATATCCTTAGTCGTATATAGTTCTATTTTATGCTCTTATATCTTCATTACCTTTTTTGTGTGGTTCTTAAAATACTTAACTCGGACTAGAGATATAGGAGCGAATAAAAAAGTTGATGATCTCTTTGGTAGCGCGAGTTGGGAAACTGAAGAAAAAATGATCAAAGCCAAGCTCATCACACCCAACAATAAAAAACGCGCCTTTGACAAACGAGAGGTTATTGTAGGCAGGCGTGGCTTAGGGGATTTTATCGCTTACGCAGGACAGGCGTTCATTGGACTCATTGCCCCTACTAGGAGCGGTAAGGGGGTGGGTTTCATCATGCCCAATATGATCAATTATCCTCAAAATATCGTTGTGTTTGATCCTAAGGCTGACACTATGGAAACTTGCGGGAAAATCAGAGAAAAACGCTTCAACCAAAAAGTGTTCATCTATGAACCTTTCTCCTTAAAAACACACCGATTTAATCCTTTCGCTTATGTGGATTTTGGTAATGATGTGGTTTTGACTGAAGACATACTCTCTCAAATTGACACACGCTTAAAAGGGCATGGCATGGTGGCTAGTGGAGGGGATTTTTCCACTCAAATCTTTGGATTGGCTAAATTAGTGTTCCCTGAAAGACCTAATGAAAAAGATCCTTTTTTTAGCAATCAGGCGCGAAACCTTTTTGTCATCAATTGCAATATTTACAGGGATCTCATGTGGACTAAAAAGGGATTAGAGTTTGTCAAAAGAAAAAAAATCATCATGCCTGAAACCCCTACGATGTTTTTCATAGGTTCTATGGCAAGCGGGATCAACCTGATTGATGAAGACACAAACATGGAAAAAGTCGTGTCTTTAATGGAATTTTTTGGAGGTGAAGAAGATAAGAGTGGCGATAATCTAAGAGCGCTTAGTCCTGCCACTAGAAACATGTGGAATAACTTCAAGACAATGGGTGGCGCTAGAGAAACTTATAGCTCTGTTCAAGGGGTATACACTTCAGCCTTTGCTCCTTATAATAACGCAATGATCAGAAATTTCACGAGCGCTAATGATTTTGATTTCAGGCGTTTAAGGATCGATGCAGTGAGTATTGGTGTGATCGCTAATCCTAAAGAAAGCACTATTGTTGGACCGATATTAGAGCTGTTTTTCAACGTGATGATTTATAGCAACCTTATTCTACCAATCCATGATCCACAATGCAAAAGAAGTTGCTTAATGCTCATGGATGAATTCACTTTGTGTGGCTATTTAGAGACCTTTGTTAAAGCGGTAGGGATCATGGCAGAATACAACATGCGCCCTGCTTTTGTGTTTCAAAGTAAGGCGCAATTAGAAAATGATCCCCCACTTGGTTATGGTAGGAATGGCGCTAAGACTATTTTAGACAACCTTTCTTTGAATATGTATTATGGGATCAACAACGATAACTACTATGAACATTTTGAAAAGCTTTCTAAAGTGTTAGGGAAATACACAAGGCAAGATGTGAGCCGAAGCATTGATGACAATACGGGTAAGACCAACACTTCTATCAGCAACAAGGAGCGGTTTTTGATGACCCCTGATGAATTGATGACTATGGGCGATGAGCTTATTATTTTAGAAAATACGCTCAAACCCATCAAATGCCACAAGGCGCTTTACTACGATGATCCTTTCTTCACCGATGAACTCATTAAGGTGAGTCCAAGCTTGAGCAAGAAATACAAATTGGGGAAAGTGCCTAATCAAGCAACATTTTATGATGACTTGCAAGCCGCTAAAACCAGAGGCGAATTGAGCTATGACAAGTCTTTAGTGCCTGTGGGTTCAAGCGAACTGTGATTTTAGTTTCTAATCATTAGTTTCGTTTTGGAAGTCTTTCAAAATCAGATCAGGTGCTTCTTTGCTAAAAAATATGATCTTTGTCTTGCATGAAGCGTTTGAGTTTTCCTATATCTTTAATGGAATTTTCACTCATCAAAAGCTTGTGTGTTCTTTGTTTTGCCAACCATCGCTCTAGTGATTGTTGCATGCGCTAGGTTAAAATTCATCAAGCCATTCTTACAGCACCCATGCTCAGAGAAAATGGTGCGAATTGGAAGAATTCTTACGCTATATGTTCTTATAAGGAAAGCAAAAGCCTATTCCAAAAAATAAAAAGACAAAATATCTTAACAAAAAGAAGCAAAATATATTTTAAAAAGATTAAAAGATAATGATGCAAATGATATTATTATAAATTTGTAAGATAGTAGGAGTATACCACCAAGATTGCTTGTAAAAATTATAAAGATTCAAAATAAGTTAATTCTAGCATGCTTTATTCGTTGTATCGCACTTGCGAATAAATACAACGAAACTTCTTCACGTAAGCGCCATTAGGGTTGTGTTTCATTCCCCCATTGTAAGCGCCTATGGCCATTTCTACTAATTGATACACGCTTTTGTTGGGGTGTTTTTGGTGGTAATAATCAAAATTTTCTTTTAAAATTTGTTTGGCTAATTGGATCGCAAAACCCACATCGTTTAACAATTTGGTTTTGAGAAGCGTTTTAGAATAGGTAGGGTAGAACTTTTTAGCGGTGTTTAGGGTGATATGAAACATGGAGTAAGAAGTGTCTTTAAGGGATTTTTCTCGCTTGTTGTTCAACCCTAGAGAGCTTTCTAGTAAAGCGATAGAGATGAGCGTTCTGCACACCACTTCATTGTTGCAACCTTTTTGATGGATATGGATAAGATTTTCGTATTGCTTGAAACTAATGCTTACCTTTTGGCATGGATAGCCTAAGGAACTAAGGAGTAAGGTCAGACCAATCCATTTCTCAAACAAAACTTTAACTTACTTTGAATCTTTCAGTAACGCTTTTTGTAACTTCTGCTTGTCGTATTTGAGCTTGTCCCTTAGTGGTGAAAGCAGTTTTTGAACGCTCTCATAACCACACAGCATTCCCTCTTTGTAGGGATCATTTTTGATTTTTACATAGAGGCTAATGCCATTAGCGTAACACAAGCCATTAGACTTGATATAGTAGCTCTTAATTTCTTCTTCTAATCTTCTCAAGTCCTCAAGGTTGATGGGTGTTTTTTTGCTGTAAGAATTTTCACTGATCAAAGTCCCCTCATAGCTTCTTTTGATCGTGGTCTCTTTATCCACTAATAATCCATTATAGTTTTCTTTTTCTTTGATAACTCTCATTGTTTCATCAGAATCACTTGTTTTAGGAGAAATAGGCACTTCCACTACTCTAGGTTTCTTAGCGTTTTTCTTTTTCAACTCTGCTTCTAAAGCTTTTAGTTTTTTTTGATTTTCTAAGTCTTTGAGTTTGTATTTAGCCAATTCAGTCTCTTGTTTTTCTTTTTCTGCTAAGAGTTTCTTTTCCCTCTCTTCTTCATTGGCTATGAGTTGGGAGTTGGCGATTAGCTCTTCTATGAGCTTCTCTTTGCTGTTTTCAGGAGCGGTTTGAGTGGCATAAGGTGATGGTTGGGCTTCATTGGCGTTATTTGCCTCTTTTAGTCTATACAGGCTATAAGGAGCAATGATATTGGGTTTTTGAGTAACGCTATCGTTAGTGGGCATAGCTACCATTTCATCTCTTAGGGGCGAACACACTTCATCGTTGGGTCTGCAGATCACATCGTTGGCGTAGTTGAAATACATTTTCTTTTGTTGTTCAAAAAGCTTGCTTTCATCAATTGACGCTCCCTTATCAAGCGTGTGGGCGTTGGGATCGCTTCTTTTTGGCACTCTCAAAAAAGTCGCTTGAGCATAAGGCAGTTTGTCATTGATTTTTAACACAAACTTGGCGTTGCGTTTGTTGAGCGCTTTTAGAATATTGTAATACCCATTGACTTGTTCTAACGAACCTGTGATGATAATCAGATCCGCATAAGTCCCCATCGCTCTTGTTTTGATAATAGGGTTTTCTATGGATAAGTAGTTGTTATAATCCAATAGATCCATAGCGTAGAGATAAGTTTTGTCTTTCAAAGCGCTATTACCAAACCAATCCCCAAAGCTTTTGTCATTCACGTTCAAGGTGTCGTATATATCAAAAAGCGCTTGAGTTTTTGTGTCATCAACAGAGACATATTGAGGTTTCTTATTATCAGGGATCTGTTGGCGCTGTTTAGCTTCTTTTTTGAGGCGTTTAGCCTCTTTCTTGGTCTCTTTAGTTTCTTTAGTGGCCTTAATGACCTTATCGGCTTCACTTATTTCTTTAGCATAAAGAGCGTTGGAGATTAGTAAGCCCATGAGCGATACAGAGGTTGCTAGTTTTCTAAACATTGGTTTCCTTTTTTTTCAGATTAATATGGAGACAAAATTCTATTGCATTTAAGGTAAGCGATGTAGCTGTAAAAAACTCATTGTTTTTGAAATTCTTTTTTCTTTTCATTAATCTGTTGCATTTGAGACATTTAAGATCTTGTGAATCCATACTAGCAGTCCATTCGCACTTAGGATAATTTTTACATCCTAAGAAAAAAGAATTTTCTTTAATATTAGCTTTTACACCAGCCAAAATGAAACGCTCAAGGCGTTTGATTTTTTGCTTTTCAGTCTTATTAAGCAATTCTTTTTTTTCTTTTTCTAAATCTTTTTTTCGTTCATTTTGTTTTGCAAGATCGATAAAGTAAAACTTCCTGTTGCAATTCTTACAAGCGTAAGCTCCTCCCCTACCACTTTCTACTTTTTCCATTATGGGCGTGTTTTTACAATGCAAGCAGACCATTTTCATTGAGCCATTTATTTCTCGTAAAACGCCCTTACAGTCGCCTTTATTTGCATAATCAGAGCAACCATAAAATGAGATACCATTCAATCCTCTTTGTATCATTTTAGGTGTGTTACAAACAAGACAAATCAAATATCCTCTGACTCTCTTAATATTGAACTTAGAAAAATTATTACTCACATTGTAACTCGTAGCTAGACTCATATTGCAAATAACTACTCTTAAATCTAAAAAAAGAATTTATAGGTTGCTTGTGCAAGTCATGCAGTGAGTAACAAACCACCAAAACACCTAAATTTGTGAGATTTTCCCTTATTCTTTCTTCAGTCAAAATCGTTGTTCTGCCTCAATCTTTAGTCTCTTTAGCTTCAGTTGGTTCGTTGGTAACGCTTGCTGCTTGAGATTTTTGGGTTTCGTTATTGACAGTTGTGGCCGCTTTAGGTTGTTTTTTGGACAATTTTTCAACTAATTTCACTAAGTTGATATTAGAAAAAGACAAAAAGATTCCTATTGCGACAAAGATTATCCCAACAATCCCCATAGCACCGCTCAAGACACAACATAAAACCCCTGCTCCAATGAGACCTAATGAATCATAACGCTTATCAGTCAAACTGTTTTTGAAAAAATTTACAAAAGCGTTTGGCTTCTTTGTTTCATGGGTTGTTTCAGTTGTATTGATTGTGTCAGCCATAGTGTTACCTCCATAAGGTATATTCTCAATTTGTTACTATGAAACAAATTCATGCTATTATAGCAAAAAATATGAAGCCATCTCCCTATTGTTTGTCGCTATTATGCTGTTGTTTGCAATCTAAAAAAGAGATGATTTGATAGAATGAAGCGTTTAAGTTAGATCGATTAAGCTTGCTCTTTTGTTTGACATTTTTAAGTTTAGCTTTGAGTTTAGCTCTTGTCATGTTCTTTGTTTGCAAGTCTTCAACTGCTATCCATTCAAATTGCTTTGAAAGTTCGCTTGTGATCTAGCTAGAAAGACAAGCTAAAGAATGGCTCAAATTGTAAAAGGATCTGACATGTTTGAAGATTTTTATCGCACTACCCTCTCTTTTTTAAAACCTTTCTTGCTTTTATTGGGTTTATTGTTGCCGTTTTCACTTTGTATAGCTGATGAATATATTAGCATAGATAATGATTGGGATGAAAATGCACAAAATCAGTGGCGAAATCCGTGGGATGAAATTGCGCGAAATCATAAGACATATTATTTTGAAAATGGTTTAGACCATTTTAATCAAGGTCAATACAAACAAGCCTTTAAAGATTTTAAATTGGCGCAAGAATACAGCATTGGGCTTGGCAGCGTTTATTTAGCCAAAATGTATTTGGAGGGAAAGGGCGTGAAAGTGGATTACAAAAAAGCGCAATTCTATGCACAAAACGCTATCAAAGGGTATGGGAGCGGGTTGTTAGGGGGCGCTCTTATTTTAGGACGCATGCAAGCGCAAGGCTTAGGGATGAAAAAGGATTTGAAACAAGCGCTTAAGACTTACAGGCATGTGGTTCGCATGTTTTCTAATAAAAGCACAAATTATTTTGCTAACAATTTTAGATTACCAAACCTTGTGTTCACTAGTATGCTTATTGGATCGCGATTCATTGATCTTTCAGGTTTGAGTGCGAATCCTATAAAATTTGGAAAGAAGTTTGGAATACTTGTTAAGAAATCCACTCAAATCAAAGATAGGACACTTCTTTGGGAAGACATTGCTGAAATTTCAAGCAATATTACTTTACTCAAACAACAAATGGGGGAGATCCTTTATAGGATTGGGATCGCTTATAAAGAAGGGCTTGGCACCAAAAAGAAAAAGGACAGGGCTAAAAAATTCCTGCAAAAATCCGCAGAATTTGGCTATGAAAAAGCCATGGAAGCTCTGTAGTTTTTCATCAAACTTGTTTAGGCTTGACTGAATGGATTAGAAAAATCCGCTTAGATTACCCTCATTAAAACAGAGCCTTATTTTTCTTATTTTTCCATTATAATAGACACTTGATTGTTTTCAATCTCTATATAGAGTTCTTTTTGAGAATTGGAGCTATAAGAGAGCTTGTTATGCTGGTAGGCTTTATAATCTTGGTCAAACGCCACATAAAACAAGCGTTTGTTTTGAGAGTTGGGGTAAGGGATCACATTGATAGAAGAAAAAGCGATATTCTTTTTTTCATTTTTTGCAAACACCCTTTTTTTATACTCTTTAAAAGCGTTAAAACTCATGCCGTCATAGCGAGTGAAATCGGGGTTATAAAAACGCATGTAGCGTTCAAAATCGCCCCTAGCCCAAGCTTCTTTCCATTGAAAAAGGGAGCTTAAAATCATGCTCAATTCTTCTTTGGTGCTTGGGAAAAACTTGTCTTCATAGGTGATGAGGAACGCTTTTTCGCCTTTTAACACTTTGTCATAAGAGCTTAAAATAGGGTTTTCAATCGCAATACAGCCCTTGGTGTTCAATTCATTCCGATCGCCATTTAAAGGCATTCCATGCACCCAAATGCCATGCCCGGTGCGTTTTTTCAAGGTATCATACAAATTAGGGTAATTCGTTACAAAAGCCAAAACGCCATAATATTGATCCAAGCGCTCTAATTTCTGCGTGATACGATACACTCCAATGGGCGTGGCCAAATCGCCCTCTAAAGTTTTATCGCCCTTTTTAGAGCCTACAAGAGCTTTAGAGCTGTTGATTTTTTTAAGCATGTTGTTGTCTATTTCATAAAACTCCAAACTGGGCTTGGATTTATCCGCTACAAATAAAAACTGCTTGTTTTGATAATAGCCAAAATCCGTATCTTTATTTTGAAGCTCTTCTGCCCAAAAAGATTTATCCGCTAAATAAGAATCCAACTTTTGACCCACCACTTCCAAGCCTTGTTTTTGATAAAGGTGCATGATTTCTAACAAACGATCACTAGCATTCAATCCCACAAACCCCATTAACAGAGCCGGTAATATTTTTTTCAATCCCTTTTCCTTTGATGGATATAACCCAGTTTTTGCAAGCTCTTTTCTTCCTTACTCCATGATTTTTGAGCGATCACTTGCAAGTTTAAAAAAACCTTTTTTTCGCCCACTTCTTGCATTTTTAATCGCGCGTTAGTCCCGATGCGTTTGATATTCACCCCGTTTTTGCCTATCACGATTTTTTTTTGGCTTTCTTTTTCTACGATAATGTGCGCATACACCTTGTCTATGCGTTCTTCTTCTATAAATTTATCAATCATCACATCGCTTTCATAGGGGATTTCATCGCTCAAAAAATCAAACAAACTCTCCCTAATGATTTCCTTATAAATATCGTGCATTTTTTCATCGCTCATCAAATCCTTTTCAAAAAGCCATGCGCTAGGGCTTAAATGCTTACTGATGCATTCTAAAAGCGCGTTTAAATTTTGAGATTTTTTCGCACTCAAAGGCACTAGAGCTAAAAATTGCGATGAATATTTTTGATACTCTTGTAATTTTTGTAAAACCTGCTTATGCGTGGCTGTGTCAATCTTACTCAAAGCCAAGATATGGGGTTTTTGGCACAAACTAAAAAACTCTTCATACCCTTTCAAATCATCATGCACAGAAGCCAAAAAAACGCACAATTCAGCATCGCCCATCGCTTTTAAAGCCTGTGAGAGCATGCACTGGTTGAGTAATTTTTCTTGATGATGGAGCCCTGGAGTGTCTAAAAAAATGATTTGGCTCTCATACCCTTCTTTGTCTTTAAAAGGCACGATGCATTTCATCAATTTTCTGGTCGCATTAGCCTTATGCGAAACAAGGGCTAAATGAGCGTTTAAAAGAGTGTTTAAAAGAGTGCTTTTTCCAGCGTTTGGTTTGCCTATAAGAGCTACAAAGCCCGCCTTAGTTTTCATTATAAAATATACTTCACTAAATTTTCATCAGCCACTAAATCCTCTAGCTTGGATTGAACCAATTCTTTAGTGATAGTGATACATTGCCCCGAATAATCCTCCGCTTCAAAACTAATGTCTTCTAGCACTTTTTCAATGGTGGTGTGCAACCTTCTAGCGCCTATATCTTCGCTTTTTTGATTGGCGTTATAAGAAAGTTTGGCTAACTCTTTGATCGCATCGTCTTCAAACGCAATTTCTACGCCCTCCACTTTTAAAAGGGCTTGGTATTGCTTGATGATAGAGGTTTTAGTTTGGGTTAAAATCATATACATGATTTCTTCGGTTAAATTCTCTAACTCCACCCTTAAAGGGAAACGGCCTTGCAATTCAGGGATCAAATCGCTCGGCTTAGAAAGATGAAAAGCCCCTGCCGCAATGAATAAAATATGCTCTGTTTTAATAGAACCATACTTCGTATTCACCACACTCCCCTCTACAATCGGCAACAAATCCCTTTGAACCCCCTCCTTACTGGGATCTTGACGGCTTCCTTCTTTAGAGCTGACAGCAATCTTATCAATTTCATCAATAAAAATCACCCCTGAACTTTCCGCGCGCTTCAAACCCTCCATTTTAATGGCTTCGCCATCTAAAAGCGTGTCGCTAATTTCTGCTTTTAGGGCTTCTTTAGCCTCTTTAACGCTTAAAGTTTTTTTGACTTTATCCTGTTCTTTATGGAAAACCTTAATCAAATTTTCTTGAACCCTTAAAATTTCAGGCGGCACATTGGAATCAATCTCTATGCTTTTTTTACGCACTTCAATTTCAATTTCTCTACTATCCAACTCGCCTTGTGCGATCCTTTGTTGCATTTTTAAAAGGCTGTTAGCGTATTCTTGTTTTTTCTCTTCGCTCACGCCACTAGGCAAAGGGGGTAAGAGTTTTTTAGCGATTTTTTCTATAACCGCCTCTTCAATCTTGTCTTTTAATTTTTCTTTATGCTCATTTTCCACTAAAAGCACGCTGTTATTGACTAAATCTCTTACCATAGACTCCACATCGCGCCCCACAAAACCCACTTCTGTGTATTTGCTCGCTTCCACTTTCACAAAGGGGAGTTTCATGATTTTTGCCATTCTTCTTGCGATTTCAGTTTTACCCACGCCAGTAGAGCCAATCATTAAAATGTTTTTAGGCGTGATTTCTTCTTGTAAGGATTTTTCCAGTTGCAAACGCCTGTAACGATTCCTTAAAGCGATAGCGATAGACTTTTTAGCCTCCTTTTGCTCAATGATGTACTCATCTAAATAAGCGACAATTTCTCTTGGGGTCATATTCAATTTAGACATTAAAGCTCCAAAATTTTAATATTCGTGTTGGTGTAAATGCAAAGATCCCCTGCGATTTTTAAGGACTCTTCTACGAGTTTTCTTGGCTCTAAATGAGCGAAATGATCCAAAGCCCTAGCTGCGCTCAAAGCAAAATTCCCCCCACTCCCAATAGCGGCGATCTTATTGTCTTCAGCTTCTAAAACATCGCCCGTGCCGCTCAAAATAAAAACATGATCGAAGTTTAAAACGATCATCATCGCTTCCAGTCGGCGTAAATACTTATCCTTGCGCCATTCTTTGCTGAAATCCACCACGCTTTTAAACAAATCCCCTTTTTTGCTCTCTAAAATGCGTTCAAACATATCAAACAAACTAAAAGCGTCCGCAGTGCTACCGGCAAACCCACTTAAAACCTGGTTGTGATACAAGCTCCTGATTTTTGTCGCATTGGCTTTGACTACGCAATTACCCAAAGTTACCTGCCCATCGCCTCCAATGAGTGCGAACTTCTTATTGTCAAATTCCCCTCTATAGCCCAAAATCGTCGTCGCTTCAAACATTTTCTACTCAGCCACCACATCAATTTTAAACGTGCCCGCAATCCCCGATCCAAGCTTGACTTCAATCTCATAAATCCCTGTGCTTTTAATCGGGTGTTTGAGCTCAATGTCTTTTTTATCTAAATTTAAACTCGCATGCTGTTCTTTCAAACGCTCCGTGATCTCTTCTTTAGTGATCGCTCCAAATAAAGAGCCGTTCGCGCCGACTTTTTTATGGATAGTCAGCGTGATGGTTTGTAAGGTTTCTACCATTTGCAATTTTTGCGCCTTTTCTAGGGCTTCTTTTTCCGCTTTCTTTTTAACTTCAGCTTTATATTTGTTGATCACTTCGTTAGTGGCGAGTTTGGCTTTTTGGTTAGCGATTAAAAAGTTATTCCCATAGCCATCTTTAACCTCACACACTTCACCCGCTTTGCCTAAATTTTTCACATCTTCTAATAATAGAACTTTCATCATATCCCCTTTAAGTTGTAAGTAATTTGTAATTATACTCTTTTTATAATTAAAAAAGGCTCTATTCTCATCAAATGTTGATCGCTAAAACTTTTTTAATTTTTTTGAAAGAAATTGGTTTTTAAGCTTTTTCAATGATGCTTTTATAAAACTTTAAGGGGGTAGTTGGGTATTTTGAAATAATCCCCCTCTCAAAATCCCCCAAAAACCCTAAGAATGCTCTAAGAAGTTATCGCTTGGCTAAATTAAATTCAAACTCTCCGTATATTTAATTTAAATTTTATTATCAAGGCTTGATTGGAGCAGAGCCAAAGTAAAAACTCCATATCCAATAAAAACATTAATTTAAAAACCTTTAAAGGCATTTTTTAACCATAAAAGCTAGTTGCCTTGACTAACTTGCACCCATGTGGATGCAAGAGCGGTTTCCTACCTTTCATTGAAATCTAGGCTAGGAATGTTAAGATTTAAAGCAGGAAGAACACTTCCCAAAATATTCTTTAGATGCTGGATCTCTTTATCTTGATGTTGGATTTTTTTATCTTGTTCATGAATTAGGGAAGCTGAATAATAAACCACTTCTTTAAGTTCTTCATTCTGATCTAAAGCCGGCCTAATACCACCATATTCGTGTTTGGCTCTACAAAGTTGTTCGGCAGCACCATGCAAGCGGTTGCCGTTCCTATCGTAGAAAACGCCATCTAAAACAGTGAAGTTATCTTTAGTTTTTTTCATAATATTTATCCTTTATGAAATTTAAAGTAATACCCCATTTCTAGGATATGGCTAGTTATACCTATATAACTAGTTAATGAATGATACCACAAAAAAGAAACAAAATGCCAAAATTTTAAAAAAGGTGGTTTTTAGTCTCTAAAAATTTAGGGCGTCAATTTTACTTTTTTACCCCATAAATGCTATAATCACCCCTATCAATCAAACTCAATTCATAACAATTAAAGGTGGTTAATGATAGTAAGAACTCAAAATAGTGAAAGCAAAATCAAAGAATTTTTTGAATTTTGCAAAGAAAATGAAGTGGAATTTGTGGATTTTAGATTCAGCGATATTAAAGGCACTTGGAATCACATCGCTTATTCTTTTGGGGCTTTAACGCATGGCATGTTTAAAGAGGGGATTCCTTTTGATGCGAGTTCTTTTAAAGGCTGGCAAGGCATTGAACACTCCGATATGATTTTAACCCCTGATTTGGTGCGTTATTTCATTGACCCTTTTAGCGCGGATGTGAGCGTGGTCGTGTTTTGCGATGTGTATGATGTGTATAAAAACCAGCCTTATGAGAAATGCCCTAGAAGTATCGCTAAAAAAGCCTTACAACATTTAAAAGATTCAGGTTTGGGCGATGTGGCTTATTTTGGCGCAGAGAGCGAATTTTTCATCTTTGATTCCATTAAGATTAAAGACGCTTCCAATTCCCAATACTACGAAGTGGATAGCGAAGAGGGCGAATGGAATAGGGATAAGAGCTTTGAAAATGGCGTGAATTTTGGGCACAGACCGGGCAAGCAAGGGGGCTATATGCCTGTGCCGCCAACGGATACGATGATGGATATTCGCACTGAAATTGTGAAAGTCTTAAACCAAGTGGGGCTAGAAACTTTTGTCGTCCATCATGAAGTCGCGCAAGCACAAGGCGAAGTGGGCGTGAAATTTGGGGATTTAGTGGAAGCCGCTGATAATGTCCAAAAACTCAAATATGTGGTTAAAATGGTCGCTCATTTAAACGGGAAAACCGCCACTTTCATGCCAAAACCCCTATATGGGGATAACGGGAGCGGGATGCACACCCATGTGAGCGTTTGGAAAAACAACGAAAACCTTTTTAGCGGCGAAACTTACAAGGGCTTGAGCGAGTTTGCCTTGCATTTTTTAGGGGGCGTGTTGCGCCACGCTAGAGGGTTGGCCGCTTTCACTAACGCTTCCACTAATTCTTACAAACGCCTAATTCCTGGCTATGAAGCCCCATCTATTTTAACCTATTCGGCTAATAACAGGAGCGCGAGCGTGCGTATCCCTTATGGGATTTCTAAAAACAGCGCGAGGTTTGAATTCAGGTTTCCTGACAGCTCATCAAACCCCTACCTGGCTTTTGGGGCTATTTTAATGGCGGGCATTGATGGCATTAAAAATAAGATTGATCCCGGCGAAGCGATGGATATTAACCTTTTCAAATTGACTTTAGATGAAATTAGGGAAAAAGGTATCAAACAAATGCCCCACACTTTAAGGCGATCGTTAGAAGAAATGCTAGCCGATAAGCAGTATTTAAAAGAGGGTCAGGTCTTTAGCGAAGAATTTATTCAAGCTTATCAGTCTCTTAAATTCAACGCTGAAGTGTTCCCATGGGAGAGCAAACCCCATCCTTTTGAATTTATCACCACTTATTCATGCTAAAACAATGAGCAAATCAATAATCCCATTTTAACAATTTAGAATAGGGCAAAAATGCCTTGTTCTTAAAAAAGTGGTTGGAAAAATTGATTTTCTTTGCTTTTTGGATAAGCCTTACTTAAGGCTCTTTGATCTTTAACAATGGGGTTTTTAACTTTATTTTTTATGCAAAACTCATTTTTTAAGGGGACAGAGAGCATTTGAAATAACACCCCTAAAACCCCCAACTAAACCCGCCTAAAACCCAGTGCCGGTTTAGTCAGTGTGGTAAGGACTACTAAAATCTTTGGGTGTGTGGTGCGCTTCTTTCTCTATAACAGCGTTTTTAACGCAAGCAACACGCAAAGCGTCAAAACGAGTTTCAACGCTAGCACAACCGCCAAGTAAAGACGCTCCAATGAACACGCTATTTCTAATGGTTTTCATTTTATATCCTTTTGTTTTAAAATTTTTAATAACTTACATACTTTAATCATGCGTCTATGATAGTTAAGATTTATTATGAAACAAAAAGTAAATGAAACTCAAAACAATCAAAATAACGCCCTAAATCCCAACCAGAAACGCTACCCTTTGCAATCCTTGATAATTTTTGCTATAATAAAGCCCTAACTAAAATTTCTCCTTTTATTTTAGTTAGGCTCCTTGAATTGAAATTGTAGTAGGGTTTACCACACTTGCCTTGTGTTACTAATCACACAAGGCAAGATTAATTCTTGCAAAATAAACTCTTCCAATACAGCTTAATCGTTAGCAATATCCCTTATAGTATAGTAAAAACCTTTTAGTAAGGCTAAAAAGGGGAAATATTTCATCGTAAAAGCGTGAATTATTTATACAAAAAGAATTAAAACATTCAACCAAACATCTCGTTGATTTCATATTTTTTAGCGGCTTTATCCTTAAGCCACAGGGCCACTTCTAAAGCCCCTTTAGCAAAAATAGATCGGTTAGTCGCCGTATGGCTAAGCTCTATGTATTCACCCTCTAAATAAAACCCTATCGTGTGCTTCCCGGCGACATCGCCCCCCCTTAAAGCGGCTATACCAATGCTTTCTTTAGAGCGCAAACCTTCTCTGTGAGTGATGAGGGCGTTTTTTTCATCATACCCCCTAGCCTTAGCACAAGTTTCATACAAACTCAACGCCGTGCCGCTCGGGGCGTCTTTTTTAAGATTGTGGTGCGTTTCTATAATTTCAATATCCGCATCTTTTAATTTCAAAGAAGTTAAAAAGGCTAATTGATTGAGCATCATAATCCCAAGAGACATGTTGTGCGCGTGCAAAAGCGGCGCTTTTAAAGCTAATTTTTGCATTTTTTCTAGCGTTTCTTTTTCTAAACCGGTCGTGCCAGAAACTAAAATTCTAGGGCATTCTAAAAGAGCCTCTAGCAAATTATCCACGCCTTTAGGTAAAGAAAAATCAATCACGCATTCGCAAGCTCTCACAAACGCTTTTAAATCATTGGTTACTAAAGGGGCGTGTGAAAAAGAGCTGAAATCCGTTTCGCATTTTTGCCTGACAAACACGCTAGATAACTCTAATCCCTTATACCCCCCTTTTAATTCTTCTAAAAGTAATTTCCCTATACGACCGCTCGCCCCATAAACACCAACTTCCATGCGCTTTCCTTGCTTTTAAACTTTACAACCCCATTTTAAAAGGGTTTAAAATATTATTAGGATCAAGAGCTTTTTTAATGTTCCTAAAAAGCTCCATTTCACTAGTATTAAACGCTAAAGGCATGAATTTGGCTTTAGACAAGCCTATACCATGCTCCCCGCTTAAAGTCCCCTCCAAACTGATAGCGACCTGAAAAATCTCTTCCATAGCCTGATGCCCTTTTTCTAAATCCCTTTTAGGATCTTCTAACATGATATTCACATGCACATTGCCATCGCCCGTATGCCCAAAGCAAGGGATTTTAAAGCCGTATTTTTGGCTGATTTTGGCGACTTCTTGTAACAAACTCGGCAAACTCGCTCTAGGAACGGTTACGTCTTCATTCAATTTCTTTTTACCATAAACGCTAATACTTTGAGAAGCGTTACGCCTTGAAAACCATAAATCCTGCTCTTCTTGTTCGTTTTGAGCGATCTTAAAACCCACGCAACCATTGGCTTTAAAATGCTTTTCTATTTCATTGAGTTGCCATGCGATCTGTTCTTTCACCACGCCATCCACTTGAGTGATGAGTATCGCTCCAGCGTCTTTGGGTAAGCCTTTAGAAAATCGCTCTTCAACCGCTTTAATACTCAAATTATCCAAAAATTCCATCGCCACAGGCGTAACGCCGCTGCTCATTGTCTTATAAACAGCGTTCATGGCGTCTTCAATATGATTAAAAACCCCCATCGCGCTTTGTTTTAGGGGCGGTTTGGCTAAAAGTTTTAAAGTGATTTCAGAAATCACGCCCAAACACCCCTCACTAGCGATCATCAGCCCTGCGATATTAAAGCCGGCGACATCTTTGATCGTTTTTTTACCTGCCCTTATGATTTCACCATTCGCTAAAACCACCCTTAAAGCCATGACATAATCTTTAGTGATTCCGTATTTAGCCGCACGCATGCCACCGGCATTTTCAGCGACATTCCCCCCCAAAGTGCTTTGACTCTCACTCGCTGGATCTGGGGGGTAGAAGAGATTCAATTTTTCCACTTCGTTTTGGAAATGCTTATTAATCACGCCCGGCTCAACTCTAGCGATTAAATTTTTAGTGTCAATCTCTAAAATCTTATCCAAATGTTTTTCCACGCTTAAAACTAGCCCCCCACTCACGCTCAACGCCCCCCCTGTAAAACCGCTCCCAGCCCCCCTAGGCACAACAATGATGCGATGCTCGTTGCAATATTTTAAAATCTGGCTGATTTCTTGCTCGTTTCTAGGGAAAATCACACCACTAGGCAAATGCCTTTCTTTAGTAGCATCATAGCAATAAGCGTTCAAATGCGCTAAATCAGTGAAAAAATCCTCTCCCCCTACCAGGTTTTTAAAGTATTGGATGTGTTGCTTCTCTAACATGGGCTTACTTCTTATTCATTTCTAAAGCTTTTCTTCTTTCTTCAAGCTCTTTTTCATCTCTTTCTTGATGTTCTCTCGCTCTTTGTTCAAATTCTCTCGCTCTTTGTTCGGCTTTGGCTTTTTTCTTTTCTTCTTTCAAGCGACGTTTTTCTTCTTTAGAATTTGGTTTATTCTCTTCTTTTTGAGCGTTGTTCTCTTTAGGAGCGTTTTGTTTTTCGCCTTGTTGGGTGGCGTTATTTCCATTATCTGGCTCTTTAATGGCTTCTTGCTTGATTTCTTGCTCATTTTCTTTGGCATTGACTTTTTCATTGCCTTTATCCATTTCTAAAGCTTTTCTTCTTCCTTCAGTCTCTCTCTCGTCTCTTTCATCATGCTCTTTTTCTCTTTCTTCCAATTCCATAGCCTTTTTGGTGGCTTTGGCTTTTTTCCTTTCATCTCTTAAATAGCGCCTTTCTTCTTTAGAATCAAGTTTGCGCTCTGCTTTTTGGTAGTTTTTCTCTTCTAAAGTGGGAGCGTTTTCTGCACCTTGATTGGCTTTTTTAGGCTCTTTAATGGCCTCTTGCTTGATTTCTCGTTTAATTTCTCTAGAATCAATCTTTCCTTCCCTCTTCTTAATCCTCACTTCTTTGCGTTTTTCTTTTTTCACTAAAGCGTCATAGTAAGCGAAGTAATTTTTAGATTGACTGCCTGAAAAAAGTTTCCCTAGCGTGCCTGCATCAATGCCCTCAACCCTAGAAAAAAACGGCGTAGAAGTTTTAGTAACACCGCTTGTATCCAGCTCTCTTTTTTCTAAAATTTCAAAACTCTCACAGCTTAAAATATTGAGCGTGTTCGTGGTTACAATATAAATCACCCCCACGCTATAAACGTTGCACGCTTTTCTTAAATTAGCGATTTTTGGGTCAAACCCGTTCAAAAAAGTAACCAACAAATCAGAACTAATAAAATTAATATCAGTATTAGTCGCTCTGATTTGCTCATAGAGTTCATCATTAGGAGCGATTAAAAACGCTTGGTTGTTGAATTGCCTAAAATAGACTAAATCGCCCTTTCTAGCGACCATTCTTGGAGTGGGTAAATGCCTTTGTTTCATAGATTCAAACGCTCTGAATTTAGCCGTTGCGACTCCATTTTCAACGGCAATAATGACCACTTCAGAATTAACGATTTCATAATCTGAAAGTTTAGTAACGACAAAACCAAACTCCCCCACTTGCAAATCATGAGCTGGAAAACGAATGATTTTTTTAGGCAAATCCACAAATTCTATACTCACTCTTAAGGGTTCTTGCCAAGAGGCTGATTGCAAGCTTATAAAACTCATTAAAAGAAGTCCTATCAAAAGCCTTAACATAAAATTCCTTTTAAACATTTTTAATATTTTTAAATTTTTTTAAATGCCATAAAATGGCTAAAGACAATCCGGTGGTTTTAGCGTATTGAAAATCCATTATAAAATCAAAAGCTTTTGATCGCTCTAAAAACAGCACTTCAATCTTTTCGGCATCAATCCCCCCACCCTTTGAAACTTTCAAATGCGTGCACACTTCAGCGTAATAGAGCGTTTGCAAACTCCCGCTCAACCCAGTCGCACTATAAAATTGGCCTATGGTTTCTAAATTTTTAGGGCTAATTTGATAACCGCATTCTTCTAGCGCTTCTTCGCAAGCGATTTCTTCTAAACTCTTATTAGCTTTATCCACAAGCCCCGCGCACAATTCATAAGTGTATCCGTCAATTTCATGTTTAAAATGAAAATGGCGTGCATAAATGGCTGGGCGGAATTGTTTCACAATCACAAAACAATCGGATTCTTTTTCATAGAGTAAAACCGCCACGCTGTCTAAAGACTTAATGATATCCCATGTTTTCTTAGTATTCTCTTCATTATAATGCATGCGTTTTAATTCTATGAAATTAGAGCCAGAACAAGGCTCTAAATACACACTGGAATCGTCTATTAAAGATTTTTGATTGAAAGCATTCTTAAAATAAGACATTAAAAACCCTCTAAAAGATAAAATGAATTTTTTTCAAAGGAATGGGTTTTCAAAAGTTCTTCTAATTTTTGCTTAGAATGCTGAGCTTTTTCTAAAAAAACCTCTCTTTGCTTGCCGTGCAATTTGCTTTTAGCGGTGCGGATATAGCCTAAAGGATTAATGGGGCGGGAGTTTTTATACACGCCAAAATGCAAATGCGGTCCGGTGCTTAAACCGGTGCTTCCCACTCTTCCTATGATTTGCCCTTTTCTAACGAATGATCCTTTTTTTAACCCCTTAGCAAACATGCTCATGTGAGCATACACCAAGCGCAATTCATTCAAATGGATTTCAACCACCTTCCCATACCCCGCCTTAACCCCTATAAAACCCACACGGCCATCTGAAGCAGAATGAATCAAGCTGCCATGTTTAGCCGCATAATCCACGCCGTAATGAGGCCGTCTGACTTTTAAGACAGGATGGAACCTCCCATACGAAAAAGGCGAAGAAATGCGGGTGTATTTCACCGGGGTTTCCAATAAAAACCCTGCCACTTCTTGCGCTTTTGAGTCATAATAGCGCCCGTTTGAATGGGAAAAAAGATAGTATTGGCTAGAGCGAGAGCTAATCATGGCTATTTTAATAGTCGGCTGGCCAAACGCTTGCCCCACACGATAATCTCTTGTATAAACGATAGCGATTTTATCGTTTTTTGCTAAGCGTTTAAAAGGCACGCTTTTTTTATACGCGTTCATCAATTGGTTGGCTAAAAGGGGGTCATTGGTGGCTTTGACAATATCTTGATAGGGCGAAGTTTGTAAGGAAAGAAGCAAAGTTTTTTCTTTACGAGTGAAAACAATGGGGATAAAGTCTAAAAAATAATCCTCCCCTTTTTTATAGATATGGATTTGCAAATCCTGGCTTATAGGGATAAGGGCTTGAATGAGCGTGTTATTTGCATCTCTTAAAGTGTAGTAGGTCACATTGCTTTGGATTTCAGCGCTCAATTCTTTATCTTGAGAGCTTAGGTTGTAGTAGAGTTTTTGAGGGATACGATTTTTTTCTAAAAACCCTAACAGCGTGAGCTTATCCCACACAAGCCTTTCGCCCACCAATAAAGTTTGCTTTTTAGCCATTCCATCGGCTTTTAAAAGAACCCCATAGGATAAATGGAATAAAAAAGCAATCATTAAAGAATAGATAAAATTTAAAATAATTTTCTTATGAAAAAATACCATGCAGTCGTTTAATGCCTTCAATCAAATCTGTATTTTATTAGTATAACATAAGCCATTAAAGAAAAACGATACAAGTTTAAAGCCTAGCCTTGTTTTTATGGCTTTATGAAGCGCGTTTTTATTGATGAATGGTTATTTCCCATAAACGGGTTTATCTCGCCTAGACCTTATAGCGTTAGATATTCATTCTCTTTTTAACAATTTGTATCGTTAATTAATTTTCAAGTATTTTTTCTAAAATCTTTAACACATCGTTATGGTGCGCTTGGCTTAAAAGTCCAAAAATTTTAAGCATTTCTAAAAACATGGGAGCGTTGGTTTTATGGATAGTTAAAAGAGCGTGTTCTTTGAGGGCAGCGGTCCTATTTAATAAGGGTGTAGCGGTTTTTAACTCCAGAATAGAAAAGCAAAAATACAGCATGGCTTGGGTTTTAGAGTCATATTGTTGTTCCCTAATAACAATTTCGCTCAACTGATTATCATCAAAAGAATGAATGAGTAAAGGATAAGAAATGCGTGAGAGTTCAAAATCCATGTCACCAAATTGATGTAATCTGAATCTTTCTCTTGTAATCGTGAAATTATCTTCTATGAATTGTTTTTGTTTTTCTAAATATTTTAAAATATTTTCTAAATTTTCTAAACTGATTAAACCTAATTGCTTAGCGTAATAGATTATTTCACTCAATTCATAAAGAGTTTTTACTTTATTATTAGCCCCTAAAAAATGATATTTTTCATCTTTTAGGGTAGTGAGTTCAAATTTTTCTTTATCTTTAATGGGGACATCATAGCCGATTTGCCACTCTACATAATGCTTTAAGCTAAAAGGGATTTTTCTGGTCGCTGTTGAAATGCCATAATCGCTAAAGGCATGTCTGATTTTCATACGCGCTTTGCCTGAAATGGAAGTTAAAGGAATAGAAACCTCAATCGCTTTTTTATCATCATCAATCTTAATCAAACTCACAAGGGTGTCCTTGAAACAATTTTTTAAAATATTCTAAACGCACTCTTTTATCTTTTAAAAAAGCGTCTTTAATTTTTAAAAAAGCGAAATTGTCAATAATAATATCCAAATTACCAAAATAATAAGGGATTTTAGGGGCGATTTCCTTAAAATAATGGATATATTGGTAATAAATCAATTTATCTTGACTGATACGCACCGCATTTTCGCTTGGCGCGTTTAAAAAGGTTTTGTTGCGTTTAAGGGCGTTGATGTCTCGCATAGGGAAAAAATAGCCCACGCATGCCCCAACCTTTTTAGCGTTAGGGTATTTATCCACATAATTGGCTATATAGTCAAAATCGTTTAAGCACAGAGTCGTATCGCAATCAGTTGGAAAAATAAAACGCCTAATATTTGCATAGTCCATTCGCCCTCGCTCATATAAAGCTATCACAATAGGAAATTCGTTACTTTTAGTGAAAGATTTAGAAGAAACAATTAAAGCGTCTAAAAGCCTGTAATGATCCTTAAATAGCTTTAATTGCTTAAAATTAGCTTCTTTGATGAGGTAAGATAAAGGGTGTAACACGCAAATAAACGCCGGCTTTAAAATTGCAAAAGATTTTAAAAAACTTATCCCTAAATCCCTAGATTTCAAATCGTTGTCTATCTCAAAAATGAAATCTTTATTTTTAATATCTTGTTTGATAAAAGAAGTTCTATCGTTATAGGGGGGATTTCCCACGACGATTAAAGGCTCATCTTGGCTAATGCCATAATTTTCTCTTTTAGGATTAACTAGAGCGTTTATTATTAAAGCACCACACTTGGGGTCAATATCCGCTCCTATTTTTTTAGGGTGTTTGAGTTTTAAAAACTCTCTATTACCACATGCGGTGTCTAAAAGCGTGTAGTTTTCAATACCAACATGCTTTTTTAAAAGCTTGTAAGCATAATCCACTAAATAAGGGGGCGTGTAGTAAGCCCCTAAATTCACGCTCTCTTGTTTGGTTAAATGCTTGGGGGTTCTAATCAAAACCTTAAACATCTAGTTGCTTCACATCTTTAGCATGCGCTTGGATAAAGGCTCTTCTAGGCTCTACTTCATCGCCCATGCAAAGCGAAAAGATCGCATCGGTTTTTTCCAAATCTTCAATTTTAAGTTTGATGAGACTGCGGTTTTCTTTATGCATGGTCGTTTCCCATAAATCATTAGGGTTCATCTCGCCTAGCCCCTTATAACGCTGGATATTCGCTCCCTTTTTAGCGTGATTTTCCACTTCTTCTAAAAACGCCAAAATATCCTTATTTTCCAAGAAATCTAAATTATATTCCATAAGCTTTTGGTAAGTGTAATTCGCTTCTTCAAACAACACTTCTTTAAAGAGGTTGTCATCTAAATTAAATTCCACCAAACCCTTAGGGGTTTGCGCGTGCAAATGCAAGCTTTCTTCAGTAACAAAAGAGCGTAAGATCTGATAATTCAAGCCCTCTAATTTTTCCAAAATGCTTTTTTCTAAAACTTTCATATCAAGGCTTAAGGCGTCCTTAGTTTCAATCAAAAAGCGTAAAATTTCTAGCAAGTTGTAGCGTTTTTCTAATTCCAAAAGCGCATAGCGGTAATGGCGCGCCACTTTTAACAAATTCATCAAATCGTTCTTGCCAATCCCTTCAATATCCACCGAATTGATGCCATGCTCAATTAAAAAATGATCCAAAGCGACGCTGTCTTTAAGATAAATTTCTGTCTTGCCCTTCTTGTATTTGTAAAGAGGGGCTTGAGCGATATAAACATGCCCTTGTTCAATCAGTGGGCGTAAATAACGATAGAAAAAAGTCATCAGCAAGGTTTGGATATGGCTCCCATCCACATCAGCATCGGTCATGATAATGATTTTATGATAGCGCAATCTTTCTATATCAAAACTCTCTTGAATGCCGCACCCAAAAGCCGTGATCATGTTTTTAATTTCTTCTGATTTTAGGATCTTTGACAAATGGCTTTTTTCCACATTTAAAATCTTACCCTTTAAGGGCAAGATCGCTTGGAAAACCCTATCGCGCCCTTGTTTAGCGCTCCCGCCCGCGCTATCGCCCTCCACTAAAAAGATTTCACTCTCTAAAGGGTCTTTGCTCTGGCAATCGGCTAATTTTCCAGGCAAAGTGCCGACACTCAAATTATCTTTTTTCCTTGTAAGCTCTCTGGCTTTCTTGCTGGCTTCTCTGACTTTTGCGGCTAGTAGGGCTTTATTGGCAATGATTTTGGCTTCGTTAGGGTTTTCTTCTAAAAACTGATGGATTTTATCATAGACTAATTTTGAAACCAACGCGCGCGCATACGAACTGCCGAGTTTGGATTTAGTCTGCCCTTCAAACAAAGGCTCGCTCATTTTCAAGCTCACAACAGCGATCAAACCCTCTTTAATGTCTTCAGAAATGGGGCGCGACTCTTTAGTTTTAATATTATTGTCAATGTATTGTAAAATCGCTTTAGACAAGCCCATTTTAAAGCCCGCCTCATGCGTGCCGCCCTCAGAAGTTTTAATGTTATTCACAAAGCTTAAAGTGTTTTCATTGTAATCATCAGCATACGCTAAAGCGACCTCTATAGAAGTGCGCGTTTCTTCATCCATGCTTTTAAACGAAATAATGGGGGTGAGCAATTCTTTTTTAGCGCTGTCTTTAACGAATTGTTTCAAGCCGTCTTTATAGAAATAAGTCTCTTGCAGTTGGGTTTTTTCTTCTTTGAAAGAAATTTTTAAGCCGTCGTTAAGATACGCCATTTCTTTGAAGCGCTTTTGCAAAATACCCGCTTGAAATTCAACGACTTCCATCACGCTTTCATCAGGGAAAAATTCAATAGTCGTGCCGCTTTCTTTAGCGCTTTTGGTTTTGCCAATGACTTCAAGCTCGCTAATGGGGATACCCTTTTCAAACTCTTGGCGGTAGATTTGACCCTCTTTTTTAATGGTCATAATCAAGCGCTTGCTCAAAGCGTTCACAACCGAAACGCCCACGCCATGCAAACCGCCTGAAACTTTATAAGTATCATTATCAAACTTGCCCCCCGCATGCAAAATCGTTAAAACCACGGTGCAAGCGGGGATTTTTTCCGTGGGGTGGATATCTACAGGAATGCCTCGCCCGTTATCTTCTACGATGCATGAACCCTCATCAGTCAAAGTGATATTAATTGTATCGCAAAAACCCGCCATGCTCTCATCTACAGCGTTATCCACGACTTCATACACCATGTGGTGCAACCCACCCACATTGGTATCGCCAATATACATTCCAGGGCGTTTCCTAACCCCCTCTAAGCCTTTTAAAACCTTAATACTATGGCTCTGGTAATTTTGCATTCAATCAAGCCTTTATAATGTGATTGGCATCATCAAAGTGGAAATTTTAGCATTCAAGTGGCTTTGCTTTTCATCAAGGGGTTCTTGGATCAAAAAAGGCGAAGAAGGCTCATTGCATTTTAAAACAAATTGCGTTGTCCCTAAAGCGTTTAAGGCTTCAAGGAAAAATTTAGCGTTCACGCCCAAATGAAAGGCTTTTTCAATATCCAAACCTTTTTCAATCTCAACAGAGGTTTTAGCGGTTTCGCTATGCTCAGAATCCAAAGATTCAAACAAAGCGTTGTTTTTTTCTAAAGTGAGTTTAATGGTGGAGCTTAAAGAACTGCATAACTTAATGCTCTCTTTAAATTCTTCCTTGCCTAAAGTGAAAGAAGAAATATATTCTTTAGGGAGGATTTTTTGATAATCAGGGTAATTCCCATCAATGAGCTTGGTGAAAAAAGTGTGTGTTTCGTTTTCAACCACCGCTAACATGCCGTCGCTTTTAAAACTGAAATTTTCATAAAAAAGCTTAAGGATTTCTAATAAAGCTCTTTTAGGCAAAATGCAAGAGATGTCTTCTTCGATGGAATGGATAGAGATTTTTTCTAACTGCGTGTAAGAAAGCCGTTTGGTATCCGTGCCTACCACTGAAAGGGTTTGGTGTTTTTGATCAAATTGCATTAAAATACCGGCTAATTCCCTTTTATGGCTAGTTTGCTCAATCACAGGAGCGATCTTTTTAAACGCATCTATTAAAAAGGGGGCATTGACTTCCAAACTCACTTTGGGATCAATAACAGGGAATTCAGGGAACTCATCAGCGTCAAACATGGGGAGTTTAAAAGAGCTTTTATTTTGTTTGATCACCAAGCTGTCATCTTTAGTCTCTAAAATAATGTTAGAGTCTTTTAAACATGAAATAATGTCTAAAAACTTTTTCCCGTTGATCGTGCCTACGCCCTCTTTATCGCTAGATTGCGTAAAAATATAGCTTTTTAACCCAATATCGGAATCGCTGGCTTTCAAAAAAAGCTTTTCTTTAATGACTTCTAAATGGATGTGTGAAGCGATAGAAGAAGCGTCCTTTTTATCCAAAAAAGCTTGCAGGTAGCGCAAAGCATTCTCTAAATCGTTTTTACTAACACTGATTTTCATAATTGAATAATCCCCTTGAATTTTTAGTCTTATTATAGCATAAAAGAACGCTTTTTTAAGGGTTCAAGCGTATTCCTACCCCTATACGATTGGAAAAAACATCGTATTCATACAAGCCATCGCCATAGCCATTAAACCATTGTGCATAAATCCCCACAAAAGGGTTAATGCGATAGGTATAGCCTAAGCGGAAAGCTCCATGCCAGCGATCATAACGCCAGTATTGCGTGAAAATATCATAAAGTTGCAATTCAAAATGATGGCGCCCTCTCCTGTAATCAATTTTAGCGTTACCATACCCCATGTAATCAATCAAATTAGGGTTGGATTGATCATAAGGGACATAGGGCCAATAAGCGACCATGATTTTCAAGCCTCCCTTTTCCCACACCAAACGAAACACAGGGCGTTGCCCCGCGCTCACCGAACGACACCCCCCCCAACGCACATCTTTTTGTCCGTTATAATCTTTAACGATTACAGGTTGTCCTGGAAACTGGTTTTCAGGATTGCCTTCTTTATTAAAAGGTTGGTAACATTGCGCGCCCCCCACGCCATTAGAAATGTGCTGCCAACCTATCCAAATCTCAGAAAATTTCCCTATCTTACCCCCAAAAGGTTCAAAATTGATAGGATAAACATAAATGAGTTCAGGCATGAAATTGATCATTCGCATGGGAGCGGATTGGGGGTCATTGTAAATTTGAAACCAGTTAGTTTGGGTGTAAGCCAGATAAAGCGTGCCTTTAGTCCAAAGAATATGCCTAAATACAGGCACTCTAAAACTAATCTGGAACTTAAACTCATTGCGTTGATAGGGGTTGATATTGGGGTGGTACCATTGAAAAATGGGGGTGAAACTATGATAAAAAGGCAGAAAATAAGTGCCCAGATAATCCATCATGTTTAAATATTTTTTAGCAAAATCCACCCAAGAATGTTCTTTGGGGGCTTTTTGTGGAGGGAGATACCAAGCATTAGACAAATCGTTTTGCGTTTTAATGATGTGCAAATCCTGTTTGCGCAAATAGTAGTTATAATCCACCTTAAAATTATCTTGTGAAAATTTTTTGCCTTCTAACTGACAAACTACAAAAATCATAAAGAGCAAAATGCTTTTCATCAAGCATCCTTATTTCACTTAAATTGCAAGATGAAAATCGCTAAAATCACTACAGGCGCGATAAAACGAACGCTAAAATGCCACGCTTTAAAAGCGTTTGTATTAAAGAAATGCTTCGTGGCTAAAAAAGAGCGCTTTTTATTTAAAATCCATCCTACAAACAAGACTGAAAACAAGCCTCCCAAAGGCATTAAAAATGAAGAAGTGATGAAATCCAGCCACCCAAACACGCTCTTATGAGCAAAACTCAAAAACTTAGCGTATCGTTCATTCATAGAAAGAATGACTAAAACGCCTAAAACATACACAACAATCCCTATCCATAGCGATGCTTGAGTGCGCGAAAAATTAAAACGATTGATTAAATAAAGCGCTAAAGGCTCTATCAAAGAAACCGTAGAAGTGATCCCGGCAAAAACAAGCGCCATAAAGAAAAAAAGCGAAACAATCTGCCCGCTTGTTCCCATTTTAGCGAAAGTCAAAGGTAAGGAAATAAAAACAAGCCCTGGCCCTTGAGAAACATCTGCATGGTATTCAAACACAAAGGTAAAAATCATCACCCCGGCAATCAAAGAGATTAAAATACCGGGCAAGACAATCAATAAAGAGCTTTTGAACAGAT
This sequence comes from Helicobacter pylori, assembly GCF_014498195.1. Classification (GTDB taxonomy): domain Bacteria; phylum Campylobacterota; class Campylobacteria; order Campylobacterales; family Helicobacteraceae; genus Helicobacter; species Helicobacter pylori_DO. Next base: position 9,959 of record NZ_JACTGH010000001.1, on the reverse strand, counting down.
TTTCTTTTTTGGGCGTGAAAGCTGAATAAGTAATGATCGTGCCTACCCCCAAACTCAAAGAAAAAAACATCTGCCCTAAAGCGTCCATAACAACCTTAAAATCAATCTTTTGAATCTCAAAATTAAATAAAAAGTGCAAAGCTTTAGGCATGCTTTCTAAAGTCATCGCATAGATTAAAAGCCCTATGAAAATCACAAACAATAAGGGCATAAGCACGACATTTAATTTTTCAATCCCTTCTTCAATCCCCCTAGAAACAAACCATATTGTCGGCAATAAGCATGCGCTAAAGCCAATAACAGGCCAGATTAAACTGCCATTTTGGAGCATGCTAAATTGCATTTTGGCTTGCTCTAAATCTTTAGGCAAATCAAAAGTTACTACAAAAAGATAGTAAAGCACCCAGCCTAACACCACCGCATAAAAGGATAAAATGAGAGGGCCGCCTAAAATAAAAAAAGAAGTGAAAGGGTAATATTTTTTCCTTTTAGGATCTAAGATTTGATAATTAGAAACAACATCTTTTTTACCCAAATTCCCAATCAGCATTTCCACTAAAAGCATAGCAATGCCTAAACTCAAGGTTAGCACCAGATATAAAAGCACAAACGCGCTCCCCCCATTATGGCCTACCATATAAGGAAAGCGCCAAATATGCCCTAAACCGATAGAGCTACCCAAAGTGGCTAAAATAAAGCCTAATTTAGAAAATTTTCCCATGCCAAATATTTTAATAAATCTTGCTCAACCAAATAGAAAACACAATTAAAGGGGTGATATATTTAAGCAAGAAATACCAAGTTGCAAACAATTTAGGGCCTAAAAAGTGCGTGCTCAAAAGACGCAATTTTTCTTTTTTCAAAACCCAACCCATAAAAATAAAGGTTGCCATCCCGCCTAAAGGCATGATAATGGTGCTTGAGGCAAAATCCAACCAATCAAAAAGACTTTTTTCAAAGAAAGTGAGATAATCTTTATAATCCTTATGGAGCGAGAAAATCAACACCACGCCTACGATAAAAATCAACGCTACAAGACCCCAAGTAACCTTAAAACGAGAGTATTGATACTTTTCGGTAAGATACATCACGCTTGGCTCTAATAAAGCCACCGTAGAAGTGATGCCAGCAAAAGCGAGCGCGAGCAAGAAAAGAATTGAAACAAGAACGCCTATCGCTCCCATTTGGCCAAAAACCACCGGTAAAGAAGTGAAAATTAACCCTGTGCCTTGTGAGACATTCGCCCCATATTCAAACACAAAAGTGAAAATCATAAGCCCTGCCACAAGAGAAATTAAAATCCCTGATAAAACCACCCAAATAGTGCTTTTAAGCAAATTCTGCGTTTTATCCGTAACGGCAGCATAAGTGATATTGATCCCTAAACCGATGCTTAAAGAAAAGAAAACCTGCCCCAAGGAATAAGTGAATACCTGAGAAGTCAAATCTTTTGGCTTGAAATCAAACATGAAATGGAAAGCTTTAGAAAAAGAATCCATGCTCATCGCATAAAAAAGCAAACCAAAAAAAGTGGCAAAGAGTAAGGGCATTAAAACCAAATTGAGTTTTTCAATCCCTTCTTTAATCCCTCTAGAAACAATCCATCCGGTTATGAATAAAACGCTAAAAAGCCCTATGGATTGTAACCTAATGGATTGCAAGGTATCATTAAAGATTTGTTCAGATTCTTGGATACTGTTAGGCAAATTAAAACTAATACTCACTAAATAATAAAGCACCCAACCTAAAATCGTGCCATAAAAAGTCAGTATCAAAGGCCCAGAAATAAGCAAAAGCCCTGCGTATTTCCAGCGTTTTTTAGGATTAATGTCAAGCTCTTTAAAAGCTTCTGTTACATTTTTTTGCGTGCTTTGCCCGAGTAACATTTCAGCGATAAACATCGCCGCGCCAACGCTTAAGGATAAAAATAAAAACAATAAAACAAAAGCACCCCCACCGCTCACCCCAGTCATATAGGGGAAGCGCCAGATATGCCCTAAACCTATCGCGCTCCCTAAGGCCGCTAAAACAAATCCTAATTTAGAAAAATGATTACCCATATCCTAACTACCAAACTCCTTGTCAATGATTAAAATTAAGGAGCTATGTCCTTAATCGCCCAACTATTGCTGTATTAGTTTTTTAAAATCTTTAGAGGTCTTAAGATTTAAGAAAAAACCCACTTTAAAAATACCTAAAAAATATAGAGCAACGCCCTTGGATTATACTATAGTTAAGTTACATATTGTATAATTTTAAGAAAAATTCATTATTTAAGTAAGGGGAATTAATGCGCTGTAGGGTATATTACGAAGATACCGACTCTGAAGGCGTGGTCTATCATGCGAATTATTTGAAATATTGCGAAAGGGCTAGGAGCGAGTTTTTTTTTAAACAAAATGTCTTGCCCGAAAATGAAGAAGGCGTGTTTGTCATCCGCTCTATCAAAGCGGATTTTTTCACCCCTGCGAGTTTGGGACAAGTCTTAGAGATAAGAACGCAAATTAAAGAATTAAGAAAGGTTTTTGTGGTGCTTTTTCAAGAAATTTATTGCATCCAAAACGCTTCTTTAGAGCCTATGAAGCCTTTCAAAGTCTTTGCTTCAGAAATCAAGTTTGGCTTTGTCAATCGCTCTACATACAGCCCTATTGCCATTCCTAAATTATTTAAGGAGCTGTTCAATGCCGTCTGATTTAGAAAAACCCACCATTATTTACCCTTGCCTTTGGGATTATAGGGTGATTATGACCACTAAAGATACAAGCGTGTTAAAAGAGCTTTTAGAAACCTACCAACGCCCCTTTAAATTGGAATTCAAAAACACTTCTAAAAACGCTAAATTTTATAGTTTTAATGTTTCTATGGAAGTTTCAAACGAAGAAGAACGGAACGAGATTTTTCAAAAAATTTCACAATTAGAGGTTGTGGCACATGCACTTTAATCTTTTAAAACAAACGCCTTAAATTTTTCACCCCTTTCTTTATACGAAGAGAATTGATCCAAACTGGCTGCGCTGGGTGAAAGCAAAGCGATTTCATTTTGCAATAAAACGCTTTTAATTTTTTGAACCGCTTTTTCTAACTCCAAACAAACCTGACAAGAAACATTAAATTCTAACGCTAAGGCTTGGACGATAGAAGCGCTTGATCCTATGGCATAAAGGCTTACTTCATAATGTTTAAATTCTTCAAAAAGGGGGGTTAAATTGACCCCTTTAATATCGCCCCCTATAATCAAATGGATTTTTTGGTTTTTAAAGGTTTTTAGGGCTTGTAAGGTGGCATCAATATTCGTGGCCTTGCTGTCATCTACCCACAAACGCCCTTCTTTATCCTTAAATTCTTCCATTTTATGCGATCCGATTTTAAAAGCGTTCAGTCTTTTAAGGGCGTTTTCTCTATAGTCTTGCCATTTTAAATTCTTTATTTTTAAAAATTGCTCATAAACTAAAAGGGCTAAAGTAGCGTCTAATAAAAACGCTCCCTTAAAAAAAAGGGCGTTGGAAGGGATTTCTAAACGCTCTAAAACCTCTTCGCTTTTGTCAAAAAAGATTTTTTGCGCTTGCGAGTTTTGAACGCTTGAATGTTCTTTGAATTTTAAAGGGAGGATAGCGAGCGAAGTTTTAGGCATCAACGATAAAACCTTGAGTTTAGCGTTCAAATAATTTTCAAAATTGCAATGCCAAGTCAAATGATCAGCTTCTACATTGATGAGCAAGTAGATTAAAGGGTAAGCCTTATTGGTGTAATGCAAAGAAAAGGAGCTTGTTTCTAACACCCACAAGGGCGATCGTTTTTCAAACAATTCAATCAAAGGCGTGCCGATATTCCCCCCACTCACAGCCTTAAAATCTTCTAAAAGCGCGGTGAGCATTTCTGTCGTGGTGGTTTTACCATTAGTGCCGCTAATGCTTATCATCGTAGGCGTGAAAGAATGATCAAACAAGCTATCAATATAATCGTACTCGCTCACTAAATGCTTGGCTTTTATGACTAAAGGGTGCGTGAAGCTAATGCCAGGGCTGACTATCTCTAGTTGGGAATCATTGGGGTTAAAATCCTTACTGGGATAGCAAAGAAAACCCTCGCTATCCTTATGAAATGAATGGAATTTATCGTCAAAAAATTTGACTTCGTTATGGTTTTTTTTAAAAAAACGCCCCAAAGCTAGAGTGGTTTTGCCATGCCCCAATAAAGAAATTTTCATTTTAACGCACCTTCAAGCTTAAAAGAGCGACTAAATTACTCAGCATGGAAATGATCCAAAAACGCACGATCACCTTATTTTCTGCCCAGCCCTTTTGCTCAAAATGATGATGGATGGGCGCCATTAAAAAAAGGCGTTTTTTACGGGTTTTATAACTCCCTACTTGCAAGATCACCGACAGAGTTTCTACCACAAAAATAGACCCCATTAAAACGAGTAAGATTTCATTATGCGAAACAATAGCGTTATAAGCGATAAACCCTCCTATTGCCAAACTCCCGCTATCGCCCATAAACACGCTCGCCGGGTTGCAGTTATACCACAAAAAGCCAAAGAGCGATCCCACTAACGCTAACGAAATCACAAACAATTCCCCCACATCTATGACTTTAGGATAAAGCAAGTATTTAGAAAATTCCGCATTCCCTGCCACATACACAAAGATAGAAAGGCTTAAGAGGGTGAAAATGCTAGGCACGCTCGCTAAGCCGTCTAAGCCGTCGGTTAAATTCACCGCATTGCTCGTGGATAAAAAAACCAACACCCAAAAACCAACCGCTAACATCGTGGGCATTTCAAACAAAGGGTTTTTCAAAAAAGGTGCGTATAAAAAAGTGTCTAACCCCTTAAGGCTCAACAAAACAGACACCACAAGCGAAAGGATAAAAAGCATGCCAAATTTCATTTTCGCGCTCATACCGGCGTTATTTTGTTGGTTGATTTTAGTGTAATCGTCTCTAAAACCCACAAAACTAAAGCCCACTAACACGATTATCCCTAACAACACATAAAGATTGCCCAAAGACGCGCACAACACGCTCGCAACAATGGTTGCAAAAACAAACACAATCCCCCCCATTGTAGGGGTATCCTTTTTATTCTGGTGGCTTGGCACAAAGCTTGAAATGGGTTGGTTAGCCTTTTTAGCCTTGGCCCATAGAATGAATTTAGGCATTAAAAAAAGCGTGAGAAAAAAAGCTATGAAAAACCCTAACCCTGCTCTAAAGGTCAAATACTGGAAAAGATTGATATTGAAATAGCCATATAGTAAAGAATAGAGCATAAAATCCCCTAAAATCGCCATGCTTGAAATTAGAAAAAAGAAAATTGTAGCGCAAATTGATTTACTTAAAAATAGTATAATTATAGTTTCAATTTTAATTTTTAAGGGTCTTTTATGGAGCGTTCGCTTATTTTTAAAAAAGTTAGAATTTATTCTAAAATGTTAGTGGCTTTAGGGCTTTCAAGCGTGTTGATCGGTTGTGCGATGAATCCAAGCGCTGAGACAAAAACACCAAATAACGCCAAAAACCAACAACCAGTTCAAGCTCATGAAAAAATACAAACAAGCTCTGAATATGTTACGCCGCTAGATTTTAATTATCCGATACATATTGTTCAAGCCCCACAAAACCACCATATTGTAGGTATTTTAGTGCCGCGCATTCAAGTGAGCGATAATCTAAAGCCCTATATTGATAAGTTTCAAGACGCTTTAGCCAATCAAATCCAAACTATTTTTGAAAAAAGAGGCTATCAAGTGTTGCGTTTTCAAGATGAAAAAGCTTTGAATGCGCAAGATAAGAGAAAGATTTTTTGCGTTTTGGATTTGAAAGGGTGGGTAGGGATCTTAGAAGATTTGAAAATGAATTTAAAAGATCCCAATAGTCCTAATTTAGACGCGCTAGTGGATCAAAGCTCAGGCTCTGTATGGTTCAATTTTTATGAGCCAGAAAGCAATCGTGTCGTCCATGATTTTGCTGTGGAAGTAGGAACTTTTCAGGCAATGACCTATACTTACAAACACAGTAATTCTGGAGAGTTTGATTCTTCAAACAGCATTATCCATGAAGATTTGGAAAAGAATAAAGAAGACGCGATACATAAGATCTTAAACAGAATGTATGCGGTTGTCATGAGAAAAGCTGTAACAGAACTTACAGAAGAAAATATCGCCAAATACAGAGACGCTATTGATAGAATGAAAGGCTTTAAAAGTTCTATGCCTCAAAAAAAGTAGTTCTTAAACGAACCATTTAAAAATTAGCCTTAAAATCAGCCTTTTTAAAGGCTAATTTAGGTATAGTGTCAAATTCATTTCAATATTTAAGGATACACAATGGCAAAAAGATGCGCTTTAACTTTTAAAGGGCCTATGATAGGCAATCATGTCAGTCATGCGAACAACAAAAATAAACGCCGCTTACTCCCTAACTTGCGATCGATTAAGATCCAATTAGACGACGGCACGACTAAACGCATTAAGGTGGCTGCTTCCACTTTAAGAACCATGCGTAAAGGGGCTTAGTTTTTAGAATTTCTGTCCGTTTTGATTGTAGGGGTGGTTTTGGTGTTTTTGATAACCTTTTTAAAACTCCCCTTAAAACTAAACTTCTTTTTGAGATTAAAGCACGGCCTAGACTAGGTTTAGCGTTTTAATTAAATTTAGAGGCAAACGCTTTCAAAAGAATTTATTTTGATCTAGGAATTGGTTTTGTTTGAAAAGTTGAAATTTTTTAAAATCAAAAAAGACGATGAAAATCAGCCAGAAGTCAATTTAAATTCTGAAATCTATGAGCAATTTAAGGTCTTTAGACTCCCGCTTATTTTAATTCAATTGCTTGTGCTTTTAGGCACTCTGGGATACTTTGCCCTAGAAAATTATAGCCTTATGCAAGCTTTCTTTCAAACGACTTACACCATGACAGCTACAGGGTTTGGCGCTTTAAATGAAAGCCAGTTCGGGCCTATAAGTATTTTTTTAACTTCCATTTTAATGTTTTTTGGGGCAGGAATTATTGCCTTTAGCGTGGCTATTTTAGTTAGCGTGGTCAATAAAGGCACGCTTACCAGATTGATTAAGGAGAAAGGTATGATTTATAAAATCGCGCGCCTTAAGGATCATTATGTCATTTGTTACCACAATGAATACACCATTGAATTGAGCAAGCAGTTCCGCTCCGCTCAAATCCCTTTTGTGGTCGTGGATAATGACCCTAGTTTTGAAGAAGAAGCCATTAAACACAAATACCCCTACTATATCATAGGCGATCCGCACACCAATTTAGCCATGCTAAAAACCCACTTAAGCAGCGCTAGGGGTGTTGTGGCTTTGTCTAAGATTTTACCGGTGAATGTGGCGTTAATGGTGAGCGTGCGTTTGTTTGAAAAGGAATTAAAGCGCAAACCTTACTACATTATTGCGAGCGCGCATAGCGATGAAGGCTTAGAAAAATTAAAAAAATTAGGGGCTGATATGGTGGTTTCCCCTACAAAACTCATGGCGCAGAGAGTGAGCGCTATGGCGGTGCGTCCGGATATGGAAAATATCTTAGAGCGCTTTATCAATAAAAAAGACACGCTTTTAGATTTAGAGGAAGTGATTGTCCCTAAAACCAGCTGGCTTGTGTTAAGGAAATTAAAAGAAGCCCATTTTAGAGAGATCGCTAAAGCCTTTGTGATTGGCATCACTCAAAAAGATGGCAAATACATCCCCATGCCTGACGGGGAAACGATCATTGCAAGCGAATCCAAGCTATTAATGGTTGGCACTTCAGAAGGCGTTGCGACCTGCAAGCAACTCATCGCTAACCATCAAAGACCCAAAGAAGTGGATTACATTTCATTGTGATTGATACAGCCTTTTTATAAAATAAAAAAAGCTTGGCTCTCATCAAATACGGGTAATAAAATCTAAAAAATGCTAAAAACATTTTTTACAATCAATAGTAAAGGGCTTGAATTTAGTCAAAAAGGTTTTAATTATCCATGCTTGATGAGAACAGAGCCAAGATGTGAAGCACCCAAACGCTAAAGCGATTGGGCTTCCTAGGCTGATGTTGGGGGAGAGTTTGGTTCTCACTCTGTGTCCCTAATCATAGGGATTTTACAGAGTTTGAGCTCCAACGCATTCCCTACAGGTCTCACGCATCATATCTATAAAGGCGTAACTTTGCACACTTCCTACGCTAGATACAAATGTATGGGGGTATTATACTACAAATTAGTGGCATTCATCCCAAACACTAAAGATATTTGTGATTTCTGCTTGGGTGGTTTAAATCCCTCTTTGTTGAAAGGATTTTTAAACCATGTTTTAATTTGTTCTGTGATTTGCTTATCATGCTCATTCTCTTTGCGTTTTTGAAGCGTTACCCTAAATTTCGCACAAAATAAATCTCCATCAATCTCCCAATCTAAAATTTCACTCTCCTTTCTTGCTTTTTTCTAGCGTGTAATCGCTTAAATCCTTGATCTTTTGCTCCCATCCGCCGTTAATATAGATCATGTTATGAATATAATAAGCGCCCACAAACAAGCCGCTAAATTTCGGCTTCAAGGTTTCTAAAAGTTCGTTAAATGCGGTTTTTTTCGCTTCGGTGATCTCGCTTGTGGCTTGGTTTTTTTCTTGCGTGATATTATCTAAAGCTTGCGTTTTGTTGGTGTTAATTTGATTTGTAGCGCTTTCTCTCGATTCGTTAATGTTAGTTATCGCTTGCGGTTTTGTTTTGCGTGATTTCATTGTTAGCGGTTGTTTTCGCTTGCGTTATCGCTTCAAGGCTTTCGGTTTTGTTGGTGTTAATTTGATTTGTAGCGCTTTCTCTGGCTTGGTTTAAAAAGATTTGATAACTCGTTAAAAGCTTTGTAGCGGTTTCTATCAATTGATTTTCTAGCTTTTTAATTTCGCTTTTAATGTTTTCGGTGTTAGCGTTTAAGACGCTTGTTACTTCTTGCTCGTTAGTCTTCATGCTCGTGTTGAAATCGCTAAAAAAGCCCTCGTATTCTTTCATTTTAGTTTTCAAGCTCTCTCCGGCGTTACTCAGCCATTCAATAGAATTTCTTAAACTGCTATCGATCTCGTTGGCGTTTTTGAAAAAATCCAAACTTAAAAGCACCTCTAAAATCCTAACGATGCCTTTAAGGCTTAATTCCACTTGTTCGGTGAAAAGACTATTAGAATTTAAAGCGTTTTGTAATTGCTTTAAAAGTTCGTTAGTGATTTCTTTCACTTCAGGCTGCTCGGTAATCTCTAAATCGCTATTAGGCAAATTAGGGTAATTTATCATCTTATTCCTTTTTTAATTTTTTGTGGTAGGATTAGGTTCTACGGAGTTTAAAGAATTAAATGCCTTTTCTTTAGTGATTGCTTGCGGAGTAGACCGTAACGCTTGCTTCTCTGTATCATACAATTCATAACTACTTATCACCCAATGATTTTCTAATTTTTCATTTTTCCACTCATTATTTAAGCCTACTCTTTTATTTCCATAATTTACAAACACACGCCCTAAATGATCCGTTCCTTTAGTGCCTTTCTCTAACACTTCAGGGATAGATTTAACGATATTTAGGGCGTATTCTTTGGCTTCTGTTTCGTTTAAGCCTTTCTTCATCTCGTTAGATATTCTACGCTCTAATATATGCACTAATCCATAACCGTTGCTATCTTTAGTCTTTGGCGTTCCCCAAACTAAATCAATATCCCCTAAACCTTCCTTATGAAACGCTCCCGCTACAAAACCTTTTTTAGTTTCTAATAGCTTGTTAATCGCTCCTAATCCATCATTTTTAAACTCGCTATAATTGTGTCCCCATTCGCTAGGCGCTTCAAGTTTTTGTTTTATCCCTTTCTCGCTCTCTTTTTGCATGTCTTTAATAGCTTCTATCAAGCGCTTTAAGGTAGGGTTATTTTCGTTTGGCTCTCTATTGACCATTAAAAGGTAATGCGTGAAATCGTAAATATCAATGTCCT